>CACJSU010000026.1 GCA_902596165.1 uncultured SAR86 cluster bacterium | reverse complement strand
AAAAGATAAAGCAAAAATTAAGGCTCGAGATCATGCTGCGGAGTTACTTGATATTGAATCTAGACGTTCAGTAGCAACTTCACATCAGCTAATCTGCGAAGAAAAGTCTTATCAAGAATTTGATAAAGACTTTCCATATGTTCTAACGTCAGATCAAGTGAATTGTATTAGGGATATTTTAAAAGATATGGCTCTAATTAAACCTATGAATAGAGTTATATGTGGAGATGTTGGTTTTGGAAAAACTGAAGTTGCAATGCGGGGTGCATTTGTTGCAGTTCATGCAAAAAAACAAGCAATGGTTCTTGCGCCTAGCACTGTTTTAGCCAAACAACATTTAGAAAGCTTCACAAAAAGGTTTGTTAATTTTCCTGTAAATATAGAACTATTAACAAGGCATACCTCATCAAAAAATAAATTAAAAATATATGATGATTTTAAACGCGGAAAAATAGATATTTTGATTGGTACTCATGCATTGTTAAATCATGATTTATCTCTTAAAAATCTAGGCCTGTTAATCATTGATGAAGAGCATCGTTTTGGAACAAAGCAAAAAGAAATAATTAAATCAAGGCAGTCAACAACGCATATTTTATATATGTCAGCTACACCAATACCCAGAACATTAAATCTTGTATATTCTGGATTAAAAGACTTCTCATATTTATATACGCCTCCTTTAGAAAGACTGAGTGTAAAAACTTTTTTAAATACACAGAATCAGCAAATTATTAAGAATGCAATTGATAGAGAGCTTGCCCGAGGGGGGCAAGTATTTTTGGTACAAAACGATATTTCAAAAATGGAGGGTTTGAAGACTCAAATTCAAAATTTAGTACCAAACGCAAATATTGATGTTGCTCACGGAAAATTATCCAAAAAAGACATTACAAATACAATGAATGGTTTTAACTCTAATTCAATAGATATTCTTATTTGCACAACAATAGTTGAAATGGGATTAGATATTCCGAATGCAAATACAATAATTGTTATTGATGCACATAATTTTGGTCTATCACAGTTACATCAATTAAGAGGTCGAGTTGGAAGATCTATGCGACAAGCATACTGTTATTTATTAATTCCAACCCCAGACCTGAAAAAAGCACCTAAAGCAAAACTAGATTCATTGGTTAAATATTCAGATCTTGGATCTGGCTACTTTATTGCTCAAGAGGATTTGGAAATTAGAGGCGCCGGAGATTTTCTGGGTGTCAAACAAAGCGGTCATATAGAAGCTATTGGCCTCAGCATGTATCTCTCAATGCTAAAAAACGCAGTCAATGATCTCAAGGGTCATGAACAGGAGAAGATATCAGATACTGAAATTAACTTTAATGATCGAGCCTTAATTCCTGATTCCTATTTGCCGGTTGCAAATGAAAGATTAAAAATTTACAGATCTTTAAATGATGCAAGAAGCAATGAAGAAATTAACAAAATACTTGAAGCACTCAAAGATAGATGTGGCAAACCCAATGAAGATTTATTAAATCTGATTGAAAGTTCAAAGCTGAGAATACTTGCAAATAAGGTGGGAATTAAAAAAATATATTCGAATCTAGAAAATGCAATGATTACATTTAATGATAATTTAACTGATAAAGTTTATAAAAAATTAATTGGATTGATTCAAGCTGGATCAGCTAAGATAAAACTTGATAAAGAAAATAAAATAACTCTTGATGTTTCTGAAACAAATAACAAAAGAAATGCTGTTGCTGGACTCCTGAATGAACTCATTTAAATTGCTTGCAACTTTATTTATGTTTAGCTTGAGCTTTTTTGTTTACAGCGAGAATGATGAAGAATATATGATCGAGGTAATTGTTTTTGAGCAGCTTGAAATCATTGGCAATGAAAAGCTTGAGCAAAAAAATTTAAACCTAATAAACTTCAAGACTATAGCATTACTAGAAAAACCTAAAATTGTTATTAATGAAGAGATGATTTCTCAATCTTTTAATCAGGATCATCCTGACTTTATAGTAGATCAGAAAACAATCGATCAAATGATAGATGACCAAACAAAGGAAGACTCTGATCCCCCACCATCATTAAAGAAAATAGATGAGACTAAATGGTATGAGAAGCAACAAAACCTTATTCAGCTCAATAACATTTATCGACGCCTTGATCGAAGAAAAGAATATCGAATCCTACATAAAGCATCGTGGCTCCAACCCGCCTTGAGTGAAGATAGCTCTCCATTTGTGTATGAAATATTTGGCAATAATGGATT
>CACJSU010000025.1 GCA_902596165.1 uncultured SAR86 cluster bacterium | reverse complement strand
CTAATGGGAGGGTCTGAGAGAGTTGATGCAATTGAAGCGAAAAATATAGGCTTGATAAGTGAAATAGTCAAAGAAAGTAACTTAATGAATAGGGCGATTGAAATAGCGAATAAAATTAAGATTCATTCACCATCAGCATTAGCTAAAACTAAAAAAGCTATTTGGGATTCTACTGAAACTGGTCTTACACAAGCTCTGAATAATGCATGGGACTTAATCACAGAACAGCAAACTCACGCAGACTTTAAAGAAGGAACAAACTCTTTTATTGAAAAAAGATCTCCTAATTGGGCACCTTATAAAAATAATGAATAATTACGAGAATATTAAATTAATAATTGAAAATTCTTTAGCAAAGATTTATCTGGATAGGCCAGAGAAACTTAATGCTTATACGCCTGATATGGGTGATGAAATAATCCATGCATTCAGAAAAGTAAATGCTGATAACACTATCAAAGTTATCAGTATTTTTGGTAACGGTAAATCTTTTTGCGCCGGAGCTGATAAAGAATATTTAATTGGAAATAAGCTCAGTAAAACTGGTTTAAAAATCGGCGAGGATGAGTTTATAAAATCTTTTGTATTAGAACTGTCGCAATCTAAAAAAGTATTAATAGCTGGGCTTCACGGTTCATGTGTAGGTATAGGAATAACTATGGTTCTGCCTTTCGATATCAGGGTTGCCACAATTAACTCATCTATATCATTTCCATTTATCAAGCTTGGTATTTTGCCTGGTTTAGCTAGTACTTATTATTTACCTTTACTAGTAGGTAAAAATAAAGCTAAAGAAATAATATTAACTAACGCTAAATTATCTGCTGCTGAAGCAAAGGATATTGGATTAGTTAACCAAGTTGTTGAAAATGATTTATTGGGAGAAACCGTATCTACTATTTCTGCTTCTTTTGATGAGACTAAAATAAATGCTTTAATTGCAGCAAAAACAGCATTTCAGCCTAATTTGGAAGAAGAAGTACAAAATGCTATAAATAATGAAAGAAATTTATTAAAAACATTAAAAAAAACATAAATTTTTTGGGAGTTACATCATGGAAATTAAATCATTAGGCTATATTGGCTTTGGTGCAAAAAATCCACTGGAGTGGTTGAAATTTGGAACGGAAATTTTAGGAATGATGCCTGCAAGAGCTGTACCAGGAGAAAGTTGGGGATTTCCTCAAGATCCTAATTTCAAAATCGCTAGTGGTGGCAAGGGCATATCTGAAGATGGTTCAGTCTATTTAAAGCTTGACGATTATCAATGGAGACTTGGAATTCATCAAGATGATGAAAATCATGGAATATTGTACATAGGTTTTGAGGTTGATAACGTTTCTAAACTTGAAGAAGCAAAAAAACACTTACTCGAAAATAAGATCGATGTGCTTGACGGCTCTGAAGATGATGCAAAAGCTAGAGGAGTGGGTGGATTAATTAAATTAAGTGATCCATCAGGAAATCCAGTTGAAATATATTATGAGCCTACTTTAGACTATAAATTTCAATCGCCTATTCCAAACCAAACGTTCGTTGCTGGTCATCTAGGCTTAGGTCACTTAATGATTCTTGCTGCTAACAGGGAGCAAACATATGATTTTTATACAAAAATACTGGGCTTCAAACTAACAGATTACATAAGCTTTGAAGGTGGTGATGGTGCCTGGTTTATGCGTTGCAATCCAAGACATCACAGTATGGCTCTATCAAAATTTGGTGAAGCAAATGGAATGCATCACATAATGTTTCAGGTAGATTCTATTGATAGTGTTGGAAAGGCTTTAGATAGAATAAACGCTGCAAACATACCAATAAGTTCAACTTTAGGAAAACACATTAATGATTTAACAACTAGCGTCTATATCAAAGGGCCTAATGGTTGGGATATAGAGATCGGTGCAGACACCTTAAATATTCATGATGACGATCAATGGATACCCAAACAATTTGTCGAAGGGGATATTTGGGGACATCATGGAATCATGGATTCGATAGCTGAAGTTAGCGCTGAAATTGAAGAGAAAGCAGACGATGGGAAAAATTAAATTTACATCAAAGACTATCGATATTGGATTAGTAACTACCAATAGAGACCTTATGCTTAATTTTTATGAAAATATTTTAGGGTTTGAAAAGGAGATTGAAATTCCATTTCCAGGTCTTGGGATAGTTAATAAATTAAATTATGGATCTGGATATATAAAAATTCTTGTTCTTGAAAATGAGCCTGATAATGAAAATCCAGTTGGTGATTTTTCAACTTCAAATGGAATTAGATATATAACTATAAATTTAAGTAATTTAGATGAAGTAATTAATGAGTGCTCTAAAAGCAATATCAATATAATAAATTCTGGTACTTCTATACGTCCAGGAGTTGTAATAGGTTTGATTGAAGACCCAGATGGAAATTTAATTGAATTAATGCAGGCTGATTGATGTCTGAGATAGATTATAAATACTCGCTAGATGATAAATATCTC
>CACJSU010000024.1 GCA_902596165.1 uncultured SAR86 cluster bacterium | reverse complement strand
GGTGGCAACGAGCATGCTGAGTCACCTGAATGAATTCCAGCCTGTTCGATGTGCTGTAAAATACCGCCAATCTCAATCTCTTTTCCATCTGAAATAACATCTACATCGACTTCAATTGCATCAGTCAAATAGCCATCCAGCAGAATTGGTTTTTGATCTGAAACTTCAACAGCTTCTTTTAAATACTTCTCAAGTTCGGCCTCAGTGTGAACAAGTTCCATGGCCCTACCCCCGAGAACATATGAAGGTCTTACTACAATTGGGAAGCCAATTTCTTGAGATGCTTTAATAGCTTCTTGAAGATTTTTTACCGTATTGTTAGGAGGTTGCTTGAGATTTAATTGATGAGCAAGGGATTGAAATCTCTCTCTATCCTCTGACCTATCAATAGCATCTACATCGGTACCAAGAATTTTTACATTATTTGATAGTAAGACTTCAGAAAGCTTTAGAGGTGTCTGCCCGCCAAATTGAATAATCACTCCCTCGGGTTTTTCTAAATCAATAATGTCTAAAACTTTTTCTTCTGTAATTGGCTCAAAATATAGTCTATTGGATGTGTCGTAATCTGTAGAAACAGTTTCAGGATTACAATTAATCATAATAGATTCATAACCCTCTTCTTGTAGTGCGAATGAGGCATGAACACAACAATAATCAAACTCTATGCCTTGTCCGATCCTATTGGGACCACTACCTAAGACAATAACTTTTTTGTTGCTGGTAGGAAGAGATTCACACTCTCCTTCGTAAGCCGAATACATGTATGCTGTTTCGGTGGCAAATTCAGCGGCACAAGTATCAACCCTCTTAAAGGATGGAATGACCCCTAGTTTTTTTCTTAAATTTCTTACCTCTTGGGAGGTTGAGCTAGTTAAATCGGCAATTCTCTGGTCAGCAAAGCCTTTCTGTTTGAGGTTAAGCATTTTATCAAAACCTATTTCCTTAAGTTTCGTATCCTGAAGGATATTTTCCTCATCAAGTAAATCGATTATTTGATGTAGAAACCAAAAGTCCATTCCGGTTAATTGATTTATTTTATCTGCATCCCACCCCAGTCTTATAGCCTCTGCAATATATAAAATTCTTCTAGGACCAGGAAAAGTTAACTCATAGCGAAGGGTTTCATTTTGATTTGAGAAGTTGTCTAAGATGCTTTCAAATCCATGCAAGTCTTCCTCAAGACTTTGAAGGGCTTTTTGAAGAGATTCTTGAAAAGTCCTTCCGATACCCATTACTTCACCAACAGATTTCATTTGAGTTGTGAGTCGATCATCAGCCTGAGGAAATTTCTCAAAAGCAAACTTTGGAATCTTTGTGACTATATAATCAATGGATGGTTCAAATGATGCAGGTGTTAACCCATTGGTAATGTCATTTTGCAATTCATCTAAGGTAAATCCAACAGATAACAATGCAGCAACTTTGGCAATTGGAAAACCAGTTGCTTTTGAAGCCAAGGCAGATGAACGACTCACCCTAGGATTCATTTCAATAACAACTACTCTTCCATTTTCAGGGTTGATACCAAATTGAACATTACTTCCTCCAGTTTCAACTCCAATTTCTCTTAGAATTTTGAATGATTGATCTCGTAAAATCTGATATTCCTTATCTGTTAATGTCTGTGCTGGAGCAACTGTAATTGAGTCGCCAGTATGCACACCCATTGGATCAAGATTTTCAATCGAACATATAATGATGCAATTATCATTTTTGTCTCTTACAACCTCTAGCTCATATTCCTTCCAACCAAGCAGAGATTCATCAATTAATAACTCTGTTGTTGGAGAAAGATCTAGCCCTTTTTCACAAATTTGCCTAAATTCCTCAATGTTATATGCGACCCCACCTCCAGAACCACCTAACGTAAAAGAGGGACGAATAATGCAAGGAAATCCAAGTCCCTTTTGAACTGCTAGAGCCTCCTCCATTGAGTGAGCTATTCCAGATCTTGGCGTCTCAATTCCAATGCCTTTCATCGTTTTATCAAAGAGCTCTCTGTCTTCTGCTTTATCTATAGCCTCTCTTGATGCGCCAATTAGCTCAACATTATATTTTTTTAAAACTCCTTCTTTTGCCAATGTCAAAGCTGTATTTAATCCAGTTTGCCCTCCCATAGTTGGTAGCAATGCATTTGGACGCTCCTTTGCTATGATTTTTTCAATTGATTGCCAATGAATTGGTTCTATATATGTAGCATCCGCTAGCAAGGGATCAGTCATAATTGTTGCAGGATTAGAATTGACTAAGATGACCCGAAAACCTTCTGCCTTAAGGGCTTTACATGCTTGAGCGCCCGAATAATCAAATTCACAAGCTTGACCTATAATTATTGGTCCAGCGCCAATAATCAAAACAGATTTGATGTCAGTTCTTTTTGGCATTATTCTCGATCATTAAATTAAATTTTGTAAATAGCTCTTCCAGCTCATGAGGCCCAGGACTGGCCTCTGGATGCCCTTGAAAACTAAATGCTGGCTTATCCTTAAAAGCAATTCCTTGCAAGCTTTGGTCAAATAACGAGATGTGAGTAGGTTCAATATTTTCCGGCAGGCTAGATAAATCAACTGCAAAGCCATGATTTTGACTGGTTATATAAACTACTTTACTTGAGAGATCTTGCACAGGATGGTTAGCACCATGATGACCAAATTTCATCTTGTAGGTTTTGCAC
>CACJSU010000023.1 GCA_902596165.1 uncultured SAR86 cluster bacterium | reverse complement strand
TTATGCAAATGTTGTATTGGGATACCTACAACAGAGTAGATGGAAGATGGCTTTTTAAAAAAAGATTACCGATGTATTGGTATGCAACCGATCTAAATAAGCCTCCTCTTGGCGATCAAAAAATGCGTTGGCCAGGTCAGGAAAATTATGAGGGATATTTTCATGATTTATTTCCTTCTTGGAAAGAGTTTTGGAGTGCTGATTATATTCGTGACAATGACGTGGCTAAGCCTGTTGAAGCTAATTCATTTTTGAAGGCTTTACGTCGGGATTCAAAGCCTGGAAAGTTAAGGGTTAAATAATTAAATAAGCTACAATGCCAAGTACAAAAACTAACACACCTATGCCTAAAACAAAAAGTCCTAAGTTTCTTATTGTTTGCGCATCATCATTCATTCGTTCAGTATAACCACCAAATATTTCCATAATCAATAATGAATTCAGAAACAAGATTAATATTTCCACTTGAAGTAGTTCCAAAATCTGGAACCATGCATGCAATAAATGAGCATGTTCGGTGGATCAGAATGCCTCTTCCTATGTCTTTAAATCACATAAACCTTTGGGGTCTAGGCACGCAAGATAACTTAACTATAGTTGATACAGGCATGCATCTTGATGATACTAAAAAGGCTTGGATTGATTTAATTGATTCTGAGAAACTTTCAATAAAGGACGTTGTTGTGACACACATGCACCCAGATCATATTGGTATGGCTGGCTGGTTTGTGAAGAACTATAACACCACATTTAGTATGAGTAGAACGGATTATCTTCAGTGTCGTATGCTTTCTGCAGATACTGGTGATAATGTTCCACATGAAGCCATAGATTTTTATACTCAAGCTGGAATGACAGAGGAGCAGATTAAAGCTTTTACCGAGAGATTTGGTTTTTTTGGCTCTATTATTCACCCCTTACCTCAATCATACAATCGATTAAAAGAGGATGACATCATTCAAATAAATGGCATTGATTGGATTGCCATAGAGGGTCGAGGTCATACGATGGAGCACCTTTGTTTCTTTTCTAAGGAATTAAATATGTTCATAAGTGGCGATCAACTACTTCCCACAATCAGCTCTCATGTTGGTACTTTTCCTACAGAGCCTGCCGCTAATCCTGTAGAGGATTGGATCTCTTCATGTCATAAGCTTATTGATAGATTGCCTGAAGATGTGTTGGTTTTGCCTGCTCACGGAAGACCATTTATTGGAGCGCATAAAAGATTAAATGCGCTTATTAAGCATCATGAACAATCACTGGAAAAACTGCATGATGTTTTAAGCACCCCAAAGAGAGCAGTGGATGTTTTTGATGTTCTATTCAAAAGAGAGATAGACGACACAAATTTTATTATGGCAACTGGCGAATCTTTAGGCCATTTAAATTGTTTACTTTATCGAGGGCTTATTTCAAAAACTCTAGTTAAAAACCAACATTGGTATGAGCAAAAATAAATTTTCCGCTGAAGCAAAAGCATGGATTCTATACGATGGTGGTAATTCAGCTTTTGCTACTACAGTATTAGCTGCTTTTTTTCCAATCTTTTTTAATGATTTTTGGGCTTCAGACCTTCAAGCAGAAGTTAAAACCGCATATCTTGGATGGGGGTTAACTATTTCAAATCTAGTGCTCTTATTTACTTCCCCTTTTATTGGAGCTCTAACAGATGTTTCTAGAACAACAAAAATACTCTTTACCGGTTTTGGTGCAATTTCTATTATTTGTGTTGCAATTTTATTCTTTATTCCAGCAGGATCTTGGCTGCAGGCATTAGTATTTTTTGGTATTGCCAATTATTGTTTTGCAGCAGGCAATACTTTGTATGACAAAATGTTGGTTCAAGTTTCAGATGAATCAAATGTGGCAAAGATATCCAGTTATGGCTTTGCCTTTGGTTATTTAGGGGGCGGTTTTTTATTTTTGATAAATGCAGCAATGACAATCAAACCAGAGTTTTTTGGCCTTTCAAGCGTTGCGGATGCAGTGCGTTGGTCTTTTTTAAGTGTGTCTGTGTGGTGGACATTATTTATAATTCCAATTTTACTGAAAATTCATGATAACGGTATTAGCTTGCCTGGATCACATATTAAGCTTGCATATTTAAAAGTTTTTGCAACATTAAAAACGGTCTCCTCTAAGAAAAATGTATTCATTTTTTTATTAGCGTTTTTCTTATACATTGATGGCGTTCATACCATAATGGCTATGGCTGCAGATTTTGCTCTCAATCTAGGCTTGCCTAGTAGCGATGTGATTATAGCTTTGATATTAGTCCAATTTGTTGCATTTCCTACGACTTTATTATGGTCAAAGTGTGCTTATAAGTTTGGTGATAAGAATACTTTGCTCTTCACAATTCTCCTTTATTTGATTGTCATTGCATACTCAGCATTGCTTTCAAATGCTATTGAGTTCTACATTCTTGCTTCCATGGTAGGAGCTATTCAAGGCGGCATTCAATCAATCTCTAGAAGCTATTATGCAACTCTAATACCTCAAAATGAATCCGGTGAATATTTTGGATTTTATAATATGTTTGGGCGTGCTGGAGCGTTTATGGGACCAGCCTTAGTAGCAATTTTTGTAACTTTCTTTCAAGATACAAGATATGGCTTGATACCAATTGCAGCACTGTTTATCATGGGCGCCATAATTCTTTTAAAGGTTAAAAGCACCC
>CACJSU010000022.1 GCA_902596165.1 uncultured SAR86 cluster bacterium | reverse complement strand
ATAAAGCTAAGATTATTTATCAAGCAAATCCAGACATTGAAATTGTTTTTAAAAGTGATGCTAAAGTTCCTTTTGATTATGTCGCTAAAGGCATGGCAAGCATCCAAAGCTTGGGAATTCAAAAGATAGGCATTATTACTTCAGGCTATGATAGCTAATTATAGATATCTGCAAGCATCGCTATATTCTTTTTGCATTCACGCTTTTCTATTTTTGTATATTTATGGAACTTTTAACTCTAATACATCGCAAACTCTGTTAATCTCGAAGCCTCTTCAAATAGAGCTGAAGTTTGACCTGCCATCTCAAGATATAAAAAAACAAATCCCAACTGCCACTAAGGCAATAGCAACTCCAATGGAGCAATCTCCCAAAGATACAGTTTATTCCAAAGATGCTGATGCAATTCAAAGTCCACAAAGCAATACCTTGATTGAATCTAGCATAGCTAATCTTTTATCAGAAGAAAGTGAAATTGAAATGGATAGAGAGAGGCAAGAAATCTCAATATATGCTCAAAAAATTATTTCCACCATTGAGAGTGCCTGGATGAAACCTAGAAATATTCCCAAGGATCTAGTTGCAAATTTGAGGTTGAAAATTCGTTCTTCTGGGAGAATTATAGATGTAGAGCTTATTAAAAGTAGTGGCAATATTCGATTCGACAATTCTGCTCTTCAGGCTGTAAGGAGAGTAGAGACTTTTAGTTTTTTTAATTCGATTCCGAAAAATTTGTATGAAAGAGAATTTCAAATCATTGCAATAAGCTTTAACCCAACATGAAAAAAAATTTAGTTTTCGTTTTATTATTACTTGTTCCAACTTTTGCCCATGGAGAGCTTTTTTTAGAAATTACAAAGGGCTCCGAAGATCCTTACAAAGTAGCAATGATTCCTTTTGAAGGTAATACAAGACTTTCAAAGCAGCTTAATAATATTATGCGAAATGACTTAATTCGTACTGGAGAATTTTCAATTCTTGATGAAGAATTATTATTACCCTTAAAAATTATTGATGATGAGTTAATTTTTAGTGACTGGAAATTGCTTGGAATGGATTATTTGGTTACCGGAACAATTGTAAATTCAAAAAATTCTTTAGATATAAATTATGAAATTTATGACATTCATAAAAAGAGAAAAGTGCGTAGTTCAAAAGTTTTCGGTATCCCAAATCAAATTAGGCAACTTGCCCATTACACGAGTGATGGTATCTATGAGTCAATAACGGGAATCAAAGGTATTGCAGCTACCAGGCTATTGTATGTCAATGAAACCAAAGATTCTAAACTGATCTCTACATACAAACTTATGTTGGCTGATTCTGATGGAGCTAATGAAAAAATTCTTTTATCAAGCCCCGAGCCTATTATCTCTCCCTCATGGTCACCAGATGGAAAAAAAGTTGCATATGTTTCGTTTGAAACGGGAATGGCAAAAGTTTTTATACAAGAAATAGCTTCTGGCAAAAGAGAGGCAGTATTATCAAAAGACACTCAGATTAGCTCTCCCTCATGGTCACCTGATGGAAAGTATCTTTCTCTAACACTATACCAAGATGGAAATGCAGAAATTTATATTTTAAGGTTGCGTGATCGAACTCTTACGAGGATGACTAATCAATTTGCTATCGACACAGAATCTTCGTGGTCTCCCAAAGGAAACAAAATTTTGTTTACAAGTGGTCGCTCTGGTTCACCACAAATTTATGAGTTAGACCTAAGAAAACTCAACCCAAAAGCAAAACGTATTTCGTTTGAGGGAACATATAATGCAAAAGCCTCTTATCTTCCAAAAGAAGAAGGGATTATTTTTGTTCACCGATCTAGCGATGGCTTATTTCACATAGCTCTTAAGTATAAAAAAGAAAATTTTATAAGGGTTTTGACTGAAGCAAAGATGGATGAATCGCCTAGTGTTGCTCCTAACGGTAATATGGTAATCTATGGAATTAGAAAAGAAGATCTAAGTATGCTTGCTGGATTTAGTCTAAGTGGTGCAAAGTTTATATTACCCGCATCAAACGGCGAGGTCAGAGAGCCTGCTTGGTCAAATTTTCTAAGATAATACATACATTGGAACAATTATTATGAGCAAATCAATTAATTCATTTTTTACCTTATTAACTTTAATAATTTTTTCTGCTTGTAGTTCTGTTCAAGTAACAGAGGAAGCAATTGCAGATCAAAGTGTTGCTGGGGTTTCCATCACATCAAAATCTACTGCTACTCAGGCGGTCCTTGCAAATGCGGTAGTTTATTTTGAATATGATCAATTCAATCTTACAACTAAATCAATTCAGGCTCTTAAAGGCGTAAGTGAGCTTATGAATAGGAATTCAAAAATTACAATTTCAATCGAAGGCCATGCTGATGAAAGAGGAACCAGGGAATACAATTTAGCTCTGGGTCAAAGGCGAGCTGAGTCAGTTGCTAACTATTTAATTTCCAATGGAATTAATAGAAATAGATTGATTACCAAAAGTTATGGAGAAGAAAGACCTTTATCTCTTGGCTCGAATGATGTTGCATGGTCAAAAAATAGAAGAGTTGAAATTAAGTAGTTTTCTTCTTAAATGAAAATCTTCTTTGTTGCGATCCTTTTAGCGCCACTCCATATCTATTCTCAAGAAGTAGATGCTTCTGATATTTTGTTCTTAAAAATACAAGAACTTGAGGGTGAACTTGCTAGCCTGAGGAGTGAACTTGAATCCCAAGCATACTTAATTGAAAAATTATTAAATGAAGAAACAAATCAATTAGAGATAAATGCACCGTTAGATAGCGAAATTCAGTCTGAAGTAAGCACATTCAGATTTGAGGGAATTAATGATAGCAAGAGCATTGATGAAGTTTACGACCAAGCAATTTCTGATTTGAACGATAAAGATTTCCAAGCTGCAAAACAGTCTTTTGAATATTTGGCAAATAATTTTAATGATGATGAAAAAATTCCATTGAGTCTATTTTGGCTTGGGGAGATTTCAT
>CACJSU010000021.1 GCA_902596165.1 uncultured SAR86 cluster bacterium | reverse complement strand
TTTATGGAGTTTGTCTGACTATTCCCCTAAAGATGTAGATGTTGCTCAAATATATGATGCATTTTCTCCAATGATTCCATTTTCTCTGGAAGCTTATGATTTTTGCCCCAAGGGTGAGGCATTGAAGTTAATTAATGAAGGTTTGATTGATTTTGATGGTGACCTTCCTGTGAATACTTCAGGAGGAAGTCTCTCAGAGGTTTATCTTCATGGAATGAATTTAGTTACTGAGGGAGTTAAACAAATTCGTGGCTTGGCTAATGCACAAATTAGAAATGCTAAATTGGCTTTGGTAACAACTTGCGATGCAACACCAAATGCAGCAATATTATTGAAAGGCGAATAAATGATTAAATCTATTCCAATTCCCGGCATTGAAGATTTTGATAAGCCCTATTGGGAAAATTGTTCAAATCAGAAATTAAGCATTCAACATTGTGCTGATTGCAAAGCACCAAGATTTCCTCCTAGACATATGTGCCCTAAATGTCAGTCTCTTAATCATGAGTGGAATATTGTTTCGGGTGATGCAATTCTTTGGTCATTTGTAGTTCCTAGACCACCACTTCTACCGGTATTTGAAAATCAATCTCCATATGTAGTTGGTTTGGTTGAATTAATTGAATATAAAAATATAAGAATTATTGGAGAAATCAAATCTAAGTCAGATATAGATTCCATTAAGATAGGTGATACATTAAGTGTTAGATTTAAAAAAATCAACGATGAAATATCTTTACCTTATTGGGTAAGAGAATAATTAATATTTAATTACATCAAGGGGAGTGATGATATGAAAATTAATTACAATCCATATTCAAAAGATTTTTGGGATGATTCTTGGAATATCTACAAAGATCTTAGAGATAATGATCCTGTTCACTGTATGGAAGATTTTGGTGGGGCATGGGCACTAAGTCGATTTGAAGACATATGGAATGCTCACTTAGGATCATACAAAGACTACACATCTATTGAGGGAACTTCTCCGCCTCCATTACTATTGGGGGATGATTCTGGGCCTGGTCATATCTCAATTCCGACAAATGATGGTGCAGACCACAGAGATTACAGAAATACCATTGCTGATAGATATACACAATCTTCAGTTTCAGAGCTAGAGGATAAAATTAGACAGCTGACAGTAAAAGAACTTGAACCAGGCTTAAAAAATGGTGAGATTGATGTTCATGAAATTGCAAGAAAAGTCTCATTATTCACCATTACCGACATGATCGGTTTGGAAAGAGATATAGCCTTAAAAGCAAGAGAATTGATTGATATTTTTTATGAGAGAGATCCTGATGTCATGGGTGTTACTCCAAGAGGCCAAGAAGCATTTGGCCAGTGCATGGGTCTAATGTTGCAGCTAGCATCTGAATGGAGAAAAGATACACCTCCTTCTCCCACTCATATAAATTCATGGATCACTAAACAAGTAAGAGAGGGTTTATGGATGTCAGACGAGCAAATTATGGGAAACACAAGCATGCTTATAATTACTGGAGCAGATACTGTTCCATATACAGTCGCGAACCTTTTCTACTATTTGGATAAAAATCCTGATCAATTAAAAATTTTAAAAAACGATCTGTCTTTAATACCTTCTGCATTTGAAGAAACAGTAAGATATGATCATCCAACCAATATTCTTGGTAGAAAGTTAACTAGAGATATTGAATTACATGGAAAAAAAATGAAAAAAGGTGATTCAGTTATTTATTTGTATCAATCTGCTGGGAGAGATGAACGTGAATTTGAAAATCCAGATAAATTTGATATTACTAGGCCAGCACCAAAACGCAGTATCAGTTTTGGCCATGGTCCACATAAATGCTTAGGACAGCACTTAGCTAGATTAGAAGGAAGGGTTATATTAGAAGAAATTTTCAAAGCTATACCAGAATACTCACTTCAACATGAAAAGATGGTAAGGACATTTGGTGAATTTTTACAAGGCTATAGAAACATGCCAATTAAATTTTAATCTACCCGATACATTATTGTCTTTTTACTATCAAGGAAATTTTCTTCATCTTCTCGAATAATTTTTACTATCTCTTCTTTTGAAGAAATTTCAAAAAACTGATTTAGTCCATCTTCGTCATCAAATGACAATTCAGTAATTACGTTATAGCTCGAATAATGTTTTTGTGGTTCTAATGAAAACTCACCATGCAGTATATTAGATTCAAGTAGATAGTTTCTTGTGTACCCCTTTAGTGAAGGAAAAATTTTTATAATTAATGGAGCATGAATATTTTCATAGTATTCTTTAAATTCTTTTTCAGATACATTATTTTTCTTCCTAATAAGCGCAATTAACTTAATCATTTTAATTAGCTATTTTTGATATAAGAGATCCATGTGTCTGTATCTATCTTCCATGGTGAGTTTGATTTGGTGTTGTTTAAGCTAATTCCAGCAACCACGTTTGCAGAAGCATAAGTTTCATCTGAAACCTTAACTTCTACTTGAATTTTTAGGATTGATATCTCGTTAGAAACTTTATTTTCTTTGATGATCGAACCATGAAATTCTAAATTTTTATCTGGGGTAATAGGTTTATTTATCTTGAATTTCACTTTACCAATCCTCGTTGATTCATTATAAATATCTGTAACATACTTAATAACCAATCCATTTAGGGTGTAATTATTCATTATGATATTTGGTAGCTTGCCTTTATTAATTGCCCAATCTTGATTTGAATGAAGGGGGGCCCAGTCTCGGCTAAAAATAGCTCCAGCTTGTATATTTTTGACTGTTGTAAAATACTTTGTAGTTGGCAAAATTTTAGAATTCATTTTTTGTATCCTAAAAAATGGATATTTTGTTTTCCAACAAGAATTTCAAACTGATTAAAATATTTCACTTCTATAACCCAATATCTTCCTTCTCCAAGTTTTGTTTTCACTAATTCTGAAACACTTAATAAAGTCTGGTTTGCACTAATTGCATCTCCATCCTTGATTGGAAGATAATATTCAATATCAACTTCTGTAACTATCCCAAGTGGCAAATTTAAAATATTTTTAAGATGAAAATGCAGTTCCATAGGTTGGACTTTTTTTCTTTGAGGATGCCATTCAAAATCATGAACCCATGATGGCAACATTGCTGGGTGAGCTATGAGATCCTCAGT
>CACJSU010000020.1 GCA_902596165.1 uncultured SAR86 cluster bacterium | reverse complement strand
TGGCGAAGATGCTCTTTTGCCGGTAAGACTTATCTTTGATGATGAGCTACCAAGCTCCATCAACAGCGTTGTCCTTTCATATACAATATTTGATGTTACAGATTATAACGATGTTGAGTTCACTCAACATCATAATGACTATCATCATCATGATGACAGCCATCATGATGGCCATGAAATGGAGCCTTCAATATGAGTTATCAAAAATACTATGTACCAGAGGAAAGTAAATATCCTATTTACATTGCAACAGCACTTTTTTTATTGGTAATGGGTGCAGCAGGCACCATTAATGATCTTGGAAAGCCTGCAAGTAATTCCGTATATATTCTTTATTCAGGATTTGCTGTATTTGCAGTCACTTTATATTTTTGGTTTAGAGCAGTTATTAGAGAGCATATTGCTGGCTTAGATAGTTCTCAACTGCAAAAATCCTTTGTCTTTGGCATGGGCTGGTTTATTTTTTCTGAAGTTATGTTCTTTGCAGCATTTTTTGGTGCATTATTTTATGTAAGAAATTTTTCTGTTCCATGGCTCGGTGGAGAAGGTGAAAAGGGATTAGCGAACATGCTTTGGGAGGGCTTCGAGTCTTCATGGCCTGTGATGTCAACTCCTGATGCTGGATCAGGATATGCTCTTGCTGACAAAAACATGAGTTGGCCAGGTTGGAGCAATGTCCTAAAATGGCTACCATTGTGGAATACAATAGTACTGCTCAGCTCAAGTGTGACCGTGCACTTTGCTCATCTTGCGCTCAAGAATGATAATAAAAAAATCTTTAATACATGGCTTGGTGTAACCGTTGCTCTTGCTCTGATTTTTGTCGGATTGCAAGCTGCTGAGTATTATGAGGCATATGCACATTATGGCTTGACACTTAATTCTGGAATATATGGTTCAACATTCTTTATGTTGACAGGTTTCCATGGTTTTCATGTCATGATGGGTGGATTTATGCTGGCTGTAATGCTATGTAGATCAGTTTTTTATAATCACTTTGATCCTCATAGCCACTTTGGATTCGAAGCAGCCTCATGGTATTGGCACTTCGTTGACGTGGTATGGGTGATGCTATTTCTTTTTGTTTATATACTTTAAATTAAGAGCCAAAAGGAACATTATTTCCTAGCTCTCCGGTATATAGACCATAAGAGATTAAGATTAGCAGTAAAACTGCAAGACTAACTCTAAATCCAAGACTGTATACAGATCGTCTGCCATGACCCTTGTCTTTGAAAAGAAAAAAGAGACTGCTGAATAAGCTTAAAAAGATTAAGATAATTACAGTGTAAATAAGAGGTCTCAGCATACATGTGAACTATAACATTTTTATGATTAAAGCTTTACCAACAATTGAACAAATAAAACACAACAAAGCACTCACTGCTTTTTCTGTCGTGTTTGTAACTATATTTATTTTGTTGGGGTTTTGGCAGATAGAAAGAGCTGGGTTTAAGGCAAGCCTTATTCAGGAATTTGAATTAGAGCAGTCAAAAGCTCCTAAGGCTATTTCTGGCTCCTTCAAACAATGGAGCAAAGTATTTATAGATGGATTTTATGATCCAACTCAACAAGTTCTAATAGACAACCAAATAAAAGATGGAATGGTAGGCTACAAAATATACACACCATTTTATTATGAGCAAGACCAAGCAATATTTGTTGATCGTGGCTGGATCTCTCAAGGCAGAACAAGAAATGACCTACCAAATGTAAATTTTAATGCAACTAAATCGCGCATAGTTGGAAGTCTTGTCAAACCAGAAAAAGAGGTATTGGCGGGCGCTGAATTATTAACAAATGAATGGCCTTTGGTTTCTCAAACTAAATCACCAAGCATCATTCAACAAGCTTATGATAAGAAGTTCTCAGATATGGTGCTAATTTTAGATCCTGGGTCACAATTCATTAATGAGTATGTTGCATTAACACCCTTTGTTATCACGCCAACTAAACATTATGGCTACGCACTGCAGTGGTTTACCATGAGCCTTGTTTTAGCAGGAATGTTTATATATGCAATTAAGAGAGAATCATGAGAAGCAAGATATTTTTAGCACTGTTGTTATTAACCCCCCTATTAGTTTTGTTGGTTTCGACATTATCTTTCCAGTCAGGCTATTCACCAAAATATACTAAAAACAATGGGATTTTTTTTAATGAATATTTTGACACAACCGATCTAAGTCTTATTGATGGTCAAGAAAATCTAAAATTTGAAGATGGTAAATGGATATTTGCTACCTATGCATCTGAAGATGCAGAGCTTGAAGATGCTCTTTATTTGATGCGACAACTTAACGTAGCTCTTAATAGAGATATCAATAAACTTAAAAGAGCTGTCGTCATTCAGGATATGAAAATACTAGAAGATCAGCTAATTGATTATCCAAGAACCCAAGCCATCATTGATGCTGAAGGTAAATTATATAAAAAGTTATTAGATGCAGGTAATGAGAGTTTTTTTCTTGAACAAAAGATTTTTATAATTGATCCATATGGAAGGGCAGTTATGTTTTTTCCAGTTTCCATGGATCCTAAATTAATTTTAAAGGACTTAAAGGTTTTAATATGAGTTTAGTTAGAGGTCTTTCATTTTTTGGGTTATGTTTTGCATTTGTCGTGATTGCATTAGGCGCATGGACAAGGCTTGTTGATGCAGGTCTTGGCTGTCCAGATTGGCCAGGATGTTATGGTTTTGTAGTCTTTCCTACAACTGAAGCTGAAATTTTAATAGCCGAGCAACGATATCCTCAATTTCCTTATGAAATCGATAAAGCAATTCCGGAGGTTGTGCATAGGTACTTCGCAGCCGCTCTTGGTTTTATTGCAATATTGTTAGTTGCTTTTTCATTCAAGCATAAACTTCCAACAAGAATAAAAGTCATAGCATCTTTTCTTTTATTTTTTATTTGTTGTCAGGGGCTATTTGGTTACCTTACTGTTAGCTTGAAGCTCTTGCCCATAATTGTAACTGGCCATTTGTTTGGTGGCTTTATTACTTTAAGCTTATTTTTTTACTTATTTTTAAATACCACTGATGGCATTAAAAATCATCAGATTGGACATTTAAAAACATTAGGTGGTATTGCTCTATTGGCCCTTTTAGTTCAAATTTTCTTAGGGGCCTGGACAAGTACGAATTATGCCTCATTGGCTTGCGTTGATTTCCCAACATGCCAAGGAACATATCTGCCTGAGATGAATTTTTCTGATGGGTTTAACTTATCTCAAGAGGTTGGCCCTAATTATTTATTTGGCTTGCTAGATAATGAAGCAAGGGTTGCAATTCATTATTCTCATAGAGTCAGCGCATTAATTCTGACACTAATTTTCATGGTCTTAATTACTAAGCTTTGGTTTTCTAATGCAGCCCCACTGGCTTCTACGTTAGGAGTAATATTAGTTACTCAGATTTCCTTGGGAATTATGAATGTTGTATACGTGCTTCCCTTGTATATCGCTATCGCGCATAATTTAGTCGCAGCATTATTACTGTTAGCAACCCTAATGGTTAATCTTGTGATTTGGAAAGATGAACAACGCAATTAAAAATTACTATGAACTATGTAAACCCAACGTAGTTCTAATGATGTTAATTACAGCCTTGGTTGGATCACTGTTGGCTAGCAAAACCCTCGCCCCATTATCTTTAATTGCACTAGCAATGCTTGGCATTGGCTTATGTGCATCTTCAGCAGCTGCAATAAATCAAATCATTGATAGAAAGGCAGATGCCAATATGAATAGAACAGAAAACAGACCTATTCCTCAGGGAGAAGTCAGTCCTATCAATGCTTCAATATTTGCATTTATTTTAGGCTCACTTGGTGCAGCTATTTTGGTAATCTATGTGAATACCCTAACTGCGTTGCTCACTTTGGCTTCTTTAATAGGCTATGCCTTTGTTTATACAGTGTATCTAAAACGAGCAACGCCACAAAACATAGTGATTGGTGGTTTGGCGGGTGCAGCTCCCCCATTACTAGGATGGACGGCAGTTACAAATTCGATTGATCCAAACTCTCTTTTGTTGGTATTAATTATTTTTGCCTGGACTCCCCCGCACTTTTGGGCTCTTGCAATTCACAGAAAAGATGATTACGCAAAAGAAAACATTCCAATGCTTCCAGTGACCCACGGTGTTCAATTTACAAAACTACAAATTATTCTCTATACAATTATTTTAATTCTGGTCAGTTTACTGCCGTTCGTAGTTATGATGTCAGGTATTCTTTATTTTGTATCTGCATTAATTTTAGGGATTATTTTTCTATACTACGCAATTCGTTTATATTTTGATGCAGAAAATGTTCAAGCCTTTCCAACTTTTGTTTACTCCATTTACTATATTTTTCTAATTTTTGCTGCCTTGCTTATTGATCACTTCATAACTTAAATATGAGTAAGAACATTAAAATTTCATTAGCTTTAATCATTTTATTTATGGTTGCAGTTTTGTCTTTGTTCATTAATAAATTAACCACCCCAAGATACCTATCTGCACCCGAGCTTTTGGTGAACGGATACTATCAATTTCCTAACCCGAAGGATTTTTCTAATTTTCAAATCCTGACATCCGACAATGTTGTGCTCGACAAAGATATTTTTAAAGGAAAATGGACATTAATATATTTTGGATATACTCGCTGTCCTGCAGAGTGTCCCGTGGCAATGTCTTTAATTAAAACTCTTTATTCAACATTAGATTCAAAAGGCTTTAATTTAACTAATAAGCAGACACTTCTTATTACTATAGATCCTGAGAATGATGCTCCCAACACTGTAGATAAATATGCCAAAGCATTTAACAAATCATTTATTGGAGCGCGAGGTGACAGGCCGATGCTTTTAAGCATGGCAACACAATTAAATGTAATGGTGGTTGAGCCACCCAAAAGCATGCAACATGATCACATGGAACATTTAGAAAATCATTCAAATAATATTTTGCTAATTAATCCTAAAGGGCAATATGTTGGATTTTTTAGACCCCCATTTGATGAGGAGAAGTTTCTCCTCACTTATCAGTCGGTCGTGACGCCCCGCTAACTTTCTAGAAACTTATTTCGCAACTTTTGAATATCTTCATCAGAAATATTTAAACCAACTCTTATAAAATTTTCTAAACTACCATATTTTTCTTCTGCAGTTTTAAAGGCTGTTTCAATGTATATACGCTCAACGCCTATTAAGGGGCGCAAAATTTCGGCATCGGTTTGATAAAGACTCATCAATTCTATTTGATCTAAAATTTCCTCAATTCTTTCTTGAGTAAAAGCATTAGTCTTCATGTAGTCCTTAATTACAGTCTCTTTAGAAACCCCCAAAGCAATGAGTGTAATTGCAGCAGCAAAACCAGCTCTATCCTTGCCAGCAGTGCAGTGAAACAATGTTGGGGCGTCTTCATCTATGAGACCCCTTAGAAAATTCTCATATACATCTGTATAGCTGGTTACAAATTCTCTATTTGCATCCACTAAAAAACTTTTCACTTCTTTGTCTGTTTCGCCCTTTAACACAGCTTCTATCTTTGATCTCATCGCCCCATCAACACTAATTGGCATCTCAATATAGTCTATTCCCTCTGGGATAATGTCTGGATCTTCAGTTTTCTCTTCCTCTGACCTGAAATCAACAATCTTTTTGATGCCAAGGGTTTGGAGGTATTTTTGATCAGTCTTTGAGATATCGCTTAGCTTATCTGAGCGATATAACATGCCCCATTTGATGGACTTGCCATCAGTAGTTTTATAACCCCCAAGCTCTCTTGTATTATGCGCCCCATCCATTGGGAGCAGTCGATGCTCTTCATTTTGTAAAGAGCTATCATTTTTATGAAGAGGTCTATCCATTAGGTCTATCGTTTCTGAGCATTGGGTTAGCGTTATGCAAAGGAATAAAACCCCTGCCTTCCTAAACATCAATTATTACCTTGCCTTTAGCCTTCCTATCTTTTAAATGTGCAATAGCAGCCGCTGACTCTTCAAGAGAAAATCTATCAGAAATTTCAGGATTAATTTTACCCGCAGCATGAAGGTCAAATAACTCTTGAAAATTTTTCATATTTTCATTTGGAAACATAGTTATCCAAGCACCCCAAAAAACGCCAACTATTTGGCAACCTTTTAGGAGGGCAAGATTTAGAGGTGGTTTTGGA
>CACJSU010000019.1 GCA_902596165.1 uncultured SAR86 cluster bacterium | reverse complement strand
GGTGAGAGATAACAGAAACTCCAATCGCACGAAATTTCAAAGAACCATTGGACTTTAATTTAGTTGCTAAAGAAGAAGCGGGTAACTTGTTCCCAGAAATTGAGGAAAAGTTAATAGCAGCCTTTTCTATTACATCACCATTTATAGATATAGATTTTCCACCTCCACCTTGTTTGCGATTCCAGATTTCAGCCTTTCGTTGAGACACTTTTATGTTTAAAGAATTAAGCTTTTTGTCTATGCTTCTTTGAACAGATCTAAGCCTTAATTCAATCAATGCAAGATTGTTTTTAGTCAACTTATTCACGAATGTATTCCATGGTTTTTAGGTCTATTATTGAAGATGGTTTTAAAGCATCTCCATTGTCATGAGCATACACTGCAACGCCTGGATCATCGAAGATTTTTTTTACCTCATCAAGTGAATTGAGGGTTGGAAAATTGCTTATATTTGCAGAAGTAGAGACCATTAAACCGTTAAATATATTAAGTAAATTTATGATAGGTAAGTGATTACTTACTCTAATTGCAATAGTATTATCTATAGCTTTTATTGATATTGATAGGGAATCATTTGCTTGCATTATAACGGTAACATGGCCTGGCCAGACGGACTTTAAAAATTCAATTTGTGATTCTTCCAACTCAGCAGAAGAATCTAATGCAAAGGAGATTGATGGGGCCAGTAAGATGAAATTTTTATTATCAGATCTTTTTTTTAAGAGAGATATTTTCTTACAAGCGTTGATGTTTGACGCATCACAACCAAGACCCCAAACCCCCTCTGTTGGGTGGATTAAAATTTTACCTTCTTTTAGCCAATTAGATGCATCGGCAGGAGATGAAAATTCCTTCAAATTAATTATTGAATTGACTCGTTTGCGGCCAAAACATCATCGTGCATTTTGGATTTATACTCAACGAGCATAGCTGCAATTTTTTCATCTGAGGTACCTAACATTTGCACCGCACACAGCGCAGCATTTATTGCCCCAGATTTTCCAATTGCAAAAGTAGCTACTGGCACACCCTTTGGCATTTGAACAGTGGCTAGCAATGAGTCCATTCCATCTAAGTCTCCTCCTCCAAGAGGGATGCCTAAAACCGGCTTTGTTGTTTGAGCTGCAATTGCGCCTGCAAGATGAGCGGCCATACCTGCCGCAGCTATAAATACTTTAGCTCCATTTTTTTCAGACTCCTTTACTCTCTTTACAACTTCTTCGGGCGTTCTATGCGCTGAAAGTATAAACATTCGATGAGGCACATTAAATTCATTTAGAGTATCTGATGCAGCTTGAACAACTGGCAAATCTGACTTAGAACCCATAAATATTGAAACTGAGATGTTATCGGACATAAAATAGCTCCTTTTGCTACAAATAAAGATGTTGATTATAAAGAATGAACATATAATGTGTATATGCCTAGATTGAAAGTTTTAACATTTCCTGACCCAAGACTAAGAAAAGTTGCTGTGCCTGTTACTAAATTCGACAAAAGTCTAGAAATTATCACCTCTAATATGCTTGAAACTATGTATGCAGAGGAAGGCATAGGTCTTGCAGCAACTCAAGTTGATATTCACGAAAGAATTATAGTAATGGATCTATCAGAGGAAAGAAATGATCCAAAAATATTTATTAATCCTGAATTTAAGATTTTAAATGACAAAAGTCTACTTTCTTTTACAGAGGGCTGTCTCTCAGTGCCAGGAATAACAGAAGAGATAACCAGGCCAGATAACATACATTTAGTCTGGCAAGATCTTAAAGGCGAGAAACATGAGGCAGAGCCATCGGGCTTGCTTACTGTATGTATTCAGCATGAAATCGACCATTTGGAGGGAAAACTGATGGTTGATTATCTCTCTCCTCTAAAAAGAGACAGAATTAGGAAGAAGGCATCTAAATAGAAGAAATTTACAGAATTTAACAGAATTTAATTAAATTTATAAACAATATGAAGATTTTATTTGCTGGGTCCCCTGAATCATCCGCAAAGATATTAAACTCCATGGCAAACTCAGGATTGGATGTTGTTGGGGTAATAAGCCAGCCGGATAAAAGATCTAAAAGGGGCAAAGGTAAAGAGGCATCTTCTGTGGCTGCGGAAGCTTCAAAACTTGGAATCCCGATTTTTAAACCTACTAAGCTTGATGTTTTATTCAAACAAGAAATTGCACACTTGGACTTTGATTTCTTAGTTGTTTCAGCATATGGAAAAATACTCCCTGAATGGATGCTTGATGCGCCAAATATTGCGCCAATAAATATTCATTTTTCTTTGTTGCCGAAATATAGAGGGGCCTCTCCAATACAGGCATCGATATTAAATAGTGATAATAAAACTGGGATATCAATTATGAGAATGTCTAAGGGAATGGATGAAGGGCCAATTTACTGCTCTTATGAAACTGAAATATTAGAATCAGATAACAGAGTAGATCTTGAAAATAAGCTTGTCTCACTGTGTATTAAAAATCTTCAAAATGATTTGCGTAATATTTTAAATAGTAAGCTAATTCTTATTAAGCAAAATAATAATGATGCTAGCTATTGTTCAAAAATAGATAAATTATCTGGCAAGATAGATTTCACAAAAGAAAGCACTAGGGAAATATTTCAAAAGTTTAAAGCGTTTGTTGGATGGCCCGGACTCTATTTTGAAAAAAATAATATGGCAATAAAAATACATGGATTGAAGGAATATAATGGCAATAAAGAAGCTATAAAAGAAAACAGCTTTAGATTTATAGAAGAAGGAATTGCAGTTAAGACAAGTGACTCTGTGTTAGTTATTACTCACTTACAGTTTCCAGGAAAGCGTATTATCTCCGCATCAGATGCAGTGAATTCACACGGAAAATTTTTTGAGAATTAATTTAATTTCAGCAATTCTTCCAATTCACTAAAAAGAGGTTTAATTTATAACAATGAAAATTTTAATACTTGGTGCTGGAAGAGTTGGAAGCAGTCTTGCATCCACACTTTCAAGACAAGAATATGAAGTAAGCATTGTTGACCTAAATAAAGATAAGCTTTTGCGCCTTCAAGAAGATTATGATTTAGCCACAGAGATTGGTCATGCATCACATCCAATAACATTAGAGAAAGCTGGTGCAGATGAAGAGACGATTGTGCTGGCTGTTACAAATAGTGATGAATGTAATATTACTTCTTGCCAAATTGCAAAATCTAAGTTTAGTGTTAAAAAAACAATTTGTAGGCTTTCTGATTCTGCATATCTTGAATCTTTAGAAGCATTTGGGAAAGATAATATTGATATTGCAATTGGTCCTGAAAACGAAGTTACAGAGCATCTTGTTGACTTAATTAAGCACCCAGGCGCTGAGCAAATTGAATCATTTGCAAATGGATCTTTAAAAGCTGTATCTGTGAAAGCTAGAAAAGATGGCATGTTAGTAAATAGAGAGCTGAAAAGTATAAAAAGTGATATGCCAGATACAGATACTTTTGTGCCTGCAATATATAGAAAAGGAAAGCCTTTAATACCTGATGGTAAAACAATTATTAAAGAAAATGATGAAATATACTTTTTGGCTGCAGAAAACGATATTGATGGCATAGTTCAAGAGATGAGGCTGCAAGATACCTCTTCATCGCGGATAATGATTATTGGAGGCGGCAAAATAGGGTTTGCGTTAGCAAAAGCACTGGAAGATAACTATAAAATTAAAATAATAGATCCAGGCGCAGATAGATGTGAAATACTTTCAAGGGAATTAAATAGGACAATTGTTCTAAAAGGTGCGGGGTCTGATGAAGAACTCTTAAAGAGTGAAAATATAGAAAATATAGATATTTTTTGTGCTTTAACGAATGATGATGAAACAAATATCATGTCAGCATTTCTTGCCAAAAAGCTTGGGGCTAAAAAAACAATTATTATTGTCAACAACTACACTTATATAAATATACTTCCCAAAAATTTTGTTGACATAGCTCTCTCACCTCAACGACTAACCGTCTCAATGGTTTTGCAGCATCTTGCAAAGGGCGATGTGCCTCAAGAGGTTATTTTTAAAATGCAGAGTGGGGCTGAAGCGATCGAGGGAATAATTCATAAGAATAAATTTACAGCAGGGTTTTTTGATAAACCTATTTCTGAACTTCCTCTTCCAGAGAGTTGTGTTATTGCTGCGGTGATAAGAGGGGAAGATGTTTATATGCATTCAAAAGATTTGCTCCTTAAGCCTAATGATAAAATTATTATTTTTATTCTCGGGAAAACAGATAAAGAAAAAATAGAGAATCTTTTCTTAACGAACTAATGAATTACAAATCAATTTTTAATTTGTTAGGCATTTTATTAGGAATATTTAGTCTTTCATTTATACCACCTTTAGTACTTACTTTTGTATATAGCGAATCTGGCACAGAGATATTTTTATACTCTTTTATATTTTTTTCTATTTTAGGCACATCAATATGGGCAGCCACTCGTCAACAAAATTTACCTCTGAATATTTCTGATGGTTTTATTATTACAACTTTATTTTGGGTTGTTCTGGCTTTCGCTGGGTCAGTGCCGTTTTACTTTTTTGGTCTTGGCATCAGCGATGCGATTTTTGAATCAGTTTCAGGAATTACGACAACTGGCGCTACAACGATTGTCGGTTTAGACAACCTTCCAAAATCAATTCTTTTATATCGGCAACTTCTTCAATGGATAGGTGGAATGGGTTTGATAGTTTTGGCCGTAGCAGTAATGCCAGCTTTGGGGATTGGAGGGGGCCAGCTTTATAAAATGGAGCTTCCAGGAAGCCATGGCAATCAAAAACTTACCCCAAAAATAACAGATAGTGCTAAAGCTTTGTGGAAAATATATGTTGGTCTCACATTATTATGCGCAACATTATATTTGCTTTCTGGGATGAGTTTATTTGACTCAGTTGCCCATAGCTTAAGCACTGTTGCGGGGGGCGGATTTTCTACACATGATCAAAGCATTGGATTCTTTAATAGCGCATTAATAGAAACGGTTTGTATTTTTTTTATGTTACTTTCAGCTGCCTCGTTTGCTGTTCATTACGCAGCAATATTTGGAGGAAAGCCCTTTAAATATTTTTATGATTCTGAGTTTAGGTTTTTCCTGTCTGTTGTACTGCTGATAATTATAGTCTCATTAGCTATTCATATTATAAGTAACTCATATCCGGATGTTTTTTCTGCCATTGGTTCAACTGTTTTTCATGTTGTTTCGATAGTTACAACATCGGGCTTTACTACGGAAAACTTCTCTCTCTGGCCAGGTTTTCTACCATATCTTTTGCTAGTTGGTGCATTTATGGGAGCATGTTCTCAGTCTGTTGGTGGTGGGATTAAAGCATGGCGAGTATTAATTATGATTAACCAAGCATACAAGGAAATATTAAAGACCATCCACCCAAATGCTGTCCACACCTCTAAGATTGGTACCAAAGTAATTGATGCAAAAATTGCAGAAAAGGTTTGGGGATTTTTTTCTATCTACGTATTTATATTTATGTTTCTTCTCATGGCAATGCTCGGCACAGGATTAACCTTTGAGACCGCATTTTCTGCAGTTGGTGCTTGCTTGAATAATTTGGGTCCGGGTCTAGGTGATGTTGCTAGCAACTACACACAAGTAAGCGAACTTGGAAAAATTATTTTGTGTTTTGCTATGATTCTAGGAAGGTTAGAAATCTTTACACTGCTTGTGCTATTTACGCCTGCTTTTTGGCGCCGCTAGATTTTGTAGATATCTTTAGGCTCTTGTGAGAGCTTTCTAAATTTTTTATATTCCCAAGAATATTCTTCTGGAGATTTTTTAATCTCATTTTCCATTTCTAAGTTCATAATATCAACACCATTATTGGTATAGATCTTCTTGTCAGGTTTTTTGAAATTTATAATATGGCCAAGACCGTTTTCATAGGATAAATATGACATAAGAATTTTTTTGTTAGATTTCCTTGCTAGCTTTGGAGCAAGGGAAAACGAATAACACTCGTGGCCAAAAAAAGTTGAATAGACTCCAAGTCCGTCAGCTGGAACTTGATCAGATGCCATACAGGTCATCTGATTTCTTTCTAAAGAATGAAGAATAGATTTTACTCCTCCTATTCCGGTCTCTACCATTTTGCAATTTCCTTCTTCTCTAAATTTTTTTACAAACTTATTAATGGGTCTTAATTTAATTTTTTTATAAAGGGTTGTGTTTGGTCTTTGAGAGCTAAGCCACCTAAGTAAGAAATCAATGCTTCTATTATGAAGAGCAAAAATTATTAGGCCGCTCTCCTGATTAGGATTGTGGAATAAAAATCTATTGTTAATTTTTTTTGTTTCATAGATTATTTTTTTGCTGGAACGAGACCAAGTGTATAAAGTTTCATAAAAACTTTTTAATGTTTCTTTGTAACTTTTTTTAGCGAGCAAATCTAATTCATGAACCGATAGACTCCTGAAAGCAATAGATAAGTTTTTCTTAGTCACCCTAAATGAAGGCAGCAATCTTAAGATATATATGGGTATAACTTTAAATACAGCATCCAAAATGTAGAATGCTAACCCAAGAGGAAAAATGGTAAAAATATAAAAAATTATTTTCATGCAAACTTTTCTTTTATTATTATCCTTTAATTAACTATTTTATAGCCTTATCTAAGAAGAGTTGCACAAAATCTATATAGATATGAATAAAATAACTGCATAATATAGTCTTCTCGAAAATGAAATATAAAGGTTTATCTTGACAGCAAAAACAATGGAAGAACTGGTAGCTCTCTGCAAAAGAAGGGGATTTATATTTCAGTCAAATGAAATTT
>CACJSU010000018.1 GCA_902596165.1 uncultured SAR86 cluster bacterium | reverse complement strand
AATTGCTTGCTTATCAAAAGCGATGAGTTTTAAATTATTCCCAGTTTAGCGCGCCACCAGTTTGATATTCAATAACCCTGGTTTCAAAGAAGTTTTTTTCCTTTCTAAGATCCATTATTTCTGACATCCAAGGAAAAGGATTTGTTGCGCCTTTAAACTCTTCTTCTAATCCAATCTGAGTTAGCCTTCTATTGGCTATGAACTGCAAGTATTCTTCCATCATGGAAGCATTCATTCCCAAAACACCTCTTGGCATGGTGTCTCTTGCATACTGGATTTCAAGCTCTGTTCCCTCAAGAATCATCTGCGCTGCCTCGTTTTTCATCTCTTCATCCCATAGATGAGGGTTTTCAATCTTAATTTGATTAATAACATCAATTCCAAAATTTACATGCATGGATTCATCTCTCAAAATGTACTGAAATTGCTCAGCAGTTCCTGTCATTTTATTTCGCCTGCCCATTGATAAGATTTGAGTAAAACCGCAATAAAAAAATATGCCTTCAAGCACACAATAAAATGCTATAAGGTTTCTTAAGAGCTGTTTATCAGTCTCAGTTGTTCCAGTTTGGAAAGTTGGATCAGAAATTTGTTGTGTATATTTCAAACCCCATGCCGCCTTTTTTGCAACGCTTGGGATTTCTCTATACATATTAAATATTTCTCCCTCATCCATACCAAGTGATTCAATACAGTACTGATATGCATGAGTATGTATGGCTTCCTCTAGGCTTTGCCTTAAAATATATTGCCGGCATTCAGGGTTTGTTACCAATCTATAGAGAGCAAGAACTAGATTATTAGCAACCAAGGAATCCGCTGTTGAGAAGAATCCAAGATTTCTTTTTACGATTGTTCTTTCATCGTCAGTTAAACCATCTTCTGACTTCCAAAGTGCTATATCTGCAGTCATATTAACTTCTTGTGGCATCCAGTGATTAGCACTTCCATCTAGATACTTTTGCCAAGCCCAGTCATATTTAAATGGAACCAATTGATTGAGGTCAGCTTTACAGTTGATCATAGCTTTATCATCAACTTGAACTCTGCCATTATGCATTTCATCTAGCTCTTTCACGCCTTCCGATGCATCAAAGGTCTCCATTGCTTTTCTGGCTGCCTCTGCTCTTGATCCTGCCCCAATAGTTACAGGAGCTGTATCAGTGACAGATTCTGGTTGAGCAACTGGCTCAGCTTGTTTAGATGCCTCTGGCATTGTATTTTTTATTGCAGGTGCTACCTGAGTTTCTTCTGTATTATATTCATCCCAATTTAACATTTCTCTCTCCGTATTTACTGACAGGCTTCGCAGTCAGGGTCATCCAAGGAGCATGCTTCCGGCACAGGCGCTGGCGCCCCAAGTTCATGAGGAACTTCTGGCGCTGATTCAGCCTGAGCGCTTACCGCATTTAAGCTGCCTTGGTTAATAGTTGATTTTTCAGTTGTTGTTGCTGCTATGGATCTAAGGTAGTAAGTGGTTTTTAAGCCTGAATACCACGCCATTCTGTATGTAAGATCTAGTTTTTTGCCGTTGGCATTACCAATATATAGATTTAATGATTGGGCTTGATCTATCCACTTTTGCCTTCTGCTTGCAGATTCAACAATATATCGAGGCTCAACTTCAAATGCTGTGGAGAAAAGCTTTTTAATTTCATCAGGAATTCTTGATATTTCACTTAGGCTACCTTCAAAGTATTTGAGATCATTAATCATAACGTCATCCCACAAATCTATAGCTTTAAGCTTTCTAACCAGGTGAGGGTTCACGATGGTAAATTCACCAGAAAGGTTAGATTTAACGTATAGGTTTTGATAAGTAGGTTCAATTGATTGAGTTACACCGGTGATATTAGAAATTGTTGCTGTTGGGGCAATTGCCATCACATTAGAATTTCTCATGCCATCTTTTTTGACTTTTGCGCGTAATTGTTCCCAATCCAAAGTTTCAGACCTATCAACCTTGATGAATTCACTACCACGGTTCTTTTCTAGAATATCTATTGAGTCTTTTGGAAAAATTCCCTGGCTCCACAGAGAGCCATCATATGATGGGTAAGTTCCTCTTTCTTTTGCTAGCTCACTTGATGCATGAATTGCATAGTAGCTGATGACTTCCATGCTTCGATCTGCAAACTCTATGGCTGCATCTGAGCAATAGGGAGCATCTTGCATATAGAGCGCATCCTGAAAGCCCATAAGTCCCATACCAACTGGTCTATGCTTAAGGTTTGAGTTCTTTGCTGTATCTACTGAGTAATAATTGATATCAATAACATTATCAAGCATACGTAAAGCAGTGGTTACTGTTCGTTTCACTTTTTCCTGATCTAAGACGCCATCCTTCATGTGTTGAGGAAGGTTCACTGATCCAAGATTGCAAACGGCTATCTCATCATTGCTTGTATTAAGCGTAATCTCGGTGCATAGGTTTGATGAATGAATCACTCCAATGTGCTGTTGAGGTGAACGTAAATTGCATGAGTCTTTAAAAGTTATCCATGGATGGCCAGTTTCAAACAACATAGTTAGCATTTTTCTCCATAGATCTTTGGCTGGAATGGTTTTATGTTGATCCATTTTTCCTTCAGCAGCTAAAGCTTCATACTCCTCATATCTTTTTTCAAATGCAAGGCCTGTAAGATCATGTAAATCTGGAGTTTCGCCTGGGGAGAAAAGAGTCCAATTTTTATCCAATTCCACTCTTTTCATAAATAAATCAGGTACCCAGTTAGCAGTATTCATATCATGAGTTCTTCTTCTGTCGTCTCCAGTGTTTTTTCTGAGATCTAAAAATTCTTCAATGTCTAGATGCCACGTTTCCAGATAAGCGCACATTGCTCCCTTTCTTTTGCCCCCTTGATTAACCGCAACTGCTGTATCATTAGCGACCTTTAGGAATGGGACGACACCCTGACTTTTGCCATTTGTTCCTTTTATGTAAGAGCCTAATGCTCTTACGGGTGACCAGTCATTTCCAAGTCCGCCTGCCCACTTAGAAAGCAATGCATTGTCTTTCATTGCACCAAATATTCCATCCAGATCATCTGGAATAGTTGTCAGGTAGCACGAAGAGAGCTGAGGGCGCAAAGTACCAGAATTAAAGAGAGTGGGTGTCGAGCTCATATAATCAAAGCTTGAAAGCAATCTGTAAAACTCAATAGCTCTTTCTTCTTTTTGATCCTCTTCTACAGCTAGACCCATAGCAACTCTCATAAAAAATATTTGAGGAAGCTCATATCTTGTGTCTTGATAATGAATAAAGTATCTGTCATACAATGTCTGTAGTCCTAGATATGTGAATTGATAGTCTCTGTCATGATCGATAGCTTCTCCTAATTTATTTAGGTCAAATTCTTTTAAGACTGGATCTAGCATTTCCAGTTCAACCCCTTTATATATGTATGCTTTGAAAGCTGTTGGGTAGTACTTTTCCATCTCAGGATGAGAGCTTTCTTCAGCTATATCTAAAAAGGACAGGGCTTCACTCCTAAGTTCGTCTAACAAAATTCTAGCTGTTACGTAGCTATAGTTTGGTTCCTGTTCAACTTTGGTTCGCGCTGACATGACAAGTGCAGACTTCATATCACTTATTGAAACGCCGTCATAAAGGTTTTTGATCGATTCTTCTAGAATCTCATCGGCGCTAACATCCTCTAAGCCATCACATGCATGATTAACCACAGAGGCCAGTCTATCAATATCGAGAGGCACCTGTGTGCCGTCTTTTTTTGTAACAGATATTTTTGGCGCATCAATATTGGTTTGTTGAGGCGTATCTTTTGTTCTCTCTGCAGCTCTTTCTTCTCTGTATAGAATATATTTTCTAGCTACAACATACTCTTCATTGCGCATTAGTTGGAGTTCTACTTGATCTTGTATCTCTTCGATGTGCAGAGTTCCGCCTGAAGGCATTCTTCGTTTAAAAATTTCTTGCACTTCGGCTGTAATTTCTTCAACCTTTCTGTGAATCCTTTCACTTGCAGCTGCATTTCCAGATTCATTGGCAAGAAATGCTTTGGTAACAGCGACTTTAATTTTATCTTCTTCAAAAGGGACAACTTTACCGTTCCGCTTTATTATTCGAAGTTTTCCTGGGGCTGTTATATTTAAATCGTCTGATGACATTGTTCCCATTGATTGTTGCCCAGCACCTTCTTGAGTCTTTCCTAACTCTTGTATTGTCATTTTTATCCTCTATTTATATTTCTTTCGTTGGTAAGTTTTCTAAAAAATTCACCAATGGGTGGGGTCAAAACGTCTTTTTTTAAATTCTTTTAACCAACGTCAATATTCTTACATTGTGGATAAATAATCAAGTAAAAAACACAATATATTGTGAATTCTTTTAAATTTTTCACAATATGCTGTATAAATGGTGTTTATTGATTGTGAAGATAAAGTGAGTAAATTGTGGATAAAATAAAAATTTTGGTACGTTTATGTCTGTCTTAATAGCTATAGATCAGGGTACAACTAGCACAAGAGCGGTGGCGTTTGATAAAGATCTAAATATCATCCATTCTGAGCAAAAAGAATATCCTTTGATATATCCAAAGGATGGTTGGGTGGAAATTGAGCCTGAACATTTAATGGATTCTGTTTATGCAACGATTGATCCTGTTATCAGTGCTTGCAAAGATATTTCTGCTATTGGAATAACCAATCAGCGTGAAACAACTTTAGTATGGGATGCAGATTCTGGACAACCAATTTATAACGCAATTGTTTGGCAGGATAGAAGAACAGCAGAGCAATGTGCGCAATTAAAAAAAGATGGGTATGAAGAAGTTATAAATAGTGCAACTGGATTGTTGCTTGATCCATACTTTTCATCAACAAAAATAGCTTGGATTTTAGACAATATTGATGGCGCGAGAAAAAAAGCGGAAGCAGGTAAGTTGCGGTTTGGAACAGTAGATACATATTTGTTGTGGCAATTGACCAATGGGGATGTCCATAAAACTGATGTTACAAATGCATCTAGAACAAACCTATACAACATACATGACAAAAAATGGGATTCTCAGCTTCTTGAAATTTTTAATATTCCAAGCTCAATGCTCCCAGAGGTTCATTCCTCCGATGGCAACTTTGGGGAACTTGTAAGAGGTGATAAAAATATTCAAATTACTGGGGTGATAGGCGATCAACAAAGCGCTTTAGTTGGGCAAAGGTGTTTTCAACCCGGCCAGATGAAAGCAACTTTTGGGACAGGGTGTTTTTTGATGGTGAATACGGGTGATGAATCATCACGGTCTGCTTCAGGACTCCTAAACACTCTTGGATACGGACTCTCTGACGAGGTATCTTATGCGCTAGAGGGAAGTATTTTTTCAGCTGGGACAATTATTCAATGGCTTCGAGATAATATGCAATTCTTCTCAGATTCCTCACAAAGCATAAATTTTCTCGATGAAAGAGGTGAGTCCAATGGTGTCTTATTTGTTCCTGGCTTTACAGGAATTGGGGCGCCCCATTGGAATGCAGAAATCAGGGCAGCTTTCTACGGCATTACAAGAGATTCAACTAAAACAGACATGGTTACAGCTGCATTTAAGTCGCTGATTTATCAAGTCATGGATATTAAAGAAGCTTTAAGCGTTGACGGTATAGAGATTAAAAATTTATCTATTGATGGGGGCATGGCTGCTAATTCAAGGTTTTGTCAGTTACTAGCAGATTTTTTGGATCAGGAGGTGCAGGTTCCTGCAAGCTTAGAGTCCACAGCTGTTGGCGCGGCAATTACTGCGGGCATAGGAGCCGGTTACTTTTCTATTAAAGACTTGCTCAACAAACAAACAAGCAACGCAACTATTTATAAACCAAATCCAAAAGTTTTCGATCCCAAAGACTTAATTGAATGGAGAAAATTTCTCAGAGTCCTTCTAGACGCTTATAATTGAAAATTGACTAAGTTACATGTAATACAAAAAAAAATTTCTCTGGGATGATTTCTGAGCATCCTGCATTAGATATTTTTAAATTTCTTGAATTAAATTGTTATTAGTGTTTTGGTTTAGTTTTTATTGTAATAAACTAAAGTCACTTTTAACTAAGTCCCCCTAACTGGTAAACATGTTTAATTTTAAAATATTCAATAATATTGCTGAAGATGGCTTAAATATTCTTCGTCAAAATAAATTTAAAGAAGTATCCGAGAACCCTGATGGGATTTTACTTAGAAGTCACAATCTTGCAGAGGAAGATTTGGGTGAAAATCTTTTATGCATCGCTAGGGCAGGAGCAGGAACAAACAACATACCTATCGATAATGTTACAAAGAAAGGGATTGTTGTTTTCAATACTCCTGGTGCAAATGCTAATGCAGTAAAAGAGCTTGTAATATGCGGGATGTTGCTTTCATCTCGTGGCATTATTGAGGGGATTGAATTTGCAAAGAATCTTGATCTTAAAAATTCTGCAGGCTTAAACAAGGCAATGGAAGCTCAAAAGAAAACTTTTGCAGGCAACGAGCTGGCTGGTAAGACGCTCGGAATAGTTGGGCTTGGATCAATTGGGTCAATGCTTGCTCAAGCAGCTCACACTCTTGGGATGAGATTGGTAGGATATGATCCCTATATCTCTATAGAGGGCGCCTGGAGGTTGCCTCGAGAGGTTGAGAAAGCTGAAACCATGGAAGCCGTTTTGCAGCAGTCAGATTATGTATCACTTCACGTTCCTCTTGTTGAGGCAACAAAAAATCTGATCAATACTTCCAATCTTAAAAAATTTAAAAATGGAGCTAGACTTATTAATTTATCCAGGGGAGGGATAGTTAATACTAGGGATGTAATAGCAGAACTTGAGAACGGTAATTTGGGAAAGTTTGTTACAGATTTTCCAACTCCAGAACTTATCAAGCGTTCTGCAAAAAAAAATGATGTGATTCTCTTGCCGCACCTAGGTGCTAGCACAAAAGAAGCAGAGGTAAACTGTGCTGTGATGGCTGCAAACCAAATGGCCAGTTATCTTCAAGATGGCACCATCATAAATTCTGTAAATTTTCCGAGAATTTCCCTTTCAAGAGGCACCAATCATCGTTTAGTAATTATTAATCATAATGAGCCAGGAATGATAAGCAAAATTACTGATTCAATTGCTACCTGTAATATCAATATTGCTGAAATGACCAATAAAAGTAGGGATGAAATTGCTATAAATTTGATTGATTTGGAGTGTCAAGCAAGTGATGAACTAATTGACCAACTGCGATCAGTTGAACATGTTATGAGTGTTCGATCTTTAAATATAAGCAGTTAGAGCCTTAGATATAATTCTCGGCAAAACTCTTATTGTATGGCACTATGCTACTTTCTTTCCCATCTTTAACTTTGTTGGCCCAATTAGGGTCTGATAGAAGAATTCTGCCTAAGGCAATCAAATCAAATTCATTATTATTTAATTTTTCATATAAAGTGCTGATATCTGCTGTCTGAGTCTCATGATCTCCCCCAAACGTTTTTGTAAAATCTTTGTTCAAACCAACACTACCTACGCTTATCGTAGGAAGACCAGTTATTTTTTTTGCAAAACCCGCAAGGTTAATTGATTCATCAGAAAATTCATTTTCCCAATATCTTCTGTTACTACAATGCAAAAAATCAGCGCCAGCATCTTTTAGGATATTAAAAAAATTTGCTAGGCTTTTTTTTGAAGAAGCAATTTTTGCATCGTAATTTTGTTGTTTCCATTGAGAAACTCTAATTCCAACTTTAAATGAATCAGAGGTGATTTGTTTTGAGTTAGAAATTATTTCAGATGCAAATCTAGCTCTATTTTCAAGAGACCCCCCATAATTATCTTTCCTTAGATTTATTTGCTCCCAGAAAAATTGATCAATTAAGTATCCATGCGCGCCATGAATTTCCACTCCATCAAATCCAAGCTCCTGACAAATTTTTGCATCATTAGCATATATGTGGATTAATTTTTGAATATCTTCCAGCGTCATCTCATAGGCAACTTTTTTTCCACCTTCTTTTACTAATCCTGATGGAGTAAAGCCAGGAATTTTGGGATCAGGCGGCATACCTAATTTTCTTACTCCACCGCAATGCCAAAGTTGACAAAAAATTGATGAATGATTTTTATGAACCTCATTTATAATTTTTTCCCACATTTTTTTTGATTCATCTGATTGTAAGTTTGGACAATTCGGATATGCGCTTGATGCTTCATGACTTATTTCTACTCCCTCTGTGATAATAAGCCCAACTCC
>CACJSU010000017.1 GCA_902596165.1 uncultured SAR86 cluster bacterium | reverse complement strand
TTACCGCTCTCTATAAATCAAAGGAAAAGGTTAAAAAACCAATAGCTGCAAATATTTCACACATTGGTATTTTGGTCACTAAAAACCCTAAAACTAACCCTGAGTTTATTGATAAATGGATAACAATTTCAAAAATTGCATCGATAGAGCCTTTCATAATTTTTAACAAAATAGATCTATTGCAAAATAGTGCATTCCAGGAAGATCAAAAAATCTATGATCGCATTGGAATTAAGACTTTTCAAATATCTGCAAAATTATCTACTAATGTGGATGAATTAAAAAAATATCTTTCAAAAACGACCACGATATTTGTTGGTAATTCTGGCTCCGGAAAGTCTACTTTGACCTCAGCCATTACAGGAAAAGACATATTGTCAAAAGCCCTTTCTAACAATCAAGGTGTTCACACCACCTCTGTTTCCACTCTTTATCACACTGGTGAAATGAAAATTATAGACTCTCCAGGAGTTAGAGATATTGGTATTGATCATTTGAAACCACAGGAGATTATTTTAGGATTTCCTGAGATTATTAATTATTCTTTAAACTGCACTTTTCCTAATTGCTCTCATCAAGCTGATGAAGGGTGTGAGGTTATGGCTGCGCTGAAGAATGGCGATATTGAAGAAAGCAGATACAATAATTTTATTTTTTTAAGCAATCAAGAGAAAACTAAATGAATGAAAAAACACATTTTGGCTTTAAAGAAGTCGATGCCGAAAAGAAATCTAAGCATGTTGGAGAGGTCTTTCATTCTGTTGCTGAAGAATATGATCTAATGAATGACGCCATGTCTTTTGGTATGCACAGAGTATGGAAAAAAATTCTAATTGAGTTTTCTGAGTTAAGCGAAGGCTCTGTTGTTCTTGATATTGCAAGCGGAACGGCTGACATTCCAAAGTTAATAAATAAAAAATTTAAATCTGTATCAATGCATGTAACAGATATAAATGAATCGATGCTTACTCTCGGCAGAGATCGTGCAATTAATGAAAACTTTTTTCATAACTGTAGTTTTGCTTTAGCCTCTGGAGAAAGCCTACCTTACCAAGATCATACTTTTGATTTGGTGACTGTTGGGTTTGGGTTGCGCAATTTTACCGATAAGCTTAAGGGGCTGAAAGAAATGAGGAGGGTATTAAAACCCAATGGTGTCTTGCTAATCTTGGAATTTTCCAGGCCGACAAATACTTTTTTTTCTAAAGTTTATGATTGGTATTCATTTAACATCATACCCAGATTAGGCAGTCTTCTGGCTAATGACTCTGAAAGCTATCAATACCTGGCTGAGTCAATAAGAATGCATCCAGACCAAGAAACTTTAAGAGGCATGGTTTTTGAGTCAGGTTTCACGGAATGTAAATTTTATAATCTTGTGAATGGGGTTGTTGCAATTCATAAGGCCAAATAATTATGCATGTCGCATTAAATAAATTTTTACAAGAACTGGAATCTTTATCTCCAGGGTTTTTTAAGCAAATTGAGTGCCTGTATCCTCTTAAATTTAATATTGAGGTCTCATCCATGGCAAAGTTCTCTATAACTTTAGATCATGATGCTGAAACCTTTAATTTCTCTGAGCACCCAAAACCAATTTTTTCCTTGCAGCTAAATATTTTTAGTGCCTTAAATGCATTAAACAATAGAAAGATTCCAACGCAATCTATTTCAGGCGATGCTGAGACTGCGTTAATTTTATTTAGCGCTTTGGCAAATATTGATATTGATATAGAGCTTTTAGTTTATAAATATTTTGGGGATATTCCAGCATTGATGTTAAGAAAAGTTATTGCTAATAAATCACAAAGTCAGGAAGTTTCTTTACAAGAAAATAAAGCGAGTAAGATCCTTAGGTCTTTTAGAGATATTTCAATCAGGCTTGATAGACTTGAACATGTTTTAATAAATTAATGAATATTCTTCTTACAATTTTAGATTGCTTAAAAATTTTGTTTCAAGCATTTAGGCATGGCATTGTAAATATACCCGTTGATAATAGTAACTCTGCTGCAATTAAGGCAATAGGCCTATTGAATCCTTTTTTTGTAATTAATCGAAAAGTTCCTCATGGATTAAGAATTAGAAATTTTTTAGAAAGCTTAGGTCCTATGTTTATAAAATTTGGTCAATTACTATCAACGAGAACAGATGCCGTATCTATTGAAATAACTTCTCACTTAAAGGGCCTGACTGATCAATGCAATCCATTTCCAGCCCAGCTTGCCAAAGAGATAATTGAAAACAGTCTAAAAATTAAGATTGATGATGTTTTTGAAGATTTTCAAGATGTGCCCTTAGCTGCTGCTTCATTGGCTCAAGTTCATAAAGCAAAACTAAAAGGCACATCTGAGAATGTTGTGATTAAGGTCCTGAGGCCTAACATTCATAAACAAGTTCACAGGAATATAAGAGTAATGAAGGCTGGAGGTTTTTTAGTCAACTTATTTTATAAAGAGAGTGGCAGACTAAAACTAAAAGAAGTTATACATGATTATGAGAAAACTATTTTTAAAGAGTTAGATTTAAAGATTGAGGCAGCAAATACTACCGTTACTAAGAAAAACTTTTCTGATTCAGATCTATTATTTATTCCAAAAGTTTTTTGGGATCACACCACAGTAAATGTCTTAACGCTTGAAGAAATCGATGGATTAGCATGCACGGATATTCAAGCGATGGATGAGCTTGGCATAGATAGAAAAATTCTTGCAGAAAATGGAGTAAAGATATTTTTAGATCAGGTATTTAGAGATAATTTTTTTCATGCAGATATGCATCCTGGAAATATTTTTGTGAGCAAGGTCAATGTAGGTCAGCCAAGCTATATAGCAATTGACTGTGCCATAGTTGGATCACTTAGCAGAGAGGATCAATATAATTTAGCAAGAATGTTGCAAGCCACATTAAAACAAGATTACTACAAGCTTTCTGAGTTATTTATTGGTGCTGGATGGGTTTCTAGTCAAACCAATAAAGCTGATTTAGAACAAGCATTAAGAGCAACATGTGAGCCCATTTTTGAAAAGCCACTTTCAGAAATTGAGTTTGGAAATTTATTGCTTTATTTATTCGATTCAACGAGGCAATTTGGTTTATCTGTTCAACCCTCTTTGATACTTTTACAAAAAACACTGATACACATAGAGGGTATGGGAAGAGAGATATATGCTGATCTTGATTTCTGGGGCCTTGCTGAGCCCTATCTTGATCAATGGATTAATAAGCAGTTCAGCCCACTGAAACTCAAAGAGTTTCTAGAGAATAATCATTATGAAATTTTAGATAAGGCCTCTTCTCTGCCAGGCGAAATTTTTAACTTGCTGGATAACATTAAATTTATAGCAAATGATGGGAAAAAAAATATTGATCTCATTAAAAACCTTGAAGCAAGTCTACAAAATCAGCGAAAATGGCAAAATCTAACTATACTTACACTTATAGGTATTATTATGATTCTTATAGGGACAATGTTGACATAGGAATCAGGAGTTAATTATGGGAATAGGTGGAATAAGCTTTTGGCAAATATTAATCATACTGGTGGTGATACTAATTTTATTTGGCGGTAAAAAAATTAGGACCATGGGCTCAGATCTAGGAGAGGGCCTTAAAGGATTTAAAAAAGCTATAAAAGATGATGGCTCGGCTAAAGATACTGAGTCTAAATCAGACGATCAATAAAAATTGTTACAGATTGGATTTCTTGAAATTCTAATTATCCTGCTGGTTGGGATATTGGTTATTGGTCCTGATCAGCTTCCAGGATTTATAAAATCTATAATAAAAACTTTTACCAGATTCCAGAACAAATTTTTTGAATTTAGATCTTCTATTGAAAGGGATATTGGCGCTGAAGATTTGAAGCAAGATATTTTCAATGAACTAAAAATGGAAGAGTTTAAAAAGGATGAAGATGGCCGATCCAAATGACATGACATTCATTGAGCATTTAAAAGAATTGCGCTCAAGAATAATTAGAATGTTTTTGTTTGCGGGATTAATCCTGGTTTGCTGTTTGCCATTTACTAACCACATTTATTCTTATATCTCGTCACCATTAATGGAGTTGATGCCCTCTGGTAGTAGCATGATTGCAACTGAAGTAGCATCCCCATTTCTCGCACCTTTAAGGGTTACAATTTATTCAGCCTTGATCATATCAGTGCCTTATTTTTTTCTAGAGCTGTGGGGGTTTATTTCTCCTGGTTTATATAAAAAAGAAAGGGCATTTGTAGGCCCTTTAATTCTCTCTTCAATAATACTTTTTTATATAGGCATTGCGTTTGCTTATTTCGTTGTAAGTCCCATCATCCTTAGTTTTTTTATGTCCTCTGCTCCAGACTCTATCCAAGTCATGACAGACATAAATAAATATTTAGATTTTGTATTAAAGCTTTTTTTTGCTTTTGGTTTTGCTTTTGAAATTCCTATAGCAACCTTCTTAGTTATCACCACTGGATTGGTTTCAAAAGCTCGTATCAAAACTATGAGGCCATATTTAATTATTAGTTTTTTTATTATTGGAATGTTTTTGACGCCGCCAGATATTTTCTCTCAATTATTCTTAGCTCTGCCAATGTGGCTACTTTTTGAGATAGGTCTTCTTATATCAAGAGATAAAAAAAATTAATCTTTTGGTATCTTGCTAAAATCGACATTAAGCCTTTCTATCCAAGTATCTGAAGATGGCATTTCGGCTGATAAAACCATATCTAATAATTTTTTTGGGTCACTATTAACCAGGATTTGATTTTGGTTTTCAATTGAAACGAATTCCTCATCAACGGAATGCTGCAACCAGCTAAGAAAACCGTCGTAGTAACCATTAATATTTAATAAACCAACTGGTTTATTTATGCCTCCCAGTTGATTGCTTACCATCACCTCAAGAAGCTCATCCATGGAACCTACGCCACCAGGCAAAACAATAAAGGCATCGCTTATATCTAAAAATTTCTCTTTTCTTTCAAAAAGAGAATGGGTAATGATTGTTTCATCAATATTGGGATTTGTGAGTTCGAATTCATGAAGTGATTTTAATGTAATGCCAATAGCTTTTCCTCCGTTATCAATGGCTGTATCTGCAACGACCTTCATTAAACCAACGTTGCCGCCTCCAAAGATAACTTCAAGATCTCTCTCTGCCATCATTTTTCCAATTTGCTGAGCGGCAATTTTATAATCTGGTGACTTACCAAGATGGGCGCCACAAAATACTGATATTTTTTTAATTGTCATGATGGGAGTCCTAAAATATGTTTTGCAATTATGTTCAATTGAACTTCTGAGCTTCCTCCAGCGATAGTATACGCCTTAGAATAGAAAAAAGACTTAGCAATTTCTTGCTTTACACCGTTGCTTTTTCCAACTAACTCAAGGCCCCCGAGACCAAGACTTGCAACATTAAGCTCCCATCTAGCCTGAGTTTCCTCGGTACTAATGTATTTCAATGTAAGTGCTGCTGGAGAAAAACCACTCTTTGACTCAATGCCAGTTCTTGCCATTGTTAAATCAATTAGATGATTTCGCATTTCGTGTTTAATGATTTTTTTATACAGCTTGAGTTGTCCTGGCGCGCTTGCTCCATTGTTATTTTTATAAGTTTTAATGGGTTCAATATCAACAGCTCCTTCGCTACTAAGGTCTGCCATCATAGTCCGCTCAAATTCGAGGAGTCTCTTTGCAACTTTCCAGCCATCATTTTCATTAGAGATTCTATGAGATTCACTGGCTAAAACATCATTAAAAAAAACTTGGCAAAAGGGGGATTGGCCGCTTAAAAGTTTAATTGGCTTTATCTCAATATTAGGTTGCTTTAGGTTTAATAGAATAAAAGATATGCCAGCTTGCTTCTTTTCCGTTTTGGCTGTTCTGACCAAACAATACATCCAATCAGCTTTATTAGCCTCTGATGTCCAAATTTTTGATCCATTTATTATGTACTCATTGCCCTTGAGCTCTGCTGAGGTTGAGACATTAGCTAAATCTGATCCAGCTCCTGGCTCAGAAAATCCCTGACACCACCAAATTTCACCTTTTGAAATTTTTGGTAAAAATTCTTTTTTTTGATCATCGGTGCCAAACTCTAATATCACAGGTCCTAACATCGAAATGCCAAAATTAATCTGGGGAGGCCTGCATCCAAAAAATTTTAGGCGACTTCGTAAAATCTTTGCTTCCTCAAAAGATAACCCTCCGCCTCCATATTCAACAGGCCATTCTGGTGTACACCATCCCTTCGATACCATTGCGTCAAACCAAATTTTAGAATCAGCGGTGGGGAATTTAATCTCAGAAGAAGCCCATACTTGTTCAGAAACAGGCATTGGGGTTCTCATGGATTTAGGACAATTTTCTTCAATCCAAGCATCTACTTCTTTTGCAAAAGCATCTAATTGATTACTCATAAACTCATATCTTAAACGAAAAAGTTACAGGCCCAGCATTAACTGAATGGATATCCATATCAGACCCAAAAATCCCTGACTGACAATGAATAGGGCATTCATTTAGCTTTTCTATTAATAAGTCATAAAGATAATTAGCTTTTTCTGTGCTTGCCGCTCTATGAAAACTAGGTTTATTGCCTTTATGCGTTACTGCTGACAAAGTAAATTGACTAACAATCATCAATTCTCCGCCTATCTCCCTTAAACTTGCAGACATTGAGCTGCTATCTCCTTGAAAAAAAGAAAAATTCATAATTTTAGACATAAATTTTTCTATAGCCTCTTCGCTGTCATCTTTTTCAAAGCAGACGTAAGCTAAGACTCCCTTACCGATTGAAGAATAAATCTTAGAGTCAATATATATCTTTGCAGATGATACTCGCTGGGCTAAAGCTTGCAAAAGAGTTAGGCTTAGTTTTCTAGGCCTGAATCCCACGCGCCATTAGCGGCAAGCTTGTTCATTAATGCTCTATGAGAAAGAGCATCTTGAGCCAGAGCAATATTTTCTTTCTTGCCAAGCCAAGCTTTCAAAGATGGTTGTTGTAAAGCTCTTCCGTAGGAGAAACTTAGCTTCCACGGAAAACCACCAATCTTATTCATCGCATCTAAATGAGCAGTAGCATCAACGTCAGATTGACCGCCTGAAAGAAAAGTTATACCTGGAAGATCTGAAGGAACATTCTCATTAAGACATTTAACAGTCATCTCAGCTACCTCTTGAACCGATGCTTGGATCTCTGCAGTTGATCCTGAGGTCACCATATTTGGTTTTAAGATAGTTCCAGCGATATTGACTCCTTCTTCCTTTAAACATTCAAAAAGTGACTTTAAAGATTTGCTAGTTGCCTCATAGCATTGGTCAATTGAATGACTTCCATCCATTAAAACTTCCGGCTCTACCATAGGAACCATATTATTGTTTTGAACAATCTTGGCGTATTTGGCTAGTGCCTTCATATTTGCTTCAATACATTCATCTGTTGGCAAGCTCTCAGATATCTTAATAACTGCTCTCCACTTAGTAAATTTTGCTCCTAATGAAACGTATTCTTTACATCTCTCATCAAGCCCATCGAGGCCCTGCGTAACTGTTTCCTCAGGAGAATATTCTAATGGGGCTAGACCCTTATCAACTTTAATGCCAGGCAAGGCTCCTTGATTTTTAATTAATTCAACCAATGGCGTACCATCTTCAGCACTTTGTCTAATTGTTTCATCAAATAAGATAACTCCGCCTATGTTGTCTTGCATCCCACTCGCTCTGAAAAGCATTTCTCTGTAATCTCGTCTGTTAATTTCTGTAGATTCGACGCCTATAGAATCAAAACGCTTGCCACAAGTAGGATTACTTTCATCAGCCGCAAGAATTCCCTTTCCGTCTGAGACAATATAATTAGCTATTTCTTGTAGTGTATTCAATGACATAGTTCTCTCCTTTTCAAAATTTAAAGCCCAGGGCAGACAATGATGGTAGCTCTTTTCCCTCCATAAATTCAAGAAAAGCACCGCCGCCAGTTGAGCAATACGAGATATTACTCTTATCTATAAACATCTTAATGGCTAAAAGAGTTTCTCCTCCTCCAGCCAAACTATAAGCATTTGAAGATGCAATTGCTTCAGCAAGTTGTTGGGTGCCTTTTGAGAAAAGTTCTTGCTCAAATACACCAACAGGCCCATTCCAAATAATTTTTTTTGCCTTAGAAATCTTTTCAAAGACTTTTGGGTTAAGAATTTGATCAAGTATCATCTCATCATCTTGAACGGCATCAATTCCACATACCCTTGATTCGCTTGAGTCAATACTTTTGCTTACTACCACTTCTTCAGGCAATAATATTTTGTTAGTTGCAAGTAGGTCCGTAGCATGCTCAATCATAGAATCTTCATAAAGTGAAATACCTATGTTATTTCCACTCGCTTTTAGAAAAGTATTGGTGATGCCGCCTCCAGTCAGCACTTCATTTGAGATATTTAATAAACTTTTAATAACCTCTAATTTTGAAGACACTTTTGCGCCCCCCACTATGGATAAGGTAGGGGTTTCTTCAGAGTTCATTGCTTTAATTAATGCATTTGTCTCCTCTTCTAATAAAAGTCCAGCACAAGAAGTTTCAGATGAGTTGATAGCGCCAAAAGTTGAAGCATGAGAACGATGGGATGTTCCAAAAGCATCAAATACATATACATCAGCTAAATTAGAAAGTTGTCTAGATAGATCTGCATCATTATCAATCTCGCCTGACAAAAATCGAATATTTTCAATCAAAGAAATATCATTATCAAAATTAACATCTTGTAAGGATTTGAATAATGGAACCCTTGTGTTAAAAATTTCGCCAATTCTTTTAGCCACAGGAAGCAATGAAAATTTTTCTTCAAAAATTCCTGATTCCGGCCTGCCAAAATGTGAAATCAAGACAATTTTTGATTTTTGTTTTTTAAGATGCTCAATGGTTGAAGTGATTGCAAGAATTCTAGTATCGTCCAAAACCTTGCCATCTTTTACGGGAACATTTAAATCTACTCTAAGAGCGACTGTCTTTGTATAGACATCTGTATCGCTCAATCTCCTCATTTTGAAAGTAGTTTTTTTGCTTCAGTAATTATATTACTTTCTGTAAAACCAAACTTTGCCATCAACTCGCTTGCTGGAGCGCTTTCACCGAAAGTATTCATGCCAATAACTGTATCAGTAAGATTGATCAAACCTTGCCAAGAATCAGGATGCAGAGCTTCAACAATGAGTTTAGGTATCGAAGGATCTACAACACTATCTCTATATTTCTTATCCTGCTGGTAAAACTTATCAAGGCATGGCATAGACACAACATTTACCTTAAATCCTTGCTCTATGATCGATTTAGCAGCTGCGATAATTAACTGAACCTCGCTACCTGATGCTATTAATGTAATGTCAGCATTATCCTCATGAGCAAGAAGATAGCCTCCATTTTCTATCTGACCAATCTGATCTTTAACTCTTTGAATATATGGTAAGTTTTGCCTTGATAAGATAAGGCTATGTGGGGTCTTTGAAGAAGTTATTGCCTCTTTCCATCCCACTGCTGTCTCAATAATATCTGCTGGCCTCCAATTATGTAAGTTTGGGGTTGCTCGCAGAGTAACAAGGTGCTCAATTGGCTGATGAGTTGGGCCGTCCTCTCCTAATCCAATAGAATCATGGGTATAGACAAAAATATTTGGAATCTCCATAAGTGCAGCCAATCTAACAGCATTCCTGGCGTAATCCATAAATACTAAAAATGTTCCACCATATGGTTTCATGCCCCCATGTAATAACATTCCATTCATGATGGTCGTCATTCCAAACTCTCTTACCCCATAAAAAATATGATTTCCTTGAGGATTATCAGGAAGTAGTTCAGAGCTAACTGAAGAAAAAGTATTATTTGACCCGGTCAGATCAGCTGACCCTCCTATGAGCTCAGGCAGTTGTTCACAAAAGAAATTCAAACAAACCTCTGAGGCTTTACGGGTTGCCATATCTTTTTGATCGGCTGCAATTAATTCCTCAAGAAAGTCTTCATAATTTTGTTCAAAGTCATTCGGCAATTCATTATTAATTAACCGTTTTAGTTCATTAAAAAGCACTGGATGCTTTTTAGAGTATTCATTCATTAGCGAATCCCATTCAGAGTTCACTTTAGAGCCAGCTTCTATAGCATCCCATTCAGATTTGATATTCTCTGGAATTTCAAAAGGACCATGCTCCCACTCCAACTGATTTCTTGTTTTTACAATTTCCTCATCGCCTAAAGGAGAGCCATGAACGCCTGATGTTCCTGCTTTATTTGGTGATCCAAATCCAATTTCAGTCTTGCAACAAATTAAGGTTGGTCGACTTGATTCTGCTTGTGCGTTTTTTATCGCCTCTAAAATTTGTTCTATATTATGACCATCTACTTCAAGCACTTGCCAGTCGTAACTTTCAAATCTTTGGGCCGTATTGTCTGTAAACCAGTTCGTTATCTCCCCATCAATGGAGATTCCATTTTGATCATAAAAACAAATTAACTTGCCCAATCTATGAGTGCCTGCAAAAGAACATACCTCATGAGAGACTCCCTCCATTAAACAGCCGTCACCGAGAAAGGTATATGTATAGTGATCAATTGGCTGGAGTCCATCTGGTTGGTTAAACTTGCTTGCCAGCACCTTCTCAGCCAGGGCCATCCCTACTGCATTTCCAATGCCTTGGCCCAAAGGACCTGTTGTTGTTTCCACTCCAATTTCTATATCTAGCTCTGGGTGCCCAGGGGTTTTAGAGCCTAGCTGTCTAAAGTTTTTTAAATCTTGAATGCTTAAATGATAGCCAGTCAGATGAAGTAGGCTGTATAACAACATTGAACCATGTCCATTTGATAAAACAAATCTATCTCTATTGAACCAGTTGGGATTTTTGGGATTATGTTTTAAGTTATATTTCCATAGTGCCACAGCAATATCAGCCATCCCCATTGGCATACCAGGATGGCCACATTTGGCTGCTTGAACAGCATCTATGGATAAAAACCTTATAGCATTAGCAAGTTCTTTGTGCATTGTTAAGTAAATAGTTTTAGGACATCTTAATCATAATATGTGGCTATAATTTTTTGTAGATTTATTTGAGTTTATTTCGCAAAACAACTAAGATTCCCCCTTGAAAGTGATTTGTTCCTGATTGCATGCTTAAACTGCTAAATAGGACGCCAACTTTGGTGAAAAATTAAAATTACACATATTGATATTAGCGAGGAAATTATGAGCTATATTTTTACATCCGAATCAGTTTCTGGAGGTCATCCTGATAAGGTTTGCGATCAAATATCTGATGCAATCTTAGATGCATATTTAGCAGAAGATCCTAACAGCAGAGTTGCATGTGAAACCATGATTAAAAATAATATGGTCTTCATTGCTGGAGAAATAACATCCTTGGGAAGCCCCGATCTTGAGCCCATAGTAAGGAAAACAATTAATGAAATTGGGTATAACTCTGATGAATATGGCTTTAATGGGGATACTTGTGAGTTTACTAATCTTGTTTTTGAGCAATCTCCTGATATATCTCAGGGCGTTACTGAGGGTGAGGGTGAAAATCTTGAGCAAGGAGCTGGTGACCAAGGGTTAATGTTTGGATATGCATGTAAAGAAACAGAATCATTGATGCCGCTTCCGATAGACCTTTCACATAGATTGGTCAAAAAACAAGCTGATGTTATGAAAAGTGAAGAAATTAAATGGTTAAGACCTGATGCAAAAAGTCAGGTAAGTGTCATTTATTCTGATGATGGTAAAACTATTGAAGGCCTTTCTGCTGTCGTGCTTTCAACACAACATGACGAAGATGTAACCCAGGAAGAAATTAAAGCCGAGGTAATGGATAAAATTATCAAGCCCATTGTTCCTGAGGAATGGATTCTTGATTCAACAAATATTTACATTAATCCAACAGGTAAATTTGTTATTGGCGGTCCAGTTGGCGATTGTGGTCTAACTGGAAGAAAAATAATTGTAGATACATATGGAGGTATGGCTCGTCATGGAGGCGGGGCCTTCTCAGGTAAAGATCCATCAAAAGTAGACAGATCTGCTGCATATGCAGCTAGGTATGTTGCTAAAAATATTGTAGCTGCTGGGCTCGCAGATTATTGTGAAATTCAAGTTTCATATGCTATTGGCGTTGCAAAACCAACATCTATACATGTTGAAACTTTCAACAGTGAAAAAATATCAAAAGCAGCAATTGTAAAAATAGTTGAGGAAGAGTTCGACCTGAGGCCTAAAAGCTTAATTAATATGCTTGATTTAAAGAGGCCTATCTACCTTCCAACCGCGGCCTATGGGCACTTTGGAAGGTCTGATGTTGACCTAACTTGGGAAAGAACTGATAAAGCAGATAAGATTTCACAATAAAATTTGGTTTAACCATATAAAAATGCATCTTTGTCTTTTTTTTTAGGTAGAATGCACGATTAAATTTACTGGAGTAAATATGGAAAATGATTATAAAGTAGCGGACATGAGCCTTGCTGATTTTGGCAGAAGAGAAATATCTCTTGCAGAAAATGAAATGCCTGCCTTAATGGCTCTGAGGACCAAATACAAAGATGCCCAGCCTCTTAAGGGTGCAAAAGTAATGGGCTGTATTCATATGACCATCCAAACAGCTGTTTTAATCGAAACTTTGGTAGATCTAGGCGCAGAAGTTCGCTGGTCTGGATGCAATATTTTCTCTACACAGGATCACGCGGCCGCTGCAATCGCTGCAGCCGGCATCCCTGTTTTTGCATGGAAAGGGCAAACAGATGAAGAGTTTGATTGGTGCATAGAACAAACAATTTTAAAAGACGATCAGCCATGGGATGCAAATATGATTTTGGATGATGGTGGCGATCTTACACACATGGTTCATACAAAATTTCCAGATATGCTAGATACTATTCACGGCGTATCAGAAGAGACTACTACGGGAGTGCATAGACTTAAAGCAATGCTTGAGAGCAATACCCTTAAAGTTCCAGCTATTAATGTTAATGACTCAGTGACCAAGTCTAAAAATGATAATAAATATGGATGCAGACATAGTCTTAATGATGGCATAAAGAGAGCAACTGATATGTTTCTTTCATCAAAAAAGGCATTGGTCATTGGATATGGCGATGTTGGAAAAGGCTCTGCTTTGAGTCTAGCTCAAGAGGGAATGATTGTTAGAGTTGCTGAATCTGATCCTATATGTGCTATGCAAGCCTGCATGGATGGTTTTGAAGTTGTGTCAACTTACAATGATGGCGTTGTAACAAGAGACCCTAAAGATATTAATCTAAGAGTTCTTCAAGACACAGATCTGATTGTAACTACGACTGGAAATGTAAATGTTTGTGATGAAGCCATGTTGCGATCAGTAAAGAATACTGCTGTTATTTGTAATATTGGACACTTTGACAATGAGATTGATACTCAATTTATGAGAGATGAGTGGTATTGGGAGGAGATTAAGCCTCAAGTCCATAGAATCTTTAGAGATACCTCTCCATCCGATGCTCCTGATCTACAAAGTAAGAACTACATAGTGCTTCTGGCTGAGGGAAGGCTAGTCAATCTTGGTAATGCTACAGGTCACCCAAGCAGAATAATGGATGGATCATTTGCTAACCAAGTTTTGGCTCAGATGTATTTATATGAACAAGGCTTTGCAAATATTAATGATGCTGACAAAAAGAAAGAAATGTTAACTGTTAAGGTCCTACCCAAGAAATTAGATGAAGAGGTCGCTGAGCTTATGGTGCAAGGGTTTGGCGGCACTATTACAAAGTTAACAGATGAACAAGCTGAATACATAAATGTACCTGTTGATGGTCCATTTAAAGAAGAAGAGTATAAATACTAATCTGATTAGTTTTTTTCTAATAAATTACTCATAATAGGCGAATGAAAGTTCGCCTATTTTTTCTTTTAATTCTTGTCTCTTTAGTCGCAGTAAGTTGTGGAATGAAAGCGCCGATTCCTGCTGAAAATTTTTTCAATTCTTAAGTTCCTTTATGGACCATTTTCATTACAAAAAAAATGAATTATATGCCGAAGAGGTAGCATTAAAAGACATTGCTGATGCCTATGGCACACCGACATTTGTCTATAGCAAGGCAACACTAGAAAGGCATGCTAAAGCATACATAAACTCCTTTAAAAAGATGAATGGGCTAGTATGTTTTTCGGTCAAAGCATTATCAAATATTTCAATTTTAAAAACTTTAAAAAATTCTGGTTGTGGATTTGATATTGTTTCTGGTGGCGAGTTACACAGAGCGCTTTTAGCTGGTGCAAATCCAAAGAAAATTATTTTTTCAGGGGTTGGAAAATCAAAAGCAGAAATGGCATCTGGAATAGAAAATAACATCCTTTCTTTTAATGTTGAGTCTGAGCAAGAACTTAAAAGGCTGGGTGAAGTTGCTAAAGAGATGAAAAAAACTGCTCCGGTAGCTATAAGATTTAATCCAAATGTTGATGCGGGTGTTCATGAATTTACAAAAACAGGAAGGAAATCCGATAAGTTTGGGGTAAGTATTGAATCCACAAGAGATCTTGTAAAACGATATCTCAAAAACGATTGCATTAAACTTGTTGGTTTAACTTGTCATATTGGATCGCAGATTATGGAGCTTAAAGGCTTTGAGGATGCTGCTAAACAAGCTTTAGAGCTTTTAATTGAGCTAGATAAACTCAATATTAGTTTGGACTTTATAGATATGGGTGGTGGACTAGGTGTTAATTATATTGGAGAGGAAACTATTCAGCCGTTTGAATTAATTCAAAGCTATGAAAAAATATTTGCTGGCAGAAATGAAAGATTGATACTTGAGCCAGGACGTTCAATTTCTGCCAATGCTGGCATCATGCTTACTAGAGTTGAATATAAGAAAGATGGTTTTCTTATTGCCGATGCTGCGATGAATGATTTATTGCGCCCAGCCCTTTATGAAGCTCATCACGATGTTTGGCCAGTAATAGAAAATAATAATCTTTCAAATGTAAATCTTGTTGGTCCTATCTGCGAAACAGGTGATTACTTAGCAAAAAATTTAAATATTGGAGCGTGCGAGGGAGATCTTTTGGCGGTTAGAACGGTTGGTGCATATGGTTTTGTGATGAGTTCTAACTATAATTCCAGACCTAGGGCGGCTGAAGTCCTTGTAGACAAAGATCAGTTTTACTTGATACGAAAGAGAGAGGATTTTTCTGACCTAACTGTTCTTGAAGAGGGACTAGATGATCAAATTTAAAAAAATGCATGGTAATGGAAATGACTTCGTGATTGTAGAGAATCTAACCAAAGAAAATTCATTGTCTAAATCTCAAGTAATCAAAATGGGAGATAGAAAAAAAGGCCTTGGATTCGATCAACTAATCACAATCAATCCGCCAAAAAAATCTGAACATGATTTTTATATAAAATTTTATAATTCTGATGGATCAGAAGCTGATATGTGCATGAATGGAGTGCGATCAGTGGGAGCATTTCTATGGGAAGCTGGCCTTGTCCCAAAGAAACCTCTATTACTGGGAACCAAATCAAAGCCAGTGCTAGTAAAACCTACTCATTCTAAAAAAGTGAAGGTTGTCTTAGAACTGCCCTCTCAAGAAGAAATTCCAAAGGCAGAAGCTAAGTTTTTAGAAAAATGCGATCTTAAGAAATATAAATTTATAAATGCTGGTAATCGACATTTGATCATAGAAAGAAAGAAAATCTCTTCTTATGACCTCGATGAGCTTTCCTCAAAGCTTAGAAAAAGAAAATTTTTTACAGATGTCAATATTTCTCTTTTTACTAAACATTCAAGTAATCTTGAGCTTAGAACAAATGAAGCAGGAGCTGGTGAAACCTTGTCATGTGGATCTGCTTCTGCAGCAACTGCAAGCTTCAATATTAGCAATGGGCTAACTGTGAAAATTATTTCTGCTGGAGGTGAGCTGAGCCTTAGAAAAATAAATGGTAAGCTTGAAATGATAGGGCCAGCTGAATTTATCTGTGAGGGAATATGGCTAAGAAACTAGATGCTAAAGATGTAGAGCTTTACTTACTAGAAAACACTGATTTCTTTCTTTCAAGAGAATCTCTTGTAAGCGAGTTAAGTTTTAAGCACGATGCAGAAGGAGCAACTTCATTGCTTGAAATGCAAGTAAGAAAGCTGAGAGATGAGCAATCAAGGCTGATGAGTATGCTTGCTAGTTTTGTTTCAACTGGGAAAGAAAATGAAGAGCTGTTCTTTAAGTCTAAAAATTTAACCTTATCATTAATTGCTTCTGAGAATTTTGCTGAGGTAAAGAAAACTGTTGAACTTTTCTTTCATGAAAAATTTGCAGTTGATTCATGTATTTTGGAGATTCTCTCAGATTCTGAATTACAAGAACTGGAAGCAAGAACTGAATTAGATATGAATAAAGATGCAATTCATATGGGTCCTTTATCTAAAGAAAAAATGGCAGCCTTCTTTTCTAGCGAATCAATTAAATCTGCAGTAATAAGCGTAATGAAATTAAAAAAGGGTTTTGGTCTTCTTAAAGTGGGGTCCAATGAGCCTACCAAATACCTTGGAGATGGAGACACAACGTTTATAGAGTATATTCGAGATATTATTATCAGAGTCCTTGAATCAAAAGAGGCATGAATGATAAAAAGTATTTTCTTTGTTCGCTAATTTATAATTATTTAGATTTTTCAGAAAATATTAAAGGCCTTAGCAAGAACACAACAAAATCATATCAAAGAGATTTAACAAAGTTTTCAAAATTTTTAGAAGCATCCGGCATTAATGAGCTTGAGGGCATCACAGAAGAAATGTCCTCAGCATGGGTCGCAGATCTTTTTCAAAATAATGTTAGTGCGCGATCCATTCAAAGACATATATCTTCTGCCAAAGGTTTTTTTAATTATCTAAAGAAAATTAGCTTGGTAACAGATTCACCATTTGAATTAATCAACTCGCCAAAATCTCCAAACCATTTGCCAAATATCTTATCGCCAGAAGAAGTATCTCAGTTGCTTAATTTCAAACCAAAAAATGCCCAAGAAAAAAGAGATTTGGCAATTATTGAGCTTATTTATTCAAGTGGCTTGCGAGTATCAGAAGCCGTGAACTCAAATATAAATGATTTTGAAGATAATAAAAATTTTTTACGGGTCTTGGGCAAAGGCTCTAAGACTCGTCTAGTGCCGGTTGGACGTTATGCGCAAACCGCTATAAATGATTGGATTATTGAGAGAGATAAACTTTTATCAAAAGACGATGCTTTATTCATCAACCTTAGAGGCAACAGAATCACCACGAGAAGTGTACAAGAAAGAATTAAAAATATTGCTTTAATGCAAGGATTGCCGCCTGTAAACCCGCATATGTTACGACATAGCTTTGCAACTCATTTGCTGGAATCAAGCGGAGACCTGAGGAGTATTCAAGAATTGCTCGGACATAGTTCTTTATCTACAACTCAAATATATACTAGGCTTGATTACCAACATTTAATTAAGGTGTATGAAAATTCTCACCCCAGAGCCCATAAAAAAAATGCCTAAGATTAAACTTATTACCTTTGATTTAGATGATACTTTTTGGGATATAAGGAGCACCATTATTAACGCAGAAATAAATTCTAGAAAATGGTCTGAAGATAAGATTGGGAGAAAAATAGAATGGGGCACATTTGAAGATTTTATGAAAATTAGGAGTGAGCTGGTGAAAAAAGATCCATCCCTGGAATATGATTTAGGAATGCTAAGGAAAAAAACAATTGCATTCCACGTCAAAAAATTTTTCAAAAATTCAAAAGATTTGAATAAATTTATTGAGGATGCTTATAACTTTTTCCTAAGGGAAAGGCACAAAGTAACTTTCTACGATGATGTGATTGAAGTTTTAGAAGAGCTATCTTCTAAATATAGACTGGGTGTTCTGACAAATGGAAATGCTGATGTAAATAAATTAGGAATAGGTCACTTATTTGATTTTTCAATATCTGCGATGGATGTAAAAAGCAATAAGCCAGATCAGGCTCATTTTGTTAAAGCCCGAGAACTTTCTCAAGTAGATTTTAACGAGACTCTTCATGTTGGAGATCATCCAGTGAATGATATTTTGGGAGCAAGGAAGCTTGGCATAAATACAATGTGGTTTAATCTAAATAATCTCAATTGGGACATTGACAATAATCCACCGATTCAATTTACTAAATGGTCTCAATTTAAAGATTTGGTAGAAAGCAGCTATGGCAAGTAAAGATTCTTTTGATGCTTTCATTAGCATTGTTCGTGACAAAATTGATGCCTTTTCTGAGAATGCGAGTCAACCGAATGTAAAAATTATACAAAACGAATTAAAAGATAAGTTTGATGATTTAGCTAAATCGCAAGGCTATGTATCAAATGATGAATATGAAGCCCTTCAAGGGTTAGCCAAAAGACTAGAACAAAGGGTTTCAAGACTAGAAGAGCTATTAGAATCTAAAACTAAATAGTATCGAGCATATACTGAACAGCTATGCCTATTTCTTCTTTAGTGCAGTCTGTACAAAGCCCTTTAGCAGGCATGCCGTTTATTCCATTGTAGGCATTGTTAACAAGCATTTCATAGCCTTTAGCTTGTCGTGCTTCCCATTGAGCTTTATTACCCATCATTGGCGCGCCTGCAATACCTGCATCATGACAAGCTGCACACCCACTTGAATAGATTGATTCAGCAGATCTTGAAGCGCCGCCCGCAGCAACATTCATTGCTGTAGCCTGACCACAAGATTGACCTTCTAAACAAACTGCAATAGAGGAGCTCAATCGTGAACTAACTAATTCATCATATTTTTTACCATTAAAAAATAAAATAACTGCTAGGGTCACAACAAACACTGGAATAAATTTTTTCATAATTTTTAAATTTTGCTCTAAGAAACTGGTTTTTGGATCTTGATCACATGATCAACCACTTTGAGCATTTTTGAGTGGCCTCCTTTGGCCTCTATTCTATACTTTCCATCTACAAAAATCATTGGGGTTGCGGTAACTTTAAACTGTTTTGATAGCTCTATTGCTCGCTTAACTTTTTGTCTAACAGAAAAAGAGTTCATGTATTTAATAGTCTCGCTTCTATCTGTGCCAAGTTTTTCAAGGAAGTCTATAATGACTCCCTCACTGGCTAAAAAATTACCTTCTTTGTGTATAGCAGTAAAAACAGCTGAATGAGCAGTATCGCCTATGCCCAATGCTTCAATGGTGTAAAAAAGTTTTGCATGCAGCTGATGAACAGGCCCCCATGTAACAGGCATTTTTTGGTAATTAACAGATTCGTCCTGTTGTTTTGCCCACTTAGCAGTAATGGGCGCCAGATTAAAACAATGCCCACAACCATACCAAAAGACCTCGACCACATCGACTACGCCATCCTCTTTTACAGGTAGTGGCCTTGATAGTGATCCATAATCTCTTCCAACCCTATATTCTGAAGCAACCGAAACAGAGAAAATAAGAAGCAAAAAGGAAGATAGGATTAAGTTTTTTTTCATTTTTGATATAGTCCATGCATATAATTAGCTAGAGCTTCTATGTCTGAATCTTTTAAATTTTGAGATGCCGATTGCATGACCAATGCATAATCGCCTGCATCCCTTGAAAGATTTCTGTACTCTTTCAGAGTGGTAATTAAGTAACCTTTTTGCTGGCCCGAAACCCTTGGAAAGCCTGCTTGAGCATTGCCTGCCCCATTTACTGAATGGCATGCCGTGCATGCTGGTATGCCTCTTTCTAGATCTCCTGCTCTGTAAAGACTTTCTCCTAGTGCCAATAGTTCAGCATCATCTTTGGCTTGACCCACGGCAGGAGATTGAGAGCTATAAAAAGCTGCTATATCAAGAAGCTGATCGTCTGAGAGAGTTTTAAGATATGGAACAACAGCCATCATCAAGGCATTTTCTCGATCGCCTTGTTGATAATATTTAAGTTGATCACTTATATATCTTTGATTCTGTCCAGCAAGACTGGGCCAGTCAGAATTAATGCTTTGGCCTTCAGCTCCATGACATGCTGAGCACGTTGCAACTAATCCTGCTCCCGCTTGAGCATCTCCAGTGGCCAGCAAATCAGGCATCTTAACTTCAGCTGCAAAGATAGCCAAAGAGGTCATGCTTAAGCCAATGATTAAATAAGTTTTTAACATAAATTGTACGTTGTGGTTAAGAAGGCATATTATATGTCGTGCGTGGCCTGAGATAAATGATCTTATGAAAAATCCTTTCAAAAATACTGCTTTTTTATTTGGCGTAACAAAGCAAAAAAATCTTCCAGAAGATACTGGAATAGAGGTTTTATTGTCCGGTCGATCAAATGCGGGCAAATCAAGCGCATTGAATGCTTTAACAGGTAATAAAAAATTAGCAAGAATAAGCAAAACTCCTGGAAGAACAACTGAGATTAATTTCTTTGAAGTGGAAGATGGATTTAAGCTTCTTGACTTACCTGGCTACGGTTTTGCTAAATCAGGTCACTCAAGAAAAAAAAATTGGGGACCATTACTTGGAGAATATTTTAAAAATAGAAAAGCCCTCAAGGCAGTACTAGTATTTATGGATATAAGGCATCCACTTAAACCAATTGATCTTGAAATGATTGAATTGTGTGAAAGTTTTGATGTTGCTTATGTTCCTGTGCTTACTAAATCGGATAAGGTATCTAAAAATATTTTAATGAAAACAATTCAGCAAGTGAGCAAGGCAACTAATGCTATAGAGGTTTTGGCAATTTCATCCTCAAAAGAAACTGAGATTGATAAATTAAGGAAGATTCTGATAGGATTCAGGGATGACTAATTTATCTTTTCAGTCTCAAGACTGCAAAATCACACTTGCTGAGGGGTTAGAGGAGTATCGAGCCTACTTACAAGCAAATGGCAAAAAACAGCTTGTTGATGAGCCTGGTTCAACAATTATTAGAGATCATGATGCAACTCATGTTATTTTTGGACTAGATACCTCTATAGAACAAGAGTCTATGTTAGATTCATGGGTTATAACAGGCACTAGTTGGAAACTTAAAGAATTGTTAGCCTACAACAAACTTCCTGAACTCAAACAGCTATATAAAGATTTTTGGCATGACCCCGGTTACTTTAAATTAGTCTTAGCGGCTGTGAAGCTTACTCCTATAAAATTTAAGATATGGAAACGCACCAGGCAAATGAATAAGAAATGGCCTTTTGTATCACCTGACTCCTTAATGAATCAAAGGGTTTGCGATTTACGCGAAGAGTTTGGAATCAAGATACTTACTCCAGAAGAACGATTAGTTAAAAAACCATTAATTTGGTCTGGAACTATAGCCAGTTAAATCATTAATGAGCTTCATTCCAATTTGCTCCTGTGTTTGCATCCACTATTAAAGGGATGTCTAATTTAACTGAGCCTTCCATAAGGCTTATAATATTTTTGAGTGCTTCATCAGCGAAACCTTTTTTTACCTCAAAAATTAGTTCATCATGAACCTGCATAATCATTTTTATATCTGAGTTGTTTTTTCCAATCCATTGATCTACATCAATCATGGCTTTTTTAATAATATCTGCTGCAGAGCCCTGCAATGGGGCATTAATAGCGGCTCTTTCAGCAGCTTGACGTCTTAGTCCATTCGAATCATTAATAGCAGCCACATGGAGCTTTCTTCCTAAAATAGTTTCTACAAAGAGATTTTTCTTAGCAAGTTCTTTTGTAGTATCCATATACTTTCTAACTCCCTTATATCTCTTAAAGTATGTATCAAGATAAGCTTGCGCTTCATGCCGTGGAATCCCAAGCTGCCTGGTTAATCCAAAAGCAGACATGCCATAGATTAATCCAAAGTTAATGGCTTTAGCGCTTCTTCGATGCTCTGGTGTAACCTCTTCAAGGGAAATATTAAATATTTCTGAAGCGGTAGCCGAATGAACATCTATGTTGTTATTAAATGCATGAGTTAAATTCTTATCTCCAGATAGATGAGCCATGATTCTTAATTCAATTTGCGAGTAGTCAGCGGAAATCAAAACATTACCTTTCTCAGCTATAAAAGCCTCTCTAATTTTTCTTCCCTCCGCAGTCTTAATGGGAATATTTTGAAGATTGGGTTCAGTTGAAGATAGTCTTCCAGTTGATGTAACAGCCTGTTGATAGGAAGTATGAATCCTTTTTGTAACAGGGTGCTGAATATCAATAAGACTGTCTGTATAAGTAGACTTTAATTTTGCTAAACCTCTGTATTCAATAATAATTTTTGGAAGATCATATTCTTCAGCCAGTCTCTGAAGAGTATCCTCATTGGTTGAAGGTTGACCCTTGGGAGTTTTTTTCAGAACAGGTAAATCTAATTTGTTATAAAGAATCTCAACGAGTTGCTTTGGAGAATCCATATTAAATTCTTCTCCAGCCATTTTAAATGCAGCTTTAGATAATTCTTCAATCTTAATTGCTAGCTCATCTGAGTATTCTGATAGCATCAGCCCATCAATCTTTGCTCCATTGGTTTCAACCCTAATAAGAGATTGAAGCATTGGATACTCAATGGATGTAAGAAGCTTGGTAAGCTTGGGTTGGTCTTTAAGCATTCCATTAAGGTGGTTGAATAGCCTTAAGGTTATAT
>CACJSU010000016.1 GCA_902596165.1 uncultured SAR86 cluster bacterium | reverse complement strand
AAATTGTGGGCATTGGATCACAAATTCTTAAAGAGCTTGGATTGCAAAAAATTAAATTACTTGGAACCCCAGTAAAATACCCAACCCTTTCTGGGTTTGATCTTGAGGTCATTGGATTTGAACAATGAGTAAGAATGGATTCAAATACTCATCAAGAAAAATTGATGTCAATAAAAAAATTACTATTATTGCTTCAAAATGGAATGCTGAGCTCGTTGAGGAATTATTAGAGTCCGGTAAAGCCTATTTAGAAGAACTCGGTTTCACCAACATAAATATTGTTCATGTTCCTGGTGCTTGGGAACTTGTCCATGCAGCTCAAAAAGAGTTAGCTGATGCAGATGGGGTCATTGCATATGGTGTTGTTATCAGAGGAGAAACAACGCATTACGAGCTGATATCTGAGTCAACGGCTCAAGGGTTAATGCAGGTTAGTGTTAGTGAAAAAAAGCCTATTGGCTTTGGTCTAATTGCTGCTGAAAATTTATCTCAAGCCAAAGAACGAACAAGTGCATCAAAATTAAATAAAGGCAAAGAAATTGCTCAATCCCTTGTTGAAATGCTCAACTAAAGATGTCTAAAAACCTAGGGAAGTACAAACAAGAACTTCAAACTCGGGAGTGTTTGGTTCAAGCAATCTATCAATACATATTTCATGAATCAAATCTTCACTCTCTGATAGATCAATTCTTGAAAGAAAATACACCAAAAAAGATAAGCTTTAATTACTTTAAACAAAGATTAGAAAATGTTTTTGAACAAGCAGATGATCTAAAAGAGATTACAAGAGATCTAAAGAATAATGAAGGTGAGAGTTTAGAGATTATCGATGAAGCTATTTTATGGCTTGGAATAGTTGAGATACGCGCTAATGAACTAGCTCATCCAGTGGTTATTGATGAATGTATTCGTCTTGCAAAGAAATTTTCTAATCCAAATTCCTATAAATTTGTTAATGCCAAACTAGATGATTGGCTAAAAACAAATCAAACAGACTGTCTTAAGAAGGGTAGTTAACGTAAATTGGGCTTGACCAAGCTCTATTTTCTGCAGGCGCAAGACAGTCTCCTCTATTCTCATGAACCCCCACTCTGCATATTTCAGTTTTGATGCATTTGCCATTTTCATCGAATTCACATCCCAATGGGTCTGCTGAAAGTTTAAGAGAGGGCTCCTCAATAGCCCTAACATAATAAACGGCATCTCTTCTGCCGATGGAGAATTGCTCATCTTCAAATGACACCTTACAACTCGTACTATTACATGGGAATGTCTTCCATACATCTTCTACAAGCCCTTCAACTGGCTCATTCTCATATTGTTGTGGCAAAATTTTAATCACTTCAATGCGTGTAATGACTCTTCTTTCATTGCTAGGGTTGTAACATTCCGAATTACAAATTTTCTCTAGGCGCTCTTTTGTTAATCCATTATTACTATAATCAGGACAGCCAGGTTTTTGTTTAAGAGAGCCTGCTGCTTTCACAGTAAATACTGGTGATTCATTGCTATTCACTTCTGAGCCCATTGATAAAGACTCAGATTTAGTTTCGGCATCAAACCATAAAAGAATCCTTGGTCCCGAGGTCGCATAAACCTCTTTTCTTTCTAATGCATCCCAAATTGATTCCCTCTTTCTAGATGTTGAATGAGCAGCAACCAATCCTCCAGACATAAAATATGCACTTTGTCTTTCAGCATCCGTGGCTATATTTAGATCCATAATGCTGGTCAAGGAAGTGTTACCTAAATCAACATAGGATGGCTCTAATTTCCCCTTAGGGCGTCTTAGATCACTTAACTTTTCAAACAACGGATCATTGAAGCCATTTGCTTCGGTATTGTGAAGTCGATCAATTTCTTTAAAACCGGTGCCGGGTCGAGCACCATGATTGTCACTGGAACCAATAAATCCAAATTTAAAACGCTTTGGATTTTGTTTGTCAGTAAAATCACTTAAAGCTAAAACATACTGCGCTGATCCTTGCGGCCTATAGTTAAAGGATGGCAGAAAACAGTCGTTACACTGTCCTGCATTTAAGTAATCATCTGGGTCAGTTTCATTCACTGCAGCATATCCTGTTGAACCCATTTGGGCGGCAAATAGTTTAGTTTGATCCACCAAATACTTACATGTTGCTGCATCCATCCCAGAATCTTCGCATCTTTCAGCCATAATATTGCCTGCCTGTTGGCAGGTTGGTAAAAAATCTTGGCTTTCCTCAGGGCAAAATACCTCAACTTTTGCATTAATCCCCGCATCATTCCATGTTCTATATTCCTCAGAGTTTCCATGACCAGAATAAATTTCAAACAAAAACTGAGATTCATCATCTTGAAAATCTTTAAGCTGTTTTTTCCAATCTGATGTTGGCGGAGTATAAAACCCCCATGTTGTGCCATGAGGAATGACCATATAAGGCGTCTCCCAATCTTTTAACTTCTGAAACAAAATATTTGGATTAGTTGCCTCCTCATAACAATTTACAGGAAGATCTCTGGTATTAACTCCTTCTGGGCAAATAGGTGTTGCCTTAATTTCCTCAAAAAATTTATCAAATGCAAAAAATCTGTCTCTATTTTTTAAATCTAAAGTTGCAGGTAAAGCAGACATGGTCCAAGGCAAGCCCAGCCTCATTACCAATGGTGCAACCCCTCCCGAACCAATGGCTCTTGGTGGAACTAAAGCATCGTCTGTTTCTAAAAAAATAACATTTTTATGACCATAATGATTGTCAGGGTTCGGATCAACTTGAGTCCATTCCCACCCTAAAAAACTAACCAAATCATCTGTTCCTTCTGCTAAATTATTGCATTGTTGAATGCTTTGTTTGGTATCAAGCCATTTTCTTGGAGTGCTTGCTTCGGCATGATCATTGATAGACCAGAAATCTAAGGCTGAACAAAATCTCGCATAATCACATGCATCGGCTAATGGCGAGGCTCCTTTGCCATTCATAAAAGGCAAAGACCACATGAATGCATCTGTTGAATAGGTTGTGTGAACATGCAAATCGCCAAAGAGAATTTGTTTTTCATCCAAAACCTCTAATTCTGATTTAACTACATTGATTCTAGCCGCTCTATCTTCAAGCGCTTTTTCTGGAAGAACTCTTCCCTCTATGACTCCTGGTCCATCCAATGTTCCAAAAACTTTTAAAACCGCACCTCCAAAAAAGATAGCTACAGTAAAAACAAAAAGCAGGACGAGTGAAGTTAGAAGGTTTCTCATATCTCTCCAGAATTGATAGAACTAGTCTCTATAAATTGTTTGATCTCTTGATGGTCCTACCGAAACAATGCCAATCGGACAATCCAGAGTCTCCTCAATAAATAGTATATAGTCCTGAGCAGCTTTAGGTAAATCATCAAAAGATCTAGCATTGGATGTATCTTGCATCCAACCAGAGAAAGATTTATAAATCGGTAGCTGATCTTTGTCATAATCAATGCACACTTTAATTTCTTCAAAGCCATCAAGGACATCTAATTTTGTGATGCAGAGATTAGTAACAGAGTTAATGAAAACTATAGTTTCTAAAGCTTTTAAATCTAACCACCCGCATCTTCTTGGGCGTCCGGTTGTTGCACCAAATTCATGCCCAACTTTTGCCAACTGCTCTGCATTGGAATCAAACAACTCAGTGATGAAAGGCCCTTCACCAACACGAGTAGTATATGCCTTAGTGATGCCCAAAATGGAATCAATATGCCGCGGGCCAACACCCAACCCTGATGATAAACCACCTGCAGTTGTGCTAGAGGAGGTCACATACGGATAGGTTCCATGATCAATGTCTAGCATTGAACCCTGCGCACCCTCAAAAAGAATGCTTTTGCCCTGTTTCACCCAAAGTCTTAAAAGATCCTGAGTTTTGCAATGATATTCATCGTAAAGATCCATGTTGCTCATTAACTCTTCTAAAACATCCTCAAAAATTACTGGTTGAGCATTATATAAATTCTGCAAAATTTGGTTGTGATAATTAACCAATGTTGATAATTTTATTTTGAGTTCTTCAAGATTTTTTAAATCTCCAAAACGTATTGCACGTCTAGCAATTTTATCTTCATATGCCGGACCAATCCCCCTGCCGGTTGTTCCAATACCTTCTTCTTTATCTCGTACTTGGTCAATTGCTATGTGAGTAGGCAGAATTAAAGAGCAATCTTCACTTACGTAAAAACGGTCTGTGAAATTAATATCGCTTTCTTGTAATTCCTGAATTTCTTTAGCTAAAGCCGAAAGAGACAAAACAAGACCATTACCCAAGACGCAATGAACCGAAGGGTGAAGAATGCCTGAAGGAACTAGATGAAGAACTTTTTGCTCGCCATCGACTTTTAGAGTATGTCCAGCGTTATGGCCGCCTTGAAAACGACATACTGCTTCGGAAGTTTCGGCCAAAGCATCGACAATTTTTCCTTTACCCTCATCACCCCACTGTAAGCCCAAGATAAGGGTATTGTTGCTCATGGGATGCTAATTATCGCCTTTTGACTTATTCAAGTATTTAAAGAAATCGGATTTAGGATCAATCAGCAAAACATCTGACTTGTTATTAAAAGTAGCATCATAAGCTCTCATGCTTCTAGTGAATTCGTAGAATTCTGGATCTTTAGAAAAGGATTCTGCATAAATTGCAGCGGCCTTAGCATCACCATCACCTCTGATTTGTTCTGCAGTTTTATATGCTTCGGCCAAAATTATGACTTTCTCTTTATCTGCTGTCGATCGAATTTCATTTGAAAGCTCATTACCTTCAGCACGCAACTCTTCAGCCAGCCTATTTCTTTCTGAACGCATTCTTTCATAAACAGAGTTACTCAGCTCTGGTGGCAAGTCGATTCTTTTAACTCTGAAATCAATGATTTCGATACCTAAATCCGATACAGAGTCGCCTAAATTTTCTCGCATATCACTCATCAGCTGATCTCTTTCACCAGAAACTAATTCAGTCACTGTTCTGCGGCCAAATTGATTTTTCAATTCAAATGCAGTCCTTTGCCCTAATAGATTATTTAAGTTAATGAAGCTTCCACTGGTAGCATCATAGAATGTTCTAACGTTGGTAATACGATATTTTACAAACGAATCAACAATAAGATATTTACTCTCAACTGTTAAAATTCTATTTGGTTCTTCATCAAGGGTTTGCAACCTTGAATCATATTTCTTTACATTTTGGATGATTGGTAATTTAAAATTTAAACCAGTTGGAAGATCAGATCTAATTGCTTCACCGAATTGAAATACAATTCCATCTTCTTTCTCATCTATTACAAAAATACTATTAAGAATCAATGCAAGAATAAGCCCTGCAAGAACCAAGAGATTCATTCCTTTAGTCATTACTCTTCCTCCTCTGATTTGTTTTGCTCTAAAATTTTATCCAATGGGAGGTACATTAAGTTATTGCCGCCCTCTACATCCATCAATACTTTAGTTGAATTACTATATAAGCCTTGTAATGCATCAAGATAAAGTCTATCTCTGGTTACTTTAGGTGCTTTTTGATACTCAGCTAATAATTTATCAAAGCGAACAGCTTCACCCTCAGCATTAGCTACAACTTCTTCTCTATATGCTTCGGCCGCTTGGATCCTAGCAAAAGCTTGACCTCTAGCTTCTGGAACAATTGAAAGTCCATACCTATCAGCTTCATTTTGTAATTTTTCTTTATCTTCTCTAGCCGCAACAACATCATCAAAAGAAGCTTTCACAGCTGAAGGAGGATCAGTCTTTTCAATATTTACCTGCTGCACTACTAGCCCTGTTGCATATAAATCTAGATAGCTCTGAAGTCTTGTATCTACATCTTGAGCAATCTTTTCACGACCAGTTGTAAGAGTTTCCTCTAAGGTATTATCACCCACCACATGCCGCAAAGAACTTTCTGTAGCTTCCCTAAGGCTGCTTTCTGGATCACGGACATTTAAAACAAAGTCCTTTAAATTCTTTATTCTGTACTGAACAGATATAGTTACATCAACCAAGTTTTCATCTTTGGTTAGCATGTTTGCTGTTTGTGAGTAGCGTCTAGTTAATGCTACATTTTCTACATACCTTTCATCAATTCCAGCCAGCATAAAGTTAAGACCCTCGCCGGTTTCAGCGTGATATTCACCAAATCTTAAAACTACTGCTCTTTCTGGAGAGTCTAGCTGATAAATTGACATGCTTGCGTAGAGAACTAGCAAACCAAAAAAACCATACAAAAAGGCTCTTTTTGTTGGGAAGTTAAATCCACCTCCACCAGAAGACCCATTAGAACCTGAACCTTGTTTTCCAAACATTACTGAAAACTTTTTGATTAAATCATCAAATGAAACTTCGTCCTGGTCTTTCCGGCCCCATGGATCCTGATTGTTTTGATTATCCCAATTCACGTAGATACCTATAAATTTAAAGTTTAATTATAAATACAATTTGGGGGGTAAATCCTTAGAATTAAATGATTTCAAGTAAATTAAGTTGCTTTTTTAACTCCTCGGTAGCATCTCCCCATTGATGCAAATCAAAATTTCTCAAATTTTTCCATCCTCGCATCCATGTGCATTGTCTTTTAGCAAATTGGCGTGTAGCAAAAAGAGACTTCTCAAAGAGTTGAGACCTTTCTATCTTTCCTTCAATTACATTTAATCCCTGTCTATAATTTATTGCTTTCATAGCAGGGTGAGTAGAAGAAATATTGAAGTCACTTTTAATTTGGATTATTTCTTCAAGCAAGCTTTCTCCAACTAATTTGCCCTGCCTAGATTCTATTCTTTTATGAAGCTCAGATCTTTCTTTGGGAAAGATTCCAAACTCTACCAATTCAAATTTTTCATCTAACCTATTTGGTTTTATAGATGACAGACTATCATTTATGCTCATTCCAGTTAAAGTTATAACTTCAATTGCTCTTATAATTCTCTGAGAATCTTTTGATTTAATGGTTTGGGCGGCTTTCGGATCAAGCTTTTTTAGATCTGCGTAAAGAGCTTCTATTCCCTTTTCAAGCATCCTGGTTTCTAAATCCTTCCGTAAGGATTCATTTGCAGACGGCAAAGCACTCAGCCCATTTTTTAAAAGGTTAAAATACATCATGCTCCCCCCTACCATTAATGGAATCTTGTTTTGAGAATGAATATTTTCAATTAATTTAATGGCTGCTTGATAAAAATCTGCAACAGAAAATATGCGATTGAGTGAAACAGAGTTAACTAAATGATGAGGATGTTTTTTTAAAATAAACTTAGATGGTTTTGCAGATCCTACATTGCATTCTTTATAAACCATGACAGAGTCAACGCTGATGATTTCAAAATCTTCGAATTGGCTTTGCCAGTTAATAGCCCATTCAGTTTTACCAGATGCAGTTGGACCTAACAGAAATACGATGGGTTTCTTATTAACTTTCAAATACTTTTAGATTGCGTCTTGGTCAGTCTCACCAGTTCTAATTCTAATAACTTGATCAAGGGCAGAAATAAAAATCTTTCCATCACCTATTTTTCCAGTGCTTGCACTTTTAGTTATTGCATTGATAGCTTCATCAAGTTGATCAATAGATACGGCTATTTCCACTTTAATTTTAGGTAAAAAATCAATTACGTATTCAGCCCCTCGATATAACTCTGTGTGGCCCTTCTGCCTCCCAAACCCTTTTACCTCAGTAATAGTCATACCAGTAATACCAATTTTATCTAGAGACTCACGGACTTCTTCTAATTTAAATGGCTTAATAATTGCTGTTATAAGCTTCAATTTTATTCTCCTAGCTGATTGATTATATAAGATGCTTGAACTTCTGTTGAGCCTTTATTTTTTTCAACAACTTTTTTAGCCCTGCTTGCATATTGATTAGCTATATTAGAATTTTGAGCAAGAAGCTCGATTGCATCAAACAATTCATCCTCACTATTAACTATGATGCATGCATCATCATTTACAAATTTCCGCACAATATCCTCAAAATTAAATGTGTGAGGGCCAATAATAATTGGAGATCCTAAAGCAGCAGGTTCAATTAAATTATGTCCTCCTCTAGGAACTAGACTACCTCCAACAAATGAGATTAATGAAGATGCATAGAAGTTTGGTAAAAACCCCACATTATCAATAATACAAACATCGAAATCATTCAATTCTTTGTTTGAAAATAATTTTGTCTTCAATCCCATTAAAGTTGCTTGCTTGGCTATGTCATCTGCTCGCTCAATATGTCTAGGACAAATAAACAGTTTTAGGTTTATCTTAGATATCAGCCTGAGATATGCATTTAGTAATTTCTTCTCTTCTCCTGGGTGAGTGCTTGCGCCCAAAATAAAAGGAGGATTCTTTACTGGATTTACATTAATACTAGATATATCAAACTTAACTGAACCCACTTCCTGAATACAACTCTCTTTAATACCAAGTTTTAAAAAACGTTCTTTATGATTGCTAGTTTGAACAAAAGAATAAGTTATTTTTTTTAATGAATCTTTTAATAGCCATGATAATAATGCATATGCTTTATAAGATCTGTGACTAAGCCTGCCGTTAACCAAATATAAAGGGATGCTATTAGAATATGCGCACGAAATCATGGATGGCCATATTTCTGTTTCAAATATTAAAATGGCATCAGGCTTGTAAAAACCCAAAAACCTATTGATAAATAATATGAAGTCCCATGGAGCATAATTGATCACAATGTCTTCAGGAAATATTTCCTTTGCTCTTCTAAAGCCTGTGGGCGTTGAAGTGGTTATCACAATATCAAAGTGCTCAGCAAGTTTATTGATAAGGAGTTGTGATCCTATCACTTCCCCTAAACTAACAGCGTGAAACCAGATAATTTTCCTTTTTTTATGCTCAAGGCTTCTTAAACCATATCCAAACCTATTATTAAAATACTTTCTGTAATCAGAATCGGAGAAACTCTTAAATAATATACGGAATATGAATACAGGGATTAGTATTAAAATCAGAAGATTATAAATTACTAACTTCATATCAAAGGTATATTTAAATTAATGTAATAATACATTCTTTAATTTTTATGTACTCACAAAATTGATTAGGTTAATGATGACATTATGGCAAGGTCTTTGCCATCTACCAACTTCATTGCATCCAGCAATAGGAAAATTTTTTGGTAACCTTCTATTTATTATTGCTAGAAGTAGAAAAAAAATTGCTAAAGCAAACATTGCAATTTGCTTTCCAAATTTATCACAGGCAGAGCAACAAAAACTTTTGCAGGATAATTTTTTGTACATGGGAAGATCATTTATTGAAACAGGCATAGCTTGGTTTTGGCCAGACGCAAAAATACAAAATAAGCTGAATTACGAGATTATTGGCTTAGAGCTTTTATCTAGCAATGATAATAATAACGGTAACTTAATCATTTTTAAGCACTCACAACACTTAGAGCTGGATGCTCGTCTTTTAGCTATGAATGCGGCAGTATATGGTGTAAGCAGATCACATAATTCTCCTGCAATGAATAAAATTCAAGATAGTGGACGGCTTTCTAGCATTAAAGATATTGCAGATAAAAAGAATCCACGTAAATTTATGAAATGGCTTAAATCTGGCAAGAGTGTCATGTATGCAATAGATCAAGATTATGGATGGGATCATTCTGTAAAATTAAAATTTTTCAACCAAAATGCTGCTACGATCACTACAACAAGAAAAATTGTTGATGCGACTAATGCAAATTTATTATTTTTAAACTCATTTTATGAGAATGAAAAACTAGTTCTTAATATAGAATTAATTGATCATGTGGGGCTAAATTCACAAGAGTTAGCGCAGAAAATTAATGACCTGATAGAAAAAAAGATCCTGCAACATCCGGCTGAATACCTTTGGATGCATAGGAGATTTAAATCCACTCTAGGAAAAAACTTTTACAAGTGATATGAACTTTGAACAATTAAATAACCTTAAAGGATTCATGCCCAGTCATGAGGGCTTAGCATTAACTAAATGGGCAGAAGAATTTTCTCATTATGGACCTGCGCTAGAAATTGGTACCTTTGGGGCAAAATCGGCTCTTTACATTGCGGCAGGAAGTTCAATTCATAATCAACTTGTTTATACAATAGATCATCATTCTGGCTCGGAAGAGCACCAACTCGGTGAAGATTATTTTGATCCAGAGATCTATGATGAAAAATTAGGCCGAATCAATACGGTACCCTTAATGCAAGCAAACCTCCAGCAATTTGATGAGAGCAAATGGATCATTCCAATTCTAGCAAATGCGAATTCTATTGCGCCTTCGTGGAAAACAGAATTAGGACTATTGTTTATTGATGGCAGCCATACTGAAAAATCTGCAATGAATGATTATGATAATTGGAACTCGAAACTTCACTCTAACGGAGCGCTAGTTATTCATGATATTTATGAAAAACCAGAGGATGGTGGGCAAGCGCCGTATCTAATATATCAAAAAGCTTTGACAGAAGGTTTTCAACTTCACGAACGAGTCGATACTATCGTTTGTCTAACTAAGGCTTAAACTGTTGTTTGATAAATAAATCAGCGCCAGGGGTCAGTTGATGATTTGCATCAGCAGCGAGGATGCATGCTCCGGAAGTCCAGGATGGCGTTTCTTCAGGCCAATAAATATTTTCATGAAATTGCCAGCCCATATAAGGTATGTCTTTTTTATCAACTATAGCAATAGCATTAAGAAGTAGCTCCAATGCAATCTTATCTTCTCCAATTTTCTTAAATGCAATAGAACATTCACTGGTCTCAGCAACAGTTACCCATGGTTCATCTGCGACACATTTGATCCCAAGGCCCCTGACCCAAAAAGAATCATTAATATTTTCTACAAGACTGGCTATTCTTTGTTCGGAATTAATACCGCCCAAAATAGGATAATACCAATCCATTGAAAATCTACTACGATCTTTCTTTAGATCAAAGATTTCTGCCGGATTTTCAAGTGCCGTTATTAGTTTTGAACGTGCTTCCCTCCACGCTAATTCAAAGCTCTGATGTTCTAAAACTTGGCAAATCGCTATCGCACACTCAAGACTTTTTGAAATGGAACTACATCCAGTCAAAAGATAATCTTCATCAATTTTTTCAGATTCATCTATATTCCATGCAATGGCTCCATTTTTATGCTGAAGAGAAATCGAAAATAAAATACCTTTCTTAACTGGCTCCCAAAAATTTCTAAGATAATCAATATCATTAGTAAGTAAATAAAAGTGCCAAACAGCAACAGCAATATATGAGGCATAATTCGTCTGTTTATTAAGCTCTAATGGCTCTTCATCTAGATATAAGTTATACCAACTGCCGTCCTTATTTTGATTTTTAACCATCCAATTAAGACCTTTAAGAGCTTGATCGATATAACCTAAAGTAGTTAGCCCCATGACGGCCTCAAGATGGTCCCACGGATCATGCGAGCCATCTTTATTGGAAGGAATAGCTCCAGAATGTAATTGGGCATTCTCTAAAAATTTACCTAAATGGTTTAATCCATCAAGAGAACTAGGATCAAGATGAGATGTATTTGGAAACCCTTTCATTTCTTTTCAAAGTAAAATGCGATGCTTTTTCCAAATATAGGATTAATAATTTTTTCAAAATTATTCAGCCATGATGGGCTTTCAAGAATTTGATATTCAAGAAATTTTTTATAAATCTTAACAAAGTAATTTGAATCTTGAGTTTCCCAAAAAAAGCATCGGAGCCACCAATAAGCACTATGCAAGCCATGAAATCTCTCTGCATGATCATACTTAAATCCATGATCAATGATCTCATTTATCACTTGACGTTTTTTAAAGATTCTTACATGTCCGCCAGGCATATTTTGATAGCCGGATGATAGGGACCAGCAAATTTTTTCAGGCCAATATGAAGGAACGCTAGTCAAAAATTTACCTCCGGGCTTTAAAACTCTATAGATTTCATTAATTGCAGCATGGTAGTCTTCTAGATGCTCTAGAACTTCTGAGCAAATAATAAGATCAAAAAAATTTTCTTCATAAGGAAGTTGATAAACTGAACCTTGTTGAAAAATGGTGCCATTACAATCAAGCTCTTTGAAAAATTCTAATCCTTCTTTGCACTTATTTAAAGATAAAGCATCTTGATCTAAACCATAACAAGACACATTTTCAAATTCATTTAAAATGCCAAAAATATGTCGCCCTTCCCCACATCCAACATCAAGAACTTTTGAGTCAGGTGGTAAATTAATTTTTTTAAAATTAAAGGTTAGCATTCAAATTTATCAATTGTTTTATAAATTAAATTCTCATATGATTGAGCGATTTTTTTCCAATCAAAATTATCAATTATATGTTTTCTACCCTCATTTGCCCTGCTCTGATATTCGAAAGGGTTAGATAAAATATTTCGTATTGAATCCTCAATACTCTTGGAATCACACGCAGGGACTAACTCTGCAAAATTTCCAGTGATTTCGGGAATAGATGCTACATTTGTAGCTATCAAGGGAATACTGCATGCCATAGCCTCCCCAACCGGAAAACCAAACCCTTCGTACAGTGAGCTCACAATTGCAATATTGCTATTTGCATATTCAATTGCAATTTCTTCTTTTGTTAAATTTGTTTTGTAAACTATATTAGCTTCAATTTTAAGTTTTTTTATTAGGCGCTCGGTGTGACCACCTATTCTAGGAGCACCAATAATAATCAATCGAAGATAAGGATAATCTTTAATTAATTCCGCAATAGCTTTTAAGGTGAAATCTAATCCTTTTAAGGGAACATCGGCGCTTGCTGTTGTGATGAGTTGGCCTGTGATTCGAGTAATATTACTTTTAGGAGAAAAAACTTCAAAATCAATTCCATTAGGGATCACAGAAATTTTCTTGCATGAAACATTAAAATCTCTAGCAATATCATTTTTTGAGCTCAATGATGGAGTTGAAATAGCCATTAGCTTTGGAGCAACTTTTTTTTGCATATTTAAAAAAGAGAACCAACGCCATTTTGAAATTTTTTGAATAATTCCTTTTGAAAATTTAATATCATATTTATAATCTTTGGTGATGGGATGATGAATGATTTCTAAGACAGGAAGATTTTTCTGAATTTCCAGAATACCAAAACTAATTGATTGATTGTCAATCAAGATATCATATGATGAATTACGTAGTAATTCTTTAAGCCTGCCTCCAAATGTTTTAATTTCAGGAAACCCGCCTAACAAAGCAGAGAAAAATTCATACCAATCATCCAGAGATTTATTTTTTTTATTTCTAAGAAGTGAAATCCGATCTTGCAATACAAATGTGCTAAATAAATCCAATCCAGGTGATTTGATTAAATTGATCTCTGGTTCTAGGTTAGGATATGGTGGGCCGGAAATTATATCAACATTATGTCCAAGAGCCTGCAAAGCTCTGGATAGCTCATAAATAAATATCCCCTGACCACCTCCAAATGGAGCGCTACGATAGCTTGATATAGCAATGTTTAATTTTTGATTCAATGTATAGCTATGATTAAATTGTAGTAAGCCAGTCCGAATAGCTACTATCTTCACCGCAGACTATTTCAGAATACTTTTTCTGTAGAACTTCTGTCACTGGACCAATAATGCCTGAACCAATTTTAGTCCCATCAACAGTTGTAATTGGAGTAATCTCAACAGCGGTTCCAGAATAAAAAGCCTCATCAGCTTCTAATAAATCATCAAAAGATAGATTTCTCTCTTCAACTAAGTAATGAAGATTTTTAGCAATAGATATAACACTTTGCCTAGTAATACCATTTAAACAATGATCTGTAGTTGGAGTAATTATTGCTTCATTTTTTACCACAAAAAGATTTTCGCCACTACCCTCAGAAATATAGCCATTTTTATCCATCAATATTGCCTCTTCTGCGCCCTTTGAAATAGCATCATTCACGGCCATAATTGAATTAACATATGTGCCAATAATCTTATTATTTGAGTACAGAGGATTATCATATTGCTGGAAAGGAGATTTTATAACTGAAATACCATTTTTTTTTGCATCTGGATCCATGTAGGATGGCCATTCCCAACAAGCAATAGCAACATTCACTGAAAGTGAATCCTGTGATCTTAAACCCATAGACTCATTACCAAGAAAAACAATAGGTCTTATGTAGCCCTCACTAAGTTTATTTTTAGACATTGTATCTATCTGAGCTTGGCATAATTCATCCAAAGAATATGGAATTGTGATATTAATTTTTGATGCTGCAGAAAATAACCTTTCTGTATGCTCAGTTAATCTAAATATAGCGCCGCCTTTCTTTGTTTCATAGGCTCGAACTCCCTCAAAAACTCCCATTCCGTAATGGAGAGTATTTGATAAGAGATGAATATTTGTATCATTAAATGGTTGAAAATCTCCATTCAACCAAATAAATTTTGAGTCTGTATTAAGAAACATGTTGTCTATGGTTTTAAGTCTCAGCTATTATGACAAAACAACTCATATAATGAAATTAAAATTGCCATGATCGATGAATCCATTTTTAGGGAATATGATATTCGTGGGATAGTCCCCAATCAAATCAATGAATATTCAATAAAAGCTATAGCATCTGCCATAGCAAATAAGTGTTATGACGAAAAGGTTAATGAATTAGCACTTGGAAGAGATGGGCGGCTTTCTGGAGATGAAATATTAGCCTTACTTTCAAAGGAATTAAGATTTCTTGGAATAAATATTGTCAATGTAGGGTTGGTAACAAGCCCTCTTTTGTATTTTGCTGCCAAAAAATTAAAATCTAAGTCTGGCGTTATGATAACGGGAAGTCATAATCCAAAAAATTACAATGGCTTTAAAATTGTAATCAATGACTCTCCGGTCTCAGGAACAGAAATGCTTGATTTAATTTCAAATAAAAAAAATTTATTTAAAGAACCTGGATCTGAAATTTTTAAAGAGGACCTAATAGATGAATATATTGGAGAAGTAATTTCGCAAAAATCTAATAGCTCAAAAAAAATTAAAATTGTTGTTGATTGTGGAAATGGCGCAGCTGGGAAAATCGGACCCAAATTAATGCGTTCATTAGGCTATGAAGTGGTTGAGTTATTTTGTGAAATTGATGGGAATTTTCCTAACCATCACCCTGATCCAGGCAAGATAGAAAACCTTCAAGACCTTATAAAAACTGTTAAAGAGGAAGGTGCAGATATTGGAATAGCATTTGATGGAGATGGTGATAGGCTTGGAGTGGTCAGCAATCTAGGAGAGATCATTTACCCAGATCAGCTTATGATGATTTTCAGCAAAGCAGTTTTACAAAAAAACAAAGGAAGAGAAATAGTGTTTGATGTGAAATGCACAAATTTACTTTCTGAAATTGTTTCTCAAGCTGGTGGAATACCTATAATGTCTCCTACAGGGCATTTTCATATTAAAAATACTCTAAAAAAAACAAATGCCCCTCTTGCTGGAGAAATGAGTGGTCATATCTTCTTTAATGATCAGTGGTATGGCTTTGATGATGGTCACTACTCGGCATTTAGATTGATAGAAATAATTAAAAACTCTGAATCCTCCATTGGAGCTCTTTTTGATGAGCTGCCAAAAGCCTACTCAACCCCAGAAATCAATATAGACATTAAGGAAGATAAAAAATTTAAACTAGTCGAAGACTTTGTTTCGCAATCTGACTTTGGGGGGTGTCAAAAAATTACAATAGACGGAATAAGAGTAAACTTTGATGATGGATGGGGTTTACTTAGAGCTTCAAATACAACCCCAAAGCTTGTTTTACGGTTTGAAGCAAATTCTCCTAGGAGACTAGAAGAAATACAAAATATGTTTCTCAATCAGCTAAAAAGAATTGATGAAACAATTAAGATTGATATAAGCTAAAACAATGTCAAAAGACAGAAAACAAATTATCCTGCAAAGCTTAGCAAAGCTTTTAGAAGAAAGAGATGCTACGAAAGTTACAACAGCTGTTCTTGCAGCAGAAAGTGGGATAACTGAAGCTGCGCTCTATAGACATTTTCCTAGTAAAAGGTCTATATTTTTAGAATTATTTTCATTCTGCGACCAAACAGTTTTTCATAAAGTAGGGGAAATTAAAAAAGATAATGATATTGAGGCTGAAGAAAAAGTTAGATTAATTTTCTTTTTTTATGCAATATTTTTAGAAAAAAACAAAGGCTTTGCACGCATCCTATCTCGTGAAGCATTAGGGCCGAGCGAGCAGAATGTAATAGACTCTGTGAATCAATTCTATGAAAGATTAGAGCTGTCAATAAAACAGTTGCTATCTTCAAAAAAAGAGTCTTTGCAACTTACTGCAGGTCAAAGTGCCCACCTTATTACTTCAATAATGGAAGGTATGATTTCTAGGTTTATTAGAAATAAATTCAAGGAAATTCCCAGTAGTTATATAGAAAGTTACTGGTCACTTATTTGTAAAAGCATTTTTAAAAGCTAAATTCCCTCATCTAAAAACAGTTCAAAGTAAGAGTTTTTACTGTTTTCATCAACTGGCTGACCGGTTTCACGATCAACCCTTACATAAGATAGACCTTTAGGAATTTTCCATTCTTCTTCAGGCAATATGGGTAGTGCTTTACTCATAAAATCAACCCAAGTAGGCAAAGCAATTGTAGATCCAAATTCATTATCTCCCAAGGATGAGAAATCATCAGTTCCAATCCATACAGTTGTTACCAAATCATTGTGCAAACCAGAGAACCATGTGCTTATCGCATCATTGGTTGTTCCAGTTTTTCCTGCAATGTCATTCCTGTTCAAAACTTCAGTCTTTCTTCCATTGCTGCCCTTTGAAAGGGCCTCACGTAATATATCTTTTGTGATAAAAGTTACTCTGGGATCAATCGTTTCCATTGGTTTTTTTGAAATGGGAGGCAATAAATAAAAAGGTTTGATCTCTTCTGCTAATTGAGTTTGAAACCATGGAAAGGCATCAAAATTTTTTTGCTTATTTTCCACTTTGGGATTTTGAAAAATAGTTTTTCCATTTCTATCTTCTATGCGCTCTATAAAAAATAAATCTTTTGAAGCTTCAGAGTTAGCCAAGAGGCTGTACGCTCGGACCATCTCTGCTGGAGAAAAGCTTGATGATCCAAGTGCTAACGATAAATCTGGAGCCAGCCTGGATAGAGGGAAGCCAAACCTTGATAAATAATCTTGTGCAAGCGGAATTCCCATCTCTCTTAATAATTTAATAGAAACTAAATTTACTGACTGAACTAACGCTTCTCTAAGTCTAATAGGTCCGTAAAATTTACCAGTATAATTTTCGGGCCTCCAACTACTCTCTAGGTTAGAATCCTCAAATATAATAGGGGCATCATTAATTTTATCTGACGCTTTATAACCATTAGCAAAAGCTGAGGCATAAATAAATGGCTTAAAACTTGAGCCAGCTTGAGGATAGGATTGTTTAACTCTATCAAAATTACTTTTTGAGAAATTCAGTCCTCCAATATATGTCTTGATTGCACCATTAGATGGATCTGTAGAAATAAACGCTACTTCAGCATCAGGAACTTGATCAAGATAGTAATTTCCATTTTTCTTGGATAAATATATCAAATCGCCCATACGAAGAATGTCATAAAAATTTTGAGGTCTTGGACCTAATTTATTAATATCTATTTTTCGTCTAGCCCATTTATAAGAATCATCCCAAAATAAACTCTCTAATTGAAAGGAATTATTTAAATACATAACCCTCTCAGGTTTTACGTCAATAACTATTCCACCTGAATGTTTGTCTAAATTTATAGTCTCTTCAAAAAAATCTCTTATTACAGATATGTTCCGCTGCCTCATACCCAGCTCATCTAGTGTGTTTGACTCTTCATATAAAATATCTAAATTTCCAGCTTTCAATTCCTTAAATATTGGTTCAGAAATTCTTGATAGAAGATTTATAGGCTCCCGCCAGCCATGGCGTTTATCGTAGGCATATAAGTTTTTTGCAACACTATCAAGAGCAGCCTGCTGTAATGAAGAATCTATTGTGGTGAAAACTGACAACCCATCCTTGTAAACTGATAAACCATATCTATCAATCATTGCTTGTCTAGCTATTTCAGCAATGTATCGCCCATCCAATACGAAGTTTGAGTCTAATCGGGTTAAATTGATTGGCTCAGATTTAGCAAGCAAAAACTGAGCTCTGCCAATATATCCAAGCTTATACATTCTTCCTAAAATCCAGTTACGCCTAATAATAGATCTGTCAGGAGAACGAATAGGATTTATTCTTGAAGGAAGCTGAGCAGAAGACGCTATTAATGCAGATTCTGCAAGAGTAAGCTCATTAATAGATTTAGAGAAATATTTATTTGCTGCGGCTTCAACTCCATATGATCTATTGCCTAGAAAAATAGTATTTAAATATAAAGAAAAAATCTCCTCCTTAGTTGCATTGCTTTCTAATTCAAAAGCTAGATAGATTTCTTTAATCTTTCGAATAATTTTTTGCTCACGAGATAACAAGTACCCTCTAACAACCTGCATTGTTATTGTTCCACCACCGCTGACAATTTCTCCCGATTGAATCATTTGATAGACAGCCCTGATAAGTGACGAAATTCTTATTCCGTTATGCTGAAAAAATTGATCATCTTCGGCTGCTAAAAAAGCATTTTTAAGATTATTAGGAATTTGTTCATACTCAATCGTCCTTCTTTTTTGGTCACCAAATTCTCCGATTAAAACTCCATCAAGCGTTAAAACTTTTAAAGGTATTTGTAGTGCGTCTTCATCAACTAAATTAATCTCAGGAAGGCTTGGTTTGATAGTGAAATATCCAGCCCCAATGATAAATATTGAAACAAGGGTACCTATTAATGCGACTGAAAATACCCAATTTATCAATCTAGTAAACATACAAATAAGATAATGAAAATTTTAATTTAGACTCTAATATATTTTGATACATGAATTAGAATTATTTTACCCCTATAAATGATAGAATCTGCAACTTAAAAAATAAGTATGAATATTTTTATTGTCGGCCCTATGGGATCAGGAAAGACCACGGTTGGTAAAATTGTGGCAGGCGAGCTATTTTTAGATTTTCATGATACTGATGAAAAAATTGAAGATAGCACAGGTGTAACAATAGATTGGATTTTCGATATAGAGGGTGAAGCAGGTTTTAGAAAGAGAGAAACTGCCACTTTAAAAGAAATGGTTGCATTGAATTCAATTGTGCTGGCTACTGGTGGCGGCATTGTAATTGAAGAGGAAAACAGAGAACTTTTAGCATCAAGAGGCACTGTATTCTATCTACATACTCCATTAAATACTCAAGTCGAAAGAACAGCCAAAGATAAAGACAGACCATTGCTGAAGGATAAAGATCCTGATAAAGTCCTCGCTGATCTCCAAAAATCAAGACAATTTCTTTATGAAGAGGTTTCGGACCACATTATTAATACTGAGAATAAGAGCGGTTCTGAGGTTGCAAACGAGATTGTAAAGCTAGTTAAAAATTATGGCTAAAGAGCTATTTGCAGGTCAAAGAAAAAATAAATATAGGATTGTAGTTAGCAAGGAAGCTCTTTCTAAAAAAAATCTTGTCCCTCTGCTTAAAGAGCATAATAAGGTGCTTATCATTACAGATGATGGGGTGCCCTCAAAGATAGTCAAAAAAGTTACTGATATTTGTAAACGATCGGGAAAAGTTTCTAAGATTATTCTTGATCGAGGAGAAAAAGCTAAATCTCTTAAAAACTTTCAAAAAATATTAAATTTTTTAGCTAACAATAATTTTGATAGAGCAGATCTAATAATAGCAGTTGGCGGTGGAGTGGTTGGAGATATCTCAGGTTATGTTGCCAGCTCATACCTCAGGGGTATTCAATTTATTCAAATACCGACAACACTGCTTGCTCAGGTGGATTCTTCTGTAGGCGGGAAGACCGCAATTAATATTGCAGCTGGTAAAAATCTTATTGGAGCATTTTATAATCCAAAAGCTGTTATCGTAGATACATCGGTCCTTGATACTCTGCCCAACAGAGAGTTTAAAGCTGGATTAGCAGAAGTTATTAAATATGCGTTAATTCAAGATAAATCTCTTTTTTCATTGCTTAAAAAATATTCTCAGAAAATACTATCCATGGATCCTAAGATTATTGAGGAAATAATTTTTTCATCCATTCAAACCAAAGCAAAGATTGTTACCAAGGATGAAAAAGAAAATGGCATTCGTGCAATTTTGAATTTTGGTCATACTTTTGGACATGCTATTGAAGCTCAGAGTAAATATAAAAAAATTCTTCATGGAGAAGCTGTCGCTAAAGGGATGAAGATTGCGTCTAGGATTTCCTATTTAGAAAATCTTATTACTGCAAAAGAACATCAAGAGATTATTGAGTTATTGCAAGAGTTTGAATTTGACTTATCTCTCAGCCAATACAAATACCGAGAGTTAAAGCCATATATATTTAGAGATAAAAAAATTAAAAAAGGTAAGTTAAATTTGATACTGCTTAATCAAATATCAGATGCAATAGTGACAAATTCATTTGAAATAAAAAATCTTCAAAAAGGCCTTCAAGATTAAAATTAAGCTGCATTCGCTGTAGTTGCTTTTAATAGATCCTGGATATTCAAAGCTGCTGGTGATACTAACCAAAATGATGGTTCATATCTATCAAATTCATCTAAAATGAATTTTGCTCTTTCGCTTTTAGTTTCTTTGATATGTCGAACGAGGATTTGTTTTAAAAATTTTCTATGAGATTCCATTTCTTCACTAACAATTCTATCTAAATTAATTAGACTTCGATTACATTGATCGAAGAATCTTCTATCTGTATCAAGAACATATGCAAAGCCTCCCGTCATTCCGGCTCCAAAATTCGCCCCTACTTTTCCCAATACAGTAACATGTCCGCCCGTCATATATTCACAGCAATGATCTCCTGCACCTTCAATGACAGCAGATGCTCCAGAATTTCTTACTGCGAATCTTTCGCCAACACATCCGCCTACATATAGCTCGCCACCTGTTGCGCCATATAATGCTGTATTTCCTACCAAAACAGCTGGAGACTCTTGAGAGGCATATTCAGCAGAGCTTGAGATAACTATTTTACCGCCGTTCATGCCCTTGCCTACATAGTCATTAGCATCACCATTTAATTTTAAATTTAAGCCGGCGGCATTCCATACGCCAAAACTTTGACCTGCTGATCCAGTAAAATTAAGGGTTTGTTTTTGCTTGAGCCCTTTCTCACCATACAATGATGCAATAAAACCTGAAGCCTGTGCACCAACAGATCTATCACGATTTGAAATTTCATAATGAAAATCAGATTTATGGTCATTAGAAATTGAAGATTTAATATCTTTAAGAATTTTTAAATTTAAATTTCCTTTGTCCCAGGGATCATTTGATGAAGTAGTGCAATAATGGGGAGCAGTTAATTTCTCGTCAGAGTATAAAATTGGTGATAAGTCTATGTTTTCTGTAGTGATATTATCTTGCGTAATATCTTTAAGATACTTCGTTTGGCCAATGATAGATTCGAGATTAGGAACCCCTAGTCTAACTAAGATTTTTTGCACTTCATTTGCAATAAATGTGAAGTAATTAATAACTCGATCTTTTTCCCCAATAAAGTGATGATCAATGATATCTCTTCTTTGAGTTGCTACGCCTGTAGCACAATTATTGAGATGGCAAATTCTTAAATATTTACAGCCCATAGCAATCATTGGACCTGTTCCAAAACCAAACGATTCTGCGCCAAGAATTGCTGCTTTGACGACATCTAACCCAGTTTTTAGACCACCATCAGCTTGAAGTCTAACTTTATGTCGTAAATTGCTAGCTCTCAAAGCTTGATGCGCTTCAGATAAACCAAGTTCCCATGGAGAACCTGCATAACGAATTGAGGATAAAGGACTTGCACCCGTTCCGCCGTCATGACCAGATATAGTTATTAAATCTGCATAAGCTTTTGCAACACCAGCTGCAATTGTTCCCACTCCAGGCTCAGATACTAATTTCACAGAAACCAATGCTTTTGAGTTTACTTGTTTTAAATCAAAGATTAGCTGAGCTAAGTCCTCAATCGAATAAATGTCATGATGAGGCGGTGGTGAGATTAGGGTGATTCCAGGAGTTGAATATCTAAGCTTAGCTATTAAAGCGTTTACCTTGCCTCCAGGAAGTTGTCCGCCTTCTCCTGGTTTCGCGCCCTGCGCAATCTTAATTTGTAAAACTTCTGCATTAACCAGGTACTCAGGCGTGACGCCAAAGCGACCAGAAGCGACCTGTTTTATTTTGGACATCTTGGAAGTGCCATATCTTTCCTTTGCCTCTCCACCTTCTCCAGAATTAGATCTAGCTCCCAAACTATTCATTGCTTCGGCAAGTGTTTCATGGGCATCAGGAGATAAGGCACCAAGACTCATGCCTGCAGAATCAAACTTTTTTAGCAGCTGCTTTACATCACAAGGTTCAGCCTTATTGGATTTTATGGGAAATTTCAGCTCCATTAAATCCCTGAGCATTGCGGGATTTCGAAGATTTACAAGATCTGCATACTCTTGATATACCTCATGAGATCCTGAGCTAACTGCTTCTTGGAGTTTTTTTACAACCTCGGGATTGTAAGTGTGGTATTCACCACCATGAACAAATTTTAATAATCCTCCAAGACCGATTTCACTTATATTTGAATTTGCATATCTACTTAAAGATCGCATTTCAGTATCTAAGTCTGAAAAGGTCTTGCCCCCAACCCTGCTAACTGTATTAGTAAAGGATAAATCTACCACATCAGAACTTAAGCCAACAATCTCATGCAGTTGCGATCCACGATAACTTGAAATTGTTGAAATGCCAATTTTAGAAGTAATTTTTAAAAGCCCTTTATTAATACCTTTGCGGTACATAGCGCAGTTAGCTGTAGGGCTTCCTTTGAGTTCTTTACGATGAGTTAAATCTAAGATAGTTTGAAATGCGAGCCATGGAAAAACAGCCGTTGCTCCAAAACTAAGCAAACATGCAATTTGATGAGTATCTCTAGCTGACGCAGAACTTACGATTAAGTTGGCATCTGATCTGAGACCCAATCTTACTAACTCTTGATGAATGCAGCCGACTGCTAGCAAAGCATTAATTGAAAGTTTATTACCATCGGGTAATTTCTCATTTAAATGAATAATAACCTCTCCCTTGCGCACAGCTGAGACCACTTTTTTAGTTAGAACTTTTAAAGCATCTTTGAGGTTTGATTTAGGTGAATACTGCAAATCAAAATTTTTGGATGAAAAATAAGTATTTTTTAATAAGGCGGAAAGCTTTTTATGGGAAAGAACAGGAGATGTGCTCACAATTCTTTTTGCATGATCTTTTGACTCTTCGAAAATATTCAGCTCAGGACCAAAGCAAACCTCTAATGACATGACGCTAGATTCTCTTAAAGAGTCAATTGGAGGATTGGTTACCTGAGCAAATTGTTGCCGAAAATAATCAAAAATTGATCTTGGCATGGAACTTAACATTGCTAAAGCTGTGTCATCGCCCATTGAACCTGTGCCCTCAAGACCATCCAGCGCAAGTGGTTTAATAACTGACACTCTTTCCTCATTGAATAAAGAGAAGAGTTTTGAAGATTTAATGAAGTCTGAATGCGGAATTTTTTTTATTCCTGGTCCCTCAAAAGCATCTAAAGTAGATTCAAGGTATACGGCAGATTTTTTGAGCCACTCTCTATATGGTTTGCTTGATTTTAGTTGATCATCAATCATTTTTTGATCAAGAATTTCACCAGACTCAGTATTTACTGCAAAAATTCCACCAGGACTTAAACGTCCTTTTTGGAGAATCTCTTCATTGGGAACTGGGTAAATACCAGTCTCAGAGGCTACCGTAATCATTCCATTGGTTAAAACCTGATATCTTGCTGGCCTTAAACCGTTTCTGTCCAAAACACAGATTGCCCACTCTCCATCTGACATAACAATTCCAGCTGGACCATCCCATGCCTCCATATGCATTGAATTATATTCATGGAAAGCTCTAACCTCAGGATCCATGGTATGAATGTTTTGCCA
>CACJSU010000015.1 GCA_902596165.1 uncultured SAR86 cluster bacterium | reverse complement strand
AGGACTTAATGAGGATCTAGCTGCAACTGCACTTCATGGGTCTCAACAGACAACATTGGTTGAAAAACCTAAATATGATGGTGTATTTGGCATATGGTTCGGTAAAGGTCCTGGAGTTGATAGATCCGGTGACGCCTTAAAACATGGTAATTATGCTGGTACATCTAAATTTGGTGGTGTTCTTGCTTTGGCTGGAGATGATCATGGCGCCAAATCTTCAACAACAGCTCATCAAAGCGATCATGCTTTTATTCATTTCGGTATGCCAATTTTGAATCCTTCAACTGTTCAGGATTATATTGATTTTGGACTAAAAGGTATTGCAATGTCTAGATACTCAGGTTGTTGGGTTGGCATGAAGTGTGTTACTGATACGGTTGAGAGTGCGGCATCTGTTGATATTAGTCTTGAAAGATTTAAACCCAATCTTCCACCTGCTTCTGATAATCTTGAAGAGGTTCATTTGCAATGGGGCTTTATTCCAGCAGCCTCTGAAACTAGGCTCTTTCAAAGAAAGCTTCCTGCTGCCAAGGAATTTGCAAAACATAATTCAATTGATAGGGTAATCTTTCAGGGTAAAAAAAAGCTAGCAATTATTACTAGTGGAAAAGCATATCTAGATGTCAGACAAGCTCTAGATGAACTTGGACTGACTGAAAAAAAATGTAAAGAAATAGGAATTTCTCTATATAAGGTTGGTATGGTTTGGCCATTAGAGCCAGACAACATCTTGGATTTTGTTGATGGGCATAGTGAAGTACTGGTAATTGAAGAAAAAAGACCCATCATTGAAGATCAGTTAATAAAATATCTTTTTAACAAAGCAAACAGACCAATTATTATTGGAAAAAATGATGAAAATGGTGATGACTTAATTCCTTCCGATGGTGAACTTTCACCAAGCTTTTTATCACTTGTAATTGCTAAACGAATTCAAAATTTATCAATTGAAATAGATTTAACTTCTCGAATTAAAGATATAGAAGAACTTATATCAAATATCCAAAATTCTCCTGGCTCAGACTTATTCAGACTTCCTAGCTTCTGTGCTGGATGCCCTCATAATACTTCAACGAATATTCCTGAAGACAGTTTTGCTTTCGGTGGAATAGGCTGTCATGGCATGGCTACATTCATGCCAGAACGAAAAACATACAACCTTGGTCAGATGGGTGGCGAGGGAGTGATGTGGACTGGTATAGCTCCTTTTACAGAGACTAATCATATATTTCAAAATATAGGTGATGGCACTTATTATCATTCAGGGATATTAGCAATTCGTTCAGCCATTGCCTCAAAAGCTAATATTACTTTTAAAATCTTAGTAAATGATGCTATTGCAATGACTGGTGGACAAGAAATTAGTGGAAAAGTACAAGTTGATAGTCTTAGCTGGCAAGTTCATGCAGAGGGGGCCGCAAAAGTGGTGGTTATGTCTGACTATCCTGAAAAGTATCCTAAAGAAGCATCATTTGCGCCAGGAGTTAAAATTTATCATCGGGATGAATTAGATAGAATTCAACGAGAGTTAAGAGAAATTAAAGGTGTAACAGTAATAATATATGATCAGTTTTGTGCGACCGAATTACGCAGAAGAAGAAAAAGAGGACTAGCGGAGGAGCCTGATAAGAAAATATTTATTAACCCATTAGTCTGTGAGGGTTGTGGTGACTGTGGTAATCAATCTAATTGCATAGCCATAGAACCCTTAGAAACCTCTTTTGGTAGAAAAAGACAAATTAATCAATCTGCATGCAATAAAGATTTTTCTTGTAAAAAAGGATATTGTCCAAGCTTCGTTACTGTCACAGGCGGTACATTAAAGAAGAAAGGTAAGTCTGATTATGCGCAAAATTTAGAAATTCATAAAAACCAATCATTGCCTAAACCAGCAACTCTAAAAATTGAAAAACCATACAATATTTTAATCACAGGTATTGGTGGTTCTGGCGTAATTACACTTGGGGCTATATTGGGAACAGCAGCTCATCTTGAAGGAAAAGGGTCTTCAACTCTTGATGTTGCTGGGCTTGCTCAAAGAAATGGTCCAGTCACTAGTCACCTAAGGATATCTAATTCGCCCTCAGAGCTTCATGCAACAAGAATTGCCTCAGGTACAGCTGATCTAATACTGGGATGTGACATAGTTGTTACGACAGGAATAGAGCCTTTATCCAAAATTAATTCACAAACAACAAATATTGTTGTGAACAGTCACGTTGCTCCAACAAGTGCTTTTGCTACAAATCCAAATTTAGATTTATCATCTGCAAGAATGATTAAAGCGCTTAAAAAATCAACAAATAAAAATTTATTTAATTCTATAAACGCAACCGGATTAGCTACGGCTTTAATGGGTAACTCTATAGCAGTTAATTTCTTTCTAGTAGGCTACGCCATACAAAAAGGACTATTTCCATTGTCTTTAGAGGCTATTGAAAGAGCAATTGAACTGAATGGTGTATCCATTGATATGAATAAGGAAAGTCTTTATTGGGGTAGATATGCAGCAACTGATCAAAAGTTTGTTGAATCTGTTGCATATGATGATAAGACAATAATAGCTCAGCCTGATTCATTAGAATCTATATTTAATGAGAGATTTGCTTTTCTGGAAGATTATCAAAATAAAAAATATGCAAATAAATATAAATCTCTGATTGATAAGGTGAAAATGATTGATCAAGAGCATCCAGCTAAAAATTCAGCATTATCCTTAGCTGTAGCTAAATATTACTTTAAATTAATGGCGTATAAAGACGAATTTGAGGTTGCTCGTCTTCATACCTCAAAATATTTTAAAGAATATCTAAATGAAAGACTTGAGGGCGACTACAAAATTGAATATTCACTAGCGCCTCCTATTTTTGGTGGCAAAGATGAACGTACAGGAAGATATCCAAAAATTAACCTTCCTTCATTTTTTTATTATTTCTTTTTTGTTTTAAAACAGTTTAAATTTCTCAGAGGCACATTTTTAAATATTTTTGGCTTCTCAGCTCACAGAAAATTAGAAAGACAGTTAATTGAAGATTATGAAAGTACAATTTTATATTTAATAAAAAATCTAAAAGATAATAATTATCAATCTGCTGTTGAGATCGCTTCAATTCCCGAATTAATCAGAGGATATGACATTGTTAAAGAGGAATCCGTAGAAAAAGCAAAAAAATTACAAATTCAACATATGAATGATTTTAATAATGGCAAAATTGAAGCCGTAAAAACATATGAACCTAATGAAGCAATAGGTGGTAAATAATGAGTAATGATGTATATATCATCGGTATAGATATGATCAAATTTGGTAGATTTCCAAATAAGACGGTTCCCGAGCTGGCTGCTGAATCTATTCTTTTAGCTCTTGATGATGCAAATCTTTCAATGGCTGATATGCAAGCCTTTTTCTGTGGAAATATTAAAGAAGTGAATAGAATGGTTGGACAGAAAACACTTCAATTAGTTGGCCAAACTGGTATACCAATTGTTAATTGCACAAATGCATGCGCAACTGGTGCAACTGCATTTAGAGAAGGCTGGATGTCTATAAAAGCTGGTTTGTATGACACGGTACTAGTTTCAGGTGTTGAAAAAATGGGAACGGGTTTATTGGGTGGTGAATCATTAGATGCTGGTATTCCAATCGAGGGATTGCTTGGTTCCTTGACTATGCCTGCTGTTTTTGCCGAAGCAGGCATGGAGCATGCAAGATTATATGGAACAACTTTTGAGCAATTTGCAAAAATATCAGTAAAAAATCATCATCACTCAACCATGAATCCAAAATCCCGATATCAAATAGAGACCCCATTAGAAGAGGTGATGGAGTCAGAAATGATAGCTTATCCAAATACAAAATTAATGTGTTCAGCTAACGTTGATGGCTCAGCTGCTGCAATATTAGTTTCAGAAAAAAAAGCCAAAGAATTAGGCATGCAAAGAGCTATTAAGGTTAGAGCATCCGCATTAACAAGTGATCCATATGATGAACGAAATTTAGTAATGCCAAACGTTAACACTTTAACTAGAAATGCGGTAAAAGATGCATATGATATGGCTAAGTTAGGACCTGAAGATTTAGACCTTGTTGAATTGCATGATTGTTTCGCATCAGCTGAAATGCTCCATTACGGTAACTTAGGATTATGTAAAGATGAAGATGCTGGACAGTTGGTTGACGAAGGGTATTTTGAAATTAATGGAAAAATGCCTGTCAATCTATCTGGAGGTCTTTTAGCTAAAGGACATCCGACGGGTGCAACCGGTGTTGCAAATTTATATGAAATTTGTACTCAATTAAGAGGGGAGGCTGGTCAAAGACAGATCAAAAATCCTAAAATTGGACTTGCACATGTTATTGGTCTTGGAAGTGCTTGCGGAATTCATATCCTAGAAAAATCTACATCTTAGTCACTTGATGACAAAAAATAATAAATTTTTATTTCTTACGCTTATATTTATATTTTCATGTTCTAACCATGAGTTCGATATTTTAATTGTTAATGGCACAATTGTTGATGGCTCTGGATCAACTCCCTACAAGGCTGACATAGGTATTATTGACGATCGAATTACTCAAATAGGTAATTTATCTAATTCTTCCGGAAAACATACAATTGATGCTTTAAATTTAATAGTATCTCCTGGTTTTATTGATTCTCATACACATGCTGTAAGAGGTATCTTTGATGTACCAACTGCAGAAAGTTCTATTTTACAAGGCGTTACTACATTAACAGAAGGCAATGATGGTACTTCTCCATATCCAATTGATGAGCATTATAAGGCAATCAAGGATGCTCAAATAACACCAAACTGGTCAGTGTTTGTTGGCCAAGGGACTATTCGAAGAAAAGTTATGGGCATGGAGAATCGTAACCCTACTAAAGATGAGTTAGCTTTAATGAGAAGTATGGTAAGACAAGCCATGGAAGATGGCGCTTTAGGCATTTCTACTGGCTTATTTTATGTCCCAGGAAGTTTTTCTACCACCAAAGAAGTCATTGAATTATCGAAAGAAGCTGCAGACTATGGAGGTATTTATATTTCTCACATGCGAGAAGAGGCATCTGAGATAATCAAATCAGTTAATGAAACAATTAATATTGGAATTAAAGCAAATATTCCTGTTCAAATAACCCATCATAAGATAATTGGTAAAAATAATTGGGGGCTATCATCTGAAACTTTAAAATTAGTAGATGCGTCCATAGAAAAAGGTCTAAAAGTCACCATTGATCAATATCCATACACAGCCTCTCAAACTTCCATAAGAGCTTTAATTCCTCAATGGGCTCAAGCTGGTGGAAGAAAAGATTTATTAAAAAGAATTGAAGATCCAAAAACACGGCAGCTTTTAATTGATGGTATTGTGCAAAGAATTTTATTTGACAGGGGAGGCGGGCATCCTAAAAATATTTTTATATCAAAGAACACTTGGGATACTTCAATGGAAGGCAAAAATCTTGCTGATTTATGCTTAGAAAGAGGCCTAGAGGTAACTCCAACTAATGCAGCATTAATTGTTTTTGAGATAATTAAGGGTGGAGGTGCCTCAGCTGTATATCATGCTATCAATTCAAATGATGTTGATGAAATTATGCAGCATCCAATGACTTCTATAGCTTCTGACGGCCCTTTAACAGTATTTAATGAAGGAGCCCCTCATCCACGAACTTATGGGACTTTTGCGCGAGTGTTAGGTCGTTATGTGAGAGAAAGGAATATTTTAACTTTAGAGGAGGCTATCAGAAAGATGACAAGTTTACCTGCTTCAGTTCTATCAATTAAAAAAAGAGGGTTAATTAAAGAAGGTTATTTTGCAGATATTACAGTCTTTGATTCAAACCGCATAATTGATAAAGCAACATTTGAAAATCCGCATCAATATGCAATAGGTGTTAATTTTGTATTGGTTAATGGAATAATTGTTGTTGAGAATGGTATTCATAATGGAAAAAGGCCTGGAAGGATTCTGTATGGTCCAGGATATAGAGGAAATAAATGACCAAAGATTTAAATAAACACATTAAAAAAAATGCAGATGTAATGATTTATGTCGATGGTGAATTATTCCATAGAAATGAAGCCAAAATTTCTGTTTTTGATAGTGGGTTCATGATGGGTGATGGAGTGTGGGAAGGTCTTAGACTTGTTAAAAATAACTGGCTGTTTTTAGATGAGCATTTAGAGAGGCTGTCTGAAGCTGCTAAAGCTATTGATTTAGATATTGGATTATCGATTGATGAATTGAAGGATGCTTTAGATAAAACTAAATCTGCAAACAATATGACTGACCAAGCTCATGCTCGTTTAATGGTAACAAGAGGCCCAAAGGTGAAGCCTTTTCAAAAACCATCTTATTCAATGGATGGTTCTACCATAGTTATTATTATGGAGCATTCTGATGAATCGGCTAACATAGAGCCTATTACCCTTGCTACCGTTCCACAAATTCGAGGAACACCCATGATGCAAGACCCTAAACTGAATAGTCACTCAAAATTAAATTGCATTTTAGCTTGTATACAAGCTGAAAAAGCAGGAGCAGATGAGGCATTAATGTTAGATCCTTTAGGCTTTGTAAATACCACAAACTCATGTAATTTTTTTATAGTTAAAAACGGTGAGGTATGGACAAGCACAGGAGATTACTGCATGAATGGAATTACAAGAAAGAAAGTTATTTTTCTATGCGAAGAAAATAATATTCCTATTTTTAAAAAAAACTTCTCTCTTGTTGATGTGTATTCTGCTGATGAAGCATTTGTAACAGGGACATTAGGCTCGATAAGGCCAGTTAATGTAATAGATGGCAGGAAGATTGAAGATCAATGCAATCATAAGATTACTGACAAACTTCAAAGTTTATATCTTCAATTAGTAACAAATGGCTGACAGACTCAATCTCGCTATGTGGTCCGGTCCACGGAATCTTTCAACAGCTCTTATGAGAAGTTTTGGTAATAGAGAAGATATTATTGAAGTTATTGATGAGCCATTTTATGCAGCGTATTTAAAAGAATCTAAAAAAAAACACCCCATGTATAAGGAAGTTTTATTAAGCCAAGAAACTAATTGGAAGAAAGTTGTGGAAAATTGTATAAAAAAAGATGGTATAGGTTTATGTTATCAAAAACACATGGTTCAACATATTCTCCCTAGTTTTAAAAAAAATTGGATTCTAAAATGTGTAAATTGTTTTCTAATTAGAGAGCCAAAGGAAGTTATATCAAGTTTTTTAAAAAAATGGCCTGAGGCTGATTTTGAAGATTTTGGTTTTACAGATCAAATTAACTTATTTCATTACATCAAAAATGAAACAAGAATAACTCCAGTAGTTATTGATGCAGCGGACTTACGAGATAGTCCAGAGACTTATTTACCAAGATTGTGCTCTAAATTAAAAATATCTTGGGATCCTAAAATGTTGCAATGGGATGCAGGTCTTAAACCATACGATGGAATTTGGGCCTCACACTGGTACCCATCAGTGAAGACATCAACAAGTTTTGTAAATAAAATACAAAATGAAGAATTCTCTAATACAGTATTAAACTTTGCAGCGATGGCTAACGATTCATACCATGAATTACTTACCTATAAAATATAGCAAATGAAACAAAATTATTGGCGTTCCAACTTAAAAATTCTTTCAATCCTTTTAAGTATTTGGTTCATTGTGTCATTTGGATTCGGTATTATTTTTTCAGATTTTCTTGATCAGTTTAAAATTGGTGGATTTAAGCTTGGGTTTTGGTTTGCTCAGCAAGGCAGTATTTATTTCTTCGTATTATTAATTTTTATTTATATTCATTTAATGAATAAATTAGATAAAAAATATAAGAATAAATCTAAAAAGGATTCTTGATCTTTATGGACACTCAACTTCTCACTTATATTTTTGTAGGCCTTTCTTTCGCATTGTATATAGGTATTGCTATTTGGTCCCGCGCCTCATCAACAAATGAATTTTATATAGCTGGAAAAGGTGTGCATCCAATTGCAAATGGAATGGCAACTGCTGCCGATTGGATGTCAGCTGCTTCATTTATTTCAATGGCAGGTCTTATAGCCTTCCTCGGAAAAGATGGTTCAGTGTATTTGATGGGATGGACGGGTGGATATGTTCTCCTAGCATTATTGTTAGCCCCTTATTTAAGAAAGTTTGGTCAATACACAGTGCCAGATTTTATTGGAGCTAGATACTATTCAAATGCAGCAAGATTAGTTGCTGTTGTATGTCTAATATTTGTTTCATTTACCTACGTAGCTGGTCAAATGCGAGGTGTTGGTATTGTTTTCTCAAGATTTCTAGAGGTTGATATTAACTTAGGAGTAATTATTGGAATGTGCATAGTATTCTTTTATGCGGTCTTAGGAGGCATGAAGGGTATTACATATACCCAAGTAGCACAATATTGTGTGTTGATTTTTGCTTATTTGGTTCCTGCCATTTTTATTTCTATTCTCATGACAGGCAATCCAATTCCTCAATTAGGTTTTGGAGATACGCTGATTAACAGTGATAACTATTTATTAGACAAATTAGACAAAGTGACGACTGAGCTGGGATTTAATGCTTATACTGAAAATACTAAATCTAAGATTGATATTTTTTGTATAACAGCAGCCTTAATGTTTGGAACAGCTGGTTTACCACACGTAATTGTTAGATTTTTTACTGTTCCAAAAGTTAGTGATGCAAGAAAATCAGCTGGATATGCCTTAATATTCATTGCCATTTTATATTCAACTGCTCCGGCAGTTTCTGCGTTCGCTAGAATGAATTTCATTGATTCTGTGCAGGAGGTTCAATACAAAGAAGCGCCAAGCTGGTTTAAAAATTGGGAAAATATTGGATTAATCGCTTGGAAAGATAAAAATAATGATGAACTCATTCAATATTCATCCGGTAATGCATTAGAGGGAGTAAAACCTAATTTTGATAATGGAAGAGGGCTCTCTGGTGAAAGGCTGGTAAATAACACTCCAGATTTAACAAATTCTAATGAGGTTTATATTGATAGGGACATCATGGTCCTAGCTAACCCTGAAATAGCTCAATTACCTAGTTGGGTTGTTGCATTGGTAGCTGCAGGCGCTTTAGCCGCAGCATTATCAACTGCAGCTGGTTTATTGCTAGTTATATCTGCCTCAATCTCACATGATCTATTGAAGAAAACTTTCATGCCACATATAACTGAAAAACAAGAACTCTTTTATGCACGCTGTTCTGCAGCTGTTGCGATATTTATAGCCGGACTTTTTGGTATATACCCACCTGGATTTGTGGCGCAAGTAGTGGCATTTGCATTTGGTTTAGCTGCAGCAACAATATTTCCCGCCTTATTAATGGGGATATTTTATAAAAGATTGAATAAAGAGGGTGCAATAGCAGGAATGCTTTCCGGATTAGTTATTACCTCTGCTTACATAATTAATTATAAGTTTGTAAATGTTCATTTGAATTCAGCCGATAATTGGTTTTTAGGAATATCTCCTGAAGGATTTGGTTTTATTGGAATGATTATCAATTTTGTTGTTGCTCTCATTGTTTCTTCATTATTTTTTAAACCACCAGAAGATATCTACCGAATGGTTGATAAAATCAGACAACCTTAATTTTAATAAAAAATATTGACATTACTTATGTCAATATTTAATCTTTAATTACATATATTTATAGATAAATTGATGAATAAACTCTTTTCAATACTATTTTTTGTCATAGTCATATGCTTAGGACTCTTTAATTACTCTAGGAATTCAGAGGTAAATGTTAATTATGAAAGGTTTAATATAGTTGCTCCAGGCATACTAAGAACACCAGAAGAACGTTTCGCAGATATAATAGATTACCCATTTAAATCTAATTATTTAACTATTGGTGATACTCGGATTCACTATTTAGATGAAGGCCCTAAAAACGGGGAAGTTATATATTTACTGCATGGCGAGCCTGCATGGAGTTATTTATTTAGAAAAATGATTCCTACTCTTACAAAAGCAGGGTATAGAGTCATAGCGCCTGATATGGTTGGATTTGGTAAATCTGATAAATATATTTCAATTGATGATTATTCTCATCAAATGCATGTAGATAAAATGACTCAATTAATTACAGAACTTGATCTAAAGAATATTACTGCCCATGTTCATGATTGGGGTGGTTTAGTTGGACTTAGAGTTATAGCAGAGGTGCCTGATAGGTTCTCAAGAATTATTGCATCCAATACAAGCTTGATAGCTCCTGGAAGAGGTTTTTTTAAAGATTTGATGTCTTTCATTAGTTACCCACTGTTTAAATTAGGTATTTGGTTCCAAGGTCCAGCTACATGGGAAGAGTTTATTGGTGGAGATGGATTTTCAGCCTGGATTAGATATTCAAGATATACAGATAATATTGATGTTGGCGGGGTCATGCAAACCCTAGGTAATGTTAGTGAAGCCGAAAGAGCAGGGTATGAGGCACCTTATCCTAATGCTACCTATAAAGCTGGTGCACAAATTTTTCCATATTTAATTCCTAGCGAGTTAAGAAAAAATGAAAAAGCTTATAGAGATGTTTTTGAAAAATGGGAAAAGCCCTTTTTAATTGCTAACAGTGATAATGACCCAGTTACTGGTAACAACCCTAGAATGGTTGAAATGTTAAAGAGAATACCATCAGCCCAAGAAATTGTTATTAATGGACCTGGTCACTTTATTCAAGAAGAGGCTGGGCCTGAATATGCGCAACTTATAATTGATTTTATAAATGGTAATCCACAGCCTTTTAAAATTAATCAAAATTCTATAGATAAAAAAGATATTCTCTAATTATATTTAACTGGCTAGGGAGCTATATTCATATTATTACTTCGCATAATATATATTATGTTAAATATTAGATATTCAATAAATCACCTTATAATGCTTAATATAGTTATATATAGGTTAAAATAGAGATATGGCAAAAGAAGACAATTTAGAATTTGAAGGCGAAGTAATTGAAACTCTTCCTAACACTACCTTTAAGGTTAAATTAGAGAACGATCATATTATAGAGGCTCATATATCAGGCAAAATGAGAAAGCATTACATAAGGATTCTAACTGGAGACAAGGTCAAAGTTGAAATGACTCCATACGATTTAACAAAAGGAAGAATTACGTTTAGAGGTCGTTAAGCTTTAGATTTAATAACTTTCTTTTTGGCGCTAAATTTAACTTCATTAGCAGCTAAATCTACTTTTATTTGCCCGCCTTTACTCAATTCACCAAATAGCACCTTATCAACCAAAGGTTTCTTAATTTTATTAGTTATAAATCTTTCCATGGGACGAGCACCCATTTCTTTGTTGTAGCCGTTTTCTGCAATCCAATTTAAAACTTTTTTTGAATATATAAGTTCTACATTTCTTGCATCCAATTGAGCTTGAAGCTTTGTAAGAAATTTATCAACAATAGATAAAATAACTTTCAATGGTAAATAGTTGAACTGAATGATCTCATCAAGCCTATTTCTAAACTCTGGAGAAAATAGTTTCTTTAATGAAAGCAAAGCATCTGACTCATTTGACTGGTCGCTAAAACCTATACTTTTCTTTTCGAGTAAGTCAGCTCCTGCGTTAGTAGTCATAACAAGAATTACGTTTCTAAAGTCTGCTTTTCGTCCATTGTTATCAGTTAAGACTCCTGAGTCCATGATTTGAAGCAATAAATTGAAAATATCAGGATGAGCTTTCTCAATTTCATCAAGCAAAAGGACACAATGCGGATTCTGAACAACTGCCTCTGTTAGTAGACCCCCCTGATCAAATCCAACATATCCAGGAGGAGCCCCTATAAGTCTCGATACTGTATGTCTCTCCATGTACTCAGACATATCAAATCTTACAAGCTCAATTCCCATAATATTTGCTAATTGGGTAGTAATTTCTGTCTTACCTACTCCTGTAGGACCAGCAAATAAGAATGATCCTATTGTTTTATTATCATCTCTAAGCCCTGCTCTAGATAATTTAATTGCATTAACTAAGCTTTTGATAGCTGAATCTTGACCAAAAATAACGGTTTTAAGGTCAGATTCTAATTTCTGCAAATTAATTGATTCTTGATTTGATATGGTTTGTTCAGGAATTTTAGATATTTTAGAGATGGTTTTTTCTATATCTACCTGTTTTACGGTAATTTTCTTTGAATTTTTTCTGGAGATATTTAGCAAGGCCCCTGTTTCATCTATTAAATCAATAGCTTTATCAGGTAAAAATCTATCATTTAGAAAACGTTTGGATAAATTAACAGCAGAATTTATGGATTCGCCTGAATATTTTACATTGTGATGAGACTCATAGTTTGCCTTCAGACCATCAAGTATTTGTATGCACTCATCTACTGATGGTTCCAACACATCAATTTTTTGAAACCTTCGAGACAAGGCCTGATTTTGGTTAAAAACTCCCCTATATTCTTGGAAAGTTGTTGATCCAATGCATCTAAGCTTTCCTTTACCCAAAGCTGGTTTTAATAAATTAGACACATCTAAGCTGCCTCCTGAGGCTGACCCTGCTCCAATAATTGTATGAATCTCATCAATAAAAAGTATTGGGTTATTTTGCTCATCTAGAAATTTCAAGACTGACTTTAATCTTTTCTCAAAATCACCTCTATATTTAGTGCCGGCGATTAGTGCTCCTATATCCAATGAATAGAGCTTTGATTCATGTAAAAATTCTGGAGTATCCTTAGAATTTATTAAGTGGGCTAAACCTTCTGCGATTGCTGTCTTCCCAACACCTGACTCTCCGACAAGCAATGGATTATTTTTAGTCCGTCTTGCTAAAATTTGTATGATTCTTTCAATCTCATTTTTTCGCCCTATCAATTGATCTACCTTATTAGTTTCAGCCAAGTAGTTTAAATCAATTAAAAATTCCAATTCATTATTTGCTGTTGCCGTCTCACTCTCACCATCTGTATTGGATGATACTGAACCAGCTTCAGTTTGAGTACTCTCAGGTTTGCCATGTGATATGTATGAAACAATATCTAATCTGCCTATACCTTGCTTTGAAAGAAGGAATACAGAATGAGATTCTTTTTCAGAAAAGATCGCAACCAATAAATTTATAGGCTTTACGACACCCTTACCTGAGGATTGGACATGAAATACAGCTCTTTGAAGAACTCTTTGAAACCCTAACGTAGGCTGAACAGGTTTTTTTGAATCGATTTTTGTAGGCGTGTTATCTCTTACATGCTCTTCCAGATTTTCCCTTAAAGTTGCTAAATTAACATCATTAGTTTCAAGTGCTTGTCGTACTTCAAAATCTGAGATCAGCATTAAAAGAAGGTGCTCAATTGTAAGATACTCTAGATTCTGATCCTGGGCTTGATCAAATAAATTTGCTATTGACTGTTCTAATTCTTTGCTAAACATTAATCTGTTAAAGGTTCTATCTCGCTTATAAGTGGATGCTCATGAGATTTTGCCATTTCATTAATTTCATGAGATTTCATTTCAGCTATCTCTTTTGGAAATATACCACATACGCCCTTTCCTTTTGTATGAACAGCAAGCATTATTTGCGTAGATCTCTCGTGATCATATCCAAAAATTGATTGCAGGATGTAAACAACAAATTCCATAGGAGTGAAATCATCATTCAATAGAACAACTTGATACATCGGGGGTTCTTTTAAGTCTGGCTTATCCTCCAGAACAACTGTACCAGTATCACCTAAACCATTTGAATCGTTTGACGATTCTGAAGACATAGAAATACTCACATTCTTTTAATCATTTCCTTGGCAAAGCCAGAGCAAGAAACTAGATTTGCACCATCCATTAACCTTTCAAAGTCATAGGTCACCATCTTATCTGTTATCGCTGCTTCCATTGAAGAAATTATAAGATCTGCTGCTTCAACCCAACCCATGTGTCTTAACATCATTTCTGCTGATAAAATTAAAGAACCTGGATTAACTTTATCCTGACCTGCATATTTAGGCGCAGTTCCATGTGTTGCTTCAAATAATGCTGAATCATCTCCAATGTTTGCTCCTGGGGCAATACCAATACCTCCAACACAAGCAGCCAAAGCATCAGAAATATAATCGCCATTAAGATTCATGGTTGCAATAACATCATATTCTTTAGGTCTGGTTAGTATTTGCTGAAGAAAGGCATCACAAATAACATCTTTTACAATAATATTTTTGCCAGTATTTGGATTTTTAATGGTAACCCATGGACCCCCATCTAATAACACTCCGTTATAAGAATTCATACTGAGTTCATAACCCCAATCCCTGAATGCCCCTTCTGTAAATTTCATAATGTTGCCTTTATGAACAAGTGTGACGGATGATCTATCATTTTTAATAGCATAATCAACAGCTTGTTTAACAAGTCTTTTTGTACCTTGTTTAGATATTGGCTTAACGCCGAGACCAACTTCTGATGGAAACCTTATTTGAGTTACGCCAAACTGCTCTTGCAGGACCTTTACCATAGCGTCAGATTCTGGCGATCCAGCTTCAAATTCCACACCCGCATATATATCTTCAGAATTTTCTCTAAAGATCACCATATCAACATGAGATGGATTCTTGACTGGGCTTGGAACACCTGAAAAATATCTAATTGGTCGCAGGCAAACATAGAGGTCAAGAATTTGACGAAGAGAGACATTTAAGGATCTAATTCCTCCGCCAACAGGCGTAGTCAAAGGTCCTTTTATGCTGACAATATATTCTTTTAATGCTTCGATTGTTTCATCCGGCAACCATGTATCAGCATCATAAACTTGAGTAGATTTTTCACCACAATAGACTTCCATCCATGATATTTTTTTTGTTCCTTGGTATGCAGACTCAACAGCATTATCTACGACATCAATCATTGCAGGCGTAATATCAATTCCAATGCCATCGCCTTCTATGTATGGGATAATTGGATTATCAGGGACGTTTATTACACCGTCATCTAAAGTAATTTTTGAGCCTTCATCTGGAATCTTTATATGTTTATAACCCATGCTATCCTCTTTCAAACGAATATGTATTGTAAAATTTGGATGAATTATACTCTAAAAAAACCTTTAAAATTAAGGTTTATAGATAAAATATGACAAATATAAATAAAACAGTTGTTGTGGGAATGTCAGGAGGAGTTGATTCATCTGTAGCCGCCTATTTATTGCAAAAACAAGGTTACAAGGTTCAAGGACTATTCATGCAAAATTGGCAAAATGAGCCGGGTGAAGTTTGCACATCCGAAATTGATTTTAAAGATGCATCAAAGGTTTGCGATCAATTAGATATACCATTGCACAAAGCAAATTTTAGTGACGAGTATTGGGATAGGGTTTTTAAGGAGTTTCTTTCGGAGCATGAAAAAGGGAGAACACCTAATCCAGACATTTTATGTAATCGAGAAATCAAATTTAAATCTTTTCTTGACTATGCGTTAAAGATAGGGGCTGATCATATAGCTACTGGTCATTATGCAAAAATAAAGCATCAAGGCGATCATGCCCTATTGATGAGAGCAAAAGATCTTAATAAAGATCAAACATATTTTCTTCATGAAGTTAGTGGAAAAGAATTTGCGAAATGTATTTTCCCCTTAGAAGGATTAAATAAAAATGAAGTTCGAGATATAGCTGAAAAAAATAATTTTATTAATCACAACAAGAAAGATTCTGTTGGAATTTGTTTTGTTGGTGAACGAAATTTAAAAGATTTTCTCAAAAGATTCATTAAATTTGAGAATGGTAATATTAAAGATTCTGAGGGTAATATTGTAGGGACTCATCCAGGAGCGCTTCTTTTTACTCAAGGGCAGCGTCAAGGTCTAAATGTTGGGGGTATCAAAGATAAGCCTGAACTTCCATGGTATGTTTATGATAAAAGCATCAAACTAAATGAAGTATATGTATGTCAGGGAGAATTTAATAACTTATTAATGAGTGATGGTTTGTTGATAGAAGAAATGAAATGGATCAACAAAGAAATGAAGCTTGATAAACTTGATTGCGAAGTTCAAGTTCGTCACAGAGGTAAACCTGTAAAATGCACCGCGCACTTTTTAGAGAAAGGTGTGGAGGTATTATTTTCTGAAAAAATAAGAGCAATTGCTCCGGGCCAGTCTGCCGTTTTATATAAGAATAACGAATGTTTAGGTGGAGGCATAATAGCAAAAGCATTAAAAGACTAGCTATAATTCACTCATGAAACACCAAGATTTAATATCACCTCTAGACAATAGATACAGCCAAAAAATTATTGATCTAGCGAATAATTTTTCTGAATCTAATTTAAATAAAACTAGATTTGAAATTGAAATAGACTGGTTAATTTTTTTAACAACACAATGTGGGGAAAACTTTAAACCCCTGTCCTCTGCAGCTAAAAAAAATCTTTTAGATATTAAAATGAATTTTAGTCACAAGTCAGCAAAAAGAATTAAAGATATTGAATCTAAAACTAATCATGATGTTAAAGCCGTAGAATATTTTATTAGAGAGGAAATGGAAAAATTTTCTAATCTAAAAAAATATCAACATTTAGTTCATTTTGCTTTAACAAGTGAAGATATTAATTCCCTCTCTTATGCAGTTTTACTCAGAGATGCAAGGGACATATATCTAAGAAAACTAGATGCTCTAGTTAAGGACTTAAGCTCAAAATCAAAATCTTGGGCATTCATACCCATGTTAGCTAGAACTCACGGTCAGGCAGCCTCACCTTCTACACTAGGAAAAGAAATTAAGGTATTTCAACAACGTCTATCAAGACAAAAAGATATGTTAAAAAATATGAAGCCCTTAGCAAAATTTGGAGGAGCTACAGGAAATTTTCATACTCTTGATCTAACAGATTCAAAGATAAATTGGGTATCCAAAACAAGAAGGTTTTTAAATTCATTTAAGGTTGAACAAAACCCTGTCACAACTCAAATTGAACCCCATGACGGCATAGCTGAAATCTCTCAGTGCATTCAAAGAATTAATAATATATTGATTGATCTTGATCAGGACATGTGGATTTATATTTCTAACGATATATTTAAGTTAAAAATGAAGGATGGTGAAATAGGTTCATCTACGATGCCACACAAAGTGAACCCAATTGACTTTGAAAACTCTGAAGGGAATCTTGGGCTATCTAATTCATTAATGAGTTTTTTTGTAGATAAATTACCCAAATCACGACTGCAAAGAGACCTTTCTGATTCTACGGTGCTAAGAAATCTTGGTGTTGGCTTTGGATACAGTTATCTAGGAATAAGTTCATGCTTGACTGGTCTATCTAAAATTCAACCAAATAAAGACGTGGCTCGTGAAGAACTGTCTGAAAATTGGCAGGTTTTAGCAGAAGCAATTCAAATTATTATGAAACTTGAAGGCTACGATAATGCTTATGAAGAGATAAAAGCCAAAACTAGAGGTCAGACCATTGATCAAGACTCTTATCTTAATATTGTTAATGATCTTAATATCACCAATGAATCGAAAGCAAAACTAAGAAAACTAACTCCTTTAAATTATCTCGGAATAGCATCCAAGCTAGCAAAATCCTAAATTTAGTAGTTTCACTACATAAATTACTACCTAAAAATACTATATTTAAAGCTTTTGTAGGTATCATTGACAATTTCAACATTATAAATTCAAATGCACTACATAAATATAGGGGTATATAAATGTCAAAAAATAACTTTTCAACTGAGGTAGAGAAACTTAACTCTATTCCCGAATTCAGTGGTTCAAATTGGGGTTCAATTAAACCTGAGTATGCGGCTAGAATGAGGCTTCAAAACCAGTTTAAATCAGGAATAGATATTGCGAAATACACCGCTTCATTGATGAGAAAAGATATGGATGCATATGATTCAGATACATCTGCTTACACTCAATCTTTAGGATGTTGGCATGGATTTATTGGTCAGCAAAAACTTATATCTATAAAAAAACATTTTGGAACAACAAATAAAAAATATCTTTATCTGTCTGGCTGGATGGTTGCAGCACTTAGATCTGAGTTTGGCCCACTGCCAGATCAGTCAATGCATGAAAAAACATCTGTTGCGTCTTTAATTAGGGAACTTTATACCTTCTTAAGACAAGCTGATGCTCGAGAGCTTGGTGGGTTATTTAGAGAACTTGATAATGCATCAGATGTGGACAAACCAAAAATTCAAGAGAAGATAGATAATTTTGAGACTCACATAGTTCCAATAATTGCAGATATTGATGCTGGTTTTGGTAATGAAGAAGCTACTTACCTTATGGCTAAGCAAATGATTGAAGCTGGTGCGTGCTGTATACAAATTGAGAACCAGGTTTCAGATGAAAAACAATGTGGCCATCAAGATGGCAAGGTTACTGTACCCCACTCCGACTTTTTGGCCAAAATAAATGCTGTTAGATATGCTTTTTTAGAACTAGGCGTAGATGACGGAGTGATTGTTGCGCGCACAGATTCATTAGGTGCAGGACTAACAAAACAAATAGCTATCACTCATGAAGTTGGTGATTTGGGTGATCAATATAATTCTTTTCTTGATGTTGAAGAGCTTGATCATGCCGACCTTAATCATGGAGATGTGCTAATCAATCAAAATGGTAAAGTGGTTAGGCCAAAAAGACTGCCCAGTAACCTTTACAGGTTCAAAGAAGGAACGGGTGAAGCTAGATGTATTTTAGATTCAATTACAAGCTTACAGAATGGAGCAGATTTAATATGGATTGAAACTGAAAAACCTCATATAGGACAAATCGGAGCAATGATGGATGAAATTAAAAAAGTTGTTCCAAATGCAAAACTTGTCTATAACAACAGCCCCTCTTTCAACTGGACTCTTAATTTCAGACAACAGGTTTATGATGCTATGAATGAAAATGGCAAGGATATGTCTGATTATGATAGAGACGATCTTATGAACGAATCATATGATAATACGGAACTTGGCATAGAAGCAGACAATAAAATTCAGACTTTCCAAGCTGATGCTGCAAGAGAAGCCGGTATTTTTCATCATCTGATTACTTTGCCTACATACCATACTGCAGCTCTTTCTACAGACAATCTTGCTAAAGAGTATTTTGGTGACAAAGGAATGTTAGGTTATGTTGAGGGAGTTCAAAGAAAAGAAATCCGCCAAGGTATCGCATGTGTTAAGCATCAAAATATGGCAGGATCAGATATGGGAGATGACCATAAAGAATACTTTGCAGGGGAAGCTGCGCTCAAGGCTTCAGGCAAAGACAACACCATGAATCAATTTTAGTTAGTTTCACAATCCCCTATGGTGGTGCGCCCGCAAATTTTGCAGGGTGCACCATCCTCTAAGTTGGCCATACCACCACAACTTCCTGTAATAGGCTTATTTTTTACAATCACTCCTATAGCAATTCCAACAAAAGAAACGACTATTAATAAAAAAACTGTAAGAAATTCAATCATTATAATTCCATGAATTAGATTTAATTATAATATTCTCATCCTGCATTATATACATAACAGCTATATCATTATCATTTGCAAGTCTTATACCCTTTTCTGGCCCAAGAACATTCAAAGCTGTAGCCCATGCATCCGCAATCATTGATGATTTATCTGATGCTACTGTTACGGAGTAGGATTTATCAGCTATGGATAATTTCGTTTTAGGCACAAAGGTATGACTTATCAAATCTCCATTTTCATTAATTTTTTGATTTCTATACTCACCAGATGTTGCAACAGCCAGAAAGTTAGAGCTATAAATCTCCATTATTGATTGGCTTTCAATGCTTGATGGATTTTGTATACCTATTAACCATGGTGCTCCATGCTTTGATCCATTGGTTATAATCTCTCCACCTATATCAAACAAGAAATTATTTCTGTTTAAATTGATAAGCAGTTTAGCAATTCTATCAACCGCATAACCCTTTGCAATGGATGACAAATCAAATTGAAAATTATCATTTTTAATAAGAGTGTTATTTGATATTAAATTAAATCTTTTTATAGAAACGGGAAGAGTATTTTCAACCATGGTATATTCTGGACCGAAACCTTTTTCAATAACCAATGAACCCAAGGTAACATCATAATAACCATTGGTAATTTCAAAGAGGTTCTCGGCAAAACTTAATAATGAATACATGTCAGATGAAATCAAAATTTTTTGATTTAGTGAAGCTGCATTAATTTTAGATAATTCAGAATCTTTCTTATAATTTGATGCAATTAAGTCAATTCTTGATAGCTCATCTTCTATAGATTTTTTTATACCATCGGGGATATATTCTGTTGAAACTAGCTGCCAATAGGTTCCGTATATAGGGCCGGAAATTTGATATGTAGCAGATTTGTTATAGTTGTAAGCAAAAAATATGCAGATAAAACCAATTACAAGAGCAATTAGTTTAGATACAGTTAGTCGGTTCAATGGGTTAATTAACCGCCAAAATCATCCAGCATGATATTCTCGGGCTCTACTCCAAGGTTAATAAGCATATCTATAACGGCTTTATTCATCATGGGAGGTCCGCACATATAAAATTCACAATCTTCAGGAGCCTTATGAGATTTAAGATAACGATCAAAAAGAACCTGATGTATAAAGCCTGTTAATCCGTCCCAGTCATCTTCAGGCTGAGGGTCTGATAATGCAACATGCCATTCAAAGTTTTCATTTGATTCGGCTAATTTATTAAAATCATCAACATAAAACATTTCTTTCAAGCTACGAGCACCATACCAAAAGGAAATTTTTCTATCCGTATTAATTCTTAGCAGTTGATCGAATATATGAGCCCGCATTGGAGCCATACCTGCGCCACCTCCAACAAATACCATTTCAGCAGATGATTTTTTAGCAAAGAACTCACCAAATGGTCCGAATACACGTACTTTATCACCAGGCTTAAGATTAAAAGTCCATGATGACATTACTCCAGGAGGTATATCAGACGATCCTGGTGGAGGGCTGGCAACTCTAATGTTAAATTTTAAAACTCCTTTTTCTTCAGGATAGTTTGCCATTGAATAGGCCCTAATTATTGGCTCTGCATTGTTCGCAACGTTATCCCATATTTTAAACTTATCCCAGTCTTCTCTATACTCATTAGCCACATCAAAAGATTTGTAATCAAGATTTGAGTATGCAGGAGCTTCAAGCTGCACATAACCCCCAGCTTTAAAATTAACTTCTTCACCTTCAGGTAACTTTAAAACAAGCTCCTTGATAAAAGTTGCAACGTTATCATTAGAAACAACTTCACACTCCCATTCTTTGACACCAAAAACCTCTTCAGGAATGGTAATTTTAAGATCGTTCTTTACTGCAACTTGACAGGAAAGTCTCCAACCCTCTTTTTTTTCTTTAGAATTAAAGTGTGATTCTTCGGTTGGAAGAATAGATCCACCTCCTTCTGATATTTGACACTTACACTGGCTACAAGTACCTCCACCACCACAAGCGGAAGAAAGAAAAATTTTATTTTCAGCAAGAGTTTGAAGTAGTTTATTGCCAGATGGAACCACGATTGGGTTAGATGAATCGCCATTGATCTCAATTGTTACATCACCTGAACTTACTAACTGGCTTCTTGCAGCGATAATTATAGTTACCAAGAGTAAAACTACGCCAGTGAATGAAAGAACGCCTAAAAATAAATCAATTTGCATATATATTACCTATAGTGAAATTCCCCCAAATGACATAAATCCAAAACTCATTAGACCTACTATTAAAAATGTCATACCTAGACCTTGAAGTCCGTCTGGTATATCTGAATATTTTAGTTTTTCTCTGATTCCAGCTAAAACAACAATCGCCATAGCCCAACCAACACCAGCTCCAAGTCCGTAAACTACACTTTCACCAAATCTAAGATCTTTTTCAATCATGAATAATGAGGCACCAAGAATAGCACAGTTAACTGTAATTAAAGGCAAGAATACGCCTAAAGCATTATAAAGTGCAGGCACAAATCGATCCAAAAACATTTCGAGTATCTGAACTGCTGCAGCAATAACACCAATATAGCTAATGAGCCCAACAAACTCTAAGTTTGCTTCTGGTAACCCCGCCCACGCTAAAGCTCCTTCTTTTAAAATAGAATTATAAATAAGGTTATTAAGTGGAACAGTTATTAAGCAAACAACGATTACCGCTATCCCGAGACCAAAAGCTGCATCTATTTTTTTTGAAATAGCTATAAATGTACACATGCCTAAAAAAACAGACAGAGCGATGTTTTCAATAAAAACAGTTGTTATAAATATATTAAGATAATGCTCAAACATTTAATTCTCTTTTAGATAGATCTGGCGCTGAAGCATGTCCAGACAATTTATATTCATTTGGCTCAATTTGATCTGTTTTATAAGCTCTTATCCCCCAAATCATTAAGCCTATTAAGATGAATGAGCTGGGCGGGAGTAATAAAAGATTATTCGCTGGATACCATCCACCATTAGAAACCAATGGTAAGATTTCATAACCCATTAAAGTCCCGGTTCCAAATAACTCCCTAACAATAGCCACTGCAATTAAAATGATGCTATATCCAAGACCATTTCCCAATCCATCTAAAAAGCTAAGGAATGGTTTTTCTTTCATAGCAAAGGCTTCAGCTCGACCCATAACAATACAATTTGTAATAATTAAACCAACAAAAACTGATAGTTTTTTGCTTGTCTCATAGTCGTAAGCCTTTAGCAGCTCATCCACAACTATAACGAGAGATGCAATGATGGTCATTTGGACAATAATTCTTACACTGCTAGGAATGTAATTTCTGATAATAGAAATAAATAAATTTGAAAATGAAACAACAAACGTAAGAGCAACACACATAACAAGGGTTACAGAAAGGTTGCTTGTTACAGCTAATGCAGAACAGATTCCAAGAATTTGCAATGTGATTGGGTTTTCTTCAAGCAGTGGTTTCGCAAGAACTTGTTTGTATTGCTTAACTGTCATAATTAATATTTTTTAATGTTTCTTTATAACCACTTTCACCGAACCAGTAAACCAACATGTTTGTGACCCCTCTACTTGTCAGTGTTGCGCCTGAGAGGCCATCTACCTGATAAGAAGCCATTTGATTTGAAGAATCAACTTTTCCTTTTATAACCTCAATCTCAACTGCATTATTTTTGTAAATCGTTTTGCCGTCCCATAAAGCCTTCCATTTTGGGTTATCAACCTCTGCACCTAAGCCTGGCGTTTCTTTATGAGAATAAAATTCAAGCCCCCTTATAGTATTTAAATCTTTATCAATAGCAATGTAGCCGAATAAAGTTCCCCATAGACCATATCCCCTTATAGGTAAAATAATTTTTTCAAGGTTGTTAGTGGAATCTTTAAGTAGATATATTTTTCCAATATTTTCACGATTTTTGACGATTGCTATATCTTTGGAAACAGGTATTGGAGTTGAATGTTCGGGCTGTTTAGAAAAATATACTGGATCATATGTATTAAGGTCGTATTCACCATAAGCATCTAAAAGCTTTCCATTGCTAAAATCAACAAATTTAGGAGTTAGCCGAGAAAACTGGGATTCAATAGACTCTTCAGGATTATAAATTGCAGCAGTTTTAAGTATCTTAATTCTTTGGTCATTAAGCTTATTAAGATTTTGCATATCTCTGAGACTCACAGCAGCATATGAAACAACCAAAGAACAAAATAAACAGACCAGAAATGAAACTGTGAGCGTTTTTAATATTGAATCATTCATACGAAAGAGCCCTCTTACGTTTTGCTATATTATTAGAAACAACCATATGGTCAATTACCGGAGCAAATAAATTAGCAAATAAAATAGCCAACATCATCCCTTCTGGAAAAGCGGGGTTAATTACTCTAATCAAAATAACAGTTACGCCTATCAGAGCACCGTATATCCAACGTCCTGTATTTGTACCGGAGCCTGAGACGGGTTCTGTTGCCATGAAAACTAAACCGAACGCAAAACTCCCAATCACAAGATGCCAATACCAAGGAACTTGAAACATAGGATTAGTATCTGATCCAACTATATTTAAAATCGATGACATAACAATCATTCCAAGAAAAGTACCTAAAATAATTCTATATGAGGCAACGCCTGTCCCTAAAAGAATAAGCATAGCAATTCCAATTGCTATAACAGACGTCTCGCCGACAGATCCTGGTATATTTCCAATAAATGCATCAAACCAAGAGAAATTATCACTAAGACCTTGTAAACCTCCTTCTGCCGCATAACCAAGTGGTGTTGCTCCACTAAAACCCTCTGGGGTAATACCTGTATCAGAAAGACCGGCTATCCAAACTTTATCACCGGATAACTGTGACGGATATGCAAAATATAAAAATGCTCTTCCAGTAAGAGCTGGATTTAGAAAATTTTTGCCAGTTCCACCAAATACCTCTTTGCCAATTACAATTCCAAAAGTGATTCCCATTGCGGCCTGCCATAGAGGTAGATCCGGTGGACAGCTTAAAGCAAATAAGATAGATGAAACAAATAGACCTTCATTAATTTCATGTTTACGTACTACAGCAAAAAGAACCTCCCAAAGGATTCCTACTGCAAATGTTACGGCGTAGATTGGAACAAAATAAACGGCACCGATCCACATTTTTGTTAGAAAACTATCGTTTGAGTAGCCAACTAAATTAATCAGAGCATGATGCCAATCATTTGTATTAGCAGAACCAACTAACGTCAAATAATCTAAGGTTTGATTTCCAATGTTATACATTCCAAAAAACATTGCTGGAAATGCTGCCAACCAAACAATTACCATGATTCTTTGAATGTCAATCGAATCTCTTACATGGATTGGATTTGTTGTTTTGTGCGTCGATGAGAAAATAAAGTTCTCAATTGCATCATAAATTGGAAACCATTTTGCTTGAGCGCCCCCAGGCATAAATTTTGGCTTGATAGTTTCATTAATTGATCTAAGCCAAGCTTTCATTTGAATTCCTCGTACATTTTTTCTAAGTTCGAATCAAGGATTGATTGATAGTCGTATTTACTTGGACAAACGTAACTTGCTAAAGCGACATCCTCAGGGGCTAATTCTAAAACACCTAATTTTTCCCCAAGCTCAATATCTAGAGTGACCAGACTTTTTAAAAGCTGAGTCATTAATATGTTTAAAGGCATGATTTCTTGATATGAGGATATTGGAACGATTGCCCTATTACCACCATTCATTGCAACATTAAAGGTGAAGCTTTGAGGTTTAATCCAACTTGAGATAAAAGCTGGTAATTTTGAATGCAGTTTTGACCCAGGCATAGCCCAATTAAACAGAATATCATTTGATTCATCTGGGAGAATGGAGATCTGGTTATCAAATGAGCCTAAATAATTCATTACATTTTCACCAGTATGCCCATTCAAAACAGAGCCAGATATCACTCTAGAATTATCAAGGATTTTACCTGCTGTAAGTTCTGATAAATTAGATCCATATTTCACTTTTAATATTTTTGGATCACGAGCATTCGGCCCTCCAATAGCTACATTTTTATCTGAGCGTAAATTATTGTGCTCAAGAAGATATCCTAATGAGATAACCTCTTGCCATGAAATAGTCCAAACCGACCTATTCTGACCAACTGGATAAAGATAATGTATGTGAGTTCCAACCAAACCAGCTGGATGAGGACCCTCGAATTGGTTATAACTTACATCTTCAACAGATTTATCAAAATCTTCATTTTGATAGGAACAAAAAATTTTAATTTCATCATTAATAGATTGAATAAATTTAAGGCCTTTATTAAAGAGATCTTGGTCAAACTTGATTAATTCATGAGGATCAACAGAGAGGGGATTTGTATCGCAAGCATTAACAAATATCGCTGAAGGTAATTCACTTGGAACAGGCATTCTGTTGTATGGCCTGGTACGAAAATATGCCAAAGCACCAGTATCAACTAAAAAATCAATTGGATTAGAATACTCACTCAGATTGAATTTTAATGAATCAATAGACTCATCCGTTTCAATGATAAGTGATAAGAATCGTCTTTTTTCACCCCTGTTAATTGACTTAACAATTCCAGATGAAGGAGCTGTGATATATGTGCCAGGATTTTTTTTATTTTCAAATAATTTTTGACCTGAAATTACTGTATCACCCTCATCCACCATCATCGTTGGTTTAAGACCAACAAAATCTGCTCCTAATAATGCAATAGAGTTAATCGCAGTAGAGGAATCCATATCCAAAGATGGATTTCCAGAAATTGGTAAATTAAGGCCTTTTTTGGTTTTAATCACAGTACCCTTCAACAAAAGATGGGTGAATTATAAATGGAAATATCAGCTGTTTCTATACTGAATCTTCAATTGCTTTAGGAAATCTTTGAAGGTCAATTGAAGCCACTTTTCTTGTCAGATTTAGCACTTGCTTGGTATAACCATATTCATTGTCATACCAACAATATAAAGTTATCTGTTTGCCATCTGCTATGGTCGCTTGAGAGTCTATAATCGTTGCGTACGGACTTGAATAAAAGTCAGTTGATACAGCTTCTGGCGAGTTAGTGTATCCAATGATTTCTCTATACTTACTCGCAAAAGCAGATTTTTTCAAGAACTCATTCAATGCATCCCTATCAACTGCATTTTCTAAATTTAAAACCAGAACGGCTAAACTTACATTAGGGGTTGGGACTCTGATTGCATTCCCAGTTAACTTATCTTTTAATTCAGGAATAGCTTTAGAGACAGCTTTTACAGCACCAGTCGTAGTGATAACCATGTTCAAGGGTGCGCTTCGACCTCTTCTGTCTCCTTTATGAAAATTATCAATTAAATTTTGATCATTTGTATAGGAGTGAACAGTTTCAATATGACCGTTTGATATACCATAATGATCGCTAATCAATTTAAGGACTGGAACTATAGCATTAGTTGTGCATGATGCAGCTGAAATAATTTGATCGGATGATTGCAAGGCTGAATCATTGACGCCAAAGACGATATTCCTGATATCACCCTTAGCAGGAGCGGTCAGTATCACTTTTGATGCACCAGAGCTTAAGTGTTTTGACAACGTCTCTTCATCACGCCATATACCAGTATTATCAATCACAATTGGAGAGTTGATGTTTAAATCTGAATAATTAACATCCGAAGGTGAATTTGCATAAATAAATTTAACCGGGTTCCCATTGATAACTAAAAGTTCATTTTCAAGGTCAACTCTTATCGTTCCATCAAATCTTCCATGCACGGAATCTCGTCTTAACAAACTTGCACGTTTGACTAAATCATTTTCTCCAGTCTTTCTCACAACTATACCTTTAAGACGGAAATAATTTCCTGGACCGGTCGTTTGAGCAAGCATTCTTGCCATCAATCTTCCAATTCTGCCAAACCCATAAAGAACAATATCTTGCGGTTGTTCAGGTCTTTTGGTGGAAATTCCATCAACATTAATTTGCTCTTTTAAAAAATCATCTATTGCATCTGGATTATTTGGGAGGTCAGCAAAAAAAGAACATCTCATTGCAAGCTCACCTATATCCACTTCGCAATCAGGAAGATCCATTTTGCTAATTCTCTCTAGCAAGGGATATGTTTCTAATTCACTTAACTCATTTTCCTCAATTTGCCTTACAAATCTATGAGCATGCATTATGTCGATGGGAGATTTGTTAACCAGGGATTGTCCATAAATCATAATATGAATTCCATGCCTATAAAGTCTCCCCACAATAGGGACCATTAATTCTGCTAAGCCTTCTCTCCACTTCCAATCACCAAAATAGTCATCGATTTTTTCTCGAGAACGTAAATCAGGATTTTTAGTAAGATCAGCCATTAATTATTTTGCTTTATATTTGTTAATATGGTGTTGAGTATTACCAAACATAGAATCAATAGCAGTAAATCTCTTTAAGTAATGACCAATAGACATTTCATTACTAACACCCATACCACCATGTAATTGAACCGCATGTTGACCCACCAGTCTTCCAGCCTTACCAACCTGAACTTTTAGTGCAGATATTGTATTCCCAGCGTCTGGATCATCTGAATCGAGTTGAAGAGTCGCCTTAATCAATAAAGATTTGGTTAGTTCGGTTTCAATAAACATATCAACCATACGATGCTGTAAAACTTGGAAATTGCTAATAGGCTGAGCAAACTGTTCACGTTCTTTTGTGTATTGGACTGTTTTCATGTATGAGGCTGTCATCGCGCCTACAGCTTCTGCACTAATACACAAAATAGATAAATCTACCATTTTGTTAAATAATGATTCAGCCTCATCTCCTAAAGCCAAAATTGATTCTGAGCTCAAAACAACATTTTCAAATGTTAGTTCCCCACATGTTTGTCCATCCAATGTTTTGAAGGATTGAATAGATAAGCCCTCTGCATTAGCTTCAACAAGAACCAAGGCAGGAGAATTATCGTGAGTTGCAAGAACTATAAATTGATTAGCATTTCCTCCATTCAGTACTAACGACTTAGATCCATTAAGACTATAAACATCTGCATCCTTAGATACTGATGTATGACAGTCTAAGAAATTATAGCCAATATTCGGTTCGGCATATGCAACTGATGCTTGATGCTCACCCGAAATAATTTTTTCAATAATAGAACTTTTTTCTGGATGATTTGAGCCTTCTAAAATAGTGCCACTCATTACAATAGAACTTAAATAAGGCTCCACAACCAATGCTTTGCCAAATTCCTCAAACAATACAGTAAGTTCGATTGGTCCAAAATTAAAACCCCCGTTATCTTCTTTGAACGGAACTGCCAACCATCCGAGGTCTGCAAATTGCTTCCAATTGTCCTTGCTATAACCAGAATCAGAATCTAATATTTTCTCCCTATCGATAAAATCATAGTTAGTTTCACAAAATTTAAGTACTTGTTCTCGGAGCATGTTTTGCTCATCAGAATAATTCAAATTCATGTTTATACTCCCAATATAGCTTTAGCGATAATATTCTTTTGAATCTCGTTACTTCCACCATATATAGAAGTTTTTCTATAGTTTAGATATTGAGCAACGGATGGGCTAGCATAGTCTGGACCAGCAGGTGTTCTATTCGATTTAAACCCATCTGGACCTTCATATGGCAAGATGTATTGACCAGCAGCTTCAACAAAAAGTTCAGTTAATCTTTGTTGAATTTCAGTACCACGAATTTTTAAAATAGAAGACTCAGCACCAGGATGCCCTCCATCAGCCATTGCTGCGAGGGTTCTTAATTCAGTAAATTCTAGAGCTTCAAGATCAATTTCTAATTCAGCAATTTTTCTAGATAAATCTGCATCATTATAATCAGATGTAATATTTTTTAGTTTTTCAAGCTGAACCTTTACTACTGGGACTCCTGCAATTCCAAATCTTTCATGAGCTAAAAGAAATTTAGCATAAGTCCAACCTTTACCCTCTTCACCTATTAATTGGTCCGCCGGAACCTTAACATCTGTAAAGAAAACAGAATTAACTTCATGATCACCATCAATTGTAATAATCGGTTTAACCTCAATGCCTGGTGAATTCATATCAATCAAAAGAAAAGATATACCTTCTTGCTTTTTCTGAGTGGTTTCAGTCCTGACTAAACAAAAAATCCAATCAGCATTTTGAGCAAGCGTTGTCCAAGTTTTAGATCCATTCACAATGTAATGATCGCCCTCTAAAACTGCCTTGGTTTTTAGTGATGCTAAATCGGAGCCAGAGCCTGGTTCTGAGTATCCTTGGCACCACCAGGTATTAAACTCAAGAATATCTGGCAAAAATCTATCTTTCTGTTCTTGATTACCAAATGTGTATATAACTGGACCAACCATGCTTAACCCAAAAGGTAATATTGTTGGGCATTGAGCTAATGCAAGTTCATTTAAAAATAGATAGATTTGAACCGGAGACCAGCCAGTTCCACCATATTCAACAGGCCAGTTATATCCCATCCATCCTTTGCTATGAATAAATTTATGAAAATCAATCATGTCTTGTTTTGAAAGAGCTAAACCCTTTTCCTGTTTTTCTCTTACATGCGCGGGAAATTCTGATCCATTAAGACCAGCTCTTATTTCTTCTTGAAATTGAAGATCTTGTTCTGAAAAACTTATATCCATGTTAGTGTTCCTGTTTTTAAGATTATTCTTTAGGCGCAAATTATACTGCACGATATGTTAGAAAAACAGCATGAACCAATAGCATTTGAGCTAGCTCAATCTGTAAAAACACTTAATCATCAGATTCTGTACCTTTGTGATTCAGATAAAGAGGCTAGATTGCTAAAGAATGAGCTAAAACTATTTCTAGATGATAATGAAATTGGATATTATCCTGAAAGAGAAATTCTTCCATACGATAGATTTTCAACTGCAGATTCAATCATTCAAGAAAGAATCAAACTTTTAAATTCTGATAAAGAAAATATCAACATAATTGTTACCAGTTGTATAAATCTATTTGAAAAATTACCATCAAAAGAATTTTTTGTTGCTAGGAAAAGCTATAAAACCAATGACTTCTTAACAATCAAAGATTTAACAACAAGTTTGGATGCTTTAAATTATGAGCGGACAGATAAAGTTAATACCATAAATCAATACACCATCAGAGGAGGTGTTGTTGACTTTTTCTCAGGATTTCATCTTTATCCAGTAAGAGTTGATTTTTTTGGGGATCAAATAGATGAAATAAGAGAATTTGATCCATTAACACAAAATATGACGAACAAATTATCTGAGTTCCAATTATTTAGTGGCTCAGAAATTACTTTAGATGATGAATCAATTGGTAAATTTAAAGATGCATGGAGAAATTATTTTGAAAATCATGATGAGAGACATTGTGAAATATTTCAAAGCTTAGCTTTGGGAAAATATCCCGAAGGATATGAGATATATAACCCTCTTATCCAGTCTGGTGATTCTAATTTACTGGACTACTTTGATGGATTTAAACTTATTAAATCTAATAAAATTGATCAAATATTAACTTCTCATCAAGGTTTTGTTGAGGAAAGATATCTTGAAGAATCAATTGATTCTTCGAGGCCTATATTAAAACCCAAGGACTATATTTTTGAAATTGAGGATTTACAAATATATTTGAAATCAGCTGATCAATTTAGTTTTTCAGATCCAAAAATTACTATTGACCATTCAAAAGAAAAAGATATCCAATTACAAATACTGATAGACAAACAAGTGAATGGAATAATTGATAGCCTTCTCATCACCTCATCTGAGCAAACTAAATTAGATCAAATCAATAAACAATACAATACAAATATTGCCAAGCTTCCATTTGCTCTTCAGAGTGGGATTTTTAGTTGCATACATTTACCCGTTCGCTCATTTATCAGCAATGATGGAAAGTTTGTTCATTTAAATTTAGATGAGGTGATGAATTCAGAAATATTGAATCCTCAACCTACCCCAGCAAATCAAAATTCGCTTATAGAAAAATTTGAAAATCCATTTCATGATGATGAACTCGTTATACATGTT
>CACJSU010000014.1 GCA_902596165.1 uncultured SAR86 cluster bacterium | reverse complement strand
TTATTTTGTCACAGCTGCTCTTATAGGAGCTTCCAGCGATGATGTGAACTGGAGAGAGATTTTCGTCTTCCTTGGCATTACCGGCATTCTCTTAGCCGTGGTGGTGAAATTAACAATACATGAACCAATTCGTGGCGCAATGGAATTTGATGGTCATAGTGAAATAGTAAAACCTCCCTTTATGGAATCATTAAAAACTCTTCTAAGAATTCCAGCATGGTGGGCAATGTGTTTTGGTATTGCATTCGGCTCCTTTGTTTCTTATTCAAAATCAGCTTTTCATACTAAATATCTTGTGACTCTTGATCCAAGCTTTGATTTTCAAACCTTGGTTATTATTTTGGGATTTGTAAATGGAGCGACCTACGCCGGAGGTGCTTTTTTTGGAGCAAGACTTGCTGATAGCTGGGGTAAAAAAGATATTAGAGCCTACGGTTGGCTGCCTGCAATATCGATCTCAATATGTCTGCCCCTAGGAATAATGGCTTGGTGGTCCACTTCAGTTGAAATGAATCTAATATTTACATCTTTCTTTTTGATATTTATGGGCATTTATTTAGGACCAAGTTTTGCAATTGCACAAACCCTGGCTCCAATTCACATGCGTGCTATGTCTACTGCCCTATTTTTCTTTATCTTAAACATGATCGGTTTAGGTCTCGGACCAAGCATCTCAGGCTGGATGATTGATATATTTAAGGAAAGCAATGGTGAAGTTGAGTCAATTAGATATGCCATGACGGTGACATCGCTTGTATTTATTCCATCAATTATTAGTTTTTTAGTTGTTGCACGCAAACTTCCAAGAGATTGGGTGACTGCTGAGAAGAATAATCTTGAGCTAGCTAAGGGAGGGTAATGATGATTGAAGGATTTTTACAGTATGGCCAATGGGTAATTTTGCTCTTAAGCATTCTAAGTTTGGCCTTAGTGAGTTCAGTAAAACATGAAACAAGATTAAATGGTTATATATTGACAGGCATAAGTAGATTTGCTGGTGCCCTGGTATTTATTTTTGTTGATCTGCCTGCGTTTGTAATCGCTAACCTTATTCAAACTTACATTGCTTTTAAGGGTTATTACAATAATAAAAAATCTGGAGATAATAAAAATGAAACTGTATGACAATAAAATGGCTAATAGCCCAAGAAAGGTAAGGATGTTTATATCTGAAAAGAATATAAAAGATATTGAGATGGTTGAGATTGACCTTATGAAAGGAGAGCATAAGACAGCCGAATATCGTGCGATTGCACCCAACGCTAGGATTCCTGCCCTGCAGTTGGATGATGGTACGGTGATCATGGAATCAACTGCAATATGCAGATATCTAGAATCTCTCTATCCAGAGCCAAACTTATTTGGTGAAAGCCCAATAGAAATTGCTTCAATTGAGATGTGGCAAGCAAGAATTTACAGCGAGCTAATGATCCCTTTAGCAATGGGTTTTCGTCATTTACATCCAGCAATGTCGGGCTTAGAAGCTCAAAATAAAGAATATGGTGAAACTCAAAAAAACATAGGCATTAAATCATTAAAATATTTTAATGGCGTTCTTTCAGAGTCTGAGTTTGTTGCTGGAGATAGATATACCTTTGCAGATATTCAAATGATAACAACCACAGATTTTTTTATTGGTTTAAACCAATTAAGTCTTGAAGATTATCCTGAAATTCAAAGACATACTAATCTAATGTCTCAACGAGAGAGCTTTTCTGCTTAAGATTTATCAGCTTGCTCAAGAATTTTAATAGTCTGCTCAGGTCCACTGAATAGCTCTCTGGCATCGTCCATGTCAGAGACCGAATCCCACCCGGCAGCTATATTTTCAGGAGTCATTTCATCTCCTGTTCCAAGCGCTAGTCCCATTGTTTCTAAAATCCTAAATCTGGTAAATACGCCCGCTCCAGCGCCAATAATCGCACCATTTTGACTTTCTTCACTAGCTAAATATATAACTGCTGGGGTCACATATTCAGGCATAAATCTCTCTCCGATACCCTCTGGAAACAATGAATCAGTCATCCGTGACAAAGCTACGGGTGCAACAGCGCTAGAGAATACATTGTATTTTTGCCCCTCAATCTTTAAGCAGTTCATCAAGCCGATCATGCCCATTTTTGCTGCACCATAGTTTGCTTGACCAAAATTTCCACATAAGCCTCCCGAGGAAGTTGTAAAAATTATTCTGCCAAAGTTTTGCTCTCTCATAATTGGATAGACTGCATGAGAAGCATAGAAGCTTCCTTGAAAGTGAACATCCATCACTTGGTCAAACTCCTCAGCTGTAATCTTATGAAAGCTTTTATCTCTTAAAATACCAGCATTATTAACCAGCACATCTATGCGCCCCCATGTGTCCATGGTTTCTGCAACCATCTTAGACACGCCCTCTTTATCTGCAACACTAGAACCATTTGCAATTGCCTCGCCGCCCTCAGCTTTTATCTCCTCAACAACAGCATTGGCTGCATCGCTAGCACCACCGGAACCATCGACAGCTCCACCAAGGTCATTGACAACCACTTTTGCTCCTCTTCTTGCAAATTCAAGAGCATGTTGTTTCCCTAAACCTCCACCAGCACCTGTTACTATTACTACCTTGTCATCAAATCTTATAGTCATGGTTATCTCCGTATTGATGTATTTATTTTAACTAATTTGAGCCTGAAAAAATGGACTCAGGTTGAAAATTTTTATCTTTTATAAGGCTCATTTCTAACTGAAAGCCATTACCAAGAGCTTTTTTAAATAGCATAAATTGCTTAGACTGATTAACGCTATCAACCGCAATTAAATAGCCATTTTTGCCATAGCAAGCTATAAACTCTGCTGAATCGATATCACCGATAATATGACATTCATCATAGCCACTTGATAAACCGGCCATTTGTAATTTTAAATCATATTGATCAGACCAGAACCACGGCATTTCATTATTAAAGAGCTCATTGCCCACAATCGAGGAAGAAGCAACTTTTGATTGTGCTAAGGCATTTGGTACACTTTCAAGCCTTAATTCCTGATTAAAAAGAGCATTAAATGAAGAGGTGCAGTCACCCACTGCAAGGATATTAGGAATAGAAGTTCTGCAATACTGATCCGTTTTGATCCCATTACCGCAGTCTAATCCAATTGAATCTGCAAGTTGCGTATTAGGTATTGCCCCAATGCCAGCTAGCACTATATCCGCTGGAATGCTCTCTCCAGACTCTAATAAGACTGCATTGATCATTTTATTTTCAGCATTCAAGCTAGTAATCTTGGCATTGCATATGATTTCAACACCTTTTTTGCTATGAAAATCATTATAAAACTTTGATACTTCTGGGCTGGTGACTCTTTGAAGAATACGTTCTTCTGCCTCCAAAATAGTTACATTAAGGCCTAGTTCAATCATTGCTGAAGCTACCTCGAGCCCTATGTAACCTCCACCAATCAACACTATATTTTTAGCTGATCCAATTGATTCATGTATGGATAAAACATCTGTTATCTTCCTTAAGTAAAATAAATTTTTCGCATCAGCATTTTCCATAGGCAGCAATCTTGGAGATGCTCCAGTTGCAAAGACTAAATAATCAAAATCAAATAAGTTATCTTTTGCTTTAGCATGGCTTAATTCTAGATCAATGGCATTGATTCGAGTATTAAGATTGATAGAAATATTTTGCTCCTGATAGAAATTGGAGGGTTTAAAGCTGAGTTTTTCAGTTGCCACGTTCTGTTTCAAAAAATCTTTAGAAAGTGGGGGTCTGTGATAAGGAAGGTAGCCCTCATCACTTATAATGGTTATCTCTCCATCAAAACCGTCTTTTCTCAATGCATAGGCTGTATTAGCACCGGCATGCCCTGCTCCAATAATTAATACTTTACTCATTGAATTGACTGATTGGATTTAATAAAAACATGTCTATACTAACTCTTTGATGAAGAATGAAATTGTAGCTCACAACGATCTAAAAGTTCGAATCGAAAAGAATTTTTTTAATCAGGTTGATTCAAATGAATTACTCAAAAAACTCATATCCGATCTTCCATGGGAATCAATGGCAATCAAAATGTTTGGGAAAGACATAACGATCCCTAGATTGCAGTGTTGGGTAGGTGATAAAGGCTGTGACTATAAATATTCAGGCAAAAAATTAAATCGACAAGATTGGACCGCAGATTTGATAATGATTCGAGAAAAAATATACAAAGAACTGAATATTGATTTTAACTCTGTTCTTGTTAATTATTATAGAGATGGCATGGATTCAATGGGATGGCATTCAGATGATGAGAAGGAGCTAGGCCCTAATCCAACCATAGCCTCAATTTCCCTCGGCAGTGAGAGAGACCTAGTATTTAGGAATAAGATTAACAAAGAGGCACTACCAATTCCTCAGACTCATGGCTGTTTAATATTGATTGATGGTAAAACTCAAAAAAATTGGCAACATGCAATAAAAAAGACTCGAAAAGTTATTGGTCCACGAATTAATTTGACGTTTAGGAATATAATAGACAAAAATTATTTTTAAGGATTTTTATGAAAGATAGAGTTAAAGTTGTTGTAACTGGTGCTGCGGGCCAGATCGGTTATTCATTAATACCTAGATTAGTAGATGGACATACCTTTAGAGATAAGATCGTCGATCTTGAATTAGTAGAAATCCCTCAAGTGGTGGATAAATTAGAGGGTCTAGTTATGGAACTAGAAGATTCTAATTTTCCTAATATGGGTAATGTAAATTACACATCAAACTTCGAAGAGGCTTCAAAGGATGCAGACTGGTTTCTCTTGGTAGGAAGTATTCCTAGAGGAATTGTGTTTAATGGCAAGAAAATTGAAGAGCGTGCAGACTTACTGCAAATCAATGGTGGTATTTTTGTAGACCAAGGCCAAGCAATTGGCAGATTCGGCAAATCAGATGCAAAAATTTTAGTCGTGGGAAATCCTGCTAATACCAATGCTTTGATTGGAAGGCATGCAGCTAATAATCAATCTCAATTATGGATGGCAATGACAATGCTAGATTCAAGCAGAGCTCGATCAGTTTTATCTAAAAAACTTGATACTGAAATAGGAGAAATTAGCAAGATGATCATATGGGGCAATCATAGTCCAACCATGTATCCTGATTTTGAAAATATTATGGTTAATGGATCATCAGGAAAAGATCTCATCGATGACATAAGTTGGGTTGAAGGGGAGTTTTTACCGGTTGTGCAACAGCGAGGTAAAGCTGTGATTGATTCTCGAGGCGCCTCATCAGCGACTTCAGCTGCAAAGGCTGCTTTAGACACTGTCATGGCATGTGAGACGCCTACTCAGTCCGGAGACTGTTTTAGTGCAGCTATAATTTCAGATGGAAGTTATGATCTACCTGAGGGGATTATTTGTGGCATGCCTTTAATGACTACCCCAGATGGAAAAGTTGAGATTGTAAGAGATATAACATTGTCTAACTTTGCAAAAGAAAAGATAAAAATTTCAACCAATGAACTCATGGATGAGAGAGCTGCTGTTGAGGGCCTGTTAAAATAGATGGGCAGAGATGGATTCAATGATTTTCTTCTTGAAGTCATCCAGAATGAAGAGGTCTCATCAGTTTTAGCTATTACAAAAAAAGATCTAAGCTCCCTTTCAAAGCTCTGTGAAGAGTCTCTAAAAAGTCTTTCTATCATGAATCTTGCTCATCTAGACTCTAATAGTGCTGAGTCCAGCGACTTGTGCATAATTTTTGATGACATGGCGATATCTAAAACTCAAATCGGCATAATTAAAAATGTTTTATCTCAAAAAATAATAATTTTTAAAGCAAAAAAAGACGATAGTGATCATCAAAATTTTTTGGAACTAGGCTTCACACATGATGTTGATATAACTCACACAAGAGTCTATTCATACAATCTAAAAACTTATAATAACAAACGAGGCTGGAATAATCCTGAGGGCTGGGCCAATCCTGAGAATTTTGAAAAATTTAGATGGTAATTTCTTTAAATTGCTTTGACTTGATCCTCTCTAGATTTCTTTAGTTGAAGCTCGCTAAACTCTGTATGCAGTCCTCTTGCATAAACCATTACAGCAACCAAGAAATATAGAAAGAAAAAATCGTAGAGAGTTAAAAAATTATATATGGCATGAATTGCAACTGGGAAGACTAAACTTTTAATCAAATAGTTTTTAGAATTTGTAAAAGCATACAAGCCAAAAAAATAACCCATAATAATTCCACATGTTGCATGCAATGGGATTGCGCTGACTGCTCTCATAATTGCCAAAGAAAATGAATCAGCTTCAAAACTTCCCATATAAACATATGAAATATTTTCAAATGTTGCGAAACCAAGTGAAACCGTAACTCCATAGACAATTGCATCCATGGGCTCATTAAAAGCACTCTTGGGCCTGATATAGAAATACAGCACTAAAAACTTTAATATTTCCTCTGTCAGTCCAGCTCGATAGGCATATTCATATGAGGGGATTATTAAATTGTTAAGCTCTGCTGCAGGAAAACATATGACAATTCCAGCAATAAAAGTCTTGATTACTAAATCAGTAGGCTCTCTAAATCTATCAGAATAAATTACTGCAAAAACAAAAAATAATGGCACCCCAATTGTAATGAGCAAAGTAAGATTCATAATTTAAATCTTATGACTTTAATTGAGGAAACAAAATGACATCCCGAATTGAACTTTGATTAGTTAACATCATTACCAATCTATCTATTCCAACACCAACGCCTACTGCAGGGGGCATACCATGCTCTAAGGCGATTATATAATCTTCATCATACCCCATGGCTTCATCATCGCCATCTGCTTTAGCCTTAACCTGCTCCTTAAATCTTTCCGCTTGATCATCAGGATCATTCAGCTCACAGAATCCATTGGCGATCTCTTTTCCGCCTATAAAAAGTTCAAACCTATCAGCTATGGATGGGTTATCATTATTTCTTCGCGATAGCGGTGACACTTCTACAGGATATTCAGTTACAAAAGTTGGCTGAATAAGCTTATTTTCTACAGTTTTTTCAAAAATCTCTAATAAAATTTTTCCTGGCCCCCAAGAATCCTTAAATGGTACTTTGATTGATTCTGCATAACTTATAAGCATGTCTAAATTATCCAAATCAGCAGACTTTAATTCTGAGTTATGCTCAAGAACTAAATCATTAATAGTTTTTATAGAAAAATTAGATAAATTAATTTTTTCGCCATCCCACTCGATTTGATTGTCATTTCCAACAGCCTTAGATGCTGACTGAATAATAGTTTTCGTAAATTCCATGGTGCTAGAAAATGTTGCAAAAGCTGCATAAAACTCGAGCATTGTGAACTCTGGGTTATGTCTAGTTGACAAGCCTTCATTTCGAAAACTTCTATTGATCTCAAAAACCTTTTCAAAACCTCCAACTAAGAGCCTTTTTAAATGTAGCTCAGGTGCAATTCTCAGGAAAAGCTCTCTATCGAGCGCGTTATGTTGTGTGATGAAAGGTTTTGCAACAGCTCCACCAGGGATTGAGTGCATCATAGGGGTCTCCACTTCAAGAAAACCATCCTCAAGCATTGAAGATCTAACAGATGAAACAATTTGAGAGCGTTTAACAAACACTTCTTTTGATTCTGGACTGCTCATTAAATCTAAGTACCTTTGACGATATTTAATTTCAATATCAGCCAAGCCCTTATGTTTTTCTGGCATAGGTCTAAGTGATTTTGTAATTAGAGTAATTGAATGAGCTTCAACTGTAAGTTCTTCTGTTTTGGTTTTAAATAAATTACCGCTGATGCCAATAATGTCCCCAAGATCCCAAGATTTAAAGTTTTTATATAAATCTGGATCTATATTATTCTTGCTAATGTAAGCTTGAATATCGCCAGAACTATCTCTGATAGTCACAAAGCTTGCATTGCCCATTACCCTCTTAAGAACTATTCTGCCGGCAATAGATAAATCACTAATTTTTTTTTCTTCAAGCTCTTCTTTGTTTATATGGCCGTATAAGCCATGTAATTCTTGAGCTTGATCAGCGGGCGTGAAATTGTTTATATAAGCTATATTCTGCTCTCTAAGCTCCTCAAGCTTCCTTCGTCTCTCTTCTAATATAGAGGCCTCACCACCAATATTTGAATCACTCATTTATACTCCTTGGGTTAGACTAGCTTTAATAAAAATATCTATATCTCCATCTAGGATTGAAGAGATATTACCACTTTCAACGTTTGTTCTTAAGTCTTTAATGCGAGATTGGTCTAAAACATATGACCGAATTTGGCTGCCCCAACCAATATCAGACTTACTATCTTCCAATAACTGCTGTTCATCTTTCTGCTTTTGTAATTCAAGCTCATAGAGCTTTGATTTGAGTTGTTTGAAGGCATTATCTTTATTTTTGTGTTGCGAACGATCATTCTGACACTGCACAACCGTACCTGTTGGAACATGAGTTAAGCGCACAGCTGAATCTGTTTTGTTAACGTGCTGACCACCAGCTCCGGATGCTCTATAGGTATCTATTCTCACATCAGCTGGATTTAATTCAACCTCAATTGACTCATCAATTTCTGGTGAAATAAATACTGATGCAAAGGATGTATGCCTTCTACTTCCCGAATCAAAGGGTGATTTTCTAACCAACCTATGAACGCCTGTTTCCGTTCTTAGCCATCCGTATGCATAACTTCCTTTTATCAGCAAAGATGCTGACTTTATTCCAGCAACCTCTCCAGGCGAGTGTTCAATAACCGAAACAGAAAATTCATGCTTTTCAGCCCATCTTGTATACATTCTTAGAAGCATATCAGCCCAATCTTGAGCTTCGGTACCACCTGAACCTGATTGGATGTCTATAAAAGCTGAGTTAGGATCCATTTTATTAGAAAACATTCTATTAAATTCTAGATCTTCTACACTTGAAATAAGAGCTTGGGACTCCTCATTAATTTCATTTATAGATGCTTCATCTGATTCTTCAATTGCAATATCAAGAAAATCGAGATTATCATTGATTGCTTCATCAACAGACAAAAAAAGATCTAAAAATTTTTCTAGATCTGCTTTTTCCTTATTTAGAGACTGTGAAAGCTCTAAGTTAGACCAAGTCAACTCATCAGACAGTTTTGAATTAATATCTTCTAAAGAACTTTGTTTTTGAGCAACGTCAAAGATGCCCCCGGAGATCATTCATGCGATCTCGGAGATCATTAAGGATTGATTTAATTTCACCTGTTTCCATAGAATTGCATTTTAATATCTTTATCGAGTCTATGAAACAGCTAATGAGATAAAGATATGATTACTTAAAAAATTATTTTAGAGAATTGTCAAAAAATTTATCGCGCTTCTCTAATCATAGGAAAAGCAGGAGGTGAGTCTTCAAACTGCACTCTACCAATTTCAACAAATCCATGTCTTTCATACAAAGCTTTATTCTGCTCATTAGATGCTTCCAGATAAGCGCTATCCCCTCTCTCATCAACCATCTTCAAAGCCTCTTTTAGCAAAAAGGATCCTATACCCTTTCTTTGTTGAGCTGGGTCAACAGCAATGAATGGCAAGTACCATGCATCATCTGGGTGATATTTTTCAAATTCTTCAAAAAACTTTATAACTACTTCGATCCGATCTGATGGAATAGAGTCAAAAGTTGGCTCTAATGCTGAATTATCAAACTCAACTCCAGGAGGATGCCATAGAGCTGATCCATAAAAATTCTCTTCTGAGTAAACAATATTATTTTCAAAAGAAATTTTTGAAAATTCTTCCATCCAGATATCAAAACTCTTCAAATATGAAGATGGGTCAGGAAAAACCCATCTTAATAGTGCATCAGAGGCAAAACCAAGTGTTAAAACTCCCTTAACTTTATGCAAATCAACGATTGATGCTTGGACTATCTTTGGAGTGTTCATAAAAAATATTTAATTATTTAGTTTAATAAAATCAGTAACTTGATTATAGTCCGCATCAAAAGAGTGCAAATGCTCTTCTTTTTTAAAGAGACCACTTAATGCAGCAGGCAGTGAATTTATCTCTATGTTTAATTCTTCATAAATTTTTGGGAACTTTGCTGGATGAGCGGTAGATAAAACAACAAAATGGTTGCATGAATCACTTTTCTTAATAGCCTCAACAGCTGCAACAGCAGTATGTGGATCTAAGACATAACCACTTGCCTGATATATTTCTTGAATAGTGTTTGTGGTTTCCAAATCATCAACTTTACTTGATGAGAAAAGGCTGTCTTTTCTTTGCCAAGTTTCAAGGTCTAGCTCTATAGGTTTAATTGGAAAGTTATCAAACATTTTTGCACATTTAGATGAATCCCTGTTCAAGAAGAAATCATATACCAGCCTTTCAAAGTTACTTGCTACGCTAATATCCATACTAGGAGATATAGTTTCATGAACCAATTGTTTGGAATAGTCATTACTGCTGAAGAATCTATGCAAAATATCATTATTATTTACAGCAACTGAAATTTTGCTAATGGGCAATCCCATTTTGTGAGCAGAGTAACAAGCAAATACGTTACCAAAATTTCCTGTTGGGATAGAGAAATTTAGATTTCCTTTTTTATGCAGTTGATTATAAGCATAAAAGTAATAACAAATTTGACCGACTATACGAGTCCAATTTATTGAATTAACTGCTAATAAATATTGGTTAGTTTTCAAAAAATCACGCTTTTTGAAAGCAAGTTTTACTAAGTCCTGGCAATCATCAAATGTTCCATTAATCCTTAAGGTAAACACATTTGCAGCCTTAATAGTGCTCATTTGCCTTCTTTGTACTTCGGACATATTTCCATTGGGAAGCATAATAAAGCTCTTAATTCGATCATAGGTTTTGCACGCATCAATTGCAGCTGAGCCTGTATCACCGGATGTTGCACCCAACACAATTGCTGTTTTATTTTCAGACTCTAAGACCTTATTAAAAAAAGCTGCAGCTAACTGAAGCCCAAAATCTTTAAATGCCGCAGTAGGGCCATGAAAAAGCTCAAGAATTGATACTGCATCAAGTTCTCTTATACCAATAAGATCTTTGTGCTCAAAATCATGCCAAGCTGATTCAACGATACTTGATGTTTCGTCATGGGTGAAAGATGACGTGGTAAATAATGGAACAATACATTTAGCTATATCTACAAATGATGTCTTGGATTTAATTTCATCTAAGTCAACTTCTGGCCAATGATCTGGCATAAAAAGACCTCCATCATCAGCTAGGCCTTGCATCAAAATTGATGCAAAGTCTTTATCAGAATCTTTGCCTCTGGTTGAGTGAAAAAGCATTACAGATCCTCAATTCTAATAATTTTAGAATTTGAGATAACTGGATGATTTTCCAAGCTTTTCAAAGCAGTTTGCATCTCATTTTCGATAATTGGGTCAGTAAAAATTACAACAGGAACATTTCCATCATCTAATTGATCTTTTTGAATAACCTTATCAAAACTAATGCCTTGATCTGCAAATATTTTACTAATTAATGCTAAAACACCGGGCTCGTCTTTAACCTCCAAATAAACATAATATTTAAAAATCAAATCGCCAAAGTTAAGTAGATTGGGCTTTTTAGAGAAATCTGGATAGCGCATTGGAGAAGATTTATTGGATCTTGAAAGTGCAAATATATCAGAAATTAATCCAGATGCTGTGGATTCTCGTCCGGCACCAGACCCTGCAACATGAAATTCTCCTAGGAGATTTGTATCAAATTGAATGCCGTTTCTAACACCCTGTAATCCTGCCAAACTTGAGTTCTTGCTAAGCATTACTGGATGACTCCTTAATTCAATTCCTTCATCATTTAATTTAGCAACAGCTAAATGCTTGACGGTTAAATGAAATTCATTTGCGTATGCAAAATCCTGAGATTTAATATCTTCTATACCTTCAACATAAAAACCTGGGGCAGGAAGGCCGCTATTAAAAGCTAGGGCTGCCAGAATTCCAATTTTATGAGCAGCATCTGTTCCATTCACATCTAAACTTGGATCAGGCTCTGCATATCCCTTATCTTGCGCTTCCTGCAAAACAGACTCATAAGAAGCTCCCTCTTCCATGTTGCTTAATATAAAATTTGTTGTTCCATTAAGCATTCCTGCAACTTTAGAAATCCTATTTGCTGTTAGATCATTTGAAAGCATCTTAATAACGGGAGTGCCTGCACAGACAGCAGATTCAAACAATAACTCAACATTATTTTTTTTTGCTAAATTAATTAACTCTTCACCATGCTCAAAAATTACTGCTTTATTTGCAGTGACGACATGTTTACCTGAGTTAAGTGCTCTAGAGATTAAATCTTTGGCTGTTTCAACTCCCCCGATTAATTCAACAAGAACATCTATATCCTCTTCTACTACTTCAAAAATATCCCTTAAAATTTTTGTTGAGCCAGGGTTGCATTTTGGATTATCACGCCGTGCACCAATGCAATATATTTCCCAATCAGCATAGACTTCATCTCCATTAACTAATTGCTCATATAGCCCAGTTGCAACATTTCCCCAACCGCAAATACCAATTTTTAATTTAGTCATATTTAATTTAATCTAGTTAATAGCTCTTCTGGGGGAAGGTATCCTGGAAGCAGCTCTCCATTTGACTTAATTATAGCTGGCGTGCCTGTAATGCCAATCTTTTGGCCTAGCAGAAAATGAGTTTCAACAGGATGATTTTGGCACATTGATAACTCAACATCTATGCCTTGTTTCATTTTTGTTAAAATGTTTTTAGGGTCTTTTGAGCACCAGGCCGTAACAATTTTATTGTATGAAATAGAATCTAATCCTGATCTTGGAAATGCAACATAATTAACTGTTATACCAAGGTCATTGAAATCTTCGATTTCATTATGGAACTTTCTACAGTACCCACAATCCACATCTGTAAAAATAGTAACACTATGTTTTTCATTCTCAGATTTAAAGCTAATAAAGTCATCTTCAGACAATGTTTCATCTAAAATACTTTTACGTTTTAAATTAATCTCATCTTTAGTGGTGTTTTGAAGCATGTTTCCATTAACTGCATACAACTCTCCATAAAAAAAGAATTCTCCATTTTTAGAAGCATAAATGGGTTGTAAATCTCCAATATCAACGACAAAAAGATTTTCTATTTGAGACTCTTTGACACTTTTAACAGACATTCCCTCAGGAAGAACTGCGTTTATTTTAGACGAAATTAAGAGCTCATCAGATTTTATGCCAGATGAAAAAACTAAAATGAATACGAACAATAATAACTTCATAAAAATTAACCTCTTGGATGATGTTGTTTAACCATATCGCTCAGTCTTTGTTTTGCAATATGAGTATATATCTGAGTTGTGGATAGATCACTATGGCCCAATAACATTTGAACAGATCTAAGATCTGCACCATTATTTAATAAATGAGTTGCAAATGCATGTCTGAGAGTATGAGGAGAAATATCTAAAGAAAGTCCCGTTACTTTTAAATAGGCCTTAATCCTATGCCAAAAGGCCTGTCTTGTGATTTTTTTGCCTTGTTGGCTAATAAAAAAATCGCGCGAATTAAGAGATAGATTATTCTTCCGCCTAAACTCAATGTAAGTAATTAGCCATGATAGAGCATCATCTCCGAAAGGAATCATTCGTTCCTTTCCGCCCTTGCCCATCACTTTTATTAAAGATCTATCTAAATCAATATTGCCGTACTCTAAATTAATAAGCTCACTAATTCTTACTCCTGTGGCATACATTAGTTCAATCATTGTTCTATCTCTTAATCCAATAAAATTAGAGCAGTCTGGAGCTTTGATTAAGCTATTTACATCAATAATTGATAAAGATTTTGGTAGAGCTTTGTTGCTCTTCAAACCTGAAATATTCATTACAGGATTGGATTTTAAGAGTTTTGTTTTGCTTAAAAAATTAAAGAAATGTTTTAAAGAAGACAGTTTTCTATTTATAGTTGAGTTGGATAAATTGATACTATTTAAATGCTTAAGATAATTCTCTATGTCAGCTTCAATTGCGCTGACTGCTTCGTATCTTTTATTTGAAAATAGCCATTTGCTAAAAGCATAGCAGTCATTTGAATAAGCCTTTATGGTATTTTCAGATAAGCCCTTTTCAAGGCGGAGATTTGATAAAAAAGAATCTACTAATGGATTCTTTTTTAAGTCAGAAGACATGGTTTAATCCAATCTTTCTTTTATTCTAGCTGATCTTCCAGATCTTTCTCGGAGGTAATAAAGCTTGGCCTGCCTAACATCCCCTTTTCTTTTAACATTAATAGAATCAATCATAGGGCTATGGAGTTGAAAAGTTCTTTCAACACCTATGCCGCTAGATATTTTTCTCACGATAAAAGAAGAATTTAAGCCAGAATTTTTAATATTCATAACCACTCCTTCAAAGGCTTGAAGTCTGGTTCTATCTCCTTCTCTAACTTTTACAGATACTACAACCGTATCACCAGGTCTAAATGAAGGAATATCATCTTTTAACTGTTTAGATTCAAATGTTTTAATAATCTCAGCTGGGGACTGCTCGTCAATCTTTATAGGTTTTGATTGAGTTTCTTCTACAATTTCTTCTGCTGGCTCTTCTGTGGCCGCTTCAGCCGTTGGTTCTTCTACAATTTCTTGCTGATTAAAGTGTTTATTCCAAGATTCTAATAATTTTTCTTTTGTAAGTTTTATATCTAATTCAAGACCTAATTCTGCAGCAGCTGAAACAATATCCGCTTTTTTCATCTTGCTTAAGGCTGATTTGGATAGGGTATTTACTTTAGGTTTAGATGGTTCTGTGATTGCATTCGGAATATCATCAGCTCCCTGAGCTGATGCAACTTCCTCGGCTCTAGATAAAGACTTAGAATCTTCTTTAACTTCATTTTTTTCTAGCGCATTGGATGTATCAACCGTGTCTGATCCACCTAATAATCTTGAAAAAAAGCCCTTTTTCTTTGTTTCTTTATTATCGCTCATAACTTATAGCCTGAAATGTGCTACAGGATATCCTTAGATGCTAAATCTTCCAAGAGTTTTTTTTGTTTTTTTGTTAATTTTACACTTTTTAATAATTCAGGTCTTCTTTTAAAGGTTCTTATTAGAGCCTGATCATCTTTCCATTCTTGTATTTTTTTATGATCTCCTGACAATAATATCTCTGGAACTGATTCAGAGTTAAAATTTTCCGGTCTAGTGAATACAGGGCCCTTTAGGAGACCTTGACTTAATGAGTCTTTGTCAACAGATTTCTTATTACCAATTACCCCAGGAATAAACCTTGATAATGAGTCTATAAGACTCAAGGCAGCAAATTCTCCTCCACTTAAAATAAAATTACCAATTGAAATCTCTTCATCAACATATTGTGAGATAAATCTCTCATCAATGCCCTCGTACCTACCTGAAATAATTGTTATGTTTTTAAGGGAGGATAGCTCTTTTGCTTTGTCATGGTCTAACAGGGCGCCCTGAGGAGAAAGGTTAATTACCTTGCCTAAAATATCATATGGAATATCCTTAAGTGAGCGCTCCAAAGGCTCTGCCATAAGTACCATGCCCTCTCCACCGCCATATGGCTTATCATCAACTTGACCATGTTGATTAATTTGGTGTTCTCTTAAATCAAAAATATTAATCTTGATATCTTCCCTGTCTATAGCTTGGCCAAGCAAACCATAATTTAGTGCTTCAAAAATTTCAGGAAATAAAGTGATGATATTTATATTCATAAAACTTAATAATCTTCCTGCCAATCAACTAAAATTAAATTTTCAGATTTATCAATTGAAATAATTACTCTATTTTTGATAAATGGAATTAAAAGATTTTTTTTCAGTTTGTTGAGTGACTTAACTTCAAGCACATCATTAGCACCAAAATTATTCACTTCTTGGATATGGCCGAGATTCTTTCCTTCAAGATTTATAACCTGCATGCCCTCTAACTCAAACCAATATGCTTCATTAACTTCTAATTCAGGCAGTTCTGATTTCAATACAAATATATCCTTCTGACCAAAAGCCTTGATCCCATCAATATCATTGATAGATTTAAGTTTTGCAATAATATTTGCATTGCTTTGTTTCATGAATTCGAAATGCACTTCTTGCATTGTAGATGATGAAAGAGCATAGAATTTCTTGAAGGAAAAGAGCGCTTCTGGATTTTGAGCGAATGATCTAAGGAAAAACTCCCCTTTAAGGCCTCTCGTCTTACCTATTTTGGCAATGAGGAGAAAAAGTGATAAATCTACTGAACTATTTTTTCTCATCATCTGAAGATTCTTCTTCAGACTCTTCGGCTTGGGATTCTTCTGTTGGAGCCTCCTCTTCGACTGGAGCTTCTTCTTCAGCTGGAGCTTCATCTGTTGGAGCCTCCTCTTCGACTGGAGCCTCTTTTACTTCTTCTTCAGCTGGAGCTTCTTCTGTTTGAGCATTCTCTTCTGCTGGAGCTTCTTCTTCAGCTGGAGCTTCTTTTGCTTCTTCTTCAGCCTCTTTAGCTTGAGCCTCTAACTCAGCAACTTTCTTAGCTTTTATTGCTTCTTTCTTTCGTAATCTTTTCTCTTTTTTTGCATCAAGCTTAGCTTGAAGCTCATCTGGTGACAGTCTTGCATCCTTTGCTAATTCTTTTACTTTGTCAGAGAGTTGCGCACCCTGAGCAATCCAATGATCCAATCTTTCAACATTAAATCTCATTCTTTCTTCAGATCCTTTGGCTGAGGGATTAAAAAAGCCTAAGCGCTCTATGAATGCACCATCTCTAGGTTTTCTGGAATCAGCAACCGTTATAAAATAATAAGGGTTCTTTTTGGCTCCGCTTTTTGCAAGTCTAACTATTACCATAATTAAAATTATATTTGTATTAATAAAAAGGGGTGTATTTTAGGTTAACCTTGACGAATTTGATAGTGTTAATATATAAAGATTACAAAAAAATAAAATTGTGTCATTTCCAGTAATCACATTAATAGCTTTACTAAGTTATTTCATATCAAGAGCTTTGCTTAAATCCTCAAAACAGGTATACGTAGGGCTATCTTTAGCTTTGCTGATGATAATTGGCTTAACGATATATTCAATAGGTATTTCTATATTAGGACTACATATTTCTGCTACAAGCTTTAGCATAGTGATACTAATAGTTACTTTTATAGAAACAACGTTTCTTGAAAGACATATTACAAAGATCAAAAAGGGTGAGATTGGTTCTAATGTAAAGTCTGTAGAAAGAGAATATAACGAAATATTTTTTTTAATTGGATTTGGCCTTGGGGGTATAGTGCTATCTCTTATTTCAGGGCTAATGGTTCTTGGTGAGCTAGAGTTAGAATTAATATTTAAAATTGTCTTTACAGCTTTTGCTTTAATTATTTATATGCTTACGTTTTTAGGTGTAAAATACGCTAATTTGAAAGTAAGATATGCAGTTAGAGGAACCATTCTTTCTTTTGCTATGGTCCTTTTGGCATATTTTGGTAATTCAATTATTTTAATTAACTACTTATAAATTCCTCTTGAGTACTAATTCTCTCTCTTTCCTATTCTTGGCGCTATTTGTGTTATTAATATTCTCTGCTTTCTCATCTGGTTCTGAGACTGGAATGATGGCATCTAATAAAGTTAAATTAAGAAACTTATCCAAGGGCTCTAAGGGAGCCATGAGAGCTCTGAAATTACTTCAAAGACCAGATATATTGCTCGCATCAATCTTGATTGGCAATAACTTTGCCAATATTTTAGCTTCGGCAATTGTTACGCTAATAATGATTGATTATTTTGGAGGAAATGTATTACTTGGTTCAATTATTTTGACTCTCGTTATCTTAATTTTTTCTGAGATCACTCCAAAAACAATTGCAAGCGTATATCCAGAAAATTTTGCAACCAAATCTTCGTGGCTTTTAAAGATATTAGTCATTATTTTTAAGCCCCTGGTTTGGTTAACCAATATTCTAAGCTCTAGAATTCTTAAAGTGTTTAATGTTGATCCAATGCAATCGGCTACTAATGATAATTTAAACTCAGATGAATTAAGAACATTGCTTGAAGAGCATGGTGACTTAATCCCAAATCAATCTAGGGAAATGCTCTCATCAATATTGGGAATGGAAGAATTAACAGTAGAAGATATCATGACGCCTCATGCTGAAATTATTGGAATAGATATCACACAAAACATTGAAGTTGCTCAAAAAATAATTGGTTCATCTTATTACAGTAGATTGCCGGTTTTTAAAAAATCCATTGATCACGTAATTGGTATGCTGCATCTAAAAGACTCACACCAATTTATAGAAGCTCTTGAAGCAGGAAATGATGTTAAAAATATTCTTTTTGATACAACATTCATATCCCAAACTACGACTATCTCAACTCAGCTCAGCCAATTCCAAAAACAGGATAATAATCTTTCATTAGTGGTTGATGAGTATGGTGAAATACAGGGCCTTTTGACCATGGAAGATATTTTTACCGAGATAGTTGGAAAATTTGGCGCCGCTAAGGCAGATTTAGAAAAAGAGTTTCTTGTAAAAAAAGATGGTTCGGTTATTGCTGATGGGAACTCAAAGATTAGAGAATTAAATAATTTTATGGATTGGGATATTGATGAAGATGGCTCGAAGACTATTAATGGAACAATCACCGATTACCTTGGCCAAATCCCTCAAGAAAATGTCTGCCTAGAAATTAATCAGTACAGAATAGAAGTTTTGAGCATAGAGGATAATTCTATCGAAAAAGTTAAAATTAAAAAAAAGGAGAGTTAACCTCTCCTTTTTATAAAATTTCTAAGAATTACAAATAATGAACCAATAATCCAAATATTACTGTAAGAGCAACACCTGAGTGGATAACTGCTTTTACAGAAGTAATCATTGCATTCATTTTTCCAAACAATGCATTTGCCTCAATTAGCAAAATAATTGCCAAACCTATCCAAAGGTTATTCATACTAGTTTCAGCAATCATTGGCAAACCGCCACCATGAGCGGAATAAACCATCAAGTAAAGCATTGGTAATGAAAACAAAGTATTAGTGCGTGAGGCTAATCCTGCTTTTGCGCCGGCTTCAGCTGCGTCAGGAGCACCCGCAATAACTTTCTTTTGATTAGGCCATATCACAAACCAAACGTTCGCAGCCATTACAGTTCCCATTACTGCACCTAGTACAATACCAACATTAACTGTAATACTTAACCAATAAAGTAAATATAAGCCAGTTAAAAATGTAAACGCTGCAGCCCATCTAAAATACCAAAGCGCATTTGGGACTAGTTTCTGAACTACATCTGACTTTGCAGAGGCTTCTGACTCTTTGAAGTATTCTGTTTGGACAAAATTAAAATAATAAAGCAGTCCTATCCAAAGCACCCCAAAAAGAATGTGAGCAAATCTGATTAGAACTGTTCCTAGATACGCTTCCATATTCAAACTCCTATATAAATAAAGTTGTGATTAAATAATTATATATCTTGCAAAAAAAAACGGGGAAGAAACCCCGTTTTTTTTATATTATGAAATGGCTTACATCATGCCAGGCATTCCGCCCATACCACCCATTCCACCCATATCAGGCATTGCAGGTGCAGCAGACTCATCTTGAGGCATATCTGTAACCATGGCTTCAGTGGTAATCATCATTCCAGCAACTGAACCAGCTGCTTGAAGAGCGGTTCTTGTTACTTTTGCAGGATCAAGAATACCCATTTCTATCATGTCACCATATTCTCCATTTGCTGCATTAAAACCGTATGAGCCTTCACCATCAATAACTTTTGCAACAATAACAGATGACTCTTCACCTGCATTTGCCGCGATTTGTCTTAACGGAGCTTCAAAAGCTTTCCTGACGATGTTAATGCCAACATTTTGATCATCATTATCACCTTTTAGCTTGGTAAGTGACTCTAAAGCTCTAACTAAAGCAACTCCTCCGCCGGGAACAATGCCTTCTTTTACAGCTGCTCGAGTTGAATGCAAAGCATCTTCAACTCTTGCTTTCTTTTCTTTCATTTCAATCTCAGAACCAGCTCCAACTTTGATAACAGCTACCCCACCGGCTAGTTTTGCAACCCGTTCTTGCAGTTTTTCTCTATCATAATCAGAGGAAGTATCTTCTATTTGAGTCCTTATTTGATTGACTCTAGCTACTATAGCTTTTTGATCACCAGCACCATCAACAATAGTTGTATTGTCTTTGTCTAACGAGACTCTTTTTGCTGTTCCCAAATCTTCAATAGTTGCACCTTCGAGAGAAAGTCCAACTTCCTCAGAAATAACTGTACCGCCAGTTAGGATAGCAATATCTTCAAGCATTGCTTTTCTTCTATCTCCAAAACCTGGAGCTTTACATGCTGCAGCTTTAACTGTTCCTCTAAGATTGTTTACAACAAGCGTTGCAAGAGCTTCGCCTTCAATATCTTCAGCAATAATTAATAGTGGCCTACCAGCCTTAGCTACTGATTCCAACAAAGGCAACATATCTCTGATGTTGGAAATTTTCTTGTCATGCAAAAGAATAAAAGGATTCTCAAGCTCAGAAGTCATGTTGTCTTGGTTGGTAACAAAATATGGAGATAAGTAACCTCTATCAAATTGCATTCCCTCAACTACATCTAACTCGTTATCAATACCATTTCCTTCTTCAACGGTAATAACGCCCTCTTTTCCAACTTTTTCCATTGCTTCAGCAATGATTCCACCCACATCTTGATCACCATTTGCAGAAATGGTTCCAACTTGCGCAATAGTATTGTCATCCGAACAAGGCACACTTAGTTTCTCAACAAATTGAACCGCAGTTGAGATAGCTTTATCAATCCCTCTCTTTAGATCCATTGGATTCATCCCGGCTGCAACAGATTTGTGCCCTTCATTGACTATAGATTGAGCAAGAACGGTAGCAGTTGTTGTTCCATCTCCAGCTTCATCAGAGGTTTGTGAAGAAACCTGCTTAACCATCTGAGCACCCATGTTCTCAAATTTATCTTCTAACTCGATTTCTTTAGCTACTGAAACACCATCTTTAGTTACAGTTGGTGCGCCAAAAGACTTGTCCAGCACTACATTTCTTCCCTTAGGACCTAAGGTGACTTTAACTGCATCTGCAAGAATGTTTACACCCTGAAGCATCTTAACTCTTGCGGAATCTCCGAATTTTACATCTTTAGCTGACATATTTTTATTCTCCTAATAATAAATTAAAATTTTTAACTGAAAATGCCGTAAATATCACTCTCACTGAGCATAAGATATTCATCGCCATCAATTTTTACTTCATTGCCACCATATTGACCAAATATCACTAGGTCACCAACTTTGACGCCCATTGGAGCAACTTCTCCATTATCCTGTCTCTTTCCAGGCCCAACAGCAACAACTTCACCCTGAGAAGGCTTTTCTGTGGCTGAACCAGGTAAAACAATTCCACCAGGCGTGGTTTGTTCTTCATCTGTTCTTTTAACTAAAACTTTATCGTGTAAAGGTTTCAATTTCATTGCAAATCTCCTGCTTTAAAAATAACAATTTCCCCTATAATTTAAGGCTAAGAGTTATCTATGGCTTAAAAAAATTAATTCAATAGTTCGGATATAAATCTTTTAGTAAATTTATAAAGAAACTTCCAACTAAGATTCCCAAGAAATCAGCGAAAATATCTAAAAATTCAAAAGACCGATAAGGTATATATATCTGAATTATCTCAATCAATATTCCGTAGGCGAGGACTATAACATAAAGCATTAATTCCTTGGAAATAATTCTGCTCAGCCAGCTGATAATAATTAGATATAAAAAACAAAAAAAATGAAGCAATTTATCACTCACGTTAACTGAGGATTGGACCTCAATCTCCTGAACGGAAAGAATTGATATAAATACAACAGAAATTACAAGAATGAGCCTTGAGCTATGCCTAATTACTTGCATAGTTTTTCTTGTATATCATTATTAATAACAATGCAGGAATAGACATAGCAGAAGTAGTATAAAAAAAGTATGCCCAACCACTTTGAAGAGATGACATTGATACATAATAGTCAGCTAAAACACCTGAAAAACCACTAAAAAATTTACCTGGAAGCATCATGAATGATGTCAACATAGCATACTGAACAGCGGTAAATTTCTTCGAAACCAAACTGGTTAAAAAAGCAATATTTATTGTTCCCACCAAACCTGCTGCAAAGCTATCCAAGCCAACAATTAAAGATAGAAGAGAAATATTCGCTTGAGAAGTTGCAACATAAGCAAAAAATAAATTCGTGGATAAAACGCATATACCCCCAAATAGCAGCGCATTAAACAAAGAAATTCTTTTTATTAACAAGCCACCAATGAAAAATCCAACAACTGATCCAAAAAGAGCAATCGTTTTTACAAGGGCTCCTATTTCAGTTTTTGAAAATCCCAGGTCTAAATAAAAGGGCATAGCCATAGGTCCCATAACAATATCAGTAAGCCTATATGTAGAGATTATTAATAAAAGCAGAGCCGCAGACCATAAGCCGAAGCGATTGAAAAAATCTTTAAAAGCTTCAAAAAGAGCTTCATCAAATCTTAAAATAGCAATTTCTTGATTATTTGGTTCGTAACATATCAATGCTCCTGCTGATCCTATCAACATAAGAATAGCCATTAATTGATATACATAAGACCAGCTATACAAATCAGCAAAAATTAATGCCATTGATGTAGCAACGAGAATCGCAACTCGATATCCTAACTGATAACTAGCTGCTAGATCGCCTTGCTCTTTTAATTCGCCAATCTCGATTCTTAAAGCATCTACTGCAACATCTTGTATTGATCCAAAAAAAGCTGCAAAAAAAGCAAACAGTGCTAATAATTGAATATTTTGCAGTGGGTCTATGAGACTCATTCCAATTAATGATAGAAATATTACCGATTGAGAAAAGAGAATCCATCCCCTTCTTTTTCCAAAAAGTTTGAATCCTGGAATTGAATATCTATCTACAAATGGTGCCCATAAAAATTTTAAGGAGTATGTGAGAACTAGCCAAGCAAAAAAACCAATTTCAGTTAAAGAAATTCCTACATCTCTTAGCCAGGCTGTAAGGGTTGAGAAAACAAGCATATATGGAAGACCAGAGGCAAAACCAAGCAACAAAATACTTATTAATTTTCTTTTCATAACATTGATTTTAATAAAGTCCAGTCGAATAAAGGTCCTGGATCTGTTTTTCTGCCTGGAGCTATGTCTGCATGACCCACAATATTTTGTTTATTAATTTGTAAGTCTATGGATAAAAAATTAATCAATTTTGATAAAGAATGATATTGTGGCTCTTCAAACTTCTCGTCATCGCAACCCTCTAACTCAATACCAATTGAGAAATCATTGCAGTTCTCCATGCCTTTATATGAAGAAATACCGGCATGCCAAGCTCTCTTATGAGTGGGCACAAACTGAATTAATGCTCCTTTACGTGTAATTAAAAAATGGGAAGAAACTTTGAGATCCTGAATTGATGCTAAAAACTCATCTTTGCCTGGATCTAGGCAATTTAAAAATAAATCTTTAATTAGCTGAGTATTATAAAAACCTGCTGGAAGGCTAATAGCGTGTATGACAATTAAATCAACTTTGGCATTATTTGGTCTTTCATCAAAATTTGGAGATGGACAAAATTCTGCAACATCAATAATACCATCTTGAGAGATCATATTTTTCCTCTAGACATAGAGACAGTGTAATGGATGATATTTAAGACATAAAATTTTTTTATCTTTTAGATCAGCGTAACTCAGGAGGCAGTCTAAAATATATATTTTCTTTATTCTCCCCTAACTCTTTGGCAACAGTATTTAACTCAAGGCTAATTGCTTGTACCACGCTCTGAACAATTGATTCTGGTGCTGATGCTCCGGCTGTTATACCAATATTTTTATATTTGGCTAAAGATTTTAAATCAAGCTCTTCAGGACCATCTATCAAGACAGAAGTAGCTCCACACTTCTCAGCCAACTCTTTTAGACGGTTTGAGTTAGAGCTATTTCTTGAGCCTATAACAACAATAAACTCACTCTCTAAAGCAAGTTGCTTAACAGCATCCTGTCTATTTTGAGTTGCATAACAAATATCATCGCTTTTTGGTTTAAGAATTTTAGGAAACTGCTCATATAAGATTTTAACTATGGCGATAGTGTCATCAAGGCTAAGAGTCGTTTGTGTTACGTATGCAAGGTTTTCAGGCTGTGAGACGATTAATGATCTAGCTTCTGCTTCATCTTGCACAAGATAAATTTTGCTATTGGACTTGATGGGATTATGTCTTCCTAGCGTTCCTTCTACTTCAGGGTGCCCTTCATGACCAATTAAAATAATATCTCTACCGGCCCTGACATGACGCTGAACCTCGCTATGAACCTTGGTTACTAGAGGACATGTAGCATCAAAAGAGAGCAAGTTAAATTCCTCAGCTTCCATCTCAACCTTCTCAGACACTCCATGAGCACTAAAAATAACATGAGATGATTGAGGGACCTCACTAAGTTCATCTACAAATATTACGCCTTTCGACTTTAATTCATCTACTACAGTCTTATTATGAACAACTTCATGGCGAACATAAATCGGTGGTCCAAATTTTTTTAAAGCCTGATTAACAATATCAATAGCTCGATCAACTCCTGCACAAAATCCTCTTGGATTTGCCAATAAAACTTTAGTCTTCATCGTGATCTATTTTGAAGAAATTTTTTAAACTCCGTCAAGAAAAATAATGCAGCACCAATTGAAATAAAAGCATCTGCGAAATTAAAGATAAAAAATGAAGTATTGCCAATATGAAAAAATAAAAAATCAGTTACCACTCCATCTGGCAATCTATCAAGAATATTTCCAAGCGCTCCTGCAATAATCAATATCAAAGAAAGACGATATATAGATGACTCTTCTGTTTTGTATAGTGAGTGAAGATAAGCAACTATTACTAATCCAAAGAGAGATAAACCAAAACTAAACGCATTATTATTAAAATCAAAAATACTAAAAGCTATCCCTGAATTGAATACTAGCAATAGATCTAATATTGGCATCAGCGGGATTGCTTCTCCAAAGACTAAGTTTTCTTCTGCGACAAATTTTGAGACTAAATCAATTGCAATTAAAAACAATATAACAAGATAGCCTTGTTTTATACTAAGCAAATCTTCTGTCCTCTCCTGGGCCATCTAAGTTTTCTACACACCTATTACATAATTCTGGATGCTTGCTATTGGAGCCAACTGATTCATTTCTATGCCAACATCTCACGCACTTCTCTGCAGTTGATTTGGACACAGATATTTTGAAAGAATTTCCTTGCAGAATATTGCACTCTGAAACTATAAAAAAGAAATGCATTTCTGAGGCAAACTTATTCACTAAGTTATAATCATCAGAATCAAGAATTAGCTCAATTGATGCATCCAATGAACCCTTTATGATTCCAGCAGCTCTAGACTCTTCAATGTTTTGATTGACCTCTTCTTTGACCTCCAACATTCTCTTCCAATCTTCATTTGAAAGATCGCTCTTAAAACTTTCTAAATCTTTTAAGGTTGCCAAAAATACTGAATCTGCCTCTGCCAAAAGAAAATCATTGCCTTGCCAAATCTCCTCAGCTGTAAAAGATAAAACAGGCGAGATTAATACAACGAGCTGATTGACAATTAATTGCATTACAGTTTGAGCTGATCTTCTTATCTCAGAATCTTCCTGAGTGGTATATTGCCTATCTTTGATAATATCTAGATAAATGCCGCCTAATTGATTGACACAGAAATTATGTATTCTCTGAATAACTTGGTGATATGAATATGCTTTATAAAATTCCTTGACATCCTCTTGCAAAAGAGCGAGTTCATACAAAACCCATTTATCAAGCTCAAGTAAATTATTTAGTTCAATTGAATCCTTCTTTGCATCAAAATCATTGATATTACCCAATAAAAATCTAAAGGTATTTCGGATTCTTCTGTATTGATCTGAAACCCTCTTAAATATCTCATCAGAAGCGACCATCTCACTTCTAAAATCAGTTGAAGCAATCCAAAGTCTTAAAATATCAGCGCCCAATGTATCCCAAATTTTTTGAGGTGAAATGGTGTTGCCTAAAGATTTAGACTGTTTTCTACCTTCATCGTCAACTACGAATCCATGAGTGAGAACTGAGTGATAAGGAGCCATGCCATTTGTTGCAATGCCAGTCAGCAAGGACGATTGAAACCATCCTCTATGCTGATCTGATCCCTCTAGATAAAGATCAGCAACAACATCTGCACCATACAACTTATCTAAAACACACATGTGAGTTACGCCTGAATCAAACCAAACATCCAAGGTGTCATAAACCTTAGAATAGGAATCAGCATCATCAATCAAGGAATCAAGACTTAAATTATCCCAGCCCTCAATACCCTCTTTCTCAATAATATCTGCAATTTGATTAAAAAGCAGATTCTGCTTAGGATGAATTTCACCCGTTTCATTATGAATAATTAGGGTAATTGGAACACCCCAACTTCGTTGTCTCGAAATACACCAATCAGGGCGATCTTCGAGCATTGAAAGAATGCGTTCCTCTCCCCAGCTGGGCTCCCAATTTACATCTTTAACTGCATTAACTGCTCCATCACTAAGACCAGATTTATTCATTGAGATAAACCATTGTGGGGTTGACATAAAAATGACTGGTGACTTATGCCTCCAACAATGTGGGTAAGAATGATTGTATTGTTGATGAGCAAGCAATGCATTATTGTCCTGCAATAATTCAATAACAATTGGATCTCCTTTCTTAGTGCTTAAGCCGCTTAATGGTCCGTATTCTTCTTTAAAAATGCCACGATTATCCAAAGCTTTTACAGATTCAAGACCATTTTTTATGCAAATAAAGTAATCATCCAGCCCGTGCGCTGGAGCAGTATGCACACAACCAGTCCCACTCTCGGTGGTGACATGGTCTCCGTGCAATAGCCTTGATTCCCTTTCATATATAGGATGAGCCATGACGATCTCAGTAATTTCTTTTCCTAAAACTGATCCAATAATCTCTAGGTCCATGCCCCATCTATCAGAGCATGCATCCAATAGTTCTTTTGCAATAATAAAATGATCCTTATTGCCTCTAACAAAAATATACTCAATTTCTTCATGTATACACACAGCAACATTTGATGGGATAGTCCATGGAGTTGTCGTCCAAATTACGAAATATGCTTCTTCAACTTTATCAACTTGAAATGTTGAGCAAAGCGACTCAATAGATTGGGGCAACACTTTAAACTTCACATCGATAGAATGGGATTGCTTATCCAGATACTCTACTTCAGCCTCGGCTAAAGCTGATCTGCAATCCATGCAAAAATGCACAGGTTTTTCTCCTTGCTCAAGATGTCCATTAGCAATGATTCTTCCTAACGCGCGAACAGTGTCTGCTTCAAAACTTTTATTTAATGATAGATATGGATTCTCCCAATCACCCAATACTCCCAATCGAATAAAATCATTTCTTTGATTATCAACCTGAGATTGAGCATATTCTCTGCAAGCTTTAATAAATGATTTTTTATCTCTAACAAGATCGCTTCCCCTCCCATGTTTTTTTTCAACATTTAATTCAATTGGCAAGCCATGACAATCCCAACCAGGAACATATGGCGCATCTTTTCCAAGCATGCTTTGAAATTTTATTGTGATGTCTTTAAGGGTTTTATTAACCGCGTGACCTAAATGAATGTCTCCATTGGCATAAGGAGGCCCATCATGAAGAATAAACTTTTCCTTATGAGCATTTTGTTCTCTAATTTTTTGATAGAGGCTAATAGAGTTCCAAAATTCTAATATTTCTGGCTCTTTTCTGGGCAAACCAGCTTTCATCGATAAATCAGTTTCAGGGAGATTTAAAGTATCCCGATATTCTTTGCTCATAGAGAATTATTCCAGTATTTCTTTAGCTTGAGATATGTCTTGAAGAATTTGTTCTTTTAATAGGTTAATGTTATCAAATTTCTTCTCATCACGAAGTTTATTTTTGAATTCTACAGTCAATCTTTGGCCATATATAGACTCACTGAAATTAAATATATGTATTTCTAGAACAGGCTTAGATCCGTCTACTGTCGGTCTAATGCCCATATTTGCAATTCCATTGAAAGACTCTCCCGCCAACGAACACTTGACTGCATAAACACCAGCTATAGGAAGTCTTTGTTTTGGTATCCATAGATTTGCTGTTGGGACTCCAATAGTTCTACCCAATTGTTTTCCATAAACCACTTTTCCTGAAAACGTATAGGGTCGCCCTAGTAATTGCGCTGCCAAATTAAACTTGCTCTGTAACAAAGCCTCTCTTATTCTCGTAGAGCTTATTCTTAAACCATCTCTTGTAACTGTTTTATTGGCAATTACTTCTGTTCCGTTGCTCTTGCCCCAATCTTTTAATAGCTGAAAATCACCAGCCCGCTCAGCTCCAAATCTAAAATCATCACCAATGATTAAATGTTTTAAGTTGAGTTGAGCTAGAACATCATCAAGAAAACTATGTGGAGTCATTGTTTTTAAAGATTTATTAAATTGAAGAAAAAATGCAAAGTCTATTCCAAAATTTTTTAGCAACTTTACTTTTTCTCTCCAAGGGCAAATTCTAGGAGGTGCTGAAGAATTTTCATCTTTAGCTGCAAAATACTCAGATGCATGCGGCTCTGTAAAAAATACTAAAGACGCACTTGAGCTCTCTCTAGCCTTATCTTTTACCTGATTAAGAATTGCTTGATGCCCAAGATGCAAACCATCAAAATTCCCAATGGTTCCACTCATTGACTGATTTGGAAACTTTCTGTTAAAAGTTTCTATGTTTCCTATTCCTCTAATTAAGTACATTATTTAAAATCAGATGGCCTAACGCCTAATATAAAACTTGATCCAAAATAAATTATTAATGAACCTATGACGGCTGCAACTAGATGCAAAAGCCTTTGAGTTTGACTAAATAATTCAAAATCAAAATATTGATTAAAGATTGATAAAAATGATATCAAAGCAACACTAGCTATTAACACTTTTAAAGAGAAGGCGCTTAAAATTCCAGAAAAAGAAATTAACCCATCTCTTTTAAGAATAAAACTTAAAATTATTACGCTTACTATCGCAGAAATAGAACTGGCAATTGCTAAGCCAAGATGCCCTAAACCAAAATAAAATGCTAATAGGTAGTTCAGACATATATTTATCAATAAACTTAAAAATGCTATCAACATAGGAGTTTTGGTATTTTGTCTAGAAAAAAATGCTGGAACCAATACTTTCATGGCCATAAAAAAGGGTAGTCCAAATGAGAAGCCTATTAAACTCAAGCTGGCTTGCTGCACGTCACTCCACAAAAAAGCTCCTCTTTGAAAAATAGTAGCCAACAATGGGGATGCAAATAAAGCCAATCCAATTAACGAAGGGATGGCTAGAAAAAAAACTAACTTAAACGCATGCTCGAGCTGTTCAGTATAAGCTTGAATTTCTTTTTGAGCATAAGCCTTTGAAAGGCTAGGCAAAAGAACAGTTCCAATAGCAATGGCAAATATTCCCATTGGGAATTGTATTAATCTGTCTGAAACATATAACCAGGTTGGGCTACCTGTAATTAACAAAGATGCAAAAATAGTATCAATTAGTAAGTTTATTTGAGCTATGCCTCCCGCAACAATAGCTGGAAGAATAAGAATAAAAAATTTTTTAACTCCGGGGTTCTGAAAATCAATTTTTGGTACAGGGATTTTTTTTATCGTTGCTAAAGGCGCAATCTGAAAAAGTAATTGAAGAAATCCTGCTAGAAGCACTCCCCAAGCAAGAGCCATAACTGGTATATCTATTTTTGGAGCAACTAGCCATGCTGAACCAATTAAACTCAAATTGAAAATTAAGGGAGTTATTGCTGGAATAGAAAATTTATTATGAGAATTTTGAATGCCAGCTGCAAAAGCAACAAGAGAAATTAGTGCAAGATAAGGAAACATAATTCTTAGAAGACTGACAGCTAAATCCTGTTTTTGTATATCAAAATAAAAGCCTGGAGCAAATATCAAAATAAATATTGGTGCAAACAATAAAGCTAAGGCTGTAAATATAAAGAGCGCTGAGAGCAAAATACCAAATAAAGCATTTAGAAAATCTTGACTGCCCTTGTCATCTTTGCTGCCTAAATACTCAGAGTATATTGGGATAAAAGCTTGGCTAAATGCCCCTTCAGCAAAGAACTTTCTAAAAACATTTGGAATTTTAAGTACAACCACAAAAATATCATGAAAAATACTTGCCCCAAGCAGATTGGTTGTAAAGATGTCTCTAATTAAACCAGCCACTCTTGAGATTAAGGTCCAACCACCCACTTTAATGGTTGAGAAAAAGTTTAAATGGGAAGCAGTTTTGTCGGTCACTTAATTTTAAGGTGTTTCTTTTTCAAAATCTAATGCGGCTGAATTGACACAATACCTCAAACCTGTGGGGTGCGGACCATCTGTAAAAACATGCCCAAGGTGCGCATCACACTTTGAACATCTAATCTCTGTCCTGACTCTTGAAAGAGAATAATCCTCTAATTCATTGATATTATTGTTATCTGCAGCTTCATAAAAACTGGGCCATCCACAGCCTGCATCAAATTTTGTTTCAGATTTAAAAAGCGTCTCACCACAGCAAATACAAGTGTAAATCCCGTCCTCAACATGATCCCAATACTGACCAGTGAAAGGTCGCTCTGTCCCACTTTCTTGAGTTACATAATAAGACTCGGGTGAAAGTTCATTTAGCAGCTGTTCTTTTGATTTGCTAGACATATGTGTAAATAGAATTTCTTTTGCTATAAGTATAATCCATACAAGCGTTTTCTAAACTATGATTTAACTTCCCAATTTCTTACCCAGTAAATAAACAAGGTATCTATTAGCGCTATCAAAACCTTAATAACATATTTTGCCATGGAGATAGCAAAAGCTTGAGTGAATGTTAAATCTGTGGCAAGAACCCAGGTAAATTGATATATCAGGGTATCTATTAGTTGGGATGCCATGGTAGAAAGATTATTTCTAAGCCATAGCTTTTTTCCATTTGTTAAGTTTTTTAAGTAATGAAAAAACCATACATCAAATCTTTGACTAACAAGGTATGCCGTCAAAGAGCCAATAATAAAAATAGGTGAATAAAATGCTAAAACTGAAATAGCCTCATGGACCTCTGCAGCTGATCCAGTTAGGTCAGAGGGTAGAAACTTTGTACTTAGCACCAAGGTCAGCATTACTGCTATGTTTGCAACAAATCCAAGCATGACGGCTCGATTGGCCTCATCTTTACCAAATTTCTCATTTAAAAGATCGGTAGCAAAGTAAATGCCAGAGTACAGAATTGCGCCCATGCTAACATTGAACTGCATTCCAAATAGGGTTAATTCGCTAACTTTTCCACCTTGAAGGTTGCCAAGGACTATTCCCAAGATTACGGCACAATACAAACCATACTTACCAAAAAATCTATATAAAAAAATTGCTAGCGATAAGTCGTAAAAAACAACCAATAACCATAAAGTTTCTTGATTTAAATTGCTAAAGAGGCTATCCATTTGGCAATCATTATTACATAGAAATTTACATAATTAGGTTACATTCATGGATTACAAAGTTAGAATTATTAATTGAATAAATATACAAAGATAGTCAAATGAGTGAATTAGGTTTTTATAGATTTGCAAATTCACACCCTGATGAAATTGCCATCGTTGAACCATCTGAAAAGATATGGACAAGAGGTGAATTGCTTGCAAAAACTAATCAGCTAACCCATGCCTTGAGAGAGTTTGGAGTCAAGAGCGGTGATGTAGTAGCAACTGTCCTGCCTAACTCCGTTGAATACTACATAGCTTACCTTGCATGTGCGCAATCTGGCTTTTATATGGTCCCCATTAACTGGCATCTAGCTGGACCAGAAATAGCATACATTCTTGAAGATTCAGGAGCGAAAGCATTTATTGCCTCTGGCGAAGTCGCCGCCATGGAAGAAGCATGCCAAAAAGCTGTTTCAGCGATTAATTTTCCAGAGAAAGGATGCATTAGCACAACTCCAATGAGTGGATTTACCCATTTAAATGATTTTATAAGCTCTCAACCAACGACTAATCCAGAAGAAAGAACTGCTGGTCAAGTCATGAATTACACATCTGGCACAACTGGAAAACCAAAGGGTGTTAAACGCGCATTAGTTCCTGGCGACCCTGATGATGTGTTGAGCATGTTTGCAATGATACTGAGTTTTTTTGAAATTCAACCGCAGGAAAAAAATGTTCACATCGTTGGATCTCCTCTTTATCACACTGCGGTTTTGGTTCACTCTTCGGCAGCTTTACATTATGGACATTCTGTTGTTCTGATGGAAAAATTTGACGCGCAGCAAATGCTTTATCTTATTGATAAATACAAAGTTACAACAAGTCATATGGTTCCAACTCAATTTCATAGGTTGTTGCAGTTGCCAGATGAAACCAGAAAAAAATATGATTGCTCATCAACTCGTGCAATGATTCATGCTGCTGCGCCCTGCCCAATTCATACTAAGCAAGCAATGATTGAATGGTGGGGAAATTCTATCTGGGAATATTATGCTGCCACAGAAGGAGGTGGAACGGTTGTTGATGCTCAGTCATGGTCAAAGTTTCCTGGAACAGTTGGTAAAGCATGGCCGGGAGCCGAAATAAAAATTATCAATGATGATGGAACCGAAGCTGAAACAGATAATCAAGGTACGGTTTTTATGAAGCTTGGTGAAGCAACAAAATTTGAGTACAAGGGTGATCAAGCAAAGACAAAAAAAGAACGTTTAGTTATTGATGATCAGGTTTACTTTACTGTTGGTGACATAGGATATTTAAATGATGAGGGATATTTATTTCTGTGTGATAGGAAGATAGATATGATTATATCTGGTGGAGCCAATATATACCCAGCTGAGATTGAGAGTGCTTTTCTCATGCATCCCGCTGTTGCTGATGTTGCAGTATTTGGGATTCCGAATGATGAGTGGGGAGAAGAGGTAAAAGCTGTTGTAGAGCTCAACAAGGATTACCAGTCTTCTGATGAGCTTCTTGCAGAACTAATGAACTTTGCACAGGAAAATCTTGCAAAAATGAAACTACCAAGAAGCATAGATTTTATTGAAAAACTTCCTAGAGATGAAAATGGTAAATTATACAAAAGAAGACTAAGAGATCCCTACTGGGAAAATCATTCTTCAAACGTCTAATGGAGTTTAATGCTGCAGATATTTTTGAGGGAGTTGTAGATAGGATCCCTAATAGAGAAGCAGTGGTTCTTGGATCTACTCGCCTAACTTACCAAGAGTTAGATGCACGAACTAACAAAGCAGCAAATGCCTTAAAAAAACTTGGCATTAAAAAAGGTAGTCATATCGGAATTTATGCCTTCAATTGCATAGAGTGGCTTGAGGTGATGCTTGGGGCATATAAATTATGTGCAATTCCTATAAATATTAACTATAGATATGTAGAAGAGGAACTCAAATATCTAATTGATAACGCGGACATGGAAGCTGTCTTTTATCACAAGCAGTTTGGTGAAAAACTCAATAATATTAGAAATGATCTGCCTCTATTAAAAGATTTCATTTGTATAAATGATGGCTCAGGGGCTGATGATGTAATTGAAGAGAGTTTTGATTTTGAGGCTCTTATCTCAAACGAAGATGATTCAAGACTAAATGTTGAAAGATCGGGTGACGATAGATACATACTCTACACGGGTGGCACGACTGGCATGCCAAAAGGCGTTGTCTGGCGTATGGAAGATGTGCTGATGACTCTAGGAGGTGGCATTGATGCAGTAACTGGAGAAAAATATCCCACTCCTGAGGCATTTGCAGATAAATGCTTGCAAGACCAAACAACTGCTCTTGCATTAGCTCCACTCATGCATGGCGCTGCTCAATGGCAATCGTTTAATGCTTTTTTTTCAGGTTGGAAATTCATTCTTAATGATCAAATTTCATTTGACGCGGATTATATTTGGGAAATTATTGCAAAAGAAAAAGTGATGAATCTAACTATCACAGGCGATGCAATGGGAAGACCGCTTTGTGACGCACTCCCTTCCGCATTAGAAAAAGGTTTAGACCTATCATCATTATTTGTTCTGGCAAGCACTGCATCTGTTTTCAGTGCGTCCATCAAAGATACCATCCTGGAATATCTACCAAATCTTTTTCTTATAGATGCAGTGGGATCATCTGAAACTGGAGCAACAGGTGTAAACATTCATACGAAAGATGGAAAATTAAAAGATTCTGGCGGGGGTCCAAAATTTACAAAACCTAACTTTAGTGAAATTGTAAATCTTGAAACATTAGAAATAATCCAACCTAGTGACACGGCAACTATTGGTTATTTGGCAAGAAAGGGACATGTACCGGTTGCATACTATAAAGACGAGGAAAAATCTAAAAAAACCTTTATTGAGATTAATGGAGAAAGATATTCAATACCAGGAGATATGGCTAAATATGAGGAAGATGGTCAGATGACTCTTCTTGGAAGAGGAAGTGTTTCAATTAATTCAGGTGGAGAAAAAATATTCCCAGAAGAAGTTGAAATGGCTCTGAAAGCTCATCCAAACATATTTGATTGCCTGGTAGTTGGTGTTAAAGATGAAAGATGGGGACAAAAAGTTGTTGCTGTAATTCAAAGGAGAGAAAATTCTGAACTCTCACTCAATGAAATAAAAGATATTGCCTCAAAATATATAGCAAGTTACAAAATGCCAAAAGAAATAGTTTTTTCTGAATTGATAG
>CACJSU010000013.1 GCA_902596165.1 uncultured SAR86 cluster bacterium | reverse complement strand
CTACAAAAACTATGGTTGGAAAAACATTAAAGGATATTGGTTTTTCTAATTTATTGCCTAAGAATTTCTTCTTTGTAAAAGAGGCTGTGCTCCCTTTTGATAAATTTCCTGCCGTTGATCCTATCCTTGGCCCAGAAATGAAATCAACTGGAGAGGTGATGGGTATTGGGTCTAGTTTCGGGGAAGCATATGCAAAAGCTCAAAGAGCTGCAAATAAGATTTTTCCTGATTCGGGCATAGCATTTATTAGTGTAAAAGAATCTGATAAAAAATATTTATCTAATTTGCTTCCTTTGCTTTTGGAACATGGCTTTTCATTAATCGCAACCAAAGGAACTGCTAATGCTATTAAAGAGCTTGGGCATGAGGCTCAAATTATTAATAAAGTGACTGAAGGCAGGCCTCATATTGTTGATGAGCTGGTAAATAATAAAGTTAATCTTCTGATAAATACTACAGAAGGGCGCCAGTCTATAGAGGATTCAGCCTCTATCAGGAGAACAGCACTGCAAAATAAATTATTTTGTGTGACTACTATTTTCGGTGCCTTTGCACTTTTAGAGGCAATGAGTACTGATTCTGATAACTGGAAATACAATTCTCTTCAAGAAATAAATTAATTTCTTTCATTTGATATAATGATTAAATGGAAAAACTTCCAATCACTAAAGCAGGAGAGCAAGCACTCAAAGAAAAACTCCGCCAGCTTAAGACAAAGGATAGGCCTGAAATATCTCAAGCAATAGCTGAAGCCCGCGCTCATGGAGATCTAAAAGAAAATGCTGAATATCATGCTGCAAAAGAACAGCAAGGTTTTATTGAAGCAAAAATTCAAGAAATAGAGCATGCGCTTGCTAACGCCCAGGTTATTGACGTAAAAGAAATTCCTGAAACCGGTAGAGTTATTTTTGGCGCAACGATAGATATATATGACATCACTAATGAAAAGTCTATTACCTATAAGATAGTTGGGAATTTAGAATCTGATCCTGAAGCAGGATTGATCTCCATTCAAACACCAATTGCCCAAGGTTTAATGGGAAAGAATGTTGGTGATGAGGTGTCAATCTCTACTCCGTCTGGATCCATTGATCTGGAAATTGAAAAAGTTCAGCATATATAAAATTCATGCATGCTGACTCTTGGGCGTTAAAAGCAAAAAAACTTGGTTTACGGTCTCGTGCAGTCTTTAAATTAGAAGAAATTCTTAAAAGAACTAAAGCCCTTAAAAAAAATAGTTTAGTGCTTGATATTGGTTCAGCTCCTGGAGGCTGGTCTGAGCTAGTAAAAGCATTAACTCCATCATCAAATATCTATGCGATTGATCGTTTACCAATGGAGCCGATTGATGGCGTTCAATTCTTCCAAGAAGACATTTTAAATATTGATGAAATCAAAGATATTTTTTTACTTAAATCAAAATTTAACCTTGTTATTTCAGATTTAGCCCCCAATTTGACTGGTATAAGGTCAATTGATGAAGAAAATATATTCGAGCTTAATATTATCACTCTTGGAGTAGCTGTTAACTATCTATGCAAGAGTAACGGAACCTTTATTATTAAAACTTTTCAAAATAGTATGTTAAAAAAATTAAGAACAGAAATGGAAATCAATTTCAATTTAGTTCAAACTTATAAACCTGCTGCTTCAAAGAGCAAATCAGGTGAAATTTACTTATATGGAGAAATGCGATAATGAATTCAGCTTTTAAAAATGCGCTAGTATGGGTGTTGCTGGGCTTTGCACTAATATTTATATTCAATAATGTTGAAAATGCATCTTCCTCGAAAAGGGAAATGATTTCCTACAGTCAGTTCAAACAGGAAGTTCTTACAGATCGTATTGCTAAGGTAACTTACAAGGGTGATCAGATGACAATATTCGGTGAGCGCTTAGATGGTACAAGATTTGAAACACGTCATCCAATATATAAGAGAGACGAGTCTGTCGATAACGCAATTGAAGAGCATGGGGTTATTACCGTTTTTGAAAGCGTTGAGCAACCTTCAATTTGGTCTCAACTTTTAGTCGGAGCTTTTCCTATCTTATTGCTACTTGGTATATTTTTCTTCTTCATGCGTCAAATGCAAGGTGGAATGTCCGGAAGGGGCGGACCAATGGCATTTGGCAAAAGCAAAGCAAAGTTAATGGAAGGTGGAAAAGTTACCACTACTTTTGAGGATGTTGCTGGATGTGAAGAAGCTAAGCAAGATGTGCAAGAGCTAGTTGATTTTTTAAGGGATCCAACAAAATTTCAAAAATTAGGCGGAAAAATTCCACGAGGAGTATTAATGGTAGGTCCACCAGGAACCGGTAAGACACTTCTAGCAAGAGCCATTGCAGGAGAAGCAAAGGTGCCATTCTTCTCTATATCTGGATCGGACTTTGTTGAAATGTTTGTTGGTGTAGGTGCATCCAGAGTAAGAGATATGTTTGAGCAAGCTCAGAAGAATTCGCCCTGTATTGTTTTCATCGATGAAATTGACGCAGTAGGACGTCACAGAGGTGCAGGTATGGGCGGTGGACATGACGAAAGAGAGCAAACATTAAATCAGTTGCTTGTTGAGATGGATGGCTTTGATGGTAACGATGGTGTGATTGTTGTTGCAGCAACGAATAGACCTGACGTTTTAGATCCTGCCTTACTGAGACCTGGACGTTTTGATAGACAGGTTGTTGTTGATTTGCCTGATTTAAGAGGCAGAGAACAAATTTTAAAAGTGCATATGAAAAAAGTTCCTCTTTCAAAGGATGTTGATGCATTGGTTATTGCCAGAGGAACACCAGGTTTCTCTGGAGCAGACCTTGCCAATCTAATTAATGAAGCTGCTTTGTTTGCCGCTAGATATAGTGATAAGAAGGTTGATCAAAGTCATTTAGATTTAGCTAAGGACAAAATTATGATGGGACCAGAGCGCAAATCTATGATTATGACTGATGAGCAAAAAAGAATTACTGCATATCATGAAGCTGGGCATGCAATAGTTGGAAGATTGAGTCCCGAGCATGATCCTGTATACAAAGTAACAATAATTCCAAGAGGAAGAGCTCTTGGAGTAACAATGTTTTTGCCTGAGGAAGATAGATATATGCAAAGTAAGCAGTATCTTCATAGCAGAATTGCTGCGCTTTTTGGCGGACGAATCGCAGAAGAAATTATCAATGGAAAAGATGGCATTACGACAGGCGCATCTAATGACATTGAGGTCGCAACTGGGATAGCAACAAATATGGTTACCAAGTGGGGATTGTCTGATTTGGGACCTTTAAAATATGGTGAAGATGATTCAAATCCATTTTTAGGAAGGTCTGCATCAATGGCTCCTAAAGGTATTGGTGGAGAGACGTCTAACAGCATTGATTTAGAAGTTAAGAAAATAATAGATACCAATTATAAAAAAGCTACTAAGCTGCTTAATGATAATCTTGATAAATTACACACTATGGCAGAATCACTTCTGACTTATGAAACTATTGATTCAGATCAAATAGATGACATTATGGCTGGTGCTAAACCTAGAGCTCCAAAAGACTGGGATGAACCAAAAACGCCAAAGAGTAAAACTTCTAAAAAAACTTCCATAAAGGGTCCTGCAGAAGAGTTATAATCTTTTTCCATGACTATAAAATTTGGTACTGACGGGATTCGAGGTCCAGTTGAATCTGAAATTACCCCTGAAGTTTGTTTGAGAATAGGGCATGCAGCTGGAGTAGTTCTAAAAGATATGGGCTGGGAAACTGTTCTTATTGGTAAGGATACTCGCGTTTCAGGTTATATGCTTGAATCAGCCCTTCAAGCTGGATTTATTGCTGCGGGTGTAAACGTTAGACTACTTGGTCCATTACCTACACCTGGAGTGGCGTATCTAACCCGATCCTTAAGAAATCAGTTTGGCCTAGTAATTAGCGCATCTCATAATAATTATTTAGACAATGGGATTAAGTTATTCGCTGGCACTGGTGAAAAGATTTCTAAAAATGTTGAGAAAAAAATAGAGAAGCTGCTAGCAGGAGATTTAAAGCCTGTTAAAACTGCTGAACTGGGAAAAGCTCAAAGATTTGATGAGTCAGGAGATAGATACATAGAGTTTTGCAAATCAACCGTCCCTACTGATGTCTCATTTGATTCATTAAGAGTAGTTTTAGATTGCGCAAACGGAGCCTGTTACAAAGTTAGTCCTTCAATTTTCATGGAGTTGGGAGCAGAAGTAATCTCAATAGGCACAGAGCCAGATGGATACAATATTAATCATGAATGTGGCTCAACTTATCCTGAAAGAGTCCAAGAGGAAGTTATTAAACAAAGAGCAGATTTCGGTATTGCACTCGACGGTGATGGCGATCGAGTTGTCTTGATTGATAGGCGGGGCAATGTTCTAGATGGCGATGATATTATGTATATACTTGCTTACGCCAACCCAAATAGAACCGGCCCATGGTCAGGAATAGTCGGTACCGCAATGACCAATATTGGGTTTGAGGAAGGCGTAAAAAAATTAGGTTATAAGTTCAAAAGAGCCGATGTAGGTGATAAGTATGTAAGCCAAATGCTTCAAAAAGAAGGCTGGATGCTTGGAGGAGAACCTTCCGGTCATATTATTTGCCGTGACTTGGTAAGTACCGGAGATGGGACAATTGCTGCATTAAAAGTTATATCCTCTTTATTGATCTTAGAAAAAAATCCTGAAGATATTATAAGAAATTATACAAAAATGCCTCAAATTAATATTAATGTGGATGTTGAAAATAAAGATATTCTTTCAGATTCTAATATTCAAAAGAAAGTAAAAGAAATTGAATCAGACCTGACTGTTGGCAGAGTTCTGGTTAGACCTTCTGGAACCGAAAGTAAGATAAGAGTAATGGTTGAATCAGATGATGAGATAACCGCCACCAAATATGCAAAAGATATTGCAGAAATGTTTAAAGAATAACCCATGCCCATATGCATAGTAGCAAATTGGAAGCTTAATGGTTCAAGAGCATTTAATACTCAATGGGCGCTTGAATTTTTTAAAAACTTCAATGGCCACAATTTTTCCTCTCTAGGAATTGCGCCTGCTTCTTTATATATAGACCATTTGAAGAGCGTGATTGGTGACTATGATATTAAGATTGGCTCTCAAAATATTGATTTAGAGCAAACAGGAGCACGCACTGGAGAAATTTCTGCCTCTATGATTAAAGACTTGGGGTGTGAATTTAGCATTATTGGTCATTCTGAAAGACGAATCTTGTTCCATGAAACCAATCAAATGATTTGTCAGAAATTAATTCAAGCCAATAATAACTTTGTAATTCCAATTTTATGCATTGGAGAGTCGGCTGAAGAGAACCAAAGTAATACCACTTTCAAGGTACTTGAACAACAGATTATTGAGGCTCTAGAGAATGTAGATGAGTTGAGTTCTTTAATTATTGCCTATGAACCTGTTTGGGCTATTGGGTCTGGTAAAACACCAAATCCAGAAGAAATAGATTCTGTTCATGAAATGATCAAAGATGTAGTACAATCTCGTTTTCCAAAAATTGGTTTAGAATCAGTTTTGTATGGAGGGAGTGTAAATCTTAAAAATGCATATTCTTTGTTCGAGCAAAAAAATATTGATGGAGCATTGATAGGTGGAGCTTCTTTGGATGGAAGAGAGTTTGCTTTAATTGCAAATCTCTTTAACGAATTAAGGATACAACAATGATTATTACAGCAATTAAAATTATCTGCATTATCCTAGCAATTGTATTAATTGTTTTAGTTATTTTGCAGCAAGGAAAGGGTTCCGATTTAGGCTCAGCCTTTGGTGGAGGATCTTCAAATTCAATGTTTGGCGCGGTAGGACCCTCTAATTTTCTTGGAAAACTGACAGCATTTTTTGCCGCTCTTTTCTTAGTATTGAACTTAGCTCAAGCAGTTTTGTTAAAAAACGCTAACACTGAAATTTTGTTTAGTGAGGAAGAGATCCAAGAAGCAACAAAATCAACCGAAATCCCGGTAGAGTAATTTAAGAAGATCTTTAAATCTTATAATTGAATATGGTGCCGAAAGCGGGACTTGAACCCGCACGAGCTTTCGCTCACTAACCCCTCAAGCTAGCGTGTCTACCAATTCCACCACTTCGGCAAAGTTGAGAATTATAGCAAGTTAAATTTTAATTGCTTAAATAAATTTGAATTGACTTGACCTTGAGTGCCTGCTTTCTATACACTCTATTCCTCTGCGATGCGGGGTGGAGCAGTCTGGTAGCTCGTCGGGCTCATAACCCGAAGGTCGTTGGTTCAAATCCAGCCCCCGCTACCAGTACATTAGATACAAACTGGGGCAATTGCCCCTTTTTTATTTTTAGAGATATGAGAATAGAAGAAATTGGAAACGCCATTGAGCCTGTTGTAATCAGCCACGGTTGCGAGCTTTGGGGCGTGGAATTACTAAGAGGCAAAAAAAGGCCTACAATCAGGGTTTATATAGATGCTATTTCTGGTGCAACCATAGATGATTGCGAAAAGGTAGCAAGGGACCTCAACTATGAGCTTGCATTAAATGATACATTTTTAGATCAGGATTATGTTCTGGAGGTATCCACACCAGGTATAGATAGGAAGTTTTTTAAGCCTGAGCAGCTCTCTTCATTTCTCAAAGAAGAATTTGATTTAAAGTTAAGAGAAATTAAGCATGGTAAAAAAAGCTTTGTAGCTAAGCTTATAGAGGTAAATGACGATGAAATTTTATTTCATTGTGGAGACGAAGAGATGAGTTTAAATTTTTTAGATCTTGATTTATGTAAATTAAAACCAGATTTTGAAGAACTTATGAGGGTAAATAAATAATGGAAAGTATTGAAATTTTAGCAGTAGTAGAATCTGTTTCTAACGAGAAAGGAATTGAAGAAGGAATAATTTTTAAAGCTCTAGAGACTGCAATTGCAAGCGCATCTCTTAGGCATTTTCATGAAGATGCTGATATATCTGTTTCAATTGATAGAGCTTCAGGAGAATACTCAACTCATAGACATTGGCTTGTAGAAGATGAGAATTCTGAAGAGTTTCATAAGGAAACACATATTTCAGAGTCTGATTCTAAAATGAATATCGGCGATACCTTTTCCAAAGATGTAGATAATGTTGTATTTGGAAGAATTGAAACTCAAGCAGCCCGTCAGGTGATGATGCAAAAGGTTCGTGAAGCTGAAAGAGACACAATTGTGTCAATGTTTAAGTCTCAAGATAATTCTCTAATGAATGGCACTGTAAAAAGGGTAACCAGGGACAATATTATCGTTGATATTGGAAATGACATTGAAGCAATTCTTCCCAGAGATCAATTGCTGCCGGGTGAGATATATAAAATTAATGATAGGATGCGAGCCATACTTCAAATTAAAGAAATTGAAGGTAGGGGTTCCCAGCTAATGTTGAGCAGAACATGCTCTGAGATGGTAACAGAATTATTTAGAATAGAAGTCCCTGAAATTAATGAAGACATTATTGAAATAAGAGGAATTGCTCGGGACGCTGGCTCTAGATCAAAAATTACTGTTAAAACAAATGATGGACGAATAGATCCTGTTGGGGCATGCGTTGGAATGCGTGGCTCAAGAGTTCAGTCAGTATCTGGTGAGCTTGGAAATGAAAGAATAGATATTATTATTTATGATGATAATCCTGCGCAAATGGTAATCAACTCTCTAGCTCCTGCAAAAGTTGAATCAATTGTTATGGATGAGGATTCTCGTTCAATGGAACTTGCTGTAAATGAAGAAAATTTAGCCCTTGCAATTGGTTCAAGAGGCCAAAATATTAGACTAGCATCCAGACTTGTTGGATGGGAGTTAAATATAATTAGTAGCAATGAAGCTGAAGCAAAAGAGAGAGTTGTAGAAGCAGAATTTCAAGCAAAGCTTATGGATAACCTAAGTATTAACGAAAAAGAAGCGGAAGCATTAATAAGAAGTGGATTTCTAACTTTTGATGATGTTGCTTATGCTGAAGATGAAAAGCTAATCTCAGCGATGGATATAGATGCAGCAAGAGCTGAGAAAATTAAAGCTGCAGCTGCAGATGCTGCTTTGATGGAAGCCATGGGTGAGATTACTCAAGAAGAATCAAATTTAGAATCACTCACAGATCTAGGTTTTAGTGAAGAAGAAGTTGAAATTCTAGTTTCTAATGCTCTAAAAAGTAAAGATGATATAGCAGAATTGGCCGTTGACGAGCTCCAAGATATTATTGAGATCTCTGAAAAGAAGGCAGCAGATATTATAATGAAGGCTCGAGAAAGCTGGTTTAATTAAAGAAAAGGAAGTTATAGCTTTGGGATTAACAGTAAAAGATTTCGCAAAAACCTTAAAAATCAAGGATGATGCTCTATTAGAGAGGATGAAGGCTGCCGGGCTTTCGCATAGTAAAGCTTCAGATGAAATAACTCCTGCTGATAAACTAGCGATACTTAAATCACTAAAGGAAAGAAAAAGCTCTGGGCCTTCCTCCGTTTCTTCATCTACAAGTAATGGAGGAGTCACAGTTAAGTCAAAGGGTACGCTTTCTCAGCCTGCCACTTCTGCTCCTAGCTCATCTGAAGGCCTTACAGATAATATTGAGGCAAAAAGGCAAGCAGCTGCTGAAAATCTCAAAGAACAGCAACAAAAAAGGGAAGATCAAATTAAGGAGGCTATTCGTTTAAAACAAGAACAACAACAAGCAGCAAAGAAAGCACACAAGCAAAAAACTGCCACCCAACAAAAACCTCAACCAAGAGTAAATATTAAAGATCAATTGTCTCGAGCTGCTAAGGATTATTCTCGAACAGAGGCTAGTTTTAGTGAGGGTACTGAGCACCAATTTGCAAAGCCTGTTGAATTCATCAAGCGCGACATAGAAGTGCCAGAAATGATTCAGGTTGGTGAATTGGCTAAGCTAATGTTTATCAAAGGTGGGGAAGTCGTTAAAGTTCTAATGAGCATGGGAGTTGCAGCATCAATCAATGATTCTATAGATCAAGAAACTGGAATCTTGGTTGCAGAAGAGTTAGGTCATAATGGAATTGCATTGAGTGATTCATCTGTAGAAGATGAGATTATTGGCAACATAAATTATTCAGACACTCCCAAAACAAGAGCACCGGTTATAACAGTTATGGGCCATGTCGATCATGGAAAGACAACTTTGCTTGATTTTATTCGCAAGACCAAAGTCGTTGATGGAGAGGCTGGCGGAATTACTCAGCATATTGGAGCATATCAAGTTCCAGTTGATAATTCTGTTATTACTTTTATAGATACTCCTGGTCATGCAGCATTTTCCTCGATGAGAGCCAGAGGAGCGAATACAACAGATGTTGTAATTTTAGTTGTAGCTGCCAATGACGGAGTTATGCCACAAACAGAAGAAGCTATTAATCATGCTAAAGCTGCCGGTGTTTCAATTGTTGTTGCAATTAATAAAATGGATCTTCAAGGCGCAGATGTTGAGAGAATTAAAGGAGATTTAGCTGCAAAAGATTTAACTCCAGAGGATTGGGGTGGAAATATCCAAATGGTTCCAGTTTCTGCATTAAAAGGTGACGGGGTTGATAAATTACTTGAAGCTGTAGTCTTAGAATCAGAGCTTTTAGAACTTAAGGCGCATTATGAGGGCCAAGCCCAAGGTGTTGTTATTGAATCTGAGCTAGATAAATTCAGAGGCGCTGTTGCTACATTACTTATTCAAAACGGCACCCTAAAAGTTGGAGATATGGTTGTTTGTGGCTCTGCTGTCGGAAAAGTTAAAAGCATCATTAGCTCTGATGGAATTAAATTAAAGTCTGCTGAACCTTCATTTGCTGTAGAGATATTAGGTCTTAACAGTGTTCCTGATGCTGGTGAGACTTTCCAAGTCGTGAAAAATGATAAAGAAGCACGTGAGATAGCAGAATTTAGAGAAAATAAACTTAAAGATCGAAAAGTATTAAAACAGAGAGATGAAAGCATTGGGAATATATTTGAATCAATGGGTCAATCAGATAAAAAGACCCTGAATATTATCTTAAAATCAGATGTTGCTGGTACCTCTGAAGCCATTGTTAAGGCTTTAGCTGATGTTGGTAATGATGATGCATCTATCAAAGTTGTTGCTTCAGGTGTCGGAGGTATCTCCGAATCAGATGCAAATCTAGCTCTAGCTACTGAATCAATGATCCTAGGGTTTAATGTCCGCTCAGATAATGCTGCTAAAAAGATTGTTGAAAGCGAAGAACTAGTGCTTTCTTATCACAGCATTATTTATGAATTAATAGATGAAGTTAAGGCTAGGTTAAGCGGCTTATTAGATCCAATTGTTAAAGAAGAAATTGTTGGCACAGCTGAGGTTCTTGAAGTATTTAATTCTCCTAAATTTGGACAAGTAGCTGGATGCATGGTTATAGAAGGGTCTATATTTAAAAGCAAACCCGTAAGAGTTCTTAGGGATGATGTTGTAATTCATCAAGGCGAGCTAGATTCGTTAAGAAGATTTAAAGATGATGTTGGAGAAGTTAAATCTGGTACTGAGTGCGGTGTTGGCATTAAGAACTATAAAGATATTCGACCTGGCGACAAGATAGAAGTTTTTGATAGAAAAGAAGAGGCTCAAAGCATTTAATAGTATGTCTTCAACCAGAGTGCCGAAGATTGAAGATTTTTTAAAAAAAGAAATTTCTCAAATAATTTCCTCCCAAGTAAATGATCCACGATATAAATTTTTGAATGTTGTTGATGTCAAATGTTCAACCGACCTTGGCGTTGCAAAAGTTTTCTTCACCATTATCAATGGAGATATTTCAGATTCACCTGACAGCAAATCTCTTGAAAAATTTGCCTCAATGGTAAGGTCTAAACTTTCTAAATTTATGCAGATTAGAAGAGTTCCAAAACTCGTCTTTAAGTATGATGAAAGTCTTGAAAGATACAATAATATTGATGTGTTATTAAATTCATTAAGTGATTAACGGTTTTCTTTTAATTAATAAAGATCCTGGTATTACCTCATCAAGGGTTGTGCAAATAATTAAAAAAAAATTTAGTCTTGAAAAAGTCGGGCATTTAGGGACCTTAGATCCTATGGCAACCGGTCTTTTGATTATTGCAGTTAATAGAGCTACTAAGTTCGCATCTCTACTTCTACAAAGTGAAAAGTCATATCGAGTTGAGGTCAGCTTAGGTACTCAGACAGATACTGATGATGCTGAGGGTGAAGTGATATCTTCCAAAGACATAAATATAAGTGAGTCTGAAGCTGAAGAAACCTTATTAAGCTTTTTAGGTGAGAGTGATCAATTGCCACCAAATTACTCAGCGTTGAAGCATAAAGGCAAGCCCATGTATAAATATGCAAGAGATGGAATTAAAGTTGAGAAAACGGCAAGACAAATATCAATTAAGAGCATTCAAAATATTAAAATTGAATTTCCTAAAGTTTCATTTGATATCAAGTGCTCTAAGGGAACTTATATTAGATCTATTGCAAGAGATTTGGGGTATAAGCTTGGCTGTGGTGCGCATTTATCAAAATTGATTAGAACTAGTCAAGAAAAATTTGTACTTTCTGATGCTTGCTTATTAGATGATATAAATTTAGAAAAAATAATATCATTAGAAAATGCTTTTAAAGATTTAGACTTTATTAAATTAAGTGAGAGTGAAGGCAAAGCATTCCTTCACGGCAGACCAATAGATACAAACTTTGATCATACCAATTTATTGAGAGTGTATGACGCTGCAAATCAATTTATTGCAATTGGCAAAAATACAAGCAAGGGCTTTAAACATGAATACCTTGTTTAATATGTAAATAAGTAATAAGCTACACCATCTCAAACTTTAGATATGCAAGGTTTGAGGAGATTACGGCGCATATCCAAGGAGAAAATACACATGGCTTTATTGAAAGAAGAAAAGAATAAAATTGTTAAAGAATTTCAAAATAGTGACACTGATACGGGCTCACCTCAAGTGCAAATAGCTCTTCTAACAGAAAATATAAATAAACTACAATCTCATTTTAAAACTCATAAAAAAGACCATCATTCAAGAACTGGTCTTATACGAATGGTTAACCTAAGAAGAAAGCTTTTAGCTTATCTTAAGAGAAAAAATCCAGAAAGCTATCAAGACATAATTAAATCTCTTAAATTAAGAGGATAAAAAAAGGAAAATCGTGGAAGACAATAAATTAAATACTCAATCCGTAGAATTTGAATACGGAAATAAAACTGTCAAGATTGAAACTGGCAAAATTGCAAGACAAGCTACCTCAAGTATTATCGTTACAATTGATAACTTGGTTGTTCTAACAACCATGGTAGCAAGAAAGGAGGCCGATCCAAAAAAAGACTTCTTTCCATTGGCTGTATTTTATCAAGAAAAATTTTATGCTGCTGGGAAAATACCCGGCGGATATTTTAAAAGAGAAGCTAGACCAACTGAACAAGAGACACTTACTTCAAGGTTAATTGATAGACCTATTAGACCTTTGTTTCCTGAAGATTTTAAGAATGAGATACAAATTTTCTGTACAGTCCTATCTTCTGATAAAAATATTAATCCTGATATAGCTTCGTTGATTGGAGCTTCTGCTGCGCTTTCAATTTCAGGAGTTCCTTTCCAGGGCCCTTTAGGAGCTGCAAGGGTTGGATTCATTGATAGCAATTATGTATTGAACCCATCACCGGAAGAGCTTGAAAAATCTATGTTAGATATGGTTGTAGCTGGAACAGAAGATGCTGTATTAATGGTTGAATCTGAGGCAAGTGAGTTGAGTGAGGATCTTATGTTAGGGTCAGTTCTTTATGGTCATCAAGAAATGCAAAAAGTTATTAAAGCTTGCCTAGACTTGAGAGCCAAAGTAAATCCAACTCCTTGGGAGTTTTCTGACGATGAGCTCACTGCTGAATTTAAGAACAAGATTGCTGACGCTTTTACAGATGAAATTGCTAATGCTTTTAAGATTGCAGATAAATCAGATAGAGGTGAGGCAATTAATTCTGTCAGAGAGAAGATTAATGAAGCCCATGAAGAACTTGATGAGATGGAAAGAGGCAAATTAATGAATGCTTTTAAGTTGGTAGAAAAAGATATCGTAAGAAAAAGTATTTTATCCAATGAGCCTAGAATTGATGGAAGAGATTTAGATACTGTCAGACCTATCTTTGTTGAAACAGATGTTCTGCCAAGCACTCATGGATCCTCTTTGTTTACTCGAGGTGAAACTCAAGCATTGGTTACGGCAACGCTTGGTTCCACAAGAGATGCTCAACGCATCGAAGGTTTAAATGGTGAAGAGTCCAATACTTTTATGCTGCACTATAATTTTCCTGCATACAGTGTAGGAGAGATTGGTATGCCGCTTGGGCCAAAACGAAGAGAGATTGGTCATGGTAACTTAGCAAAGAGAGCTATCAAGGCCGTTCTTCCAGATGCTGAAGAATTTGGTTACACCCTGAGAGTTGTTTCAGAAATTACCGAATCAAATGGTTCGAGTTCAATGGCTTCTGTTTGTGGGACCTCTCTTTCTTTGATGGACGCTGGTGTTCCTATTTCAAATCCAGTTGCCGGAATAGCAATGGGACTCATCAAAGAAGAAAATGATTTTGCTGTATTAACTGATATTCTTGGTGATGAAGATCATCTTGGTGATATGGACTTTAAAGTCGCAGGAACTAAAGAGGGTGTAACAGCATTACAAATGGATATTAAAGTTCAAGGCATTACGGCTGAAATTATGGAATCTGCTTTGGAAAAAGCAAAAAATGCGAGAATGCATATTCTTGAAAAAATGAATGAAGTAATTTCTGCTCCAAAAGAACTCTCAGATAATACTCCTGCCATGAAAAAGATTACAGTCGATCAAGACAAGATAAAGGAGATAATTGGCAAGGGTGGAGCTGTTATCAAAGGCATGCAAGCTGACACAGGAGCTTCAGTAGATGTAAATGACGATGGCGTGGTAACTATATTTGGTGAAACACAATCTATTATGAAGGCTGCACTTGAAATCATTGAAGGTATAATTGAAGACCCTGAACTTGATAAAGTTTATGAAGGTAAGGTTGTTAAAATTGTAGATTTTGGCGCTTTTGTAAATATTTTACCCGGCAAAGATGGATTGCTTCATGTTTCGGAGATTTCCTCTGAAAGAGTAGAGAATGTTTCTGATGTCCTTAGTGAAGGTGATGTTATCAAGGTCAAATTAATTGGGTTTGATCGCGGAAAAATGAAATTATCTAAAAAAGCATTAGAACAGTAATGACTATAAAATAATTTATATTTATATTACATAAGTAGTAATATTTATATCTTCAATATATAAATCTACTAAATGTCAAATTTAGAGAGTTTTTTCTTACATTTTTCTTGTCCCAAATTTCTTTTTATGGTTTTATAGGTTAACTAACCATGCAAACCATAGGGGGAAATTATGGATAATGCATTTAGAATGTTAAGCGACCTAGTTAGCAATCTAACTAGTGTCATCATTGGTATCTTAGGACTTGGTATTGTTGGAAGCCTTGCTTTCGGCGATATGATGGGATTAGATGTGATTGGAAATATTACATCATTGGTCGAGTCTTTAGCATCTAATGGTGTTGTAGGACTACTTGTACTAGCAGTTCTATACAGCTTAGTTAATAGATAAGCATTGCTTAATCTTTGTTAGAAAGGGTCGCTAGACCCTTTCTGACTTTTATTTATAAAAATGAATCTCAATAACTCTCTTATTAAACTTACTGCTTTTTTTAATAAGCTATTAAAATTATTGTTGCCTTTAGTGGCAGTTTCACTATTGCTTGGCATTATTTTTGGTCCCACAACTCCATTTGTTGGAGATGTATACAAAAATGTTACAGACATCTTGAATATGCTTGGAGAGGATGCCTTGTTAGCATTGGTATCTTTAATAATAATCTTGATATTTCTTAAAAAAGAGTAGTAGAAAGACCGTTAACTCTCAGATAATTCATATTATCTGATTATTTCTTTTTTTTGTTCTAAATAATGGTGGCTATGGGTGGAATTGAACCACCGACCCCAGCGTTATGAGTGCTGTGCTCTAACCATCTGAGCTACATAGCCAAAGTGTGAAATGATAAAGAACTTGATTTAGAAGTCAAACGTTAAATTTAAAGTGAATTATATCCCCATCCATGACCAAATAATCTTTTCCTTCAAGCCTTAATTTGCCTTCTTTCCTGGCCCCTGATTCTCCCTCATAGCTAATAAAGTCTTCATATGAAATGACTTCAGCTTTTATGAAACCTCTCTCAAAATCAGTATGAATAACACCAGCTGCCTGGGGCGCTAATGAGTTCTTGCGAATTGTCCAAGCTCTACATTCTTTTGGTCCGGCAGTAAAAAATGTTTCTAGATTAAGTAGTTTGTAGCCTGAAAGGATAATTTTATTTAACACAGGTTCATCCATTCCAAGTAGTTCTAAGTATTCTGCTTGCTCTTCTTGTTCCAAGTTAGCTAATTCATGCTCTACATTGATAACAGCTGGAATGATATCTATGCTATTACTCTTTGAATAAGCCTCTAAATCAGCGAGATTATTTTTTGAATCATCATCAGATAAATTTGCGATTAAAACCATTGGTTTGGTTGAAAGTAAATTCATGCTTTCAATAAATTTTATTTCTTCAGTATCAAAATTATCCAGTTTTGGAAGATTTCCATTTTCCATTAGCTCCATTAAAGAGTGAATAATTGCTTTATGTTTTTTGGCATCTTCATCCCCAGATCTGATAAGTTTTTCTAGCTTTTGATATCTTTTTTCAAGAATTTCAATGTCAGCAAAAATTAATTCAAGATTAATGGTCTCAACATCCTTAAGTGGGTTGATTGCACCATCTACATGAACAACATTTTCATCATCAAAACACCTCACTACATGGAGGAGGGCATTCATCTCTCTGATATTAGACAGAAACGCATTGCCGAGACCCTCACCCTTAGAAGCTCCTTTTACAAGCCCAGCAATATCAACAAAACTCATCGAAGTAGGAATTACCTTTTCAGAATTAACAAAATTATTAATGTTATTCAGTCTATTATCAGGAACACTTACAATTCCTAGATTTGGTTCAATTGTACAAAAAGGAAAGTTCTCAGCTGGTATGGATGATTTAGTTAAAGCATTAAAAAGGGTTGATTTCCCAACATTAGGCAAACCTAGAATGCCACATTTAAAACCCATCTTTACTCCCTATTAAGTTTTAATTGAGCACTCTGAATATCATTGTTGCCTATGAGTTCAATAATATTTTGGAACTTAAAAAAACTCTCTTGAATGGAGTCTATTTCAGTTGGTTTGAATTTACCCAAAACCCAGTTTGTTACATCTACTTTATTTCCTGGGTGGCCAATACCAACTCTTAGCCTAATGAATGATTTTCCAACATGCGAGATAATACTTCTCAATCCATTATGTCCGCCATGACCTCCTCCTATTTTTAACTTTAGACTGCCAATAGGAAGGTCTAAGTCATCATGAATAACCATCACTTGTTCTAACTCAAAATTATTATTTTTTAAAATTTTGTTAATTGAATAACCTGATTCATTAACATATCGATTAGGGTATCCCCATAGAATTTTTTCATCAGAGGATATAGCAGTTGTAGATTCTATTTTTTTCTTTGAATGAAGTTTTAGATCGCAGTCAGTTGCAATACTTTCTATCCAGTCTTTGCCAACATTATGCCGAGTTCCATCATACTTTGTACCAGGATTACCTAGTCCAATAATGCAGATATTAGGCACAGATCTTTTGTGCCTTAATCACTTGATTTATCTTCTTCAGGAGCATCATCACCAGAAGCATCTTGCTCTTCAGATGTTTCTTCTCCTTCAGCAAATTCTCCTTCTTCTCCTTCTTCTCCTTCAGGTAAAATCTCTGGCTCTTCCTCTTCTGCTCTTGGAGGATTAACTGAAACGATCATTTGATCATTTTCTTCATCAAAGCCTGGAATTTCAGCACCTTCGGGTAATGTGATATCTGATAATCGAATTGCCTCATTGAGCATAAGATTGGTAATATCTACTTCAATCGCTTCAGGAATATCTCCAGCTAAGCAGGCGATTTCTATCTCTGAAATTGCCTTCGCAATTACACCACCATCTGTTTTAACGCCTTGACATTCTTCTTCACCATTAAATCGAAATGGCACGACAACTTTAAGCTTAGTTTTTCTTGAAACTCTTTGAAAATCCGCATGGAGAAATTTTCCTTTAACTGGCTCTCTTTGAAGCTCCTTAAGAACAACTTTCTCTTCATTACCTTCAAGTAAAATTTTTAAAACCTGAGTGTAGAAAAGCTCATTTTCAGAAGCTTTTGTTAGTTCATTGAGTTTTAATTTGATATTTTTTGACTCTTCCTCATTTCCATAGATAATTGCAGGAACCATTGAATCTTCCCGTCTAATTTCACGAGTTTTGTTTGTTCCAGTTCTAACCCTTAGATCTGCATTTAAAATAATTTCGTTTGACATATGTCGTACCTTCTAGCTAAATTTTTACAAAAATAGAGCGCTTAGCGACTCTTCATTGTTTAATCTTCTGATGCACTCTGCAATAGTAGGGGCAAGAGAAATGACGCGTATTTTACTGCATTTTTCTGCTTCTGGGGATAAAGATATGGAATTGGTTACAACTAATTCATCAATTGAAGATTTGGAAATTCTTTCAATTGCAGGGCCAGATAGCACGGGATGGGTAATATAGGCTTTTACCATGGCTGCTCCAGCATCTTTTAACGCTTGCGCTGCGTTGCATAATGTCCCAGCTGTATCAATAATATCATCAGGAACAATACAACATTTCCCTTGAACATCCCCAATTATATTCATTACTTCAGATTCATTTGCAGTAGCTCTCCTTTTATCAATAATAGCAAGATCGGATTCATCTAAAAATTTTGCTAGCGCCCTAGCTCTTACAACTCCGCCAACATCTGGAGAAACAACTAAGATCTCTTCATCCTGTGAAGATCTTGCCTTGATATCGTCATGCATAATCTTGGTTGCGTATACATTATCTGCAGGCATATCAAAAAAACCCTGGATAGATTCTGAGTGAAGATCTACAGTTAGCACTCTGTCAACACCAACAGAATTCATCATATCAGCTATAACTTTTGCACTAATAGGAACTCTTGCTGATCTAACCCTTCTGTCTTGACGAGCATAACCATAATAGGGAAGAATTGCTGTGATTCTGGATGCAGAGGAGCGTTTTAAAGCATCAGTGATTAACATTAACTCCATTAAATTTGAGTTAGTCGGCGCACAAGTTGATTGAATAATATATGCTTCATGTCCTCGGACATTCTCAAGTATTTCTACTTTTATTTCACCGTCTGAGAATTTACCAAGATCAATGTTACCAAGCTTTAACCCCAGTATTTTAGCAACCTCTTCTGATAGAGACGTCGATGCTGAGCCTGAAAAAATCCCTACTGTAGGTTTATTGATCATTTTCTATTTTATTGGCTGGGGTGGTTGGATTCGAACCAACGCATGACGGGATCAAAACCCGTTGCCTTACCGCTTGGCTACACCCCATTATTCTATAAACGTTAATAATGGTGAACATTGTAAAGGTTCACAAAAAAAGTGTCTCCATTTAGTTGGAATTTTTTTTATTGTTTTTGTAATTTCTTCAAGATCATTATAAACGCAAAAAAATGTTGAACCTGTCCCTGAGAGCTTAAATGAATTCATTTTATTTAAATCATTAAAAATTTTTTTAATCTCTTTATTATTTTCAAGAAAAATTGGCAAAAATGAATTCTCTTCACTTAGGTTGATGAATTCTTGAGATGCCTTAGTTAATTTATCCCATTTGAAGAAAAGCTCTTTTGTTGAAGAATGAATGTTAGGGAAAAGAAGTAAATATTTTTTATCAACCTGTTTTTTTGCTTCAATTAGTATTTCACCAATGCCTGAAGCATGTGCGTTCTTTCCATAAACAAAAAATGGGACATCTGCACCCAATTTTTTTCCTAGCATCATCAATTCTTTAATGGATAGGCCTAGTTTGAATAAAGCATTGGCTCCAATGAGTGCAGCAGCAGCATTTGAGCTTCCGCCGCCTAAACCACCACCTAATGGAATATTCTTTTCAATTTCTACATCGCAAAATATTTCTTTGCCAATATGATCTGATAATGCCTTGATTGCATAGAAAACTATATTATTTTTTCCATCAATCGAAGAATTAAGATTAGTTTTTACAGAAATAGACTTGCTTGATGATTTTTTAATTAATAACTCATCAAACAAATTAATTAGTTGGAAATGCGTTTTAATTTCATGCATCCCATCAACTCTTTTACTCAATACTGAAAGATTTAAATTAAGTTTTGCGGGACAATTAAGTTTTATCCTATCCACGCCTCAGCACTCCTTTAATAAACATCTCTTCTCCATAGATCAAATGAACTAATAAAGTATCAGGATTTTGGTGATCGCATTTTAGTTCAAAATCAAAACTCTTTACGATAATTGACCTTTTATTTTTATTTAAATTTTTAAAGCATGCATCAAAAAAATATATATATTCTTGTGTATCAAACTTTTTTAGTAAAACAAGGTACTCATCATCAATTTTTGGATCAAAAGAGAAAACGCCTGAAGAGTGAAATTCAATCTTTAAGAGATTTCCAAATAAAGGCTTACCAACCTGTATAATAACGTTTTTTGGGAACGCTTTAATTTTGATATTAAAGTTAGAATTATTTATTTCATTTGTAAGTGAGAATTTGCCTACATATAAGTTTTCTGAAAATGTTAAATGAGATGTTGACGAACATGAGCCCAAATATATTAAAAAAAATATTAAGGTAATTTTTGTTATGGAATTACAGCTATTTGGCATAAATCATAAGACTACAAAGTTGTCTGATAGAGAATTATTTATTATAAATGACTCTAATCAAGAAGACTTTATAAATTTCTTTCTTGAAAATTTTGGTGAGTCTATTGATTCATTTTTTACCCTTTCCACTTGTAACAGAACAGAGGTTTATATTTACGGAGCTTCATCAAGTATTTCATCCATTGCTGAAAAAACTCTTGAGCTCTTTGGTTCAAGTGATTCTTTAAAAAATGACTTATATTTTTTTAGTGGCAATGAGGCTCTTGAGCATATGTGCTTGGTTGCAAGCGGTCTTGATTCACAGGTTTTAGGTGAACAAGAGATATTGGGTCAATTTAAGAAATCAGTACAGATTTATATTGAGTTGCAATGTTTGAAGGGAGAATTTCATCAATTAACAGATGATATTATTTCTATTGCAAAAGCGGCTAGGACAGAAACACAAATTGGTTTTAATCCATTATCTGTATCAGGCTTATCATTAAAAATAGTTCAGGAAATTTTTGAAGATCCAGCCAAGCAAAATCTTACCATAGTAGGAGCTGGCCAAATGGCAATAAGCGTGATTGAAAATTTTTATAATCATGGCATTACAAAAATAAATGCAGTTAACCGATCAAAGAAAATATTAACTATCAATGATTCTCTTTCTATGGAAACCAGTCCATTATCTCAACTTGGGGCAATGATTCAAAGCACCGATATTTTAGTGTCATCTATTAATTCACCACTTCCTATTATTGGCAAGGGTTTAATAGAACAAGCGATGAGAGAAAGAAAAAATAAGCCAATGCTATTAATTGATTTAGGCGTTCCAAGGAACGTAGAAGACCAAGTAAGGGACCTTGAATATGCATATCTTTTTACAATCGAGGATATTGAACTGGTTACTCAAGAGAATTTAGAGGAGCGATCTCAAGAGGCTTTAAAAGCAAAAAATATTATTAAACAAAGGATTGAGTTTTTAAATCAACATAAGGCAGACAAGTTTCAACGCAACAAGGCTTATCTTGCCCTAAAAGATATCTCTAGCAATATAGATGAGCATGACTTTATAAATTTATTAAAATCTGATGACCCATATGGCTCCCTCAAAGAAATGGGCATTGTCCAAGACGATCAGCTACAATATATTTCATCATTAACTCCTCATTCTATCTTATCTATGATTAAGGAAATCAGAAGTGCTTGAAGAATCCATTATTGCTAAATTAGAGAGCTTAAGATTAAGATCTGCTGAGATTAACGAGGCTCTTGCACGAGAAGGCGCAACCGATGATATGACGCACTTCACTAACTTGAATAAAGAGTATTCTGAAATTACTCCCATCGTAGAATTATTTAAATCATTGCAGGATACTGAGACTGAGTTAAATGGCGCTAAGGAGCTTTTAGATTCTGGTGATTCCGAGTTGATAGAGCTTGCTAAAATAGAAGTAAGCACTAATCAAGAAAAGATTATTGAGCTTGAGAACAAACTAAAGCTCATGCTTTTACCCAAGGATGAAGCGGATGATGGGGCTGCATATCTTGAAATCAGAGCTGGCGCGGGTGGCGACGAAGCAGCGATATTCGCAGCAGATTTATTCAGAATGTATTCTAGATTATCTGAGCGTCAAGGCTGGAAGGTTGAAGTTGTTAATACCAAGCCATCAGAACCAAGCGGCTTAAAAGAGGCTGTTGTAAAAATTAACGGACAAGGAGTTTTTAAATTTCTTAAATTTGAATCAGGGGTTCATCGTGTTCAAAGAGTTCCTGAAACAGAATCCCAAGGTAGGATTCATACCTCAACAGTTACAGTTGCAATTTTACCAGAGGTTGATGAAGTTCAAGATATTGAGATAGATAAAAGTGAATTAAGGGTTGATACATACAGGGCATCAGGTGCCGGTGGACAGCATGTTAATAAAACAGACTCAGCCGTTCGATTAACTCACATTCCTACAGGAGTAGTAGTTGAGTGCCAAGATGATCGATCTCAACACAAAAATAAAACTAAAGCTATGGCATTACTTGTTGCTAAATTGAAGCAAAATGAGATTGATGAACAACAGAATACAATTGCCAGCGAAAGGAAAATTCTTGTAGGTACTGGAGATAGAAGCGAAAAGATAAGGACTTACAATTTTCCGCAAGGCCGAATAACTGATCATAGAATCAAGCTTACCCAACATAATTTAGATCAAGTGATGGATGGCGATATGATTTCTATATGTCAAGCGCTAATCACTGAAAATCAATTAGCTCAGCTCTCTAACTTAGAAGAAACATCATAATTGAATCAAGATCTAAAATATTATTTTTCGCTTGCAAGATCAAAAGAGCCCCAGCATCAAAATATTTTGCGAGATCTAAAATATTTCTTGAAGTCGCTTGAAGTAAGCGATGCCATAATTACTTTAGAAGATGAGTATGACTTATCAGCTGAAGAAGCCTTAAAACTCGACACTTTCTTTTCATCATACCTAGTTGGCAAACCTCTTGATTACATTATGAATGAATCAGAGTTCATGGGGCATAAATTTTATGTAGATTCAAGAGTGTTAATTCCTCGACCAGAAACAGAATTAATTGTTGAGTGGGTATTGGGCTTATCATTAAATAAAAACTCAACAATTTTTGAAGTTGGAACAGGCTCAGGCTGCATAGCTATATCAATTTCTTTAAAAAAAAATGAGCTTAAAATTCTTGCCGGAGATCTTTCAGAGTCAGCATTGGAAGTAGCTCGAATCAATAGAAAGCTTCACAATACATACAATGTGACCTATGTGCAATCTAACTGGTTAGCTTGCTCCTTAGAAAGTTCTCTTGATTTAGTTATTTCTAATCCACCATATTTAAAGCCAAATGATCCCCACATCAGTGATCTTGATCATGAGCCCTTAATGGCATTGACTACTGAAAATGGATCACAAAGTTTCTTTCAAATTGCTTCGCAGGCAATTTATTCTTTAAAATTTGGAGGGAGGATCATTTTTGAGCATGGTTATTCTCAAGCAGAAGAGGTTTCCAATATTCTTAAAGATTTTGGTTATAAAAATATTACTACCTGCAAAGATTTTCAAGGCTTGGACAGATATACTTTTGCAAATAAATAATATTATTTTCATATGATAAGATTTATTCTTGAATATGAATGCAGACTAGAATTCTGCTGAAAAAAACCATAAAAATTACTATTAAATAATAAGGGGTTATTTCAATGAAAGGTAATATGATGAAATGGGATTTAACTATCCCTCAGGCAATTTTACATGCCGAAAAATATAATTTTGATGGCAAATTAGTTTCTAGAGAATTAGATGGCTCAATAAATTCAACTACATATGGAGAGTCAATTAAACGATCTAAAAAGCTGGCTAATGCCCTTGCAAAACTTGGTGTAAATCGACATGATCGGGTCGCAACTATTGCATGGAATAACAGCAGGCACTTTGAAACTTATTTTGCTGTATCTGGAATGGGGGCTATTCTTCATACCTTAAATCCAAGATACTCTCCTGATCAATTAATTTACATACTTAATCATGCAGAGGATGAGGTTTTAATTGTTGATCCTTCATTCATTTCGCTTGTAGAAAGCGTTCAGGATAAATTAAATACTGTGAAAACAATAATTATTGCCTCGCCAAAAGACTCTATCCCAGACAATAGTCTAAAAAATGCGATAAGTTATGATGAGTTAATTGAAGGTGAATCTGATGAATTTGATTGGCCTGAATTATATGAAGATGATGCAGTTGCTTTGTGTTACACCTCTGGCACTACTGGGAATCCTAAGGGAGTCTTATATTCTCATAGGTCAACAATTTTGCATTCAATTTCTGTATCTGGAGCTATGGGTTTCGAATCATCTAGCTCAGTCTTGCCAGTTGTTCCTATGTTTCATGTTAATGCATGGGGCGTGCCTTATTGTGCATTGATTACTGGATTGACTTTGGTATTGCCTTGCCATGCTTTAGATGGAGAGTCCTTATATGAGCTAGTAGAACAAGAATCAGTTGACTCCATGTTGGGTGTTCCAACTGTGTGGCTTGGGTTATTACAGTATCTTGAAGGAAAAGGCCTTAAGCTTGATACGGTTGATCAAGTTTTGGTTGGAGGTTCTGCAGCGCCATATGCAATGATTAAGGCATTTGATGAGCAGCATGATGCATTTTTAACTCATGGATGGGGAATGACAGAAATGAGTCCTCTTGGAACGATAAATGCTCCAACTAAGAAAACCATTGGTCTCCCTAAAGAAGAAAGATATCAGCTTCAAACTAAACAGGGTTATCCAATGTTTGGTGTAGAAATTAAGACCGTTGATGATGAGAACAATGAGTTGCCTAGAGACGGAGAGGCTAGTGGCGCTCTAAAAGTTAAAGGCCCCTGGATAATGCATACATACTATAAAGCTGACGGTCCTGCGGTAGATGAAGAGGGTTGGTTTGATACTGGAGATGTTGCAACCATCCATCCAGATGGATGTATGCAGATTGTCGATAGGGCAAAGGATGTAATTAAAACAGGCGGCGAATGGATAAGCTCTATAGATTTAGAAAATGCTGTTTTAACTCATGAGAATGTGCTTGAAGCATGTGTAGTAGGGGTCCCACACCCAAAGTGGGATGAAAGACCTTTGCTTTTTTTAATTACCAAAGATGGCAATGAAATAGATAAGCAAGAAATAAATGATTTCCTATTAGAAAAGGTTGTAAAGTGGTGGTTACCAGATGATATTATATTTGTTAGCGAACTCCCTCATGGGGCAACTGGTAAATTATTGAAAGTTGAACTCAGAGAACAATATAAAGATCATCTAATGTAATGGAGAAATAAAATGGCATTAACTATAGTAAAACCGGAAGACTTAAAAAATTATATAGGGAAAGATCTTGGAACCACTGAATGGTTTAAAGTCGATCAAGAGCGTATTAATAAATTTGCTGATGCAACTGAAGATCATCAGTTTATTCATGTAGATTCAGAAAAAGCTACTCCTATTTTTGGCTCAACAATTGCACATGGCTTTCTTTCGCTCTCACTTACTGCCGGTCTGGGTGGAGACGTTGCTCTGGTAGTTGAGGGTGCAAAAATGGGTTTAAATTACGGATTAGATAAAGTTCGTTTTTTAAGTCCAGTAGCTGTTGATTCAAAAGTAAGACTACATACAACAATTATGGATATTACCGAAAAAAATCCAGGTCAATTCCTTGTTAAATCTTCAGTGACAATGGAGATAGAAGGGGTTGAAAAACCAGCTTTTATTGCAGAAACATTGTCAATGTGGGTTATTTAAACTTCTTTTAAGATATCAAATTTATCAAAATAAAATTTAAAAGATTTATAGAATTCTGATTTATCTACATTAAAATCTTCTAAGTTATATATAACTTGCCCGTGTTTACCCCTTTTGTTTGTATTTATATATTCTTTAATTTCATTATTTGCAATTTTATTAATCTTAAAAGAATTCTTTGAATAGATGGTCTTAACGCTATTAAGATTATCTTTTATAAGGTCGTGAAAATAGATATCACTTTTTTGATTCATAGGAATTAATTCATAATTTTCTGAAAAACTCATTAGAAGTTTTTTAATGCGATCATGCCAATAATTAAAATTATGTATTGGTTCGACTTTATATCTTCTAACCCTATCTCCATATGAGAGCATTGTTGCTGTTGATAATACTACTGATAATGGATCTCTATAAGTGATTGCAAAAGTTGCATCTGGAAATGTTGCAAGCAATGGAGTTATTTGTTCAAGATGCTGCGGTGATTTTAGTATCCATTTTTTAGGCCCTTTAATGAATTGCATAGCCTTTAAGACATCTTTTAAGTATTGATAATGATTAATTTGATTATGTGAGAGGTAGTAATCCCTCCATTCAGGAACATAAGCTAACCACTCAGGAAGATAAGTTGAAAAATCCATAGCTTGAAGTTCAATCTCTTCATGAATATGATTTGGATGCATATCATGCATTGATTTCAGCAAAGGCATAGTTTGAAGGAAACTCTCATATTCTTTAAAAGCTTCTTCTTGTCTAGAGTCTTTTTTATTGTCTAAATTTAGTATTTTTTCTTGAAATGGCCTCAGACTTTCCCAGTATGGTAGAGATTTTAATCTTGAATCAGACGCTATAAGGTTTAGAAGATGCGTGGTACCAGATCTTGGTAGACCAATAATAATTATAGGTTTAGAGATAATTTCATCTTGATACTCAGGAAACTGTTTCTTAAATTTTTGAAATTTTAGTCTATTCTCTAAATATCTAACTTGATCATTAAAAATACCAAACTTTCCTATCCCTGCTAATCCCTCATCATTTGAAACAGACTGCATCAAAACATCTAATCTGGAAATAAAATCTTCATCTCCAAAATCTTGAAGTCCTGAATTTTTACATGCTTTATTGATGACAGCTTCAGAATGTAAATCTATTTTTAGCGTCTCACCATAATCTTTTGCAGCCTTTTGAAATTCACTAAGTATTGGATTTGTTAAATCATTAATTTTAATTTTTTTTGACATTTTCAGCTAGAAATTGAATAGCCTCCATCAACCCTTAGAGTTTCACCGGTGATGTATCTCGCTGAAGGAGATGTCAGAAATAATACAGCATTAGCTATATCAGTAGGATCACCAAATTTTTTTAATGCAATTCTATTTAATATATCTTTTGAAAATTCTTCTGAATTGATGATGGGCTCAGTCATTCTAGTTTTTATATATCCGGCAGCTACAGCATTAACCCGAATTGATTGATCAGCCCATTTCATTGATAAAGTCTTGATAAGCTGAACTAAACCACCTTTACCAGCTCCATAACCTGGAACAATTGGCATTCCAAAAAAAGATGTCATTGAAGCTATACCAATAATAGATGCGCCTCCTTGAAAATTGGATTGCATTAAAATAGGTTGAAGTAAATTAGATAATCTATAAAAGCTATTTAGGTGAATATATACAGCTCTATCAAAAATATCAGGATCATCCTCACTTTTTCCGTCTGGAAAACTTAGACCACCATTATTAATAAGAATGTCTAATTTTTTTATAGATTTTTTAATTTCATCAATATTATTTTTATCTTCTAGGTTTAATTTAATATAAGAAAATTCTTTTGGGATTCCTTTATAGTCTTTTAAGGAGGTTTTTGTTCCAGTAATTGTTACATTGGCGCCTGAAGCTAAATAAGCCTCCGCAATAGCCTTACCGATACCACTTGTTCCGCCAGTAACAAGAATATCTGTATTAGAATAATCAAAAGAGATGTTGCTCATGAATAAATATAATAACATGTGAATATGGGATCTTTACTTATCAATAAAAGGCCTGGATCTTTAGATATAAAGCCAGCAAGCCAGTCAAAACCTTTTCAAATAAATGATTTTATTTTTTTATCTGAAGGGGCTAGTAATAGTTATTTGATAGAAACATCTGAAGGAAATATTTTAATAAATACTGGACTAGGTGTTGAAGCTCCAATTCACAAACATTGTTTTGATCAAGTCAATAATAAAGAAATTAAATACATTATTTATACACAAGGTCATGTAGATCATGTTGGAGGATCAGGTTTTTTTAAAGAATATAATCCTGATGCAATCCTAATTGCACAAGAAAATATTATCGAACATCAATCTTTTGATTCATTAACTCAAGGTGGAAGAGTATTAAATGCATATAAGTTTTTTGGAGAAATGATTGATCTTATGAATGATGCCATAGCCAAAGCAGAGAAAATGGGATTTAAAAATATTCAATCAATTGCTGAGCCAGATATCTTGTTTGATGATGAATATAAAATATCTTTAGGAGGGCTTGATTTGGAACTGTATTCCGTTCCTGGCGGAGAAACCTTGGATGCTCTCTTAATCTATCTACCTCAACATAAAATTCTTTTTTCTGGAAATGCCTTTGGGCCTTTGTTTCCTCATATTCCAAATTTTTGTACTATCCGTGGAGATAGAATTAGGTTTGCAATTCCCTATCTAGATATGTGTAAAAAGGTTTTAGAGCTGAATCCCGAAGTGTTAATTACAGGTCATTTTAAACCTATTGAGGGACAAAAATTAATCAGAAAAGAAGTAAAAAATCTTCATGATGCAGTTGAATTCATTCACACCAAAACATTAGAAGGAATTAATTCTGGAAAAGATATGTTTAACTTAATGCAAGAGGTAGTTTTGCCAAAAGAATTATCAGTTGGAGAGGGGTATGGGACTGTTGAATGGGCTGTTCGTTCTATTTATGAGGGATATACAGGTTGGTTTAGACATAATTCAACGACAGAATTATATGCTTACTCTCCAACAAATATTTTTCCTGATTTAAATGATTTAATTGATAAAGAAATCGCATTAAAAAGAATAAAAGAACTTATTGACAAAAAAGAATATTTAAAAGCTATTAATATTTCTGAAATTATTATTTCTTCAGACAACAATAAAGAAGCATTAAAAATGTACTTAGATATTCATCAAATTCTGCTTAAAGAAGCTCATAAAAATTCAAATCGCTGGATAATTAAATGGTTAGAGTTTGAAATAGAAGAAACAAAAAATAAATTAAATGAATAAGAAAACCCATCAAATTAATATTCAAGGTCCCAATATCTTATCCCTTGATTTGGTTAATTATCCTAATATGGGAGCAAATGACTTAATTGTTGCTATTAAGTACTGTGGAATATGTGGAACTGATTTAAGTTATTTATCTTCGGGTGGATTAATGGGTCCTCAAAAGGAGCCAATGCCACTTGGTCATGAAATGTCAGGAGTAGTTATTGAAGTTGGATCCAATATCAAAAATATTAATATTGATGATAGGGTGGCCATTAATCCTATGGGAAATAATAACAGCATCGGAAATGGTGGGCTGGAAGGAGGGATGACAAATTTTTTACTAGTAAAGAATGCGGTTTTAAATGAAAGTATTTTTAAATTACCAGAAGATATGTCATTCGAAATAGGTGCATTGGTAGAACCCTTTGCAGTTGCCTTAAGAACAATTCATCGTTCAAATTTAGATCCAAATTCAAAAATTGCCGTTTGCGGATTAGGATGCATTGGATTTGCAGTGGTCACATTGTTAAATTATCTTGGATACAAAAATATAGTTGCAGTAGATCTTCATAATCTAAGAGTTTCAAACGCAAATGATTTAGATTTTGTAAAAGCATATACGGATTGGGATAGCTTCACCAATGCATTAAAAGAATTTCATGGCCAAGGGCAAGTATTCGGTATCCCTACTTCAAAAACAGATGTTTTTATTGATTGCACAGGGAGTCATCAATTAATCAGTGACATAATTAATATTTCAAAAACACACACAAGAATAGTTGTTGCAGGATTGCATCAAGAGGAGGCATCTATTGATTTCAGATCAGTCTTAATGCGCGAGCTTGAAATAACATGTTCTATGGCATATTCAAATATAGAATTTGCTGAATCATTGGAAATGTTATCAAAAGGCATTATTGATCAAAAAAAATTTGTGAGCCATAAATGCAAGATTCAAGATCACAAAAAGGCATTTGAGCTGGCACAAGATGGCAATTTAGCATCAAAAGTTTTAATTGACTTATGCAATTAGCATTTTCTAGGTTCGGATATTTAATTTGTATAGTCTCTATTCTAAGCGCATCAATTTTTTTGATTGAATTTGGACACAGTGAATTAGAAGTATTATTTTTTGCTGCTATTGGTTCAATTATTTTTACAATTGTAGGAGAGTTTTTTATACCTTTATTTAAAGATTGGAGACCAAATTTTAAAGAAAATTTTTTTCCTGATGCGTCTCTTTTTGTTGTGAATTATGTTTTATTTCAAAGTCAATTATTACAAATTTTTCTTGCTTCTATTGCTATTAAATTTTCTGGAGGGGGATTTGATTTATGGCCATCAGAATTAAATATATATTTTCAATTGGTTGTTGCTTTAATTATTTCTGAATTTGGACTTTACTGGTTTCATAGAGCTTGTCATGAGATTCCTTTTTTATGGCGATTTCATAAGATTCATCATAACCCCCAAAGACTGTATTGGTTTAATGCAACGAGATTCCATTACCTTGATGTGACATTGCTTCAGGTTTGTGGAATTGTTCCTTTATTACTTTTGGGCGCAGAGGCAAAAATTATTGCTCTGGTAACGATTTTCAGTACTGTTCACGGATTTTGGCAGCATATTAACGCAGAGCAAGATCAAAGAATTCTTAATTATTTTTTCTCTGGTCCAGAACTTCATAGGTGGCATCATAATCTGAAACCAGAAATAGCAAATCACAATTATGGAAATAATCTTATTATTTGGGATCATGTATTTAAAACTTTTTATTGGCCAAAAGATAATAACGAACAGCTTAAAAATATTGGTGTTGAAGGAAATTTCTCAAACAATATTAAATCTATGATTTTTGATCCTTTTAAAGGATAGATTATTTCTTTAATTGCTCTTTAAGAATTTTATTAACTGCTTGAGGATTCGCTTTTCCTTCAGTTAATTTCATAACTTGTCCTACAAAGAATCCAAAAAGCTTATCTTTACCTCCAAGATATGCTTCTACTTGGTCTGGATTATCTCTGATCACGGTCATAATTATTTCTTCGATGGCACCATCATCTGAAATTTGTTTTAATCCTTGAGATTCTATAATTTCATCTGGGGAGGATCCACTAACCCACATTTCTTCAAAAATAGATTTTCCAATTTTCCCTGAAATAGTTTGATCATCAATTCTATTGATCAGCATTGCTACATTGTCAGAGTTTAATTTTGATTCATGTATCTCAATCATTTCTTTATTTAAAAAAGCGCTAATATCACCGATTAACCAATTGGATAGAAGTGAATAATTTGTTGTTTTTTTTGCTGCGTCTTCAAAGAAATCTGCCATAGATTTAGATGATGCAATAATTTGAGCATCATATGCTGATAAATTAAATTCCTTTATGTAGCGATTTTCTTTCTCTTTCGGGAGCTCTGGAAATTCATCTTTAATTGTTTGCATTTCTTCATTAGAAATAACAACTGGCAAAAGGTCTGGTTCTGGGAAATATCTATAATCATTTGCAAATTCCTTTGATCGCATTGGGCGAGTTTCATCTTTTACGCTATCGTAGAGCCTTGTTTCCTGAGTAACTTTTTCTCCATTTTCGAGAATTTTAATTTGTCTTTTAACCTCATAATTAATTGCTTTTTCAATAAATTTGAAAGAATTAATATTTTTTATTTCGGTTCTTGTGCCTAGCTCTTTATTACCTTTTTTTCTAATGGAAACATTGGCATCACATCTTAAAGAGCCTTGAGCCATATTTCCATCAGATACATCTAAATAGGTTACAAGCTGATGCATTGCTTTCATGTATGCAACCGCCTCTTTTGCGCTTGATATTTCTGGCTCTGAGACTATTTCTAAGAGAGGGGTTCCAGCTCTATTAAGATCAATTGCAGAGAAGCCATCATATTCATCATGGATTGATTTACCAGCATCCTCTTCTAAATGAGCTCTAGTTATATTGATCGTTTTTGATGAATCATCAGTAATAATTTCTATTGACCCACCCAAGACAATTGGTAAATCCATTTGGGTGATTTGATATCCTTTTGGTAGGTCAGCATAAAAGTAATTTTTTCTATCAAAAATAGATGTTTGATTGATTTGAGCTCCAATTGCAATTCCAAATCTAATAGCTTTATAAAAAGCTTCTTTATTTACAGACGGCAAAACCCCTGGAAGACCACAATCTACTAAATTTACGTTTGTGTTAGGAGATGCCCCAAAAGCAGTTGAAGCTCTAGAAAAAAGCTTAGTTTTTGTAGATAGTTGGACATGTGTTTCAAGCCCAATAACTGTCTCCCAAATCATTTAAAATCCTCCATGCTTGGTTTAGCAAGATGAAAATCTGTATTTTGTTGAAAGATATGCGCAGCATTTAGTAGCTGATCTTCTCTTAGAAAATTTCCAATTAGTTGCAATCCAACTGGTAATGAGTTCACTTGACCGTGAGGAATAGACATTGCTGGTAAACCAGCTAAATTTGATGAAATTGTAAAAAGATCTTCAAGATATAGTTCGACTGGGTTTTGAGCACCTTTACTTCCAAATTCAAAGGCGGTACTAGGCGAAGTAGGGGTCATTAAAATATCGACTGATTCAAAGACAAGATCAAAATCATTTTTAATTAATCTTCTTACCTGCTGAGCTTTTTTATAATATGCATCATAATATCCAGCTGAAAGAGCATATGTCCCTATTAATATCCTCCGTTTTACCTCATCTCCAAATCCCTCACTTCTTGATTTAATGTATAGGTCATTCAAGTCATCTGTGTTTTCAGCCCTATGTCCAAAACGCACCCCATCAAATCGCGATAAGTTTGATGAACATTCAGCCGGAGCAATAGAATAATAGGTTGGAACCGATGCTGAAATATTTGGCAGCGAAACATCTACGAATTCAGCACCTAGCTTTTCATAGACTTTTTTAGATTCTTCAAATCGTGTTTGAACTTCTTTATCTAGGTCGCTGAGATCAAACTCTTTAATAATACCTATTTTTAAACCTTTGATAGGATAATTTAGTTTTGATAAAAAATCAGGAACTTCAACATTTAACGATGTTGTGTCTTTTGGATCATGACCTGACATTGAACTAAGTATGACGGCACAATCTTCTGCTGTTCTTGCTAATGGACCAGCTTGGTCAAGACTTGATGCAAAAGCAATCATCCCCCATCTCGAAATTCTCCCATAGGTTGGCTTTAATCCAGTAATTCCACAATGTGCTGCAGGTTGACGAATAGAGCCTCCAGTATCGGTTCCTGTTGCCGCAGGAACTATTCCAGCTGCAACTGCCGCCGCAGATCCTCCAGAACTTCCTCCAGGAACATAACCTTTTTTCCAAGGGTTATGAACATTGCCAAAATAGCTTGTTTCGTTAGAGGAGCCCATAGCAAACTCATCCATATTTGTTTTACCAATTGTTATTGATCCAGAATCCTCAAGTTTCTCAACAGCAGTTGCTGTGTAAGGAGGAATAAAATTTGAAAGTATTTTAGATGCACATGTTGTTCTTAAATCCTGCGTGCAAAACAAATCTTTTTGGGCTAAAGGTATCCCTAATAGGAACGAATTGTTTTCTTTACCAAGATCTATAGTTCTAGCTTTTTTCTTACTTAAATCTTCATCCATTGTTATGAAACAATTTAGTTCTTTAAATTTATCTGCTAAATGGTGTGATTCTTGGACTAATTCCAATGGAGAAATAAGTTTATCATCAAGCATTGCTCTTAATTCGGTTATAGATTTGAACTGGATGCTCATTCAACCACTCTTGGTACTAAAAAATAGTCATCATTTGATGCTGGAGCATTCTCAAGGAATTTTTCTTTTTTATTGTCAGATTTTTCTTCATCTTCATGTGTGAGCGCTGTCATTTCGAGGGGGCTGTATAGAGGTTTAATATTTGAAGTATCTATAGATTGAAGACCGCTAATAAGCTCGATAATGGTTTCTAGATCATTTTGTATTTTTTCAGACTTAGTTTGATCAATTTTAAGTCTAGCTAGATAGCAAATAGTGCTGACTGTTTCTTGGTCCATATGATATTATCTATTTTTGATGCGCAATATTAAACTAAAAGCATCTTAAAATGAATTTACAAGGAATATCATAGTGGATTTCAATCTATTTAAAACTGTTCGCGGCTTATTTTCGAATGATTTATCAATCGATCTAGGCACAGCAAATACATTAATTTACACAAAAGATATAGGAATAGTTCTTAATGAGCCATCTGTTGTAGCAATTCGTGAAAGTCGAGGTCAAAAAACAGTTGTCGCAGTTGGGCATGAAGCCAAAAAAATGCTTGGTAGAACCCCTGGGAACATTAAAGCTATAAGACCCTTATCAGAAGGAGTTATTGCTGACTTTCAAGTTACAGAAAAAATGCTCCAACATTTTATCGCAAAAGTGCACGAACAGAGATTTATTAAGCCAAGTCCAAGAGTTTTGGTTTGCGTGCCCTGTAGATCAACTCAAGTTGAAAGAAGAGCTATCAGAGAGTCTGTTTTGGGTGCAGGAGCTCGAGATGTAAAATTGATTGAAGAACCAATGGCTGCTGCTATTGGTGCTGGTTTACCAGTTGAAGAGGCTAATGGCAATATGGTTGTTGATATTGGAGGAGGTACTTCAGAAATTGCAATCCTCTCTTTAAATGGGGTTGTATATGCTGAATCAGTAAAAATTGGAGGAGACCTCATGGATAGCTCAATCACATCATGGGTTAGAAGAAATTATGGATGTGTGATTGGAGAATCTACAGCTGAAAAAATTAAATACACCATTGGTTGTGCGTCACCTGATTCAGAAGATTTGGAGATGAATGTGACTGGAAGAAATTTAGCCGAGGGAATTCCTGAGACATTTACATTAAAAAGTGCTCAAGTATACGAGGCCATGAGAGATCCTTTATCTGGAATGGTAAGAGCTATAAGAAATGCGCTTGAACTTTCTCCGCCTGAGTTAGCTGCGGATATAGCTGAAAGAGGGATTGTGCTTACTGGAGGGGGAGCATTGATGAGAGATCTTGATAAATTAATTTCCTCTTCCACTGGAATCCCAGTAATTTGCGCTGAAGATCCATTAACATGTGTAGCAAGAGGCGGCGGCAAAGCTCTTGAAATTATTGATAAGTATAATATTGATTTACTTTCAACAGAATAACTAACTAAATATGGCGACATCTACGCCTAAATATACTCCAGTAAGACATTACGCAATTGGTTTTTTTCTTTCAGCAATATTGCTATATAGCGATATTACATATGGAGCTTTTACTCCTTTAAGAGGTCTTGCTAATGCTTCTTCTCTATATGCGCAGATGATTTCTAACGGGCTATTAGAAAACATTAGCAATACATTTTATTCTTTTCAAAAAAATAGAAACCTCGTGATTGAAAACAAAGAATTACAAGAGCAAATACTTCAAATTAGGACAAGGGATTTTATTGAAAGAAAAAATAGTCAAGAGAAGATCAAAATTATTGATTTCCAAAAGGAGTTAATTAGTTCACTAAACAACAACAATATTCATATATACAAAATAGCCTCAATAGATTTGCGAAACTATCTTTGCTGTTCAACACACAGGATTTTCCTACAAAACACTAAAAATGTTTCGATGGAAAGAAACGTACCAGTCTTTGCAGGAACCTCTTTTATCGGACAAACCAAAGATACTTTTTTAGATTTTATTGAAGTTATTCTTTTCTCAGATACCAGTCATGTATTACCCGTTAAATCGAATTTTTTTTATTGTGATGCCAGAGGCAAAGGTAAGCCAATGTTAATTTCTTGCTTACTAGATCAGAATAATGCAGATTTTCAAGATCAGATTGGTGATAAAGTTTATACATCTGGGCTAGGGGGAATTTTTTCCAAAGATGTAGAAATTGGTTTTATTTCAGCCATTAATACGGTTTCGATCAATGAGACTGAGATTTTGATAACCTTAAAGACTAATCCCCTAAATGAAATTTTTTACGGGGTAATTGGCAAAGAGACTGATGAAATTTAGTAATCACTTAATTATTCTGTCAACTATTATGTTGGGATTTTGGTTAGATGATTCTCTCAATCCTGTATCAATTAAATTTTTCCTAGAATTAAATTTTGGTTTTTTAATTTTCACATATTGGGTTTTTGCAATGCCAGAAAAACTCCAAAGCTTAGCCGCACTATTTTATGGTCTTGTTATTGATTTATTTTTTTCTCAAGTGATTGGTTTTAATATGATCTTTTTTGTTGCAACCTCATATGTTATTCACTTATATGTTTTTCGTTTTAGAATTTTTTCTTATTTTCAGCTAGCAGTTTTCTTTTCAGGCTCATCTACATTCTATATAGCTTGCAAGTACCTTTTACTATCTCCTCATAATTACTCTTATGTTGTCTTGATATCTAGCTTTCTTATTAATGCAGTTTTATGGGTAGGGATTTACCTAATTATGAGAGCTTTTCGAAGAAGCATTTTTTCAAATTTATAGAATATGAAAAAATTATTGAGCATCTTTGCAATCTTTTTAGCTATTTTAAGTTGGATATTTTTTTTATTGCTTGCTATTTTGGCCTTCTCTCCATGGAGTTTAATAAAAAGCATAGATAATTTTCTTCCTGCCTACTCAATAGATTTTTCTAAATTAGAAAGTTCTGGAAACGCTTTAAATAGAAATTTAAAATTTAATAATTTACATATCATGCATCATGATAGGGTGCTAATTCAGGCAAAAGAATTGGATCTAGGATTATCTTTAAAACCTCAGAAAATTTTTTACTTTTTTAATGTTAACAATATAACTATAAAAGATGGTTACTTTGACCACTCAAATATACGAAGCAGCAATTCCCCTTCAAGCTCCATAATAAATTTTAGCGATGAAATTTTACTGTCTTTTAAAAACTTTAAATACAAAAGAAATGATTCAATATTTGAAATTAATGGTGATCTTTTTGGAGATATACCAAGATCCTTTAATGCCCAGCTTAGTCTCTTGCATGACAACCAATTAAGCACTATTTCTGTAAGTGCAATTGAGGATTCTTTCCGCTTTTCATTAAACCTTCATTCATACGAATGGTTAAATTTCATTCCAATTTTTAACACTTCTATTAAAAATTTAGCTTTTAGAATAAATGCGGTTGGAGAATTTCAAAACAATCAATCAAACATTAGAGGCTCTTTTGACTCAAGCAGCTTTTTTCTTAAATCCTTATCAATTTCGCCAAATAAAGGATCTTTTCATTATCAGTCTCAAAAAAATATAGGCATATTAGAATTAACAGAATTCCTACATCCATTTATAGATGAAGAATACCCTATTCAAATTAATCTTAAAAAAAAATCTTTAGCAGTTCCAAGATTGTTTCTTTCACCTCAGATTTTAAAGATCAAGGCATTTAATTTATCCAATTTGATTATAGAAAACCTTTTTCTATCATTCGATAGCATGCTACCAAGATATTCTGGATTTGTTAAAGATCTTGATCTTGCTGATCTGTATTTCAAGGAGATTAGCAATCTCAGTGGAAGCTTTTCTGGGCATGGAGATCAGATAAAATTTTTAGCAAGTTCTAGCTCGTCAATATTACGAAATCATAATCAAAATTTCATTTCAGCATCAATTTTAGGTGCAGGAAGTTTTTCAGATTCAGTTTTTGATCTCAAAGCCCGTATTAAAAATAAGTCCGCTGGGATTGACCTTGCTTTAAAGGTAAATCGAGAGCTAACCAATCCCTTATCTATTGAACTTAAAGGGCATGACGTTTCTAAAGACTTAATTGCATTCTCACTGCCTAGCTTTTTGAAAGGGGCCAGTTCATACATAGATTCGAGCATTAATCTTGGAGTAAAAAATTCAATTTATTTTAATTACTCCACCCCCATTGCTAACACAAAAGCTGATTTAAAAGTAAAAATTTTAATGGATGAGTCAAAATTAATACTCAACGAAGATTCAATTATTAATTTTGCTAGACCAGTTATTGAGGCTGATAATCAAAATTTATATATTTTTTCTCCATCGGGAAAACTCACTAATTTTCCTTATCAAGAGGCATATGGGCTGATTAATTATAATACTCAAAAGCTCAGATTCTACTCATTGCATGATTTAAAATCTAATGATCTTAACAGTGCATTTAATGTTGCGGAGCTAGGCATTAACTTTCCTGATATACAAGCAGAACATAAGGGAGAGATAAAGTTATCAGCTTCGAATTTTAATAATGCTATTTCATTAAAAACAGACACTTTCTTTATACCAATTTCACAACCTCAAAAGATTAAATTTGATAAGGCAAATATCTTTGTCGTCGGCCTAGATTCAATCTTTGGATCATTGCCTTCAACTTTCATGAACGAAGAAATATTAGTTAACCTTTTAGGAGAAGATTTAACTGATGAATACGATCTTACTTTTTCAACAAATATAAATTTTGATCCAGGATATTTTATTAAAGATTCATTATATCTTCAGCTTTCGGGCAATGATCTTTTTAAAATACATTTGAATATTAAAAAAAATTCTCCACCCATATTAAAGTTAAATTCTGATCTTAAAAATATTGA
>CACJSU010000012.1 GCA_902596165.1 uncultured SAR86 cluster bacterium | reverse complement strand
CTAACTTCACTGTTAAACCTGAATGTGCTGGTTCGCAGAATTTCACGCTTAATGTTACAAGAAAGCAAACAGCATTTACTCCAAATCCTGAACCAAGCAATATTGCATATTTAAGCTCTGCATATTTTAGCGCTCATGATATTGGATTTGGGGGAATAGAAATAACAGAAAGATATTCAGCTACTGTTTGCTACCCAACAGAAAATGATTGTGTTACATACGAGAATGAATTATTTGGTCAAGATGCTCACAATATTGCAACTGGTGATTTTAATGGCGATGGTTTTGAAGATTTAGTGGTTGCTTGGGCTATCTTTCCTCACACCATTGATCAAAGCAAAAAGATTTATGGTCCAGTCAATATCTATCTGAATGATCAAAAGGGCGGTTTTGCAGAAGACTTAGATCTTTATGCTACATCAGAGGCTCCCACACATCCCTTTGCTTATAGGCTAGTTGTCGACGACCTGAATGGGGATGGGTTGGATGATGTCTTCGCTGGGTCTATGGGACTGTCTGTTAGGCAGGATAAGAGATGGGGCATTGATCCTTACCCACATTTTTTGTTGTTATCAAATTCATCAGGCAGGTTTGAGGTAAGTTCGGCAAACATAAACGATGAAAATAATGGCCTGGGGCAGTTGTGCAGATTTGCTCACGATGCAAGTGGTGGAGATCCAGATGGTGATGGCGACATTGATCTTTTTGCTTGCAACATGTTATTGGTTAATGATGGACAAGGAAGATTTACCATTCATCCATACCTTAATCTAGATTGGAATTATAAGTATGGAAGCCCCATGAGTAGCATCCTAGCAGATTTAAATAATGATGGGTTCGACGATATTATTTTTTGGAATTTTAATGACAGGTGGAATTTTGATCAAAATCCAGAGGAAGGCTTTACTTTGCTAAGCAATGGCACAAAAGAGATTCAAAACTGGAAAAAAATACCTACACCCACTGGTCCATTTGGTGTTAATGAGACTAAATATAATCATGCCGCAAAAGGGGATTTAAATAATGATGGTTTTATGGATGTTGTAGTGGGAATTACTAGGGCTAATCCATATTACGAAGGCGCATATGTGCAAGTCTTAATAAATGATGGTGTTGGAAATTTGGTAGATGAAACCGATGCGCGTTTTACAAACCAAGAAAGAGCAGCTAATCATCATGGTGAAAGTAATATCTATATCCGAGATATGAACTTAGATGGAGCTCTTGATATCATTCATTCAACAAGAGATTTTCGAACTAGCTTTCATGGTGCGCATGTTGCAATTAATGATGGAGTGGGTAATTTTCGATCTTTGCCAAATTCCACTTTTCCTAATCGACCGGTGTTCTTCAATGGAAACAATGATACTTTATTCAAAGGTGTCCCAATTGACGCAGACAAGCTTGGTTGTCTTGATCTCATTTCTACAACCGACAGTTGGCAAGATGCAAGCACAACACGAAATTATTTGTTTTCAATTTTAAATACTGATTGTAGTTATTAGTATCAAGAAATTTGGTGCCCCATACCTGAGTCGAACAGGTACTCCCGAAGGAACGCGATTTTGAATCGCGCGCGTCTACCAATTCCGCCAATGGGGCATGGCGGTCATTGTAGCTGAGTTCAACATCTTTTAGAATTAGCACCTCCCATGAAAACAGAGAAATTCAATTACGAACTTCCAGAGCATCTCATTGCTCAGTATCCTTCTATACAAAGAGCTGATTCAAAATTGCTGGTTGCTCTTGAATCTATTCAGCATCAAGTTTTTAAAGATATTGAAAACTATTTAGATAAGGGAGATCTTTTAATATTAAATAAAACCTCTGTGATTCCAGCACGATTATTAGGAGAGAAAATTACCGGTGGAAAGATAGAACTCCTTCTGGAAAGATTTTTATCCAATTATCAGACTTTAACTCAAATTAGGTCATCCAGGACTCCAAAAGAGGGAGCGGAACTAGTTTTTTCATTCCAAGGCCAAAGATTTTTAGCAACTGTTGAGGGTCGGCAAGATAATTTCTTTATTTTAAATTGGTCTGACGACCCTAAATATTTATTTGAACAATACGGTCAAATCCCTTTACCGCCCTACATGAACAGAGCAGCAGAAAAATTAGATGAAGAGAGGTATGAAACTATATATGCTGACCCCGATCAAAAAGCATCTGTTGCGGCGCCTACTGCTGGCATGCACTTTGATCAAGAGCTACTTAATTCCCTACAAAAAAAGGGTGTAGAGTTTGGTTATGTGAATTTGCACGTTGGTGCAGGAACTTTTCAGCCAGTCAAAACAGATCATATTGAGGATCACGTTATTCATAAAGAACTTGTTGAAGTTGATGCGAGTTTAATTGATCAAGTAAAAAGAGTAAAAGCAAGTAATGGAAAAATTATTGCAGTTGGAACAACATCTGTTAGGGCTATTGAAACAGCTTTTCAAGATGAACCATTAGCCTTTAAAGGTGAAACTTCTTTGTTTATTTATCCTGGATATAAGTTTAAAGTTGTCGATCATATGATCACAAACTTTCATTTGCCGAAATCTTCATTGCTTATGCTTGTTGCTGCCTTTATTGGGTATGAAAAAATGATGGACATTTATAAAACAGCAATTGAGAAAGAATATAGATTTTTATCATATGGCGATGCCATGCTTTTAAAATATCATGAAGTTTAATGTTTCAGCTACTTCTGGTTATGCCAGGCGAGGAGAGTTAGATTTTCCAAGGGGAAAAGTTCAAACTCCTGCTTTTATGCCAGTGGGCACAAATGGAACAGTGAAGGCGCTTGAGGTTGAGAACTTAGAGGAAACAGGCTCTGAAATCATCCTTGGGAATACTTATCACCTCATGCTTAGACCTGGAGATGAGCTGGTTAAAAATTTAGGCGGACTGCATAACTTTGTTAATTGGGATAAGCCTATTCTGACCGATTCAGGTGGTTTTCAAGTATGGAGCCTTGGAGACTTGGCAAAAATTACAGAGGAGGGAGTAAGCTTTCAATCTCCATATGATGGAAAGAAATGCTTTATGAGTCCAGAGGATTCAATGCAGATTCAAGAAAATCTTGGTTCGGATATTGTTATGGTTCTTGATGAGTGTACTCCATATCCATCTGGGCATCAGCAAGCTAAAACCTCCATGGAATTATCTTTACGTTGGGCCAAAAGATCTCGTGATGCCCATAAATCTGACTCTGCTTTATTTGGAATTGTTCAGGGCGGTATGCATGAGGATCTTCGCCTTGAATCACTTAAAGGGCTGGAGGATATTGGCTTTGATGGAATTGCAGTTGGCGGATTAAGTGTTGGTGAGCCCAAGGAGGATAAAACAAGAATTCTTAAGCACCTTGCACCACATTTGCCTGCATCTAAGCCGCATTATTTAATGGGAGTAGGAAAACCCGAGGACATTGTTGAGGCAGTTTTTTATGGAATGGATATGTTTGATTGTGTCTTACCCACTCGAAATGCCCGCAATGGTCAGCTCATTACATCTTACGGTGTGTTAAACATTAGAAATGCGCCAAGCAAAAATTCAGATGACCCCATCGATCCGAGTTGTGGTTGCAAGGTTTGTAAGAACTACTCTCAAGCATATTTAAATCATCTTGATAAAACCAATGAAATGCTTGGCTCAATACTGAATAGTTTTCATAATATCTTCTATTATCAAAGTCTCATGAATGAAATTCGTCTATCAATTGAATCAGATTCATTCGCCAAGTTCATAAAAGACTTTTATAATAAGCGGCATTTGGACGTACCCAAGCATTTAATCTAGGGAGATTGCATGAACGAAACACAGCAACAATTACCATGGTGGCTACCGGATCCTATTATTGTTTTTTTTATAGGTTTTTTAGCCCTTATGTATTTTATGACCATTCGACCTCAGCAAAAGCGTATGAAGGCTTTGCAAGAAATGATGGACGGGCTTGAGAAAGGCGATGAAGTTGTCGCTGCAGGTGGAATCATTGGTCGTATCAAGGAAATCAAAGGCCCATATGTTTCTATCGAAGTGAGTGAAAACATTACTTTTAAACTTCAAAAAACTGCTATTGCGAATACTTTGCCGAAAGGTACCATCGCATCAATTGATTGATAAAAGATCATGAATAGATTCTCAATCTGGACATACACATTCATATTGATGGTGATGTCTATTGGTGTGATCTATTCTTTACCAAATTTATATCCTGCCAAGCCAGCAATTCAGATTGCGTATACTGACTCAGGCAAATCGGCTGATCAGATTTTATTAAATCAAGTTAAAGACATATTAGAAGATCAATTAACTGGAGTTGAATCGGTTGGACTCAAAGACAACAATATTATTGCTAAGTTCAATTCTTTTGATGATCAGCTTGCAGGTAAAGCTGCGTTGCAAAAAACCTTACTCGATGAAGCAATTGTTGCATTGAACCTCGAACCATCTACACCTCAATGGCTTAGAGATATTGGTGGGGGCCCATTAAAACTTGGCCTAGATTTGTCAGGTGGAGTGCATTTTCTTTTGGAAGTTGATATCGATAGCGCTCTAGATAATCGCCTGGAATCGTTGTTGAATCAGTACAGAAAGAAATTTAGAGATGATCGAATCAATGTTGAGAGCTCAAGAAAGGATAACAAAGATTTATTATTTTCATTTGTAAGTGATGAGGATTACAACAAAGCATTAAGAATTTTTAATGAAGACAATATAACTCCCCTTGGAACTCCTCTTTATGATTTGACGGCAAATTCGGTTAGAAACCTAGTTGAGCTTGCTTATTCACAGTCCGCTATTAAAGAGATTAGAGACTATGCTGTGGGGCAAAATCTTATGACCTTGAGAAATAGGGTTAATGAATTAGGAGTGAGCGAACCAATTGTTCAGCGACAAGGAAGCAGTAGAATTGTTGTTCAATTACCTGGTGTGCAGGATACAACTGCAGCTAAAAAAATTATTGGAAAAACTGCAAATCTAGAATTTAGGTTAGAAGCTGCATCAACCACATCAAGGTTAAGAAAAGAGGAATTTGATTTTCAAGATGAACGAATGGGCTCAGCTTTTCTAGAAAAAAATATTATTGTTGCAGGTGAAAGGGTTACCAATGCTAGCGCAGGTTTTGATGAAAGTGGGTTTGCTCAAGTAAACATTACCCTGGATATGCAAGGTGGGCGTGCTATGCAAAAAGCTACCAATGGAAATATTGGCAGGCGGCTGGGTGTCCTTTTTGTAGAGCAAAAAAGCAAATCAGTCCTTACACAAGATGTTGATGGTAACGATGTTATTGAGCAGACTGCATATATTGAAAAAGAGATTATAAGTCTTGCCACGGTTCAAGCTGTTTTAGGAACTGCATTTAGAATCACAGGTGTTGGATCACCACAAGAGGCGAGTGAACTTGCATTATTGCTTCGAGCTGGAGCATTGGCAGCTCCCATGAAATTTGTAGAGGAGAGAACAGTTGGCCCAAGCCTTGGAAAAGAGAACATTGAGCTAGGGGTTCGCTCAATCATTATTGGTTTGTTATCAGTTATTGCTTTTATGCTTTTTTATTATCGCTGGTTCGGATTTGCCGCAAACATTGCTCTTTTTGCCAATGTAGTTTTGATTACAGGCTTCATGTCTTTGTTAGGGGCCACCCTAACTCTTCCTGGAATTGCAGGTATAGTTCTTACCATAGGTATGGCAGTGGATGCTAATGTGTTAATTTTTTCTCGGATTAGAGAAGAGATTAAAGATGGCAAAGATCCTCAAACAGCCATTCAAGAAGGTTTCTCTAGAGCTTTTGTAACCATTGTTGATGCAAATGTTACAACATTGATAGCATCGATCGTACTTTATGCGATTGGAACTGGTCCGGTTAAAGGGTTTGCGATAACTTTGTCGATAGGAATTTTAACTTCTATGTTTACTGCTATCTTAGGAACAAGAGCTATCGTTAATTTAATGTATGGAAATAAAAATATTAAGGAGCTAAGAGTTTAATGAACTTTAATATTCCATTCATGAATTATCGAAGGTTTGCAACAATAGCTTCCTTAGTTTTGCTAATTTTATCCATTGGTTCTTTAGGCTTCAAAGGCCTTAACTTAGGTTTAGATTTCAGTGGTGGGACGCTGATAGAAGTATCTTATGAAGAGGCTGCTGACCTCATGGAAATTAGGGGCTTAATGACCCGCAATGGATTTGATGATTTTCAGATTGTAAATTTTGGTTCAAACTCTGATGTCTTAATTAAAGTTGCTGATAAGGATGGCAACAGTCAGTTGGGAGATGTGATTTACAAATTTTTGCAGGATGCTGATCCTTCAACAGAGTTAAAAAGAATTGAATTTGTCGGGCCTCAGATTGGCTCTGAGCTAAGGGATCAAGGTGGTCTTGGAATGCTTGTAGCATTGGGCATGATTTTGCTTTATGTTGCATTTAGATTTCAATATAAGTTTGCGCTTGGCGCAGTGGCAGCCCTTGCTCATGATGTGATAATTATTCTTGGGCTCTTCTCATTACTTTCTTGGGACTTTGATTTGACTGTTTTAGCAGCTCTACTTGCTGTGATTGGTTATTCTCTAAATGATACGATCGTTGTATCTGATAGGATCAGAGAAAATTTTAGAGGCGAGAGGGGATTTGAACCTCACGAAATTGTTAATCGATCTATCAATCAAACTCTTTCTAGAACATTGATTACATCTTTGACAACTTTGTTAGTATTGCTGGCACTATTTTTCTTTGGCGGGGACATGATCAAAGGTTTCAGTCAGGCATTAATTATCGGTGTTCTTATTGGAACCTATTCATCGATATATGTTGTTGCAAATATGCTGCTAGGAATGTCAATCACGCAAGATGACTTGGCTATCCCAGAGCCAGAGGGCGCTGAGTTTGATGACATGCCTTAATTGGCTTTGAAGTTTGGCTTAATAGATTCAAGCATTGGCTTGAAGCATTTTGGAGTAGCGCATAAATAATGATCGCTATCTTTATAGTTTGGATTGCCCAAAAAATCACTTGTTAAAGCCCCAGCTTCTTCGGCTATCAGCATTCCTGCCGCAACATCCCAAATACCTAAACCTTGTGCCCAAAACGCATCTAGCCGACCAGAAGCAACATAGGCAAGATCAAGTGCAGAACAACCAGATCTTCTGATGGTAAGACTGTGTTTATAAAGAGATCTAAAGGTTGCTATGTTATCAAAGGTATATTTTTGCGATTCATTAACATGAGAAGTATTTCCTACCAAAGCATCTTTCAAGTTTGGGCGTTTGCTGACTCTGATTCTTTCGCCATTTAGCTCAGCCCCTTTACCTCTTGAAGCACTAAATTCCTCTCTACGCGTTGGATCAATAATCACAGCATGTTGTGTTTGGTCTGCGACAACGCACGCCAGCGAAATGCAGTACTGAGGATAACCATGGATAAAGTTAGTTGTTCCATCAATTGGGTCTAAAATCCAAGTGGTATTAGAGGTGTTAACTTCGTGGCCTGATTCCTCACCAAGAAAATTATCTTCAGGATAATATTTTTTGATTTCCTCAAAGACTAAAGACTCAACCTTCTTATCAACTTCTGTTACATAATCGGTCGGACCTTTTTTAATGACATCGAGTTTGTGAACTTTTTTAACAGCAAATTCAAGTTCAGCAGCGCCTACTTTGGCTGCAAGAATCGCGACGTTTAATAAGGCTGGCTTTGACATGTCGCATATTGTACTGGAAATGACGATAATAGTTCTATGAATCCCATTAATCGATTTGTGCAGATAGTTTTAGTTGAAACTTCCCATCCTGGAAACATTGGGTCCGTTGCCCGTGCTATGAAAAATATGGGTTTAGCTAACCTAGCTTTGATCAATCCAAAAAAATTTCCACATCAAGAAGCAACTGCCCTGGCTGGAAACGCAACCGATGTTTTAGAAAATGCAAAAATCTTTCCTTCAATTCAGGAGGCTGTAAAAAACTCAAAAGTTATCTATGCGACATCAGCAAGAGATCGAACGATTGAATGGCCAACTCTAACTGCCAGAGATGCAGCACTGGAGATGCAAGAATTAGTATTGAATGAAATCCAAGTTTCAATATTGTTTGGTCGCGAGGATAGGGGGCTTACCAACGAAGAGTTACAGCTGGCTAATAAACATTTGATTATCCCAGCGCATCCTGAATACCCAGTTTTAAATATAGCTATGTCAACACAGGTGGTGTGTTATGAACTTTATCAATCCTCACAAAATAATTTTGTAGAGTCTTGGCAAGATTTTCCAGAATACACATCAGAAGAATTAAATAATCTTATCGAGCACTTCAATGAAACGGTAGAAGCCTTGGAGCTTGTTGATCCTAAAAATCCAAAACAAATTACGACAAGAATGGAAAGAATGTTTCGCAGACTCTACCCAGATCAAATGGAAGGCAACTTTCTTAGAGGTTTTTTAAAAGCTGTAAATAACAGAATTAAATAGACCTTTAAACCTTTTCAAGTAGCTTATTAGCTTTTATAATTGCCGCAATCTAGTCCCGTTCGTCTAGAGGCCTAGGACACCGGGTTTTCATCTCGGCAACAGGGGTTCGACTCCCCTACGGGATGCCAGTTTCTTTGAGAACCCTATAGATATAACGTTTATAGGGTTCTTTTTTTTGGCATTGAGTCAACGGTTGAGTCCATTCCTGTAACAATTTTTAGTGTATTATTTCGTAATGGACGACATCCCCACTAAAAAGTTAATAAAAGCATTTATTGCTGATATGGACCCCTTTACTAAAAAGTTAATAAAAGTATTTATTGCTATTGTATTACTAATGCTTATCAACAAATACATTTGATGTGTGGAAGAAACACAGTAAGAAATGTTTTAGTCGAAGCAATGAATATATGACCTATTGTGTATATTCCTGCTAACAAAAAACTGTCGTGTTTTATAATTTTTTCTGTAATTACTGACTTAACCATGCTTTTCTCCTATTGCTCAAACTTTCTATATTGTTTAGCTTGAGAAATGAGCATCTCCCTGTAGCTTTTTGCATTAAGGCAAATATCATCAAAATTAATATAAAATATCTCACCCCTTGACTCTATGAAGTAGCCATCTACACATAGCGCAATCATTTTTGCTTTTTTATCAGCTTTACCATGCTGGGCTTTAAACGTTGAATAAATAACATTTTGATGGTCTTCGTTCATATGCTCTATCATTTGTATCTCTGTTGATAACCACTTTGGACTATGAGGTTTCCAATTTTTATTCTTCAGCCATGCTATTTCACCAAAGCCACCTATCCACCTAATTTTATGCAATGATAATTTATAGAAATCAAAGTCATGCATTTTTGAATATTTCTTACTTTCTGGAAGAAAGGTATGAAATCTATTTTTTATGTATTCTTTATCATTTTCATTGACTGGCTCGAGATCCCCCATCAAGGTTAGCCTTTGAGAATTTTGCTTATCATCATCCTTTTTTTCTCTTGAGAGTGTTATGCAGGCTTTAGAATCCTTGAAAAGATTCTTTGTGTGTTGAGCAAGAGTGCTTGCATAGATATAAATAGATCTATCAGGACCTGTTATAAAGGTTACATAACTTCCAAATGGGTACCCCTTATAAGCTTTTGAGATGGTTGATAAGATTCCTGAATTTGTTGATCTTAATAAATTTGTTGCGCTTAACTCATATTTTTTGATTTTGTCATTCATAAACTAGTAGTACCTAATATTTATTGGATTATCATCAATGCTTATAAAAGTTTCATAAGCCCTAGCTAGCAACTTTGCAGAAAGCATTTTTTTTGTTTTACCTTTTTCAACCAACTTGCCATTTTTAAGAATTACTATCTTGTCTGAAAATGAATAAGCTAAATTTAAATCATGCAATATCATCAGGACTCCTGTGCCTAAACTAGCTCTTTTTTTAATGGAGTTCATCATTTTCACTTTATGAACAAGATCAAGGTTTGAAAATGGTTCATCAAGCAGAAGATATTTTTGATCGTTTGTATCCAGCGGCTGCCATAGTTGAATCAAAGCTCTTGCAAAGTGAACTCTGCGCTGCTCACCACCGGAAAGAGTATTAAATTTTTGATTTATTAAATTTTGTATATCGCATTCTTCAATAATTTCTTGTTGAAAAGCCTGTAAGTCTTTTTTGATTTTTTCATAGTTATAATCTAACCAGCCCATTTCAAGGATATCTCTCACCGAATAATCAAAAGCAATTGACTGAAACTGAGACATAACAGCTCTTGTATATGCTCTTTCTTGTATAGAAATATCTTTTAAGGGCATATTGTTGTAACTTACCGATCCCCCATATGAATTTAAATTTCCAGATAAGACGTTTAACAAAGAGGTTTTACCGGCACCATTTGGACCAATAATTGACAAAATTTCTCCAGAGGGGATATCAATAGAGATATCTTTCAAAATACTTTTACCTCCGAGGTTCAATGAAATTGATTCTGCAGAAATACTCATAGTCTTTTAATTTTAAAAATTAACCAAAGAAAAAAAGGCGATCCTATAGCGCTGGTTATAAGTCCAATTGGAAGTTCAGCTGGCTGAATAATAGTTCTTGCCATTAAATCAGCTATTATCATTAATGCTGCTCCCATAAGAGCAGATCCTGGTAAGACGTAATTATGATTTACCCCACCAAGCAGTCTTGTTAAATGAGGAACAATCAAACCAACAAATCCTATCATCCCAGACAAAGCTACGCTTGCACCGACAGAAGCTGCAGCAGTCATTATGATTACATACTTTAGCTTTTGAACATCTACGCCTAATCTGTAGGCTTCAGGTTCTCCTAATTGAAGAAGATCTAATTGTCTTGCATATGGAATCATTACCATTATTGAAAAAATAATAATTAGTATGACGGGTACTAATAATGGCCAGGTAACTCCACCAAAGCTTCCCATTGTCCAGAAAGTTAAGCTTCTTAACTCAGCATCTGAGCTAATGTATGTAAGTATTCCTATGCCTACGCCGGCTATAGCATTTATGGCTATGCCAACTAGCAACATATAAGTCACCCCCTCATAACCAAAGCCTTTCGTCATGAAATAGAGCATAAAAATTACCAAGGACGATCCTGCAACAGCAGCTAGGGGTATAAAAAAAATACCCAATGAGCTTTGAGAAAATAAATCACCACCCAAAACTATCATCAAAGTTGCACCTAGCGCTGCACCAGCTGATACACCTATAAGACCAGGATCTGCTAATGGATTCCTAAATAAGCCTTGAAGGGCTGCACCAGATATTCCTAAGCTTGCTCCAGCCAGACATGAAAGGATTACTCTAGGTAACCTTATCTCAGTTAAAACCGTGTTTTGTATTGGTGAGGTTTTACCAAGGAAGTAATCAATTATTGATAAACCATAGCTTCCAAATGTAATTGCCAATAATGAAAAAATTAGCATGATCACAAATAATGAAATCATATATACCGTTTGTTTTTTAGTCACAAAATGAAAAAACAAGGATGATTGATATGAAAATTTTTTAATTGATTCCATTTAGTGTTTCTGAAACCTGAATAGCGGAATCAATCGTTCTGGGTCCAAAGCCAAGAGATGCCATACCATCAATTGAAATGATTTTATTATTTTGTGAGGCTGGTGTTAAATAAAGAGCAGGATGCATTCTAAGATCCTCCATGGTTCCAAATCCATTTAGACCCCTTTCTGAAATTATGATCAAGTCTGGAGATGCTTCAATGATTGATTCTGTTCCGACTGGCTTCCAGCCTTCAAAAGAAGAGAAAGGATTAATGCCGCCAGAAATATTTATCAGCCCATCCCCAGAAGTATTATTACCAGCAACCAACGGGGAGCCACTTTGCATGCCAAGGATGTAAATTATTTTTTTCTTTTTACCTTCTTGGATCAGTTGATTTAATTTACTTATTTTTGGAATTATAGTGTTATTTATAATTGCTTCAGAATTAATTCCTATTACTGAAGAGACGCACTCAATTTTCTTGAGAATGCCCTCAATATTATGATCTTCTGGAATTATTGTTATCTCTACTTGAGTTCTCTTTATCTGATCTAGTACAGAGGGGGGACCCATATCATCCTCGCCAATAATTATAGTTGGGTCTAGCGAGAGAACTCCCTCGGCTGAAAGTTGTCTGACATAACCGATTGATGGCAGCTTCTTTGCTTCTGGAGGATAATTTGAAGTGACATCCACTGCAATTAAATTATCCTCAGCATTTAATAAATATATGATTTCCGTTACTGATCCTCCTGCAGAAGTAATTCTAGATGGATCAGAAGCCTTTTCACATGCGTTGGAGGCAATAACGATGCTGCAAAGTATTACTAAGAAATATCTCATATATGAATTCTATTGCTTTTTTATAAAAAGTAAATGATAATCATTCTCAATTGTAAATGAGAATCATTCTCATTAGAGGTAAATCGCATGCATATAAATATTTTAAATAAAATTACTTTTCTTTCTTTAATAACAATTCTTTTTCAAGGCTTTTTAATTGCGCAAGAGGAAGTCGTGGAAGAGACTGTGGTCATTTCAGCAAAGTATCCAATCCCTTTATCAGAAGTGATTGGCTCGGTTGATTCTATTTCTCTAAAGGATATTGAATCTCGTCAAGTAAGTGATTTAAGGGATTTGCTTGATAACACCATTGGAGTATCTGTTACAAAAGACGTTTATGCTGGCAGGACCTTCAATAACACTATCTCTATCAGAGGCATGGGTGACAAAAGGGTGAATCTCTTAATTGATGGCGTAAGGTTTGGTGAAACTTATAACGGATATGGAAGAGATTTAGTTGATACCGAATTACTCAAAAGAGTTGAAATATTAAAAGGACCTAGTTCAGCTCTTTATGGATCAGATGGTCTAGCTGGGGCTTTACTTTATATTACAAAAGATCCCAGTGATTTAGTAACTGATAATAGTCTTTATCAATCAATTACAGCAGGTTACGACAGTGATAATGAGCACTCCAAGCTCTCTTATTTAGCGGCAAATGTGGGAGAGAGAATGGAAGGCTTGATTCAAGTAACAACTAGAGACTTAAGTGAGACTGAACTTCATGATGACGCTATTAAAAAACCAAATCCTTTTTCAGGAGAGCAATCAAGTGTATTTTTAAAGGGTAAGTATTTAATAAGTGATAATCTCGGTCTTACTCTTACATTTGATAACCAAGAATGGGAGGGTGATATCAAGCTGAGTTCAGACCTAGGAACAAGCGGCTATCCTCAAATGATTAGCACCACCTCAGCAATCGGAGATGATGATGGAAGTAGGGATAGGGTTACATTATCTTTTGATTTTTCAGCTCAATCTGGATTTTATGATAATGGAAGCTTTTCATTTTACTCTCAGGAAACCGATCAAAGACAAGTCACTAATATTGACAAAAACATACTTGGAAATTTTGTAAATGGTGCGCGTGGCCCTCAATTTGTTCCAAATATACCTCCGACACCTATCCGCGAATTTAAAGATTATATTTTCGATCAATCGATTGAGGGCTTTGCATTGCAATTCTTTAAATCGATTAAATCTAAATCTGGTCTCACCCAAAACATTGTTTACGGAGCTGAGCAAGAATCTATAGATGTAACTCGTCCAAGGTATAGGACCGAAACCAATCTTTTAACCCAAGCAGTGAATTCAAATATTGGCGGAGAGCTTTATCCTAATAAAACTTTTCCAGACACTGAAACTGTAAGAACTGCATTTTATGTTAACAATAGAATAGACATCTCTGATAAAACTTCCATTGTTATTGGAGCAAGGCATGATAGCTACGAATTAAATATCAGTGTTGACCAACTCTTTAAAAATGTGAATCCATTTGGTTATTCATTGGTTGAGCAAGACGATAGCAAAACATCATTGAAGTTTGGTTTTATTAGAGATTTAGCTGAAGACATATCATTCTTTTATCAATACGCAGAAGGTTTCAGAAGCCCAGATTTTTTTAATTCGAATCTTAGTTTTACCAACTTTGCTTTTCGATACACCATTATTCCAAACCCAGAATTAGGACCTGAGGAAAGTGAGGGACATGAATTTGGTTTAAGGGGCGCCACTGATAATGGTTCCTGGTCCATAGCAGTATATGAAAATGATTACAAAGATTTTATTAATAGCGCCTCGACTGGTTTTACCAATACAGGATTGCTTAGTTTTGAATATCAAAACCTAGAAAGCGTTAATATTAAAGGCGTTGAGTTTCAGTCTAGTTTTGATGTTACTGAAAATCTTTCAACCACATTTGGAGTTAACTCTTCTTCTGGAAAGCAAAAAGGAGCTAAACTAACTAACATTGATCCAGATCAAGCAATTTTGGGACTATTATGGTCTTCCTCTTCAGGGAAATTAACTATTGATTCATATATAAAAGCTACTGCAGAGGGCCCCCAAGGCTTGCCACCTGCATGTGGAAGAAGTGGTTGTGAGAAAGCATTGGAGCTTCCTGGCCACGTTTTATTAGAGTCATATCTAGGATATGCAGCAAATGATAATTTATCTTTTAGATTGGCTGTTCGAAATATCACAGATGAGAAATACTGGAACTGGACAAGTGTTGCTGGAAGTAACGCTTCAGACTCAGGTTTAGACTATTTCTTGAATCCAGGAAGGAATTATAGTCTTTCATTCAAGCTTAGTTTCTAACTCGAGTTGTATTTCAAAAAAATACCATTTTTGAGTAGGCACTTATAGAAATAAATAGCTAAATTAATATTAAAGATGATAATTTGTCATTTTTATATATACTTCCCTTAAACAAAATAATTGAGAATTAAGTTCTGATTAATCTATTTAACAGAGCGATAAAACTAAGGAGAAGTTATGTTTCAAATATATAAAGATAAAGCAGGCAAACACCGTTTTCGTTTAAAAGCAAAAAACGGTGAAAATATTATCTCATCACAGGCTTATGCATCACGAGCAACATGCATGAAAGGTATTAAATCAGTAGCAAAGCATGCTGCTGAAAAAGCAAACTTTAAGTCTAAAGAAAATAAAGCAGGTAAATGGAATTTTAATTTGGTTGCTGCTAACAACAGGGTTATAGCATCATCTCAAAGCTATGCAGATAAATCATCAATGAACAAAGGAATTAAGAGCGTTATGACCAATGCTCCAAAAATGAAAATTTCCTAGTTTCTTCAAAACTAGCTCTTTGATTTAAAAAAAATTTTTCCTCTATGAAGCGTGCACCTTGAGAAGCTCTTTAATTAGAGTTTCTCATCGCTCCTTTATCATATTTGTCTAAATCATTCTTTGTTTGTTTTCATCTGTAAAGAAGAAATAAAGAATTAATAACCCTAATCACACCAATTACTTCCTATGCCATTATCCAAGACCGAGCATAAGGTATATAGCAAGCCATCATCAATTATGGATTTTATGAAATAAAAAATAATGACAGCTCCTAATAAATAAGATAAAGAATTTTTTTCATTGCTTATTTTTTCCAAAGATAACGCAATCCCAAAATTGCCGGTAAGTAGCAGCAAATAGTAAAGATAATAATTAGCCCAATTAAATTAGGGTCTTTGAAAGAAAAAAAAACCGGAGCATCTATTAAATCAGTGATAAGCCTAACAAGGATTAAAATAAACAACATAGATGCATTTCTCATAAATATAGCAACAAGAAAGGCCAGTCCAACGGCAAGGTTTCTAGCAATATAAAGACTAGAGCTTAATGTAACCTCAGATCCCACAAAAAATGTGGGGTTATTTAAAGCAATATATGGGCCAACAAACATTGGCCAAATTAGCATGAAGAGAATTATTACAAACCACCAAGTGAAGGTAATTTTTTTATTTGAGAATCCCATAATTTAAATATTGCAAATTAATTTTCCATGAAGGTTATTGCCTGTAAAAATTTTTTTTTTATCTTTGGTATTAATTTCAAGTAACTTAAACTCAATTGAATTTTTTGAGCTATTAATCTTAGCTATTGAGCCCTCACTAATGATCGTGTCGCTCTTTAAAACTCTAAATTTTTTTGTATCAAGGTCTAAAGCGATTTGATATTTTTTTTTGATCTTATTCACACAATCAACAGTAAACTGATTATGATCATCAGCATGAACAATGGTCGATAGAAGCAGGGCCATTATTTTTTTCATTGCTTATTTTTTAATACTAGATAGAGCATTATGATTAAAAAAATATTGCCAACAATATAGGTAGTAAGACTCATCTATTTTTTATCTTTTGCAGTATGCTTCAAAATTCTTCGCAAAGTTTGCAGCAAGTTCCGCTAGGGCCCTAGCTTCTGCGAAAGCTTCATCAGCTAAAGCTTTATTCCCATCTTTTTCATGAGCAGAACGCTTTTTAAAAGCTTCACCTGAAAAATAAAGATAGGCTCCAGATGTTTGACTTATCTTTTTGCAGTCTTCAGGTTTCCACATTCCTCTTTTTTCCATTTCAATTTTCTTCGTTTCTTTCTTTGATTGATCGCCTTTCATTACATGATGGTCAGCAGAAATTACCAAGGATGTTGACAAAAGAAGTAATAAAGGTATTTTTTTATGCATACAGAGATCTCCTAAAAATTCAGCTAGATTTAATCTTACTCCATAAAAAAAAAATTAGTCTATTGCTGGGTTAAAAAACCCTTGGGACTAATCTTTAGTTGATACTCATAAGGAAGTGAATCTGGGGCGACTCGAACTCCGCTAGTAACTATCATTGGTAATTGGCTTGATTGTGAGAAGGTTGCTTCTATGAAATATGCTCTCCAACCACTTTTTGGTCGTTTAACTGAAGAAACATAACTTCCATCTGATCTTGGTATTATTGCTTCGGCTTGCCATGTTTTACCAATTTCATCCACCCTGAAATCTCTGGCATTTTCATTATCGGCCCACCAAATCTTGACATCATCAGGAGTAGTTGCTGATTCAAATTTAATTTGACCATCACTGAGAAATTCCCATTTATAGCTTGGTCTTGGTTGATTATTAATTATGCTTAGGTAGAAAGAAAAAAGAGGCTCTAAGATATAGGTCCCATTTAATCCATGGCCAACATTTGGAACATATCGAAGATGCTTTTCTCCTGGAAGCTCATCGTAATAAAATTGGGATGAAGTTGGGATAAAAAATTCGTCTCCAGCAGCATTGATAATGTATTTAGGAATTTCATATCTATTTTTATAACTAAAGGGGTCAACTAATTTAAATAATTCCTCGGCTTCAGGCGATCCCCACCAATCCATAACCTTCAGATCTACATAGTCTTGAATTGCTGGTGCCCAAAACCCATAAACCTCCCAATGATGCTCAAAAGAGGGTTTGATGTTTAGTAGATCAATTACCAGAGGCATAATTGCTTTTACTCTGTTATCTACAGCAGCAGTAGTCCAAGTTGCCCAGCCTCTTTTAGAGGCGCCAGTAATAACAAATTCTTTTACTTGAGATTCATTAAAAATATCCTGAATCACATCCATTGCAGCTACAGCACTTTTGGTCATTGGCATTCTTGCCGGCCATTTTGGATCACCTGTTAGAAAAAACTTTTTCCATGTATAGGCAATAATTCCATCTTCTGTTATTTCAAAATCTTCATCATTAAATGTTAATGGCTGATTTGGAACAGCGCTTAATTCACTCACAATTGAACCAGAAATTAGCGCCAGTTCTATTAACTGGCTGGAAGAAATCGGAGGCGGATCATCTGTATCACCAGCTCCAATGACAAGCAGAGATGAATTGACCTTTAGTTCTTTGGGTTCAATGACTTTCAGCCAATGAGCCCATGTGGGGCGATTAACTTCTTGAGTGGAAAGATACGTTTGCGAAATCATTTTAATGTTATGTATAAAATAATTTTCATATTCCTCAGTTTCTTTTATCTCATAACCAAATGACTGATCCTCTTGATGAGCGTATTTGTCTAGGCTCGTTTGATCAAACTCAGACCTTGGTCCTGCATCAGCGGGCAGGGCGGTTATAAAAATTAAACTATATAAAAATCTATTAAGCATATAAAAATTTACTTAATTGATTTTAGAGGTTTCTTATCTCTAAACATTGTTAATAAAGGAATAAAGAACAGCCATGTTTTGTGATAGTGCCTAGGAAATAATCTTTGAGAAAGATCTAACAGTTTTGCATCTAAGCCAATAAAAATTCTACTCTTATTCTTTTTCACTCCATTAAGAATAATTTGAGCAGCCTTGCTAGGATGCATGCCTCCCTCCCTAAATAGTTCTCCCATTTCTTGCTGCGACTTAGGGACATTCTTGTTGAAAATAGATGATCTTGATTGAGACTTCTTAAAATCTTCATCACTCATTCTGGCAGTTGCAGCAATATTAGTTCCAATGTGTCCCGGGTGCACGCAGTGTATTTGCAAATTGGGATTTGTCTGTTTCATTTCCAGAGCAAGACTTTCTGTGAAACCTCTAACGGCAAACTTAGTAGCATGATAGACAGTTTGTCCAGGCACAGCCACCATGCCAAATATTGATGAGGTATTCACAATGGCTGCTTCAGAATTATTTATTAGATGAGGTATAAAAGCCCTTGTGCTATTAACCACTCCATTGAAGTTAATACCCATGACCCAGTTCCAATTATCTTCATCCATGTCTTTAAAATGAGCCCCAGTTGTAACACCTGCATTATTAAATACTAAGTCTACCTTTCCGTGCTGATTAATAACCTTTTGAGGTAATGCTTCTATTGACTCTTTATCAGACACATCCAAAAGGTGAGATGAAACTGAAACATTGTATTTTCTCAGCATAGCCACCGTTTCGTTCAATGTTTCCTCATTTACATCGCAGACACAGACATCAGCCCCATCTTTTGCAAGAAGGACTGCCAAGTACCTCCCCATGCCAGAACCTGCCCCAGTGATTACAGCTACTTTTTCTTTAAAACTTTTCATTCTTGATTGTTTGCAGCAATAGTTATCATATTAAGCTTCTCATAGAGGGTTAATAAATCCCCAACTCCTGTTTGATTGAGAATCCTCCCATCTTTTATGGTAAGAACAGTTACATCCCTAAAACTTATTTCATCACCGCTTACCGGGTGCGAGCCACTAATTGATAAAACAACAACAATTTTATCTCCAGCATCTATAAGTTGCTCAATATGTTCTGTGTAACCAGGAAGATCATTGTGAACCTGAGTTGCTAGATTACACAGACCCTCCAAACCATTACCCCAGTCAGTGTGAGGATAGTCAGCCTCAAAATTATCGGAATAGAACTCGCTCACCTTAGAGACATCGCACTCATTCCATATTGTCTGCATGGCATTACGAACTAGCTGTTCATTTTTTGTCATCTTCTTTTCATAATATATATTTAAAATTATTGTATATTTATAGCTATGAAAAGTATTCTCCTTCCATTAATTCTTCTTTCAACTTTCTCCTTTGGAATTGTTAGCGAGCTTGCCTTTGGTAAAAGCGCTGACATCATAGGAAAACCAAAAATTACTGATGGAGACACTATTGTCATTAATAATATTAGAATTAGATTCACTGGAAGCGATGCGCCTGAAAGCTATTTTTTTGGTAAAACTCAAACTTGTATAGATTCTAAAGGGGAAGAATGGGAATGTGGAAAAGCAGCAACAGAGAAGCTTAAGCAGCTAATTAATGATCAAACAGTCAGATGTTCTAACGAGGGTCAGGATCGTTATGGTAGAACCCTGGGGATCTGTTATGTCGGAGAAATAGACTTGCAAGCTGAAATGGTAAAATCTGGAATGGCAGTAGCTTATTTAAAATATTCAGATAGGTACGAAGAAGAACAAAATTTTGCCAAGAAGGTTAAGGCTGGAATGTGGAGCGGGGAATTTCTAGAGCCTGAGACTTGGCGCAGAGAAAATAGAGACTAAGTAAGTTATCCGCTTATTTAATCTGAAGTTTTTTTCTCAAACTCTTAATTGCATCTGATTGTTTTACCTCTTTTGTTTTAAAAAATAGCTCATGATTCTCTTCTAATGTATCTAGGTTATAAAGATAGTTAACCATAACTCCTTTTGATTGAATTAGCCCCTTAGACGACAAGTCGGCATTTAAATTTATCCTTTCTAAGATAGCTCCGTTGCCTAAATGAAATTTAGCTACTGGGTCATTAGGCGATCCATCTTCTCGATCAGAGGCAGTAAGATAAATTAGAGCTTGTTTAAGAAGCATATCTTCATCTGTATCTTCATTAATAGATTTTTCTTTTAACCATTGCACAAAACCAGGAGCAGGTGAAAGCGTTACAAATTTATCCAAGCCATCATTTTCTTGTTTGAGCTTATGCGCAACCTGCTTAATTAAAAAATTACCAAATGAAATGCCAGAAAGTCCATCTTGGCAATTTGAAATAGAGTAGAAAACAGCAGTATTAATATCTTGGTTAAAAGTTACAATTCTATCGAGTGCGATAATTTCATTTATGGTGCTTGGAATCTTGTTGCATAGAGCTACCTCAACAAAAATCAGCGGCTCATCTGGCATAAGAGGATGAAAAAAAGCAAAGCATCTTCTGTCATCTGGCGCCAGTCTAGCTCGAAGGTCTTCCCATGAGTTAATTTCATGGACAGCCTCATAGGCAATGATTTTTTCTAAGATATTGGCGGGCGTGGACCAGTCTATGCTTTCTAGCACTAAAAACGAAGGGTTGAACCAATGCTTGAACAGCTTTAAGAGACTCCTGTCAAAGAATTCAAGGCTTGGGCTTTCTTTCTTCAAAGTTATTAGTCTTTGTCTTAGTCGAACCAATCTTAGAGTTCCTTCTGAAACTGTATTTAATCTTTTAAAGAGTTCCACCCATTGAGGCTCAGAAGCTTGAGAAATGAGCTCTAAGTTTTTTTGTGTTTTATTTTTAGAATATATATTTGATGCTTGAAGTAGATTTTCAGAATCGATGTCATACTTTGTGTGGAGATTTTCAAAAAACTCTATAAATTCGTTATCATTTAGGTCTTCTATCAAAGTTGAGAGATGCTCAGCAAAAACCAATGAAGAGATCTCCCCGCTTTTTGACATAACAGAATCCAAAGCTTTGTAAATATCTTCATGCAGAATGCCAAAATCTTTTGAGCGAAAATAACTGCTTTTTAACAGTGACCGTTCTTTTATTGACGAAATTAAACTCTTAAAAAAGCTCATATGCGTTTAAGAATTTAGCACAAAAATTAATATATTTTAAAATTAGATTTTCATTGCCCAAATTAATATTTATTGCTAATTGACGTACTTTAATTTTTTATAAAAACAACGAGTGCATAGAAATGATTTTTATGTAACTATTAGGTGTTAAATATTGTTTGTTGCATCAGTTTGATGACATGGGGGGATGATATTTTATTGTGAAAACAGACATAGATATCGCCAGAGAGGCAGAAATACAAGCAATCCAAAGTATTGCTGATAAGTTAGGTATCGAGGATAAGTATTTAGAACAATACGGTAAATTCAAAGCGAAAATTGATCTTTCGATTATCCCAGAAAAACTTCAAGATGCTGATAATGGTAAATTAATTTTAGTTACTGCTATTTCTCCAACTCCAGCTGGAGAGGGCAAGACTACCACGAGTGTTGGTTTGGTGGATGGGCTATGCCACAACGGTAAAAAGGCCATGATTTGTTTGAGAGAGCCAAGCTTAGGACCATGTTTTGGAATGAAGGGTGGTGCTGCTGGCGGAGGATTTGCTCAAGTCATTCCGATGACAGATATCAATCTACATTTTACGGGAGACTTTCATGCGATTGGCGCTGCGCATAATCTCTTATCCGCATTAATTGACAATCATATCCATTGGGACAACAAGCTCAATATTGATCCTAGAAGAATTACTTGGAAAAGGGTGGTTGATATGAACGATCGATCATTGAGAGATATTACCTGTGGTCTTGGTGGAACTGGAAATGGGATACCGAGACAAAGTGGTTACGATATAACTGTTGCATCTGAGATTATGGCAGTGTTTTGTTTGGCATCAGATATTGATGACTTAAAGCAAAGAATTGGAAACATAGTAATTGGTTATACAAGATCCAATGAGCCAGTAAGAGCAAAACAACTCAATGCTGATGGAGCTATGATTGCACTATTGCAAGATGCATTCCAGCCTAACCTTGTTCAAACACTTGAGAATAATCCAGCATTTATTCATGGTGGACCTTTTGCCAATATTGCTCATGGTTGTAATTCAGTAATTGCAACTAAAACTGCCTTGAAACTTGCAGATTATGTTGTTACTGAGGCAGGTTTTGGGGCAGACTTGGGCGCAGAAAAATTTTTTGATATTAAATGTAGAAAATCAGGATTAAAGCCCGATGCCGTTGTATTGGTTGCTACGACTAAGGCATTAAAAATGCATGGCGGCGTTAAAAAAGATGATCTTGGTACTGAAAATATAGATGCAGTGACCAAAGGTTGCAAAAACCTTGAGAGACATATTGAAAACATTAAAAAATTTGGCGTTCCTGTTGTTGTAGCCATTAATGATTTCATCACTGATACTCAAAAGGAACATGCAGCAATTATTGATTATTGCAAAAAGATTGGTGTCGAATGCAAAATTTCTTCCCATTGGGAAAAGGGCGGGAAAGGTGCAGCAGAACTAGCAGAAGAGGTAGTAAAAATTGCTGATGCAAACCTATCTCAATTTAAAACTCTTTATGACAATGAAATGTCTCTTTGGGATAAAACCCAACATATAGCTCACAATATTTATGGTGCAGCCGAAATCATCGCTGATAAAAAGGTAAGGAATCAATTTCAAAAATTAGAGGATGATGGATTTGGAGAATACCCAATTTGTATGGCAAAGACTCAATACAGTTTCTCAACTGATCCATTATTAATGGGCGCTCCGTCAGGGCACGACGTTCCAATCAAGGAAGTTAGATTATCAGCAGGAGCTGAATTTATTGTTGTAATATGTGGTGACATTATGACTATGCCAGGTTTGCCAAGAATACCTGCAGCAGAAAATATAGATGTTGATGATAAAGGATTAATTCAAGGATTATTTTAAAGATTTTATTTTGGAGGAAAAAAATGAAAATATTATGTGTCTTATACGACGACCCTAAAGGCGGAATGCCCTCAAGTTATCCGCTCAAGGAACTGCCAAAACTTGAAAAATATCCAGATGGCATGTCATTACCAAGTCCCAAAGGAAGAGATTTTACTCCTGGGGAATTGCTTGGCTGTGTATCTGGTGAGCTAGGTCTAAGGAAATTTCTAGAGGATAGAGGTCATACATTGGTTGTTACATCAGACAAAGACGCTGATGGCTGCACCGCAGACAAGGAATTGGTTGATGCAGATATTGTCATTTCTCAACCTTTTTGGCCCTACTATTTAACAAGAAAAAGAATGGAGAGCGCGCCCAATCTCAAGATGGCAATTACAGCAGGCATTGGTTCTGACCACGTAGATTTGCAAGCTGCCATGGATCATAAAGTTGATGTGGTTGAGGTGACTTACTGCAATTCACGCTCAGTAGCAGAACATATCGTTATGATGATACTTGCTTTGGTGAGGGATTATCACAATCAACACAGAATAGTGAATGAGGGTGGTTGGCATATAGCTGATGCTGTTCAAAGATCTTATGATGTTGAAGGCATGCACATAGGAACAATTGCAGCTGGTCGTATTGGTTATGACATGTTGAGAAAGATGCATCCATTTGATGTTCACTTGCATTACTTTGATAAACACAGATTAAGTTCAGACCAAGAAGCTGAATTGAATTTAACTTACCATGATTCGATTGAATCTTTGGTTGGTGCTTGTGATGTTATCAATATCAGTTGCCCCTTGCATCCTGAAACAGAACACTTGTTTAATGATGATTTGATTAGCAAATGTAAGCCTGGAGCTTATATTATCAATACAGCTAGAGGGAAGATTTGTGATAAGGATGCCATCGTAAGGGCCTTAGAATCAGGACAGTTGAGCGGATATGCAGGAGATGTTTGGTTCCCTCAACCAGCTCCTAATGATCATGTTTGGAGAACAATGCCACACCATGGCATGACACCGCACACTTCAGGTACCTCATTGTCAGCGCAAACAAGATATGCAGATGGGGTTAGAGAAATATTAGAATGTTTCTTTGATGGCGAAGAAATTAGAAATCAGTATTTAATTGTTCAGGACGGTGATCTTGCTGGCATGGGAGCTCATTCCTATACTAAGGGAACCGCAACTGGAGGATCTGAAGAAGCGGCTAAGTTTAAGAAGTAATAAATATTATTAAATATGCACAAGGGAGTATGCATTGATTAAAACCAGAGCAGCGGTTGCTTTCGAGGCTGGAAAGCCTCTGGAGATTCATGAAGTTGATCTAGAGGGGCCTAGGGCAGGAGAGGTTCTGGTTGAAATGAAAGCGACTGGTGTATGTCATACAGATGCTTTTACTCTCTCAGGGGATGATCCTGAAGGAGCTTTTCCAGCAATCTTAGGTCATGAGGGTGCCGGCATAGTTGTCGAGGTTGGAAAGGGCGTTAAAAGTTTGCAGCCTGGAGATCATGTAATACCTCTTTACACCGCTGAATGTGGCGAATGCGAGTTTTGCCTCCATCCAAAAACTAATTTGTGTCAGGCGGTAAGAGAGACACAAGGTAAAGGTATTATGCCTGATGGCACAAGTAGATTTTCACTGGGTGGCAAGCCTATTCTTCACTATATGGGGTGCTCCACATTTTCTAACTACTCTGTGCTCCCTGAAATTTCTTTAGCAAAAGTTAGAAAGGATGCTCCATTCGACAAGATTTGCTATATCGGTTGTGGAGTAACTACAGGTATCGGGGCTGTGGCTTTCACCATGGGGGTTGAAGCTGGATCCACGGTAGCAATATTTGGATTAGGAGGCATAGGTCTCAATGTTATTCAAGGCGCGAAAATGGTTGGTGCTTCAAGAATAATTGGAATAGATTTAAATGATTCCCGTGCTGACATAGGGACTAAATTTGGTATGACTGACTTTATTAACCCTAATAATATTGAAAATGTAGTCGATCACATTATTGAAATGACCGGCGGAGGGGTTGATTATAGTTTCGAGTGCATTGGGAATGTTGAGGTGATGAGGCAAGCTCTTGAATGCTGTCATAAGGGCTGGGGTGAAAGTTGCATTATTGGGGTTGCGGGTGCTGGCCAAGAAATCTCAACCAGACCCTTTCAGCTTGTTACCGGTCGCTCATGGAGAGGCACCGCTTTTGGGGGCGCAAGAGGGCGAACAGACGTACCAAGAATAGTTGATTGGTACATGGACGGAAAGATTAATATAGATGATCTTATTACTCACAAAATGCCTCTTGAGGATATCAACAAAGCATTTGACTTAATGCATGAAGGAAAAAGCATTCGTTCAGTTATTGAGTTTTAACTTTTTCTTAAATCCTCTATAAATCTTTAGCAAATAGTTTTTTACACAAAGGACCTTGGATCTCTTGAGAAGATTTTTTCAATCATTGGAATAAAATACTCCAGAGACTTTGTTTTGTAATTCGGATCAAATGATTTTTGATCCCATTTTGAGCAAAAATCTATACAGTCTTGATAGTATGCGTGGTCTTTGTATCGGTTCCTAGAGTTTCTATCCTCATCATAATGATGCATCCAATAGTAGCCTTGAAATAGGCCATGATGTAGGACTATCCAATAATTTTTTTCACTTATGTAAGGCCTTAATAGCGCAGCAGAAACTTGTGAATGATTGGAGGGAGATATTACATCACCAATATCATGAAGCAGGGCGCAAACAATTGTTTCAATATCAGCGCCATCTTCTTCTGCTCGTGTAGCAGTTTGCAGTGAATGCTGAAGCCTGCTAATTTGATAAGGAGAATCCCCATCCATCATTTGAAGCCACTCAATCACACGTTTAGATAAGCTTCTTTCATTCTTTGAGTCATGAATTGCTACTAGATCATAATCCTCTTTGGTGCCTTGATCCATTGATGTAAAACTAACTTTTTTTACCAACTCAATTACCTCGTAATTCTTTATAAAGTACCAAATTGTTTTCTATGTTATCAAGCTCATAGTAGGCATCCTGCAGATGGCGCTTACCGCTAGGCTTAAACTCTTCTCTTCCGTGAAGGACTCGATGAGCGGAGACTAATAGTATATTGCCAGCTTCAAGTCGAAAAGTTGATTTATATTTTTTATCATTCACCCTCTTACATAGTTCATGATAGGCCTTATAAAATGTATCTAAATTTTTCTGCCTTGGATCAATCATTTGCATTAATTGGTTGGAGTATCTCAGCCCAATTATCTCATTTGAAGAATTTAGCCTGATGATTGGCTCATTTGCATAAGTTTCATTTTCTTCATCAAATTCTCTAAAAGGAACCGAAAAGGTTGCCAGAATTTTAAAGAACTCAGGATGGTCATTTTTTAGATCACTGAGCACTTTATAGCCATCAACTATCATTGATTTTCCGCCTTCACATTCATTTTCAAGCATATGCAGTGCTTGGACGCTTGGAGGCCAAGAGTAGCTGGCAAAGTCATTATGGGGCGGGACCTCTAAAGAGGTATGCGCAATATTGTATGTATGACCATCAACAGAGACATTATGAATACGCTCAAATAATACTTCTCTTACCGGGCCAAGTCTTGGAGCTAGATCTTCCAATGAGTTTGGAATGCATGGAGAGTTTGAAATGCATATCGCACCTTTAGTGATAAATTCAGAAAACGCATCTATTGCAGCGCAATCATCTTTAAGAAAATCAGACCAATCATAATTATTTGGGATGAAATCATTAGTCCAAAGTATTTTTTCCGGCTTTCTAGGTTTTTTTAAAAATTCTAAATCTTTAAACCGTATGATAGTCTCATGCTCGTCCGGCCAAATTACATTAATAGTGCCCTCATTAATAGTAATTTTCTTAGGCTTTAAATCTGCGGGGATAGAGTTAAGCATAAATCTTTTTTCTTGAGTTTCTTGAATCCTGCAATCGTTGCAAGAGCAGTTATCCCTTATCCAAAGAAATGGAAGCTCATATTTCACTCTTTTATTATTTATAATTTTTAATGAGGTTTTATCCGTCTGAAAATCCATTTGCTCCTCTAGTTAAAAAATTAAATATTACAAAAATGATATTCCGATAAAATTATTTGAGCAATAATATTTCATTATTTTATCTAGGGCTGTCCATTAGAAATAAATATTCACCATTGCATTTATGTTAGGTATGCTGTTTGTGTGAAAAACAATATTATTTCAGGGCTTGGAGCATTTTTATGTATTTCTGCGCTCGCATATATTAATTCTTTTGATGAAAGCAATTTATGGTTGATACCTCCATTTGGCGCAAGCATGGTTTTAGTTATGGCAGTTCACGAAAGCCCTTTGGCTCATCCAAAGAATGTCTTCTTTGGGCATATAATCTCTGCTTTTTCAGGAGTTTTTGTATTTGCAATATTTGGCTCTTCTGAACTCAGCGCTGGGCTTGGAGTTGGATTGGCAATTTTCTTGATGATGCTAACTAAGACCGTTCATCCGCCAGCTGGAGCTAATCCTATCATTGCAATTTTGGGCGCCAAAGGAGCAGCTTTCATACTTATTCCTGTTGCAGCTGGAGCATCATTTATAGTTTTATTTGCAATTTTTTATAATAAAATTCTCAATAGAAAATATTTTACATTCAAGGATTTTAGGGCTTAAGCTAGCTCCTAATTATTTAATGGGATTCATAAACAATTTTTTTTATGGAAAAAATCGTTCATTCAAACTTCAAAGACTTTATTTCTGGATACTCCATTGAGGTTATTCCAAAATCTGCTGCAAAGATAGAATCTTTTAGTGAGGTTCTCCCAAAAAATACTAGAGTCTATATAGCCCATATCCAAAATGAAGATATTTTATCTATGGTTGCCACGGCCAAAAGAATTGCTGATGAGGGTTTTACGGTCATGCCTCATATACCGGCCAGAATCATTCAAAACAAGGCAATGTTAAGTGATTGGATTTCTATGTATCAGAATGAAGCCGGAGTAAATGAAGCACTCTTATTGGCAGGGGGATCATCCGAGCCATTAGGAGATTACGATTCTTCTATTCAATTGATTGAATCAGGCTTGTTTGATAAGGCTGGTTTTACAAGATTGCATATAGCTGGACATCCTGAAGGAAATAAAGATATTGATCCTGATGGCGGCAATGCAAAAGTCTCTGAAGCTTTATCATGGAAGCAAGAATATTCTAAGAGAACAGATGCCATAATGGCCATAGCAACTCAATTTTGTTTTGATGCTGGCGTTGTTAAAAAATGGGCAGACAGCATCAAAAAAGAAGGAATTGATATCCCGATTCACATCGGTATAGCAGGACCAACAAAACTCCAAACATTATTAAAATTTTCTATTGAATGTGGGATAGGCGCCTCCATGAAAGTTCTGACTAAAAGAGCAAAAGATTTAACAAAATTATTGTTGCCATATAAACCTACAGAAATCTTAAATGAGCTAGCTGAGTGCAAAGCCAAAGACCCAAAATTAAACATTGAGAAAGTTCATTTTTTTCCAATCGGCGGCGTCAAACAAACGATTGATTGGTTGGATGAATTTCAATAAAAATAATTATCTTCAACATCTATTCAAGCATAATAAAAAAGTGATAGCATTTCGCTATGTACAATACCTCTAAAGTAGTTTTTAGCCCTCGTGTAAGAAAATCACCATACTTTAATTCCACCATCAAGTATGGGGCAACAGCATTTTCAGTTTACAACCATATGTACATGCCAGTTACCTATGATGGGACTGTTGAAGATTATAAAAAACTCTTAAATGGTGTTCAGTTATGGGATGTAGGTGTTGAACGCCAAGTTCAAATTAAAGGCCCTGAAGCCGAAGCCTTTGCACAGTTCCTTACACCTAGAGACATTAAAAAATGCTCAATTGGGCAGGCAATGTATACCCCCTTAACAGATTTCAAAGGAAACTTAATCAACGATCCTGTCATGCTAAAAATTGATAAGGATTGTTATTGGTTTTCAGTTTCCGATGGAGATCTGCTCTTGTGGGCTCAAGGCATAGCAGCAGGATATAAATTTGATGTAGATGTTGATGAGCCCGATGTATCACCTCTTCAAGTTCAAGGACCTAATTCAACAAAACTGATGATCAAAGTTTTTGGAGATTGGGTCAATGATATTAGCTTTTATAGGTTTAAGGAAATTGAGCATAAAGGGATTCCTTTAGTTGTAGCTAGAATGGGTTACAGCAAAGAGCTTTGCTACGAGCTTTTTCTTCAAGATCATTCTAAGGGAGATGAGCTATGGGAAATTCTTTGGCAAGCGGGACAGGAATTTAATATCAGCCCAGGCTCACCAAACATAATCCTTAGATTAGAAGGGGGAATACTAAGTTACTTAGCGGATATAGATAGAACTAATAATCCATATGAGGTTGGATTAGATTGGGTAGTGGATCTTGATCAAGAGGATGATTTCATTGGAAAAGATGCATTACGAGAGCTCTCTGTGAAGAGCCCAAAGAGAAAATTAGTCGGGGCAGAGATCCACGGTGATCCATTAACTATCTTCAACGCCGAGCATTGGCCTGTTTTGATTAATAACAAGAGGGTAGGATCCATGAATGCTATGGTGTATTCACCAAGACTGAATAAGAATATTTGTTATACGATTTTAGATATTGAGCATGCAAAGAGCGGTCAAGAAATTATTATCTCAGGCCCAGATTGTGAGTTAAAAGCAACCACTGTTGATCTTCCCTGGTTGGGGAGAGCAAAATGAGATCAGCTCTTTTTTGAGCCGATCTCATAATCAATTCTAGTCTGCGTAATCCAGTCCTTTTTCTTTCTGAACTTCTCTCTTATTAGGATTTACAGATTCTCTAAATGGTACATCAACAATTTCACCCTCTACCGCAACTCCGGATGATTCAGAATACTCGTCAGGCAATCTGACTTGTAATTTAGTACCAATTTCTGATGAGGTCCATGGCACCCAGCCCAAAGCCACATTTGTTTCTAGTTCTGGTGACCACCATGGCGAAGTGACATAACCCATGTCATTACCATCTGTATCAGCAATTAACCAAAAATCAGGCGCGTAATCTGTGATTTGTTTTCCGCCAAAAATCATGCCAACCATTCGCATTTTAAATGGAAACTTTCCATCATCAATTATCGCTCGCTGCCTTTCTAGTTCTTTTTTACCAATGTAATCAGCTTCTTTATTTCGAGGTACCTGGTAGCTTAGATTAACCTGAAAAGGAGAAGTCTCATGGTCAAGGTCTTGACCCCATGACAAGATACCAGCTTGGATTCTTCGATGATGAGCTGGAGCTATGACCATCAAACCGAACTCTTCACCTGCTTCAAGAACAGCATTCCATACAATTTCAGCATTTTCATGAGCATCCCGCACATAGATTTCATAACCTTTTTCTCCGGTAAAGCCTGTCTGACTTATGACAACATCAGCGCCTTCGATGTTGGTTTCCATAAGACCGTAGTAAGGAATTTCTCTGAGCTCTTCTCCAGCAAGTTTGGCCATAAGGTCTTCAGATAGAGGGCCTTGGATCTGCAAAGGACAAACATCAATTTCATCAATCATGACATCATATTTTTTAGTTACATTTACACCTTGAAGCCACAACAAGAGGTCACTATCAGAAATAGAGAACCAAAACTCATCTTCTGCTATTCGTAATAATACAGGGTCGTTCAAGACGCCACCTTTTTCGTTGCACAAAATAGCATACTTGCCATTTCCAGGTTCAATTTTTGTAGCATCCCGCGTTATAACAAAATTTGTGAAGGCTTCTGCATCAGGGCCTTTAACACATATCTGCCTTTCGACAGCAACATTCCACATAGTCACCCGATTGACCAATGCTTCATATTCAACCATGGCGCCACCATCCTCAGGCCTAACATATCCTCTAGGATGATAGATTCGGTTATAAACAGTTGCTCTCCAGCAACCAGCTTCATGAGATAGATGCCAAAACGGAGATTTTCTTACTCTAGTTGAGATTAATAACTCAGTAGGTGTTCGACCACTTTGCCTTAGATTATATGGAACCACGCGATCGCTTTGATCCACACTTGGATGATTTGGATTTTTCATTGTTATACCCCCCTTAGATATATTAAGTTATTACATTGAAATTATTTAAGCTCGCACCCTTTCATTTTTTGGATCATATAAAGATCCTTTGCCAGCTATTTGAACGGTCATTGGGTATGCACCATCACCATTTTCATTAAAGTACTCTAGTAAAAGTGATTTACCTGGCACAGCAAGATTTTTTGGTAAATAACCCATTACTACAAATTTTTTAATCGAGGGACAGTAGGACATGCCAGTTGTATAAGATCTTCGACCTTTATTATCAAGTGGTACTTCACCAGATGCAGGATCAATGATTGGTGAGTTTCCTACTGGGTAACGCATGCTGCCTGATACATTGAGATCATCTATTGTCATCGTACATAAAATTGCGCAGGGCTCTTCTTCTCTATGCGCTAAATGGGCTGCCTTGCCATGAAAATCTACCTCTTTTACTAAGCGTCTTTCGATAGCAGATTCACAAGCATTGTATTCAGTTTCAAGATCTGCTCCCTGAAGTCTAAAGCTTTTTTCAAGGCGGCGACTGTTTGCGTAAGTTTCAATACCAACTGGCACGACTCCAATCTCCAGCAATGAATCATAGAGGGCAAGACCTTCTTCACTGTCATTGTTTAGATAAATTTCCCAACCACTTTCTCCAACATAGGAAATACGTGATGCCCATACATCAATTTTTTTCCCTTCAGCTAAATTTAACGTAAGATTTTTTGCAGCTGCAAAAGGGAAGTTTTCTATTGAAATTTCATTGGGATCAATAAAGTGACCTAGAGCATTTTTTGCCTGAGGTCCCCATAATCCGAGTGTTGCTATGTCATGAGTGCGAATTTTAATATCAGCGTCTAATCCATTATCATCACGATAGTTTCGCAAAGTTACCCAATCTCGATTGCCATCTGCACCGCCAGTAACAACGCGATAACGATCTTTGCCTAAACGAGAGATAGTTAGATCTGCATGCACTCCACCATCTTCATCTAGGAAGTTGGTATAAATCATCCTACCTTCAGGGGTGTCACCACCAACTTTTGCAACAGATAAATATTCAAGCATTCGCTCGGCATCTTTGCCTTCGATATCCATGATAGGGAAGTGAGATAAGTTGATCATGCCAACAGAATCACTCATGGCAAGATGTTCCGCATTAGCAATTTCATAGGGCACATGCCTTCGATCCCATTCATTTTCCCTGACAGGAATTTCTTTTAAATAATTTTCTAGCTTTTGTTGATTGCTTTCATAAGCCAAAGCTCTCTCCCAACCAGCCACTTCATTATCAAAGAACCCACCAAGCTCCTTTTCTCTTTGATAAAAGGGACTTACATACAACTCTCTATGGCTAATATATGGTTCTCTTGGATGAACAGCAGGGGTGTAAATTGTTTGAGCATTTTCAAAAGATCGTGTTTTTACGAAAGCAGTTTCTTTTTGGGCAGGGTAGAATCTTGCAATATCAAAAGAGTGCATATCCATTTGAGTTTTGCCATGAATCATTGATTCAGCAAGCAGTCTTGCACATCCGGGACCGTCTTTTACCCACACTGCTTCACATAACCAGAAACCTCTTACTTCAGGACTTTCTCCAATCAAAGATCCAGCATCGGGTGTTACTGATAGCAAACCATTAAATGAGCTCTTTTCATCCCAACCAAGCTCATTAAGGATGGGTGTAGTTTCAAATGCCTTCTCAAGAGGTTCTGCCACCTCTTCAAGATCTAGATATCTCATTGAATCAGATATCATCGTTTTTTCTGGGTTGCCAATATCTTCAGGGTCAACCAACCTAGGCTCTTTATCTTCATAATACCCCCACTCCAGCATACCTCCGTGTAATCTGCCGGTATCTCTTACATATGCCGAGTTACCTTGATCACGAAGTAGGGGATACACAAGAAACTCATCTGTTCCTTGAATTTCTGGTAGAGGGCCAAAAAATAACAAAGGGTGTTCAACAGGCATTAATGGAACTGGAACCCCAGCTTTTTTACCCATTAAGGGTCCCCATATTCCAGATGTTATGACAACTTTATTAGTTTTGATTGTTCCTTTATCAGTCTTAACCCCAGTGATACGACCGTTTTCAACATCAAAATCTATAGCTGGTGTATCAGTGAATGTAGATAGCGCACCTTTTTCTTTAGCAGTCTCTACCGCAAAGTTAACAACATCTTGCGAGCGAGGGGTAACCAGACCAGCATCTGGGTCCCACATCGCTCCTCTAATGGATTCTTCATCAAGAAGGGGAAATTTTTCCTTAGCTTCTGAGGCAGAAATTAACTTTATGTTAGTCCCAAAAGCCTTTCCTGATTCAACCTTACGCTTTAGCTCCTCCCAGCGAGCATCATCATCTTTCCGGCAAATTTCCAAGCCACCTTTTTTTAAAAAAAAGCCATTGTCTTCATAAAACTTTCTACTAAAGTTTGTTGCCCAACAGCCTAGTTTGTCATGTGTTGTGTTATAGACAAAGTCAGAAGCGTGAGCAGTTGAAGCTATGTCTGAAGGAATAATTGTAGATTTTTCTAGGCCTACAATATTTTTTTGTCCTAGCTCTGCAAGCCAGTAGGCAACCATCGATCCTACAATACCGCCAACACCGACGATAACTACTTCTGCTTCAGATGGAAATTTAGAGGAATGTTCTGTCATTCAAAAGTCCTTAAATGCTTATAATTTTTTTATTAACTTTTTTGATAATAAGCTTAGAAAATATAACTGTCCATTGTTTTTTTTAGTGATTTTTTGAGTGTTTTTTTAGATCTTATTTTGTATAAAATTTATTCATTTCTTATAGATGAAGAATAGATAAAAAAATTTATTTTTAGAGGAAAATTTTGAACTGAAAAATCTTAATTTTCAGTTATCAAGAAGTATTTTTGCAGCCAATTGTGTGTCCATATACTCTTTAAGCTCAATGATTTTTCCATCCTTAATTTTGAGTAAAAAATGATAAAAATTATTGTAAGGTTTGCCTGAGATATGAATTGCATCTCCTTGTACCTCAACAGCAACCCGCTCATTTTCAGCAGTAATACCCGTGATTTTGAATTCTATACCATTTGGAAATGCTTCTAGAATATCCTTAGCAAAAGTTATGATTTCTTTTTTAGTCCTTGTTCCGCCAATGGCATTATCACCAGCGGTCCAAATAATTGAATCATCATTATAAAAATCTAAGTAGGTTTCAGATCCAGAGCTTAAGGCTTCAAAAAATTTGATTGCAATCTGTTTATTTTTTTCAGACTCAGAAATCATTTATTGAGATCTTTCAGAAGACTTCTTGCAGCAAATGAAACCAAAATCGCAAAGGGAACTCCAGTAACTATGACGGATGTTTGCAGAGCTCCTATCCCACCTCCAGCTAAAAGCACAATAGAAATTACGCCTAGTGATATAGCCCAAATAATTCTTAAAATCATTGGTGGCTCATCTTTAAAATTTTCTTTTTTTGCTGCAGTTAACATTGAGGTAACCAAAGCCCCTGAATCAGATGAGGTAACAAAAAAAGTTAAGATTATTATAATGGCTAGCCACATGATAATTTGTGAAACAGGGAATTGCTCTAAGAAAATAAATAATGAGATGGTTATGTCGTTGTTAATTGCAGTACTGAGAGATGATGGCTCTATAAACTCTTGGTAAATAGCTGCATTACCAAAAACACCCATCCAAATAAAAACAATAAAAGTTGGCACAAGCACAGCCCCTACGAGGAATTCTTGAATTGATCTGCCGTAAGATATTCTCGCAATAAACAATCCTACAAACGGAGACCAAGCAAACCACCATGAATAATAATAAAGAGTCCAATCATTTTGCCAAGAAGAGTCAGAATAACCTTGAGTATTTGTAGATAAGCTCAATAATTTTTGGACATATGAACCTAAATTTTGTACCAGGCCATCCAGGATATAACTTGTCGGCCCACTTAAAAAAATAAATGATAGGAAAAAAATGCACAAAACGATGTTTATTTGAGACAAGATTTTAATACCTACTTTTAAACCTAAAACAACGCTTGCCAGTCCCATCAGTGTGATCAGAATGACAATCCCAACAGTATTAATAAAACTGCCTTCAATAATACCCATATAACTTAGGCCAGAGTTAATTTGATTTGCTCCAAGACCTAAAGATGTAGCTATACCAAATATTGTGGCAATAATTGCAACAACATCTAAGGACACTCTTCCCCAAATATTTCTTGTGAAAGGACCTGAAAAGAAAGAACTTACGCGAAAGGGCAATTTATTATTATATGCAAAATATGCAAAACATAACCCAACAACACCATAAATTGCCCAGCCATGAAATCCCCAATGCAAATATGCAAGGTTCATAGAAAGATTGGCCTTATCTGAAAAAGAGGCACCCTCTTTATGGATAACATCCGAGCTAAGATGCATGATAGGTTCAGCTACACCATAAAATAATAATCCCACACCTAGGCCAGCACTAAAAAGCATGGCTATCCAATTTGCTCGTGAGAACTCCGGTTTAGCATCTGGCCCACCAAGAATAAGTCTTTTATGTCTGCTAAACGCTAAATAAATTACGAACACTAAAAAGCCATTAGTAAGTAATATTATTAACCATCCCAAGCTATCAGAAATTTGAGTTTGGATCTGAGCAAAAAGCTGGTCGGCCTCCTTTAAATAAGTAAGTGTTATGCCAATAAAAGTAGATATTAAAAACATAGAGAGAAGGAAGCGTTTTGGAGCTATTTTTTGAAACATTTAATTAAGTAAGTTTATCTTCTGGTGAAATATAATTTGCTAAGTTTAGGGCAATTTCAAAAAATGTGAAATTTTTGCTCTTATTTTCACTTTATATGTTTACAAAAAGTTTTACTTTGTATCTAATAAAACAGTTCGTGATTTGATCCTATTGCTGCGAATTAAAAGAAATGCTAAAACGGAATAATTTCCCAGGATTTAACATTAACGAAGCATTGATTTGCCGCGAATATTGCAGTTTTTCATAAAAAAAAGCATGTTTTTTCTCTATTTACTTAAAATCTTTACATTCATTTGTTACGGTATACGTATGTCTTTAAAAAACTTAGGCCTAGGCTTAAGCAATATTCAAAATGGAAGCAGGTTCTATAAAACCCTTCTGTCTGGAAATCAACTCTAAATAAACATTTATCCCTTGGGGGGGAACCATGATAAATAATATTAAAAGTACTACAAAAAACCTCAAAGACCTCTTTAATAGAAAGGCCTTTGATAAACTCTTTGGCAAAATTGTTTCTGCTATTTCTGCATTAGCAATTATTAATGCCTCTGCCTATAGTGGATATATATCTGCTCAATCTCAAGCAACCATTGAAGAGGTTGTTGTTACCTCTAGGAAAAAGGCTGAGGGACTTCAAGATGTTCCTCTTTCAGTTAACGCACTTACGGAGGAGTCCCTTGAGCAAAAAGGAATTAATGTTTTTGAAGATTACTTAATGCAATTACCAGGCGTTACTGCTGGTGGATCAGGCCCTGGTCAAAGCACTATATATATTAGAGGCCTTGCTTCAACCACCCCCAACCTTACTACTGCTGGTGTTGCTGGTTTGACACCCAATGTTGCTTTTTATCTTGATGAGCAGCCATTAGGGCAGCCTGGAAGAAACTTAGATGTTTATGCAGCTGACGTCGGACGTGTAGAGGTTCTATCTGGACCACAAGGAACTTTGTTCGGTGCTAGCTCGCAAGCTGGTGTTGTGCGCATGATTACTAACAAACCTGTTATCGGAGAATCATCAAGCAGTCTTGAAATTGAGGCAAGAACCATGCCAGATGGTGACTCTGGCAGCAAGTTCGAATATGTTTCTAATATTCCTATGGGTGATTCAACAGCTTTAAGATTTGTAGCTTATAGCGATCAAAGAGGTGGCTACATTGATCAAGTTGGTGGAACCTTAACTGCAGCCCAATCTGCGCGTTTCAGAAAGGCAGGTACTGTGAGACAAAATGGTCTTCCTGTTTCATCATCTAGAGCTGGTTTTCAAGCTGGGGCAGATCTTTCAGGTGCTACTCTTTTAAGTGCGTTAGCAATTGTTGAGGAAGATGCTAACCCAGTTGATTACCAAGGTTTTAGAGCAAGCATCGCTCATGAAATTAATGATAATTGGGATGCTTTAGCAACCGTTGCTACTCAAACTATTGATGCTGACGGTGTATTTTTTGTAGATCCAACATTGGGTGACTTAGAAGTCCAAAGATATACCAATGATACTATTGAAGATGAGTTCGATAACATGAGCTTTACTCTTAAAGGTTCTATTGGTGATCTTGAAGTTCTTTATACTGGAGCTTATACAGATAGAACAACAGATCAAGATGTTGATTACACTGACTATTTATTTGTTGGTCAATATCTTCCTTACTATATTTGTGACTATTACGTGACATACACGAAGTTCGCTCCTGGCAATGTTCCCACCGGAACATGTGGTGCGCCGAACTTATTAGTTGATTCAACAACAAATACAGAAGTGACTACTCATGAATTCCGTGTTAATGCGCCAATAAACGATACTACAAGCCTTACTGCTGGTGTATTCTTTAGTGATTTAGAGCTTAGGGAATTAAACTTATTTACCTATCCAAGTTCAGTAGATAATGATATTACTTATGCTGCAAACTATGCTTTGACTGATACCTCTGTCACTGGTTCAATTAACAATGCAAGTCCAGGCTGGTTCTCAGCAGGTCCATTCAGCGAGCCAGTAATTTTCTTTAATGATATTAAGAGAACTGATAAACAACAGGGCGTGTTTGGTGAGCTTAGTATAGATACTTCAGAAACATCCGAGCTAACTGTTGGTGTTAGATGGTATGACATCGAGGTAGATTTTGAAGGAAGTGCTAACTCTTCTTTCTATAATGGATTTGGCAATCCTGATACCCAGCAATTTGGGTCAAATCTATCGGCTCAATATGCGCCTGGTAATGCAAATGGTTACCCTGATAAAGCTAAGAGTGATGGAACGATTGGAAAAGTAACATATTCTTGGAATCCTTCTGAAGACATCATGTATTATCTAACTTGGTCAGAAGGTTTTAGACCTGGATTATTGAACAGACCAGCCGGTCGAACAAATGCTGATGGTACTTACTCAGTAAAACCTGCAATTGATTCCGATGAAGTTACAAACTTTGAATTTGGATGGAAGGCTCTTCTTGCTGATGGCCGACTGAGATTCAATGGTAGTGCCTTCATGGTTGATATAAGCGGACTTCAGTCTACTATTTTTGATCCAAGTATTGTGAACCTATTCTTTTCTGATAATGCAGCAGATGCTGAAATTACCGGGCTTGAAGGAGACTTTACTTACGTCCCTGAACTTGATGGTTGGGTGTGGTCTGGTGCTTTCTCTATATTGGACTCAGAAATTACTAAAAGCTTAGTTCCTACCAATGATGTTGTTGTTGGGTCAGAATTGGCATTTGCTCCTGGAATGCAGGGTAATTTAAGTGCAAGAAAAGAGTGGGGCATAGCTTCCGGAAACACAGCACATTTTCAAGCCCAACTTACTTGGTCAGATGACAGTTACTCCGATATTATGGCACCTAATAAAGCACTTCAAGATAGCTACAGCTTTATGAATGTGCGCTGGGGAATTAGTAATGATGATTGGATAGCTGAAGCCTATATCGATAACATTACTGATGAAAGAGCTGAAATTAGTAATACCTTTGTCTTTGACAGACAGCGTGTTGGTATAATCAGACCAACTACTGTAGGCATAAGATATAAAAGATTTTTTAATAACTAGTTTTAGTTTTATATAAATGTAAAGAGGGAGCTAATGCTCCCTTTTTACTTTCATGCGGAATATAACTTATTTTTCTTTGTTAAAATTATATAAAAAATGAAAGAAGATAAATCTAATACTAATGATCCAACTTTATCAGTAGACTTGAGTGAGGCCACTCAAGCTGTAAAAGAAAATCGGTTTGAAGATGCCCTCATACTTTTTGAAATTATTCTTAAAGATCATCCCAACAACATTGATGCTTTATATCTAGCGTCTGTGTCATCTAGATATTTAAAAAAATTTGATGACTCACAAAAATACATTGAAAACTTATTATTGAGTGCTCCTGATATGGGCCGCGCTTATCAAGAGCTTGGGCACATAAATAGAGATATGGGGAATGATGAGAAGGCTGTCATTAATTACAGACAAGCATGTGAACTTAATCCGGCATTACTCGCATCATGGAATATGCTAAATCAATATTTTATAAAAAATAAGAATCAGCCTGCTGCCGACCATGCTCAACAGCAAATTAAAAAGCTAGAATCTCTCCCGCCATCATTATTGTATATAGATCAGATACTTAATGAGGGTAGATTAGGGTTAGCTGAAAGGCAATGTAGAGCTTTTCTTAAAAAGAATCCTACGCATACATATGCTATGTCACTTTTGTCTGAAATTGCCAATCGATTAGGTTATTTTGATGATGCTGAATTTTTACTGGAAAAAGCAGTTGAATTCAAACCAAATGATGGCGATCTTAGAATGCAATATGCTGCAATTCTAAGAAAAAAACAAAAATTTGCAAAAACTATGGAGCAAGTCAATATTCTTTGTGATCAATACCCAGATAATCCTATTTATCAAGCTCAAAAAGCTAGTGAGATTATGCAAAATGGTGATCACGCACAAGCAATCACAATGTTTGATGACATTCTTAGCAAGAATCCATATAACTTTAGTACACATACCTCAAAAGGACATGCTCAAAAAACTCTTGGAGATACAGATCAAGCGATCAAAAGCTATCAATCTGCATATCAAATCAAACCAGATCATGGCGAGGCATATTTTTCATTAGCAAACTTAAAAACATATTCTTTCAAACCTGATGAGTTGAACGGCATGAGAGAGCAGGTCAGGAGAGTTGATCTATCGTTAAGAGATAAATCTTATTTTCA
>CACJSU010000011.1 GCA_902596165.1 uncultured SAR86 cluster bacterium | reverse complement strand
AATCTTTTATAGGTCTGATTGTTGTATCAACGATTTTTTTAATATACGCAACTGGGTTTTATACAAACTTTCAAACTGATTCAGCTTTGGAGATTGTGGACTTCTCAATAGATCAGCCGGAAATTGAAAATAGTGTGCCCCCCAATCCAGAACGAATTCCACTTTATGGTGACTTGCATGTTCATACGAAGTATTCATTTGATGCATATATTTTTGGTGTGACGGCTACTCCATATGATGCTTACAGATATGCAAAAGGTGAGGCCATCAAGCATCCTTTAGGTTTTGACATGAAATTAAGAGAGCCTTTGGATTTTTATGCAGTTACTGACCATGGTTTTTACATGGGAATGATAGAAAATTATGCCGACACATCATCAGAAATGTCCAAAAAAGAATGGACCAAGCCAATGCACAACATTAATAGACCGGAGAATGTAACTGTTGAATCAACTGGTGAAAGAGCAGATCTATTTAGCTCTGTTTTAAGCCAAGCAATAGTCCAACCTTATCCATATTGGCATCCAAAACTTTGGAAAGCTTGGTTCACTAATAACATTCAAGTAGCTCTTCAATCATTCGATTATGATGTGCATAAGTCTGCATGGGCAGATGTTGCAAATGCTGCTGAAGAATTCAATAAGCCAGGGGAATTCACTACATTTATTGGTTATGAATTCACAACCTCAACAGATGTTGAGGGTGGTAATTTGCACAGAAATGTTATTTTTGACTCTTCAAAAGCTCCTATTAGACCTTGGACAAGAATTGACTCCCTAAATCCAGAAGACCTATGGACGTGGATGGATGGTTTAAGAGAGAGAGGAGTCGATTCTTTGGCCATGCCTCACAATAGCAATGGCTCTAATGGCCAAATGTTTGAGGTTGAGACATTTAGAGGAAATCCCATCAGCATAGAATATGCTGAAAAGCGAATGCGAAATGAGCCTGTTGTTGAAATGACCCAGGTTAAAGGTACCTCTGATACTCATCCACTTCTTTCTCCAGATGATGAATGGGCAGATTTTGAAATCATGGATAAACGAGTCGGAAGTAGACCTCCAACATATAGCATGCCTCAAGGAGGCTACATCAGAGATGCATATTTAAGAGGCCTAACTTTAGAATGGGAAGGTCGAGGTAATCCTTATAAATTTGGATTAATAGGCTCAAGTGATACTCATACTGGAGCAGGTGCTTACGATGAAAATAATTATTGGTCAAAAGTTGGTGTCCTAGATGGCACAGATATGGGAAGAGGAAGCGTGCCTCTAACACAAGATCGAATTGATCAACTTACACAATATTCAATAGACTTCAATCAACCAGTGAGCACAAAACAGATTGAAGGCAGGACATATGCAGATGTTGGTTTTGATCAATGGAGTGCATCGGGACTAGCAGTCGCTTGGGCTGAGGAGAATACTCGGGATTCTATTTTCCAGGCATTTAAAAGAAAAGAAACATTTGCAACAACCGGGACTAGAATGGTTGTAAGATTCTTTGCTGGCTTTGATATGGAATCAATTGATATGGATTCTGAGGATATGGTTAAAAATGCTTATGCAAAAGGTGTCACCATGGGTGCTGATTTATTTAGCCAGGACAATCAAACACCACAATTTTTAGTTTGGGCTCAACGTGATAAATTAGGAGCTCCTCTTCAAAGAGTGCAAATTATTAAAGGCTGGGTTGAAAATGCTTCTGGAACCCCGAAGGAGAAAGTTTATGATGTTGCATGCTCTGACGGGCTAACAGTGGATCCTGTTACTAATCGATGTCCCGATAATGGAGCTAAAGTAAATATCAATGACTGCTCAATTTCAAGTGATGTTGGAGCAAGCGAGTTAAAAACTACATGGGTAGATCCTGATTTTGATCCAACTATTAAAGCTTTTTACTATGTTCGAGTTTTAGAAAATCCAACATGCAGATGGTCTACATGGGATGCGCTAAAAGCTGGGGTCAAACCAAGGCCTGACTTGCATGAAACAATTCAAGAGAGAGCATGGTCCTCCCCTATTTGGTTCATACCAGAGTCAGATGAATTAGATATTATTCCACTATAAATTTAAGGAATTTCGGTGAATCTTAGAATATTTGTATTTTTTGCGATTGGATTATTGATTTTTATCCTTGATATTGGATTCAATGCAGAGCAAGACTCAAAGGATATTTATATCTCAGATCAAGAATTAACGAGCCTTCTTTCTGCATGGAAATCACAAGTTGGGAGGTCTCCAAGCACTGAAGAGATCGTTAGTATTATTAATAACTTTGTACAAGAAGAGATTTTATACAGAGAAGCATTGCTTTTAAATTTAGATCAAGAGGATCGTATTATTAAAAGGAGATTAGCTCAGAAAATTACCTTTTTAAAACAAGAAACTATTCCAGATGATCCCTCGGAAGAAGAATTAGAAAGATTTTTTGAACAAAATAAAAATGATTACTATGTTCCAGCAACTTACTCTTTCTCACATCACTATTTTTCAAAAGAATCTGATGCAAAAGAAAGGGCTTCAAAAGCTTTTAATGCTTACCAAACTGATGGAGTTGAGATAATTGGAGATCCCTTTTTTCTAGGAAAAAACTTTTATCAAAACACAGCAAATGAGATTAAAAAAAATTTTGGTGAGCTATTCTTTTTATCTGTTGAGAATCTTTCAATAAATGAGTGGTCCGGGCCTCACGAATCTGCTTTTGGGTACCACATAATTTTATTAAAAGAGGTTAAAACTGGATTCTCTCCCCCATTAGAAAAAGTACTTCTAAGGGTCCAGCAAGACTACCTTTCGCAAGCTCAAGATAAAGCGATTGCTGAATATATTGATGAAATTAGATCTCAATACAGAGTTATCATTAATCCAGAATATAAATTCTAATGACTTGCAGGCTTGCTAAAACATTAGTATTACTTTTTTGTTCAACTGCATTATTTTCTCACGAGTTTAACCCTGCGCACCTAGTGATAAATGAGGAAGCTGAAAATGAATACCAGGTTAGCTGGATGTATCCTATTAAAAATATTGGTGCTAGAGCAGAAGTTTTTTTTCCAGATGGTTGTAAAAGAAATAGTCAATTACCAAGCCAAAAAGGGAAATATTTGGTCGAAAAAATATTGTTAAATTGTGACAGCTCTATAAAAGGCCAAACAATTTCAGTTAATAATCTAAGCGTGCTCACAGATGCATTGGTAACAATAACCCATTCCAATGGAGAGGTGTTCGAAGGTTTAATGAACCTGAAGAGATCATCTATTGAGATCCCATTAAAAGAGCAGGTTTATCCAGTTGGATACTTCACCTTGGGCATTGATCATTTATTAAGTGGCAATGACCATATTCTTTTCATTTTAGGTTTGCTCTTTTTGATTTCTGGATTTTTAAATGCAGTCAAAACAATTACAGCTTTCACTCTTGCCCACAGTATTACCTTGGGCTTATCGGTATTTGAATTAGTCTCACTACCTCAAGCTACCATAGAGGCTATTATTGCATTAACCATTATCTATCTTGCATTAGAGGTTAGTGAAAATAAAAAATATCAATCTACGCCATGGCTCATTGCATTTGGCTTTGGATTGCTGCACGGGCTTGGATTTGCAAATGCACTAACAGGGATTGGCATTGGAAATGAACAGCTGCTGCTTTCTTTACTGTTTTTCAATCTGGGGATTGAAGCTGGTCAGCTGATGTTGGTTCCAATATTTGGATCTGTGATCTGGCTTGCTCACAAATTTAATTTATATAAGCAATCTGCCACCCTCACCTCATTGATTTTGGGTGGCATGGGTTTTTTCTGGCTTACGGATAGAGTAGTCGGCATCTTAATCTAATAACTACTTTGAAATTTTATTTCAAAGATTCTGAATATTAAGATTTAATTTTTGAATTCATAGCTTTATCAAGAGGTTTGCTGTCACTTTATCAGGTATCTCATTTGCCCCTGGAACATCTCTTGAAACTAAAAATGGTTTTAAAGCTTCAATAGCCTTAGGCTCATCATAGTGACCTATGCTTGGATGAAGATGATGAATAAAGTGCAACTGCATAGAATGATTTAAATACCTTGGCATCCAATGCGCCCAAAATCGAGTATCTTTATATCTTCCTATTGAAGTTCCAAGATGTGGATAATAAGAAAAAAAGACTGTTGTATAAACTGAGCCTATCTTAGCGGGCAGCCACCAAAGTAATAAAGTCTCAAATGGAAAAATAACAACTAAAACTAATGGAGCTGCTTTATAAAGCAGCGCAATCGGAATTGCTTGATGGAACGAATTGACAAAAGCTTTATCGTTCTGAAAAACCTCAAGATATTTATCAAATTGGAGTGTTGAGCCATCTAAAACATTTTTTATAACTTGGAGAACAGAAGTGTTGTGCGCATTTGCATAGTCAGGATCTTTTTCTGGATCATTGGTATATGCATGATGTTTCATGTGGGTGATCCTTAAAATATGATAAGGAAACTTCAAAGTAACAAGTGTTATGTGGCCAACTAGACCATCAAGCCATCTGAGTTTAGGATTACCTCTGGAATAATTTCCATGCTGAGCCTCATGGGAAGGCAAATAAGCAAAACATGCGCATAGGCTTGCGATTAAGAATCCTGCCCATAAATCTAGCAAACCATTTAATACTAATGGCCAAAGAGAAAGCCATATAGCAGCCTGTCCTAACCCTATTAAAATCATTTCCCATTGAAATCTTTGAGAAAAGCTTTTAGCAATTATTTTTTCTTTCTCAAACGAAAACTCTGCGGTAATTTCTGATGATTCCTTCAAAGCCAAGCTCCTCTCATCTTCGCAACAAGACCAATCAAAGCTCCTGATCCAAAAGCTAATACCCAGGCAAAATAAGAACCATTTAGCATAGTAAATTTTTCAAGGACTTCATTAAATATGCTTCCCAGAAAAATTAGGCCAAACCAAAATTTATTCCAGTTAGAAATGTGATTAAGGATTTTTTTGAATATCATTTATTGAACATTATGGACTGATAAATGACAATTTGTCATCTTTTTTAAACAGCATCCTTAGCAATCTTATGAAGCTTAATATCAAATATTAAAAGTGAATTAGGGGGTATCTCAGGCCTTCCCTCTTCCCCATATGCCATATTGGGATGAATAAAAACTCTCCAAAAATCTCCTTCTTGCATAAGAGAGATTATCTTTTGACATCCTGGAATTAATTGTGAAAGCTGAATAGTGAGGGGCTCCCCAATCTCAATAGAGCTCCAGAAAACTGTATCATCCATTAATGTTCCATGAAAATCTGCAGTAATTATATCTTCTAGTTTTGGTCTAGATGTATTACTTGGAGAGGATTCTAAAATCATGTATTGAAGTCCTGGCTCAATTTCAATGACCTCAGAATTTAATAAATTCTGCTCCAAAAATAATTCACTTTGCTGTAAATTCATTTCTATATTTAATGATTTACTACATGCAGAAATCAAAATTATTGTTGCTAACAAGATTAATATATTTTTCATCTTTTCAATCATGCCAAAATCTAGCCTCTAGTATCCTTGAGATTAAAGCTCTATGAAATCTTTGTAACAGAAATCTTCCAAATCTCTTCTAGATACTCTATAAATTCAATCCATTGATGCAGTTTATCTATATTAAACAGATTGCTGCTAAATTTATAACCAAGTGACATTTCATTAATTTGATTTTTATCTAATTTTAAGCTCTTTACTAGGGAAGCTATATCAAAGCATGGATGATTCACTCCAGAATATTCCCAATCTAGAAAGTAATACTTTTGGCTCCAGATCAGATTGGCTCTATGAAGGTCATTATGCGAAAGCACTTTATTTGCGCCATCTTGCAATAATTCGTTATATAAATTTAAGGCTTTATTAAATAACAGTTTCTCAGATGAGCCATCCAACAAACTTTGGTATAACCCCATGGAATTAGAGAATATATCTATAGAATTCTTAGGAATAGGATGGCTGTGAAGAGAAGAAAGACAGCTACCTAAGTCATATAAAGCGTTGGTATTAAATTGCTTATCAGTAAAAAGAGGTTGTTCGCCAGAAATATACTCCCATATCAAGATGCCCGCTGCCGTATCACTGTAAAGCACTTTAGGAGCCAGGTCTAAATAGCTGATATCTTTGAGTAAATTCACTTCATGCTGCCGATCAACCGCTAGTCTTGATGCAGCTGAAAGATCAACTCGTATGACAGCCTTAACATCATTGAGAACGCCCAAATAAACACTTGAAATTGAACTTGAAGATAGTTCATGCTCTAAAACATAACTTCCAGGTATAGATTTAATTTTTTCAAGAGCTGACTGCATTATTCTCTTTAAGCACTTTACTCCACAAACGGAAACCAAATACTATTATTACTATATAGAGTCCAAATAAACATGCTGTGAGCCAAAGATCTCTTGAAATAAATAGAAGTATTGAAATTGAATCAATGACTAACCAATATAGCCAATTTTCAAGTAATTTTTTTGCAACCATATACGTTGCAACTACTGCCCCCCAAGTAACGAAAGCATCTAGGAATGGAACTGCTGAATCCGTAAATGAGCTAAGTAAAGTTCCTGAAAGAAATGACAGCAATAGTATAATAGAAAGTGCAAAAAAATGATTTAATTTACTCCAGGTATGTACAACAAAATTTTCTTTATTGATTGCTTCCTTTTTCCATTGTGACCAACCATAAAAACCCATAAATACATAAAAAATTTGTAAATATGCCTCCATATATAAACCCGCTGAACGCATAATAAAAAAATATAGGATGGAACTAAGAATTCCTGAAATCCAGCACAAAATATTTTGTTTGACTGCTAAGACAAGGTACAAAATAGCAAAAATAACCGCTGCTATCTCAACCCAATTCTGAACAATATAATTAAAAATCATATCTCACTGAAAGGCCGACATGTCTTGGGTCGCCGTGTCGTTCATATAATGTATCTTTGAAGTCAGGGGCCTCATTTCCAAAATAAAATCCCCTTACCGAATAATATTCATCAAAAATATTTCTGGCCCAAATGGAATATGTCCATCCTCCAATCAAATAATCAAAATTTAAATTTGTTAGCGAATATGATTTAGATTGGTTGTTATGCGAATCAGAATAATAAAAGCTACTTTTACCAACTGCATCTAAGGACAATGATGCTCTATTTGTAATGGACCAATTCATTCCAAGTGCATAACTTTTTTTAGGCGCGTGCGCTTGCGCCCTGCCCTCAAGATCAGGTCTGGATTTCCAATTATTAATCTCAGTTCTCAACAAGCCCAGTCTTGCAAAAAAATTAAGAGATTCCATAAACTGCATATCAATATTGAGTTCTAATCCTTTGTTTGTACCTTCAGCTGCATTTTGCGTTAAGAATGAAAAAGTATTTGGGTCTTTTGGATCAACTTGAGTGGAAATGAGAACTTGCTGGTCTTCTCTATCAGAATAAAAAATTACAGCAGCAATATTCATCTTTGCATTAAAAAACTTAGAATTAAAACCAACCTCATAATTTGTTAAAAATTCTGGATCATAATATAAATTAGTGTTTTTAGATTCTGGCTCTAGCCCAAGATTTAGATTAAAACCACCTTGATTAAAACCCCTTGAAACACTAATAAATATATTTGCAGCATCAGTTAAATTTTTATTCAATGAAATTTTTCCACCAGACATCTGGTCAGTAGGATTAAATGATTCTCCAAATGAATCATAATAATTTGATTCATAGTCCTCCCATCTAGCGCCAATAGACAATTTGGTAAATTCGTCTATAAAGTAATCTAAGTTCCCAAATATAGATAAATTATCTGAAGAAAAATTACTTGAAGATGAGGATTTGCTGAAATATGGGCCAAAAGGATCCGATGGATCGCCATAAACTCCATCATCATTCTTAAAATTAAATTCTTCTACATCAAAATAGCTAATACCAAGAACCCACTCAGTATTTTTATTTGAATTAAAATCTACTTCATCTGAAATCAATCTCAATTCTTGACTAAAGGTTTCTCGATCCCTCAATGTTTCTGAAAAATAATCATAGGTAAAAGGTGCATGTGACTTAGCATTGCCCCAATCCGCGTCATAGCTAAGAACTACATCTGTATCTGTAATGCTGGTGATACTCTGAAACTCATATCCATCGAAGTTATGAAAAATCTTCATGCTATAAGCATTCGTTTTTTGAGAATCCATACCCGGTCTATCCGAAAGAGTATTTAAACTTCCATCTATGGTCCAAATATCTGCAGGATCATCTAAATCTATTTGAGTTATAAGAAATTTAAGAGTTGTTTTATCTCTTAACTTCCAATTGATTTTTAGCCTATATGTATCTTCATCTTTTTTTGAAGTATTAGATTTACCTAAAAATAAATTCTTTCTAAACCCATCTGAGTAATCACTTCTTAATGCAACTCGGTAGGTAATATCCTGATTGAATTGTGTAGGGCCTCCAAATGCAATTCCTGCATTGCGGGTACCATAAGTTCCCAAAGTAATTTCACTCACACCCTCAAATACTTCAGTTGGCTCTTTTGTCTTGATATAAATTAGGCCAGCTAGGGCATTGGAGCCTATTCTGGATCCCTGAGGACCTCTATGGACCTCGATTTGATCTACATCAAAAGTTGTAGCAATCCCTCCATGACCAGAGTAATCAATATCATCAATCAAGAATCCTACTGCTGAATTGGGAGTTCTCTCATATCCAGATCTTTCTCCAATGCCTCTAATTTGAAAATGTCTTGCCCTAGAATCACTTGCAGCAAAATTAAGGTTTGGTATCGAATAAGAAAGATTTTCAAAATGCTTGATTGGCTGTGATTCTATAATTTGATTATTAAGAATGACAATACTTGAATCCTCTTCAAGCACATTTATTTCGCGCCAATCTCCTTTTACAACTATTTCTTCAATATCCTGAGAGAAGCTGTTGATGCTAAAGAAAATGAAAAAAAAAGAAAAAAAATTATGTTTAATGATTTGCATGCAATTCCTCCGCCATTATTGTATGGATCAGGTTCAAAGGGTTTCAATAAAGATCTCAGGTTGGAAAAACCACCCCTTTGCAATTAGATTTTATAATATTTGAATTTAGCATTAAAAGATATAGCTACTATTTATCACTGAGGTTGTTTTGATAGGTCTCAGTTAGCGCCATAACCGATAACAATGTTAGGAATGAGGCAAAAGCTATATAAACAGATACCCAAAAAATACCATAGTTGTTCCACAGAAAGGCAGCAATTGTTGGAGCAAATGCTCCTCCTAATATTGCACCAAACTGATAACCAAGAGTTGCTCCAGAATATCTTACTTCGGTAGAGAATAGTTCGGTAAAAAATGCTGCTTGGGGTCCATACATCATGCCAACAAATATTAACCCAACTGTGATAGCCAAAACTACTAACCAGAAGTTTCCAGTATCGACAAGCGGAAATATTGCAAAAGCCCACAGACCCGTTAATACTGCGCCAGCCATAAATATTCCCTTCCTTCCATTCCTGTCAGAGTAGGAAGAAAATATAAACTGGCATGGGACCATTATTGCAGATGCAATCAATACTGCTGCCAACATATCATCTCTTGAGATTTCTGCGCTTGATACGCCATACGCCAGCAAAAAAGCTATCAGTATATAAAAGGTTACCTGAATTGAAAGAAAAGCTCCTGCAGCTAAAGAAATCCGACTTGGATATTTTTTGATCGCTTCAATTATGGGAGATCGTCTAATAGTTTCATTTTTATGATTATGATCTCCTTTCATTGCCTGGAGTTCTTTAAAAGCTTTTGTATCCTCTAAATTGATTTGTATGTACATGCTAATACCGATCAAAACTGCGCTTGCAAGAAATGGAATCCGCCATCCCCAAGAATAAAAGGATTCCTCTGAAACAAGTGAACTTGTAAGAATGAATGCAAGATTAGCTAAAATTACTCCTATTGGCGCACCAGCTTGGGCAAAAGCTCCATAATACCCTCTTTGATTTCGTGGAGCACTTTCAGTAACCAACAACATAGCTCCCCCCCACTGACCTCCAATTGCAAGACCTTGAGCAAAGCGTAAAGAAGTAAGAAGAATGGGAGCAGTTACTCCAATCATTGCATAAGTTGGCAACAACCCGATTAAAGTAGAAGACACTCCCATTAAAATTAATGCGATGACTAATGTTTTTTTTCGACCAATTCTATCTCCATAATGTCCAAAAATAACCCCGCCGATTGGTCTTGCAATGAAACCTGCTGCAAAAGTTAATAAAGACAAAATTAAAGCTGTTGAGGGAGTTGCTTCTCCAAAAAAAGCTGTTGGGAATATGAGTGCGGCGGCGGCTCCATAAAGAAAAAAGTCATACCATTCTATGCTGGTTCCAGCTAAAGCAGTCAATGCTACTTTTTGCATGTTTGAGTTTGTATTGTCTTTATTTTTCATCACAACAAAGTATTACAAATGCCGATGAAAGTAAAAGTTTTATAACTAAATGGTGGGTCTGGGAAGACTTGAACTTCCGACCTCACCCTTATCAGGGGTGCGCTCTAACCAAGCTGAGCTACAGACCCAATAAATTGGGAAAAGCGATTATAAACTAAACAATGCTCTTGGGAAACAAGCTGATGAATTAATCAAGCTTACCTTCCTCTCTAAGTTTTTGACGAATTTTTGTAGCACTGATTTCAGTTACTGAGCTGTCAAATACTTCTTCTTCAAATGAGTAACCAACCCCTCGACCATATGTGATATTAACAATATTCGGTACCAGCATGATTTCATACTCTTTCCCTCTTTTAAAGCCATCTTTAAGAAGGTCTGCTTCAATATTGCTACAAACTTCATCGAAATCAAAAGGATTATCTCCTTGCCCATCTCCCCCTGATGCTCCCTGTACATCTCGAACTTGTATTATTACTTGACCAGTTTTTGCAACGCAGCGCTTAAATAGCGCTTGATGACCTTCATGCCAGGGCTGCCATCTTCCTAACATCTGCACAGTTGGTTTTTTCCAATCAAACATTTTTTAAAATCTCCTTGGCTACATCATCTTGATTGTGCTCATTCCACTCTGTGATATGAAAATCAACCTTTTCCGGAGTTTGAAATAGCTTATTAGTATCTTCGTATCTCCCCTCTTTGATAGTATCCATCCAAATTACAATATCAGCATCAAAATTTTTTCGCGTTTCCGTGGTAGGACAAACAAAATCACATATAACATATCGACCATGCGATTTTTCAAAATCTGCAAAAGCCTTCATTCTCATTGACTGTCTTTTTCTGCCTTCATCAGAAAAATCCCAATCATTGGACATCTTTCTTACTTGGTCAGCGTTATACCATGCTGCATTTAGTAATGGCACTAATCTTTGAGTAAGGTAAGTTTTGCCGCTACCCGGCAATCCCATCACTAATATTTTCATTGTTTTAACTTCCCAACTCTGGTTTATTTTTTACAGACTGATACAGGCTAAAAAATAAATAAAACAAAGGCATTAATGTTGCATATTTTAAAGTTGTTGCTGCAATTAAAAACCATAAGGCTCCATCAGTCTTCGTGATGCCTCCAATGAATCCAAAGCTAAGCTGAATACTCATAAAGATTGCAGTAAGAGCAAATAATTTTGTTGCGACTTCTTCTGTTAGATTCCAAGATTCTCCAAAAGAATCCATCACGCCCTTGTCTTCAAACATAATAAACAATGGAAATAATCCCAGACGACCATACAAATAAAATCCTGGCAAAATTAACATCAAAAATCCTAGCCCATATGCAATAGAATGGAGAATATTAGACCAAAGTAAGGGAAAAAACTTTTTTAGACCTGCAAAAAGCGCTTGATATGGGCTCAACAACCTATCACTAGATAAAGAGCGAAAGGCAGCCATACAGCCACCACTTAAAGCTACCGAGAGAATAAGAGATGCGAGCACTAAAAAAAGTACCTGCGAAGATATTTCGCCAATTGCCTCCAGAGCCGCTGTATCTGAACTAGCCTGAATATCTAAAGAAGCTATTAAGCTAGCCAAAGCAATTTCAAAGGTCATAACTGGTAGGCACAAGATAAACAAGTATCCAATGTTGCTTATACAAAAACTAATAGAAGATAAAAACTGTTGCATATTTATATACTCAATTTGGGATTATATTATTAAATCTAAAGGGTTATTTTTTTAAATTTTCTTTTTCCTACTTGATAAATGGCTGAAGTGCCAGAAGAGATGACATGTTTTGTATCTGTAATTTTCTCTTCATCAATTCTTACAGCTCCTTGCTTAATCATTCTCATTGCCTCAGATGTGCTGCTGGTCATTCCACAATCTTTTAAAAGATTGACTAAGGGAATTGAGCTCTCTGATATAGTAAAAGACAATTCTTCTATATCATCTGGGATATTCTTTTTTTGAAACTGATTTATAAAGTTTGACTCGGCAAGATTGGCTGATTGATCATCATGGAAGCGGGAAATAAGTTCTTTTGCTAAATCTATTTTTATATCCCTTGGATTTTTTCCATTAGCTTGGTCTGATTTGAGGGCATTTATTTCATCAATAGATTTGAAGCTTAATAACTCATACCATCTCCACATAAGCTCATCTGAGATAGACATAATTTTCCCAAACATCTCGCTTGGTGACTCATCAATGCCTACATAATTTTCTAGAGATTTAGACATTTTATTCTTTCCATCTAACCCTTCAAGAATTGGAACTGTGATTACTATTTGAGGCTCTTGGCCATATGCCCTTTGAAGTTCCCTGCCAACAAGAAGGTTAAATTTTTGATCAGTGCCGCCAAGCTCTATATCTGCTTTAAGCGCAATAGAATCATTTGCTTGAATCAAAGGATACAAGAATTCATGAAGAGCTATTGTTTGATTAGACTTATATCTTTTATTGAAATCATCACGCTCAAGCATTCTTGCTAAGTTGTATTGAGATGCAAGCTTTATAATTCCTTCTGCACCAAGTTTGTTGCTCCATTCAGAATTGAATCTTACATCAGTTAACTTTGGATCTAGAATCTTGAAAACTTGTTTTTTATATGACTTTGCATTTTCTTTTATCTCGGACTCATCTAAAGCTGGTCTGGTTTTATTTTTTCCAGAAGGGTCTCCGATCATTCCAGTAAAATCGCCAATTAAAAATATAATCTGATGACCTAATTGTTGGAAGTGTCTTAATTTATTAATAAGTACTGTGTGACCAAGATGTAAATCTGGCGCAGTAGGATCAAAACCAGCCTTCACAACAAGCTGTTTCTTTGATTTGAGTTTTGCTATTAGCTCATCTTCACTAATAAGCTCATCAATGCCTCGTTTAATTAAATTAAGATTTTCTTTCATGAGTAATCATTTATTATAGTATTTAATCGAATAAATGTTTGAAATCATATGACCGAACTCTCGAAATCTCATTTTGTATTTAAGCCAATCGTTAGGGGAATGGCTATAGAGGAAAGTAAAGATCTATTTCCAGTAGGAAAAGTTTACTGTGTAGGTAAAAATTATGCTGATCATGCAAAAGAGATGGGTGGTGAGGTAGACAAAGATCAACCATTTTTTTTCAGTAAGCCGCCTCAAGCTATTACCCAATTAGCAAACATTCCCTTTCCGGCTCAAACAGACAATCTCCATCATGAGGTTGAGCTTGTTGTTTTTTTAAAATCAGAGTGCTCGAATATATCTGCATCACAAGCAAGTCAGCATATTTTTGGATATGCAGTAGGAGTAGATCTCACTAAAAGAGATATGCAAGCTGTTGCAAAGGAAGCTGGCAAGCCTTGGGACTTAAGCAAAGGATTTGATAATTCTGCGCCGATATCAAAGATTCAAAAAAAAGAAGGTTTGCTTTTAGATCAAGGCAGAATATTGCTCAAAGTAAATGGCCAAATTAAACAATCTAGCAATCTGTCAAATATGACTTGGAAAGTTGATGAGCTTATTAGCTGGTTATCAAAATTCATAACGCTTAAACCTGGCGATATCATTTTTACTGGAACTCCTTCAGGAGTTAGCAAGCTTAATCCTGACGATAAAATTGAAGCTGAAATAGAAAATATTGGGTCTCTATCATTTAAACTAGTCAGGTAAATTTAGTAACTGTGAGTACCTATAGACCCAACGCCAAAACATTGCCTTTTGTTTTTTTAGGACTGTTTGGAATCTTATACATTTATGATGCCGGGTTAGAAAAAGAAGAAATATTGCCAGAAATTATTTCGGAGACTATATCTTTATCAACTCAAAATACACCTAGCGTTCAAACAAAAAAAATTCATACTGTTCAAGAAGGAGAAAACCTCTCCTTAATATTCGAAAAATACAAGGTCTCCCTCAATGATACATATAAAATTTTTAGAGAAGACAAAACCAATGAGATAAAAAATATACTGCCAAATAATAGAATAGAATTTTTGTCCTTAGATAGAATGTTGCAAAAAATTATTATCTATAAAGGGCCGCTTTTGTCATATCAAATCGATTTATCTCCTAAGATCTCAATTACAAGAATTGATAAAAAACCAGAGCTTATTAACTCTTTTAAAACAGGACTTATAGAATCATCATTTTATTTGTCTGGGCTAAAAAATAATATTCCTGAAAGCGTGATTATGGATCTGGCTTATATTTTTGGATGGGACATTGATTTTGTTTTTGATATTAGGGCTGGGGATAAGTTTAAACTCCTATATGAAACTCCATTTGTTGATGGGCAAAAAATTGAAAACGGGAGTATTTTGTATGCAGAATTTTACAATCAAAATAATCGATACACTGCTATTAGGTTTGAAGGTAGAAACAAGAAATGGGATTACTTTAATGAGGATGGTGGGAGTCTGGAAAAAGCTTTTTTAAAGGCTCCACTTGATTTTGCCTATGTAAGTTCGCACTTTAATCCAAATAGAAGGCATCCGATTCTTAATACTATAAGGGCTCATAATGGGGTTGATTATGCGGCTAAAAGAGGAACGCCTATTCGGGCAACGGGTGAAGGAGTAATTCAGTCAATTGGATGGAAAGGTGGATATGGGAGAACGATAGTTATTCGACACGGAGGAGAAATAACAACCTTATATGCTCACATGGATAAGTACCACCCAAGTATTGCAAAAGGAATGAAGATTTCTCAAGGTCAGACCATAGGGTATGTTGGTGATTCAGGTTTAGCAACAGCCCCTCACCTTCATTATGAATTTAGAATCGGAGAAAAAAGAACAGATCCACTGAAGGTAGCACTTCCCTCAGCATCTCCAATAGATCAGTCTAAAATGGATCAATTTAAAGTATTCAGGAATACTTACATAGAATTAGCAGATCAGTTATTATCCAAAGATCCCAATGCGCAACTCTTCAGATAGAATTTTTATAGGTACCATGAGTGGCACTAGCCATGATGGAATTGATATTTGCTCGATAAAATTTTCTAATCAAATCAATCTATTAGAATTTAGCTCTTTTAATTATCCTGCGACTTTAGGAAAAGATATTGCAAAAGTAATTCAGCAACAAGAATTAAGTCTTGAAAAGTATTTTGAATTAAATAATAAAATTGGTTTTGCTTTTAGTAGGTCAATAAAAAAATTTCTTGCTCTTAATAAAATTAATAAAAGAAATGTAGCTGCGATTGGTTTATCGGGGCAGACACTATTTCATAAGCCAAAAGATAAATACCCGTTTTCAATTCAAGCCGGTGACCCCAAAATTATTGCAGATGAATGCGAGATAGACGTTGTTAGTGATTTTAGAAATGATCATATAAAGCTTGGTGGAGAAGGTGCGCCACTTGTTCCTGAATTTCATCAAAAGATTTTTTCAATAAAAAATACTCCTTTAGTTGTTTTAAATATTGGGGGAATTTCGAACTATACATACTTAGACGGAAAAGATGAATTTTATGGTTCTGATTGTGGGCCAGGTAACGCACTTATGGATATTTACTGTCAGAATTTTCTTAATCGTCCCTTTGATAAAAATGGTGAGTATGCAAAAAATGGGGAAGTTCATATTCCTTCACTTAATAAAATGCTCGCTCATCCATTTTTTAAAAGGCGTCATCCAAAGTCAACAGGTAAAGAAATATTCAATATTAAATTCATCCCTAAGAAACTGTTAAAAAAATCATCTAATGATGTCTTAGCAACTCTAACTGAGCTCACTGCTGTATGCATAAAAAAATCTATAAACACGCTGAAAAAAATACCTGATAAAGTGATAATTTGTGGTGGCGGGCAAAAAAATAAATTTTTAGTATCCTCAATAGAGGAACACATAGAAATGGCTCTTACTTCAAGTAGTGAATATGGTTTCGATCCTCAAGCAATTGAGGCTATGGCATTTGGATGGATGGCACGGCAAAGAGTTTGCAGAAATCCTCTCCTTGTCAAAAAAAATAAAGGGTTGCTTGGAACTCTAACCAAGTTTAAATAGTAAAAGACTCTCCGCATCCACATGTAGTCTTTGCATTTGGGTTGGTAACTAAGAATCGTGAACCAGAGAGATCTTCAACAAAATCTAAAGTCGAGCCATAAAGATATGGGTAGGAGAGAGAATCCAGCAAGAGAGTAAAGCCATCAAAATTTACAACATCATCATCCCCTTCAGGGCTTTCATCAAACTTAAACCCATACTGAAAGCCTGAGCACCCTCCACCTGTTACATAAACCCTAAAATACTTTGACTTATGAGTAGGCAAAAGGTCTTTGATGCGTTTCTTGGCATTGCTGCTTAAGTTGATTGATGTCATTTCAGAGCTCATTAGATACTTATTTTATAGGAATAAAATTATTTTCAACAACACTAAAGCTAAAATATTTTTCTATAAGACAATAGTGAGGCTAAAATACATTTTGAATGAACATCTACCTAGTTTTTAAAGTCCTGCATATTCTATTCATGGTTTCATGGTTTGCTGGCATTTTTTACTTACCGCGTTTATTTGTTTACCACGTAGAAAGTGAAAACCAGGAAACAAAAGATCAATTAACAATTATGCAAGCAAACTTGATAAAGTTCATTACCCCCATAGGTCTATTAGCGTTATTGTTTGGATTAATGATGGGCTTTCTAGGGTCTGATTGGATTAGATTTTTTTCTCAAAAGTGGATAATTGCTAAGATTTTTGTAGTTTTGACTTTGGTACTCTACCAAATTTTTTGCTTGAAAATTCTCAAAGATTTACAATCTAATTCACATAACTGGACTGGTTTTAAGTTGCGTGTTTTTAACGAGTTACCAGTCTTTCTTTTGCTTATAGGAATAATTGCTGCTGTCTATAAATTCTAAACAATCCAACTTTTTAAGTAAAAATATTACTTAGAAATTTGTTATAATCCTGCGTGCAGGGTTCGCTTTCTATAAAAAATTATTACTAAATACCTTTGAAAAGAACAAACTCAGAATCGCTTTTTAAGCAAGCTCAATCTCTTATGCCCGGTGGTGTAAATTCTCCAGTTAGAGCATTCAAAAACGTAGATGGCAAGCCTATTTTTTTTAAGTCTGCAAAAGGCCCAATTTTAATAGATGAAGATGAAAATCAATACATAGATTTTATAGGTTCCTGGGGTCCAATGATTCTAGGTCACTCAAATCCAATTATTTTAGATGCTATTAAGGCTCAGTTAGAACTTGGAACAAGTTATGGTGCTCCCACGAGCTTAGAAAATACCCTTGCAAGAATGATTAAGGGTCAGGTTCCATCAATGGAGAAACTACGGATGGTAAATTCTGGAACTGAAGCTACCATGAGTTGTATTAGGCTTGCTAGAGGCTTCACGGGCAAAAATAAAATTCTTAAATTTACTGGTTGTTATCACGGGCATGTTGACTCATTGCTAGTCAAAGCAGGCTCTGGGGTCTCTACTTTTGGCTTGCCAGATTCTCCGGGGATACCGAATGAGTTAGCGGCATTAACATATAGCTGTTCTTATAATGATATTGAAGCCTTGCTAAAAATTACTAGTGAAATTAGTGATGATCTTGCTGCAATTATTGTTGAGCCTATTGCTGGCAATATGGGATTTATTCCGGGAGAGCCCGAATTTCTGAATGCTTTACGAAAGTTATGCGACAAATACAATTCTCTACTTATATTTGATGAAGTGATGTCAGGTTTTCGTGTGGGGCTTGGAGGAGCGCAAGCTATATATGAGATTCAACCTGACTTAACAGCTCTTGGAAAAGTCATAGGCGGCGGTCTTCCTGTTGGAGCATTTGGAGGCAAGCAATCAGTTATGGATCAACTCGCTCCATTAGGTCCCATATATCAAGCAGGCACATTATCCGGAAATCCGTTAGCAATGAGTGCTGGCATTGCTTTAATAGATGCTTTGATTAAAGAGAATCCATTTGATTCATTAGAACAAGCTTCTATAGAGATAATGACTCATACAAAAGATCTAATGAGCGCTAAAGGTATTCCATTTTCAACCTCCTCTATCGGAGGAATGTTTGGTTTTTTCTTTAGTGAAAACTTACCAAATAATTTTGAGGATGTTGTACAAAGTGACGATACCATGTTTAAAAAATTCTTTTATGCTGCCCTAAATCATGGGATATACTTTGCGCCTTCAAAATATGAAGCTGGATTTATATCCTCCACTCACGATCAGTCAATAATTGATCAAACAAAAAATAAGATTGAAGATGCAATTAAGGAATTATAAAAATGAAAAATGATATTAGCGCAATTGGAAATGCCCTTGTGGATACTGTGTTCAAGGTTGAGCATAGCCTTATCGAAGAGCTTGGCCTAGAAATAGATCAAATGACCCTATCCAGTGCAGAAGAGCATGCACCGATAATAGAGAGACTTATTGCCTCTGGAGCTGAGACTGTTTCAGACTGTGGTGGATCTGCAACCAATAGTCTTGTTGCAGCAGCAAGCTTTGGCGCCAAATGCTTTCACACCTGCAAGATCTCTGATGATCAAGATGGGATAAGGTATCTAGAAAGCCTGAAGGAAGCTGGAGTTGGTCACAAAGGAAATATGGCTCCTGCGAGTAGTATTCCAACTGGAAAATGCTTAATCCTAGTTACCCCTGATGCCAAAAGAACAATGACTACTGCGCTTAATGTAAGCTCATTGATGGATGAATCTGATCTAGATCTAGATCAGATTGCAAATTCTAAAATTTTCTATATCGAGGGATATATGGTCACAAGTGAGGAAAATTATAAAGTTACCTTGCAGGCTCTTAATCATCTTCAAAACTTCCCAGGAGTAAAAATCGCTTTTTCATTATCTGATCCAGGAATTGTTATGGGATTTAAAGATAAATTCTATGAAATGGAGTCTTTTGGCTTGGACTATATTTTTGGCAATGACGATGAGGCCATGGCATTTGTTGGTGCAGAAAATATTGATGAAGCATTCACTAAACTGCAAGAGAAATCATACACTTCAGTAATTACGATGGGAGAAAAAGGTAGTGCGGTAATTACAAGCGATGAAATAATCCATACTCCTAATGTTAGTATTAAGCCTGTTGATACTAATGGTGCTGGAGATATGTTCGCTGGCAGTTTCTTATATGCATTGCTTCAAAACAATGATTTAAAGTCTTGTGCTGAATTTGCAAATTATGGAGCTTCTAAGGTTGTAGAAACTTTTGGGCCAAGGCTTAACCAAAAATCATATAGGGAAGTATTAAATAATTTCAAAAAAAGCTAGCTTATTGCTCTGCTTTCTGATAATTTCATGCGCCTAAAAACTTTAATTAATTAAATTATGCCTAAAAAAGCAGATGTAAAAAAATCTACTGCTAAAAAAAGCACGATAAAGAAAGCCCCGGCTAAAAAAAGCACGACAAAGAAAGCCCCGGCTAAAAAAAGCACGACAAAGAAAGCTCCGGCTAAAAAAAGCACGACAAAGAAAGCCCCGGCTAAAAAAAGCACGATAAAGAAAGCCCCGGCTAAAAAAAGCACAACAAAGAAAGCTCCGGCTAAAAAAAGAACTACTCCAATCTCTTCGTACAAGGGTCGTAAAGGTGAAAAATATATGAGTGCCGCAATGAAGAAGCACTTTAACGCAGTTTTAATTGAGTGGCGCGAGCATTTGAGAGAAGAAATGCAAAAAACATTTGATCACTTGAAAAATAAAGGTGAATCTTATGCTGATCCAATCGATAGAGCCTCTCAAGAGGAAGAGTTTGCTTTTGAGTTGAGAACAAGAGATAGGGAACGAAAGCTTATTAATAAAATTGCAGGCTCTCTAGAGCAAATCAAGCAAGATGACTATGGATACTGTTATGCTTGTGGTATAGAAATAGGAGTTAAAAGACTTGAAGCTCGTCCAACCGCTACGCATTGTATTGACTGCAAGACGCTTGATGAAATTAAAGAAAAACAACTTGGTGGATAATTACCAAGCTCATAAATTTTTCTTTTAAGCTTTTGAATAAAAAAAATAAAGTATCTACAGCAAAAATTCCAAAGATTTTAAAGGAAAATAAATTCAGCCCATTTGCAATTGAGATTGTTAAAAAATTAAAGCAATCTGGATTCCAAGGCTACCTTGTTGGAGGGTGTGTACGTGACTCACTAGTTGGAATAAAAGCAAAAGATTTTGATGTTTCGACAAATGCTACTCCCGAAGAAGTCAGGAAGATTTTTAGATCATCTAGGATTATTGGTAAAAGGTTTCGCTTAGTTCATGTTTATAGTAGAAATGAGTTAATTGAGGTTTCTACCTTCAGAGCACATGCATCTAAAGAGGATAATAGCTCAGGAATTGTTAAAGACTCCGAAGGGAAAATTCTTAGAGATAATGTATGGGGAACTATAGAAGAAGACTGTATAAGAAGAGACTTCTCTATTAATGCTCTGTATTTTGATCCAATAGATAATCAGTTATGTGATTTTCATAATGGTCTGCAGCATATTCAAAAAAAAATTCTTGTCTCGATTGGTGATCCGCTAATTAGATTTGAAGAGGACCCTGTGAGAAGCTTGCGCGCAATTCGATTTAGCTCAAAATTAAACTTCAAAATCTCTAATGATGTAAAAGAAGCTATATATCAAAAGGGGCATCTACTTGGTAATATTTCTAATGCAAGGATGTTTGATGAATTTTGTAAAATTTTTCTTTCAAAAAATGCGCTTAACAACTTCAATAAACTAGACTCTTTTGGGGTCTTGAGATATCTAGTTAACTCAAGTGATTATAAGGAAAATTCTTTTAGCTTGAGATTTCAAAAAGCCGCATTAATTAATACTGACAATAGATTAAAGGCATCCAAATCTGTTACTCCAGGATTTTTAATTGCTGCACTGCTTTGGCCAAGACTGCTCAATGCTTCAAAGGAAAAAGGAGCTTTAAATCTAAGAAAATTCTTTAGAAGTATGGACAGGATTATAAGAGAGCAGCAAGCATTAACTGCTGTACCAAGAAAATTTCATGGATATATTAAAGATATTTGGTCGCTGCAATTAAAACTTGAAACACGTTTAGGTCATCAGCCCTATAAAATTTTAAACCATCCTCGATTCAGAGCTGCATATGATTTCTTGCTCTTGAGAGAAGAGGCAGCAGGTGATTTGCAAGGCATGGGTAACTGGTGGACCCAATTTCAAAAGGTGAATAGGCCTGGAAAAATTTCATTACTTAAGTCATTGAGAGAATCAAGAAGCAGTCCAGTTGAGAAAAAATTTGGTTTCTTGGAAGAGTTAAGCTAATCTTTAACAAATAGATTAAAAACCTTATGGAACCTGCTTTACAGGAAGCTCCGCTTCCAAAATATATTGCAATTGAAGGACCAATTGGAGTTGGAAAAACTACGCTCGCCCATAAGATTGCAGAGACATTTAATTACGATGTTTTTTTAGAGCAGCCGGCAGAAAACCCTTTTCTCAAAAGCTTCTATAGAAACCCCAAACAATCAGCGCTGGCCACTCAATTATTTTTCTTGTTTCAACGAATGCAACAAATTGAAGATCTAAAGCAACGATCATTGTTTGAGCCTGTCCGTGTTGCAGACTTCTTAATTCAAAAAGATAGATTATTTGCAGAAGTTACCTTATCTGAAGAGGAGATGGGTTTATATGAAAAAGTATATGAACATTTAACCCTGGATGCGCCCTCACCTGATTTGGTAATCTATCTTCAAGCTCCAGTTGAAATTTTGTTGGAGAGAATCAATAAACGTGGCAACCCTGATGAGAAATTTCTTACTGTGGATTATCTTGAAAGGCTAAATGATGCCTACTCAAAATTCTTTTTATATTTTGAGAATGCTCCTCTGTTAATTATTAATGCAGCAGATATCGATCTTGAGGGAGGGGGCTCTGACTATGACATGCTCATTAATAAAATTATGTCTGATCCTAGGGGTAAAAATTTTATTAATCCTCAGCCTTCTATCCTATAAATTTTAAGGAAATCTAGTGGCAGAAAAAAAATATCTACCTCCTAAAAATCTTGTTAATCCATTCATAAAAAATTTAGACGAATACGATGAAATGTATCAGGAGTCTATAAGCGATCCTCAAACATTCTTTGGAGACCAGGCTGAAAAAAATTTATCTTGGGTGGAGTCTTTTTCTAACGTTCATAATGGTGAATTTGTTGATTCAAAATGGTTTGAAGACGGCAAAATTAATATTGCTTATAACTGCATTGACAGACATTTAGAAATGCACGCAGATAAGACTGCACTTATCTGGGAAGGAGATGATCCGGATGAATCTTCAGAAATTAGTTATGCTGACTTGTACAAAAATGTATGCAGATTTGGAAATATTTTAAAAAATTTAGGTGCCTCAAAAGGATCTAGGGTTTGTATATATATGCCAATGATCCCAGAAGCAGCATTCGCAATGTTGGCCTGTGCAAGAATTGGTGCTATTCACTCAGTAGTATTTGGAGGATTTTCTCCAGAATCTTTAAAAGATAGAATTTTAGACGCAAATTGCACCATAGTAATTACAGCAGATGAAGCAATCAGAGGTGGTAAAAAAATTCCTCTCAAAGATAATGTTGATAAGGCACTATCAGAGTGTCCAAAGGTTGCGCATTGCCTTGTTATCAAACGAACAGGTGGGGAAATTAGCTGGACTGAAAATAGAGACAAAGATTATGAAGAAATGTTTGCTGGAGCATCAAATAACTGTCCATGCGAACCAATGGATTCAGAAGATCCATTATTCATTTTGTATACATCTGGTTCGACAGGAAAACCAAAAGGTGTCATGCATACAACCGCAGGGTATCTGCTGGGGGCGCACCTAAGCTTTAAGTATCTTTTTGGATATGAATCTAACGATAAATACTGGTGTACTGCAGATGTTGGATGGATTACAGGCCACACTTACATTCTCTATGGTCCCTTATCTAATGGAGCTACTAGTTTGATGTTTGAAGGCATTCCAACATATCCTTCACCCTCTAGGTTCTGGGAAATTTGTGATAAGCATCAAATCTCCATTTTTTATACAGCGCCAACTGCACTCAGGGCTTTAATGGCTCAAGGAGATCAATATGTCCAAAAAACAAGCAGAAAAAGCCTTCGTTTGCTTGGAACTGTTGGAGAGCCAATCAACCCAGAAGCATGGGAATGGTATTTCAAGGTCGTTGGCAATGAAGCCTGTCATATAATTGATACTTGGTGGCAAACAGAAACAGGCTCGGTTTTAATCTCTCCCATCGCGGGCATCACTCCAGTAAAACCAGGATCGGCAACTTTGCCATTTTTCGGTGTAAAGCCAGAACTTGTAGATGAGAATGGAGTTGTTTTGGAAGGAGAGCAATCAGGCAATCTAATCATCACGCAATCATGGCCAAGCCAAATAAGAAGTGTGTACGGAGATCATCAAAGGATGATAGATACATATTTTTCTACCTATGAAGGCGCCTATTTCACTGGCGATGGCGCGAAAAGAGATAAAGATGGATATTTTTGGATCACTGGTAGAGTTGATGATGTGTTAAATGTTTCTGGACACAGGCTTGGTACAGCAGAAATAGAAAGTGCATTGGTGCTTCATGAGAAAGTTGCTGAAGCTGCGATTGTTGGCTTTGAACATCCAATAAAAGGCCAAGGCATCTATGCGTATGTAACGCTAATGGTTGGGGAAGAAGAGAATGAAAAACTGATAATAGAGTTACAAAATTTTGTTGCTAATGAAATTAGTCCCATTGCAAAACCTGACCTCATTCAATGGGCTCCTAGCCTTCCAAAAACAAGATCTGGAAAAATTATGAGAAGAATCCTAAGAAAAGTTGCTGGGGGTGAATTTGATAATCTGGGTGATACTTCAACCTTGGCCGATCCAAGCGTAGTTGATGATTTAATTAAAAATAAACTAAGTTTATAAGTAACTAATCAATAAACAGCCTACTCCAAATACTGAGGCCATTATTACTAAATAGTTGTTTAAAGATTCAACTTCCATTAATTGAATTTCATCTTTAGATTGATAAAAAAGCTGAGGTTTTAATAAAAGTGTCATTGAGTTTATTGCATGCATAAAAAATATAACAAAGAGAAACCAATGACTTTCCTCAATGATTGCTGCAAAACTTAGGAGTAAAAAGGGTGCATCAAAAAGAAGAAGGTAATTCCTATTTCTGGGATTATAAATAAATCTAAAAATATTAAATTTTTCTTTAATTAGCCATAGATGCAACAAAGCTGTGCTTAGATACAGGCAGCCTAAAATAAAAGCGAACATCTATTTTATATAAAAGACCAAGTTTTTTCTGTTGAGTCATATTGAACCATCTCATCTTCAAGAAGTTTATATAGGTGGGCTTCTAGACTCCAAATTGCAATAGGATGAAGCTTGGGATCAACGTCATCATAGACACTTTCAACCAAATCCTTAGAAGTAACGTTTGAAAAATTTTTCAACTTAGAGATCACTTTTTTTTCCCTTTCAAGTCTATGATCAATAATCCAGTCAACCACCGCCATTGGTTCTTCAAGAAAGTCGCCATGGCCTGGTCCTATTTTATTAAAATTATAATTTCGTAATAAAGCCAAAGAATTTAAATAATCTTTCATAGATCCATCGGGGTGAGCAATGACAACCGTTGAACCATTCATAATATGATCTCCAGTGAGCATGACTTTTTCTTCTTGGATTAAGTAACAAAGGTGGTTTGATGCATGCCCCGGGGTATGAATTGTTTCTATGGTGTATTCATCTGTTTCAATTAAATCACCATGCTCGAGAATACGATCTGGTTTAAAAGTTTTGTCTTGAAGAGAGTCATCTTTCTCAAGTAGCCTGCCCATCAAAGGGACCCCTAACATTTCTCCCAAAACTTTAGCTGCAGGAGAATGATCACGATGGGTATGAGTAACCAAAATTCTTTTTATTTTACCTTCGCCAAGCTTAACCAAGTTTTCTATATGTGCATCAATTTTTGGCCCTGGATCAATTAAAGTTATATCATTTCGACCAATAAGAAAACTATTGGTTCCAGGGCCTGTGAACACACTTCCATTAGAAGCTGTTACCCTTTGAATAAAATCTCTAGACATTGTCATACCCCTCATCTCCAGGCAAAAATCCAATCCAATTGCCATCTTTTTTAATAAATTTTGGGAGTATTGGAGGAATTTCTTCATCTTTTAAACTATCAAAATAATCAAACGCATCTTTGCTTGAAGAAAATTGACTCAGAGTTTTAATATTTTCTATAGTTGGAATAATCATATTCATTTCACCTTGTTCCAATCTTTGAAGAGCATCTAGAGGTTTGATCCAAGTGCTTTCTGTTAATTCAAAACCATCATGGCTAGCGAGTTGCTTGGAATCTACCTTAGCAAGAAAAAATCTTGTATCAAATCTTTTTGGCTCAATGGTTGGCGTTATCCAGTGAGCACACGGCACAATATCTTTGGCTCTTAGGTTTAATGCCTCAGAAATACAAATATCTTTGAAAGATATTTCTTGATTATTTAATTTATCTCTTAAAGCATTTAGCTTAAATGTATCTTGAATTATTGAGTCATTGGTCTCTGTCAATAGCACTCCTGCCTCTTCAAAACACTCTCTTATGCATGCTATCCAATATGCTAGGCCATCCTTTTCAATTCCTAATTTTCTAGATGCCTCTGAATCAGTCATCCCCTTACAATAAGAATATAACTCAGGAGTAGAATCCTCTTGATCTAATTTACCGCCTGGAAAAACATATATACTTCCAAAAGCAGATCTACTGCTTCTCTTGACCATCAATATCTCAAATCCACCTTCTTCTGCATCTCGCATTAAGATTACTGTAGCGGCTGGTTTAATAATTGTTGTCATTGCTTGCATGGATAGTATGGAGTTTTATTATCCTTTAGAATACTCATGAATGGAAATTACTGACTCACTTTCAACCGATCTAAAAGATGCCCCAAACTGGTTTCATTCTTCTATATCTAGTAACCCAAGACAAGAAATTCTCTCTCATCAACTTGGTAATATTAAATATCAGGCATGGGATAGAAAAGATGCAGAAAATATTGTTATTTTAATTCATGGAACTGGTGCTCATAAAAGATGGTGGGATCCAATAGCTCCACTTATTAATAGAAACTGCACTATTTTTGCTCCAGATCTACCTGGAATGGGAGAGTCTGGTCATAGAACAAAATATAATTTTGAAGGCTTCAGTGAAGCATTGGTGGGAATATTACATCAAGAAAAAGTACTAAATTCTCATCAAAAAATATTTCTTATAGGACATTCACTTGGTGGGCATGTAGCTGGATTTATGGCTAGCGAGATGCCAGAAGTATTTAATGGATTGATAATGATTGACTCTCCTATTCGACCTCCAACATATGACTATGATAAACACCAAAGCACTGGTCCGCTAAGAAAAATCAAATACTATCCTGACAAGGTTTCAATTATCAAAAGGTTTAGACTGATGCCTCCCCAGGACTGTGAAAATTGGTGGTATCTTAGATATATTGCAGAGCATTCGGTTTTCAATGATGAAGGCGGCTGGCGATGGCGATTTGATGATAGGCTGTTTGCTACTCTTAGGCGCCTACACAATTATGAATTTAAATTTCAGTGCCCAGCACTTTTTGTTGCTGGCGGTAAAAGTCTATTATTAGAATCAAAAATAATGAAATACATTAGAGAGGCATTTAAAGATACTATGATTGTTGAAGTAATTGAGGATGCAGCTCATCATGTCCCACTTGATTCACCGCTGCAGCTCGTTTCTCTTATAAATAATTATTTACAGGAATGGGAGGAAGAAAAATGAAAAAAAGAACAATAGCTATTCTAGGAACACTTTCATTAAGTGTTATTGCATTTTTATGGCTTGGAAATAACAACAATATTGAACCTCTAGATGGGTGTCAAAGTAATGAAGAGCTAAAGGTCTATTGTGATTTTATGAATCCTGAAGATTTGGCTCTTACCCCAGATGGCAATTTTTTAATTGTGGCTGAGTTTGGGGGAATGGCGCCATTGGTTGAAATGACATCTGGTAAATTAAGCTTTTTTAATTTAACAGATAAAACTAGAACTAGTGCAAAAATAACTTTTGGTAAAAATGAATGGGGCTCCGAGGACTGCTTCAGAGATCCAAATATTCCATTTGGCCCACATGGCATTGATTTAGTTCAAAGAAAAGATGGAAAGCTGCAGCTTGCAGTTGTTAGTCACTATCCCAATGAAAGCATAGAAATGTTTGAGTTATTTCAAAAAAATAACTGGATGCTTGAGTGGAAGGGCTGTATCGATGTGGATGGCCAATATTATTTCAATGATGTTTCCTTAGATACATCTGGAAACTTCTATGCCTCTCATATGTTCGAATCTGACTTTTCGTTAATCAAAGCCTTGTGGAATGTATTTGCAAAATCAGATACAGGCATGGTTGTAAAATGGACTCAAGATAATAAGCTCGAGGAATTAAACTACACGGCTGGGTCTTTTCCAAATGGCATTGCATTAGATCAAAAAAATAATAATCTAATTGTAAATTATAACCTTGGGGATAAGACTGTTCTGTTTGACTTAGGTTCAAAAAAATCTTTAGGAGTCTATAAACACAATTCACCTGACAATGTAATTATTGAGGATGGCTTTGCGTGGGTTACTAATCATGATCACTCAGTTACAGAATCTTTAGGGTGTGGCGAAGTTGTAAATTGCACTCTTCCATTTTCAGTTAACAAACTATCTTTGTTAGACCTTTCATTGGTTGAGTCCTTTAAATTTAAGAGCACTAATATGGGGGTTGGAACAGTTGGCCTGCCCCATAATGGATCCTTGTGGATTGGCTCTTACCACTCAGACAGATTAGCGGAAGGAAGTCTATCTATTAGTGATTAGTATTTATACTGCGGAACAAGTTAAAGATTTCGAGAAAAATTCTTTTATTAAAAAAGGTGATGACCTGCTTGCAATGATAGAGGCTGCTAGGCAGTCTGTTGAGATATTAAACAAAACTTACTCATCTTCTGATTTCTTGATTTTATGTGGGCCTGGCAATAATGGTGGCGATGGATATTTCATAGGCATGGGTCTAGGCAAATTAAAAAAACGTGTCAAATTTATAGATGTGCTAGACGATACAAAAAAATCTCCCTTATGCGAGCATGCATTTAATAAGGCAAAAAATTCAGAATTTGTTAGCCCAAAAGCACTTAAAAATATTCCCAGCTCAACAGTTGTAGTAGATGCAATATTTGGAATAGGAGGAAGAATAGATTTGAGTAGAAAGTTAGAAGAAATATTATCGATCTGTGATAAATTTGAATCTAAAGTAGCGATAGATGTTCCTACTGGAATTGACTCTAATACTGGAGAAATTTCTAAAGCATGTTTTAATGCAGATAAAACAATTACCTTTATTGGTTATAAGCTTGGACAGCGAATTAATGAAGGTAAAAATTATTGTGGCAAGCTAATTTTAAAAGATCTTGGACTTAGTATGAATAAAAATGTAAGCCCAGCAGTGAACGAATTCTCTTTTGAGGATATCAAAAAAAATATCCCAATAAGAAAAGAGAATGCGCATAAAGGTGATCATGGCAAGCTTTTGATAATTGCTGGAGACGAAGGTTTTGGTGGGGCTGGCATTATGTCCTCAGAGTCTGGGCTAAAAACTGGAGCAGGACTTGTAAGATTGCTGACTAGAAAATCTCACGTCTCTGCAAGCCTTGCAAAAAATCCAGAAGTAATGGTATCTGGTGCTGATAATGCTCAAGATCTAGAGGCTAACTTAGAATGGCCTGATGCAGTTGTAGCAGGTCCTGGTTTATTTGAAAACTACTGGTCAGAACAGATACTTTACAAGCTTCTTTACTCTGTAACAGATAATGAAACCCCTACCCTGTTAGACGCAGGAGCTCTTAGATTGCTAGCCCATGAAACTTTTTCTAAAATAACACTTCACAGTCAAACAGTGCTTACTCCTCATCCTGGTGAGGCGGCAGAAATGTTGCAGATCACTGCAAAAGAAGTTCAAAAAAATCGAATTAAATCGGCAAAAGAATTGCAGAAAAAATATGGTTGCATCATCGTACTTAAAGGCAATGGAACAATTGTTTGCGATAAAAGTAATGTCTATCTATGTTCTTCTGGAGGTCCGGAATTAGCTGTTGCCGGCTCTGGTGATGTTCTCTCTGGAGTTATTGGGTCATTAATGGCTCAGGGATTAGCTCCAATTGATGCTGCAATAACGGGCGTTGGAATACATGCTCAGGCTGGTGAAGAGTTTGCCAAAGATGTCGGCAAAATAGGTTTAGCTGCTGGCGAGCTGATTCCTTATATAAGAAAATTCCTGAATTAATATTTAATGCTTAAACTAAGATTAAAAAACGAGTCCAATACATTACTTTTAGGTGCAGCTATTGGAAGCGCTATTAAGAATCTTGATTTTAAAAATTTTGAGATTCATTTAAATGGTAATTTGGGAGCTGGAAAAACTACCCTGGTGAGGGGCGTTTTACAAAATTTAAATTGGAGAGATGTGGTTACCAGTCCCTCATACACCTTGTGTGAAGAGTATGAAATTGATGGAAGGCTATTATTGCACATTGATCTATATAGAATAAATTCCACTGAGGATGTAGAAGTATTAAATCTTGATAGAGAGATTGGTATGCCAAAAATTATTTTTATTGAGTGGCCAGAAAATCTTCAGACAGATAGAAATGTGGACGTTATAATCGATCTGGAGCATGACAATCAGGCAAGACATGCCTCAATAGAATGCAAGGATAATAATATTGAATCCAGTATTAAAACTTATTATGAAAATGAATAAATTCAGATTTCTCCTTGCAATTCTTTGCATTTGTACTATTACATTAGAAGCTTCCAATCGAGTATCTTTTAGTAATATTTCTGAGCTTGAATCTGGCAACTTAAAAATAGTATTTAACTTAGACAAGGTTGCTTTAATTAATTCATATGCCCTAGATGACCCTTCAAGGATTGTGATTGATTTAAAAAATGTCTCTCTTAATGATCCAATTAAACCCTCATCATTCTCTCCCATAAAACTTATCAGAGCTAGTGAGGTTGGCAGTACTACACGAATTGTGATTGATTTAAAGGGATCTGTGTATTGGAAAAAACCTTGGCAAGTTAAATTCAAGGATCGAGTTGATTTAATTCTAGAGATCAAAAGAGATAAAAAAATCTCAAAAAATCTAAGGGACATTATTGTAGCAATAGATGCAGGTCATGGAGGAAGAGACCCAGGGTCAGTTGGTAAAAACATTCTAGAAAAAGATGTGACACTTTTAATTGCGAGAGAATTAGAGCGCACCCTTAAAAATACCTATGGATATAAGCCAGTAATGATCAGATCAGATGATCGATATGTGGGCCTGGATGATAGATATCAAAATGCAAGAAAACTTGGTGCTGATTTATTTGTTTCAATTCATGCTGATGGCTTTAGACTATCCTCAGTTAAGGGCGCATCTGTTTATGTATGGTCAGAAGAGGCTTCCTCAATTACAGCTGCAACCCTTTCAAAAAATAAATTAACCACTAGCCCAGAAGTAAAATCAAAGATTGGTAAACTGGATGTGAGAGATTTTGATGAAGATGCAGCTAGAACTCTTTATCAAATAGCATACGAGGCTAAGATAGATAACAGCATCATCTTAGCAGAAAAAATTTTAGAACAATTAAAAAGAGATCCTTATACAAAGATGCATAAACCAAATGTAGAGTTTGCTGATTTCAGGGTATTAAAATCGATTGACATACCTTCAGTCCTTATAGAGTCTGGATTTATTACAAATCCTGATGATGCAAGAAGATTGGAGGGCAAGGCAGGCAGGAGAATGATTGCCAGAAGCATTTTTTTGGGGATTCATAACTATTTTAAAGTTAAACCCAAGCCAAATACTTTCATGGCATCTCTGCCAAAATTTGTTGACTATGAAATCCAAAAAGGCGATGTAATTTCAGAAATTGCTATTCGTTTTGGTGTTACCATTGATGAAATAGTCAATTGGAATAACTTAAAAAATAAAAGCATTTATCCTGGTCAAGTAATTCAAATATATATCTAATGTGGAATCTAAAAAATAAAACAATTGTTATTTCAGGTGCAACAAATGGTATAGGAAAAGCTGCAGCCATTGAACTGTCTAAAGAAAATCCTCAGCTATTGTTTACCTATCGAAATCAAGATCTTGCTAACGAGCTTCTTGCTGAAATTAAAGCCCTATCCCCAGATACTCAAGTTCATTCAGTGTATTGTGATTTTTCAAAACAAGATTCCATTAAAAAATGTGCGGATGAAATTAATGATTTATGTGGGGAAATTGATGTGCTCATCAACAATGCTGGTGTTGTAAATACTTCATATCATGAAACCAGTGAGGGCATTGAAAATACATTTGCAATCAACCACCTTGGATATTTTCTCTTTACAAATCTGCTTCTCCATAAATTAAAAGGTGAAAATGAGACAAGGATTGTGAATGTCTCATCTGCTGCTCATTCATTTGTAAAAAAAATGCAATGGGAAGATATAAATTTTAAAAATAATTTTGGGCAAGGCTTAAGACCTTATGGACAATCAAAACTAGCAAACTTACTTTTCACAAGATACCTTGCAATTAAACTATCTACAGAGAATATTTCAATTAATGCTATCCACCCAGGAGGTGTAAATACTTCACTTGGTAGCCAAAATAAAGCTTGGTATAGCAAACCCCTAAGATTAATTCTAAGGCCATTTTTTAGATCACCATTAAAAGGAGCTGAAAGCATTATCTATCTTGCAACCAAACAAAATGATGGGGTGACAGGTGAATACTTTGTTGATTCAAAAATACATAAATCATCTAATTACTCAAAGAATCTTGAAGAAGCACACAAGCTTTGGAGCCTATCAGAAGAATTGGTAGGTCAAACTTTCAATATTTAAAACTCTAGCGGATCAACATTGATACCCCAGCGAACCTTCTTGGAAATATTGTTTTTATCTTTAGAAAGAGAATGTGATAAATGAGCTAAAAGTTTATTTAGACGGGTTCTTGTATTAGCTTGAATAAGTAAATGATGATTATAAGAGCCTCTAACCTTAGATTGTATAGCTGGAATGGGACCAATGAGCAGACACTTGCTCGAATCTATAAATTGCTTTGCATGATTCAACATTTCTATATTAGTTTGAGCTTTTGGTGATGAGGCTTTGATGCTTGCTTCAAAAATATATGGGGGTTGATTGGTTAATTGGCGTTGCTTCATTAAAGATTTAGCAAAATTTAAATAATTTCCACTCTTTAACTGCAATAAATTTTGATCGTTCACATACCTAGATTGAACCAAGACGGTTGCATTGCCATATGAACGTCCCGCCCTTCCGGCGACTTGAATCAGTTGCTGCCCCATTTCCTCTACAGCGGATGAGTTTAAGCTTGTGATGCCTTGATCAATATCGACAGCTACAACTAACTCTAAATTTGGAAAATCATGCCCCTTAATTAACATTTGTGTGCCTATCAGAATGCCTGTATCAGAATTATTTATTTCTGAGAGTAGTGTTTCCAAAGAACCAGCCTTTGTTGTTGAGTCTCGATCCATTCTATGAATAGATATCTTGGGAAAAAGTTCTTTTAATGTTTCCTCAAGTTGCTCGGTGCCTGTGCCAAGAAAAGAGAGTTGCGCCTTGGAGCAGTTTGGACAGTGAGTTGGTACACCAAAAGCTGAATCACAGCGATGACAAATCAATCGAGCGGCTTGATGATGAAATACTAAGCTTGAATCACAACTATTACACATGGCTTTCCAGTCACAATAAGAACATATAAATTGCGGCGCAAAGCCTCGCCGATTAATAAATATCATGGCTTGTTTTTTTTGCTTTAAGGTTTGACTTATGGCCTCTATTGCCTGAGGAGCTAAACCGCTAACTAACTGCACATCATTAATATCGAGGATAGTAAATTTTGGCGGGTTTTTTTGGGTGACTCTTTTAGTTAAGCTGATAGTTTTAAATTTCTTCTCTTCAACCAGTTTAAGTGTTCTTAGGGATGGAGTGGCCGAACCTAAGATAATTGGGATTTTTATTATCTGTGCTCTTTTAATTGCAATGTCTCTTGCAGAAAATTTAAAGCCTTCTTGTTGTTTGTATGAAGAGTCATGCTCTTCATCAACAACAATGAGTCCAAGCTTTGGTGCTGGTATCATTGCAGCAGAGCGCGTGCCAATAATTACTTTAATCTCACCACTACGAAATTTTTTCCAAGTTTTATATCGAGCAGATGGTGTCATTTTGGAATGGTAAACCCCTACCAAATCTCCAAATTGATCTTTAACCCTGCTTTCCAGTTGAGGGGTTAAAGCAATTTCAGGAGCTAAAACCAAGACCGATTTATTGTTTAATAATTGTTCATAAATGCATCTTATGTAAACTTCTGTCTTGCCCGAGCCTGTTACTCCATGTAAAAGGGTTGGCATGAATCCTTTTAATTCATTCAAAAACTTTACAGCTTTAATCTGTTCAGAATTGAGAGTTGTTTCAAACTCTGAGTTCTGTTCTATGATTTCTTTATTGCCCTCAATCGTTTCAGCCTCAAAAGTATTCTTTGTTTGTCTGAGATTTGTTGGCAAAAAGGAGTTAATTACTTCACCTATTGGATGCAAATAATAATCAGACGCCCATTGAAAAATTTTGAGCTCAGTTTTAGAAAAAATTGGCAAATCATCTAACACTATATGAATGGGTTTAGTTTTAATGTTGGTCTCATTAATGGCCTCTGTCACTATGCCCAGCTTATTAGTTCTGCCAAATTTAACAGCCACTCTAGTGCCAGGAATAATCTGCTGATTTGAGTGATAGGTAAAGATTTGCCTTAGTGGGACAGCTATAGCGACATTGTAAAAAAATTTACTCATATGTATTTGTAAACCTACCTGTATTTGTTATAGTGCTCATCCAAAATTTATTTTAATATGAAAAAAGGCATACATCCTCAAACCCGTGAAGTACTATTCCATGATGTTGGAGTAGATAAATACTTTCTTATTCCTTCAACTGTTAGCACGACTCAAACGAAGAAATGGGAAGATGGCAATACATACCCATATTATGTGCTTGATGTCTCATCAGCTTCACATCCTTTCTATACTGGTAAACAAAAAATGCTTGATTCTGGTGGAAGAGTGAAGAAATTCCAAGATCGTTTTGGCGCATCAGGCGCTTCAAAACCTAAATCTAAAAAAGCTGAAGCCAAAGCCGAGGAAGTTACTGAAGAAGAAATAGCAGATGAAGCAGTAGAGGCCCCTGTCGAAGAAGTTGTTGAAGATGTTGTTGAGGAGGCTCCTGCAGATGAGGTCTCTGATGATAATGCTGAAGCAGAAACTGATACTGAATCAGATAGCGAAAGCGAAGAAGATAAATAAGCTCTTATTCAACTCCCGAACTACCAAATCCTTTAGTCCCTCTATCCGTTTCTGAAAAATCCTCTACTACTCTTAATTTTGCCTGCTTAATTGGTACGAGAATCATTTGAGCAATCCTATCACCACTGCTGACTAAAAAGTCTTCTGTAGATCTATTCCAGAGAGGCACTTTAAGCTCCCCCTGATAGTCAGAATCAATCAAACCAACTAAATTTCCCATAACGATCCCATGTTTCGAACCAAGACCAGATCTTGGAATTACCAAAGCAGACAGCGTTGGATCTTCTATATAAATTGAAAAACCTAAAGGAATTAATTTGCACTCTTGAGGCTTTAGCGTAAAACTTTCCTCCACACATGCTCTTAAATCTAAACCTGCTGAACCTTCTGTAGAATATTCTGGCAATGGAATAGAATCGCCTATAAGTGGGTTGAGAATTTTAACCTTTAAATCAATCATTTTTGAGTTCCTTGGGAGTGATTAATGATTCGAGATTTAATATACCAGCATCTATATCCTTCCAATAATTAAAATTAGTAATTTTTACAAAAGCACAAGTTGGAAACTTTACAATGGATTCATTAGTTAATGTTTCTGTGAGAATATGCAGACCGGGATTATGCCCTATGATCAGTAAATTGTTTATCTCATCATCTTGCTCTTTAATTAACTGAGAGAGGCTTGATGCTGATGCATGATAAATAGATTCTTTGTAAGTGGTTGTTGGAATAGAATCAAAAGAGCTTAACACTAGATCAAGAGTTGATTGCGTTCTTTCGCTGGGACTAGATAGGACTAAATCAAATGAAATGCTGTTTTTTTGTATGTATTTAGACAATAAAATTGCATTTGATATTCCTCTTTTTGATAAAGGGCGGTTAAAATCTACAAGTGCTGCATTATCCCAACTGGATTTAGCATGCCTAAGTAAAAATAAATTTTTCATTCTTGTTCATTCTATCTTGCTAAGACTCTCTATGTCCTATAAAATCGCGTTTCTATGAGTAAAGTATGTCAAGTAACAGGGAAGATGCCACAAAGCGGCAATCACGTTTCCCATGCGAATAACCGAGTGAAAAGGAAGTTCTTTCCCAACCTTCATACACATAAATTTTGGGTTGAGTCAGAGAACAGATTCGTAACTCTAAAGCTATCTACTAAAGGTATGCGCATCATAGATAAAAAAGGCATTGATGAGGTTCTCAAAGACATGAGATCTCGCGGCGAAAAAGTCTAATTAATAAACCACTGATTCTGAAAAATCTCTAGGTCCGCCTAATGTTTCTCTATCGCTCTTAGGAGTGCAATCATCTATATCTTCAACTCCATATTGGTTTCCAACTTCTGCAGCCAGTAGTGTTTTTCCTGACAATGTCATGAGTTTTGGATCATCATATAGCTCATTAATCACCAAGCCAGCATATTCTTGACTGGCAGCACCTTTCAAAAACTCTGCATATTGCTCTCCATGCATTTCGCTGACCTTCTGAGTTTTCTCATCTTTTACTATTCCTGACCAGAGGGATAATGAGCAAATTTCATGAGGCTTAAGATCATAGGCCATATCGAATGCCATTTTATCAATGCCAGCTTTTTGTGCACCATATATGGGCCCATGCATATAGCACATAGCTCCATGAGAAGAAATTTGAACTATTAACTTGCCTTTGCTTTCAATCATCAAGGGGGTTAATGCATGTGATAAAAGATAATTAGACTTAAGTCCAACATCCATCAATGACCAAAGATCAACAGATTTTTCCCAATAGGGTTTTGGCTGCACTAAATCATCATGGATCTGACAGGCTGAGTGAACTAATAGGTCTAGCTGACCGAACTCTTTTTCAATATAGCCAGACAGTTCTAAAATTTCTTTTTGATTGTTTAGATCAATTGAATAGGCGATGCCATTTGCATCCTTTGCCTTAATCTTTTCAACTGTTTCATCAAGGCTGCTTTTAATCTCAAAGCCAAACTGTTGGACGGTTGATCCTTTCTTTTGGTTCCTGGCAGCACATATAATGATATCTCCATTTCTGGCCATTCCTTCTGCAATACCTTTGCCTACTCCCCTGCTAGCTCCTGTTACTAAAATTACTCTTTTATTTTGATTGGTCATATTGTTCTCCTGTTAAAATTGTAATGGATGATCTACCTTGCCTCCAAATCGCCTCGAAGAACTGAGCTTTTGCAGCAAGTTGGTGTCGAACATAAAATCATCGATATTGAGGTTGACGAAAGCATTAATAGCTCTAATTCTCCTCAAGAAAATGTCAGAGCATTATCAGTATTGAAATGTCAGGAAGGTGTTCGTAAGGTTATAACTGAAGACATGCCTTCTTTTCCAGTGCTTGCTGCTGATACCATTGTCGTTTTAAAAGATAAGATTTTTGGGAAACCAGAATCAGAATCTGATGCTATCGCCATGCTTCTAAAACTCTCTGACAAGACTCACATAGTTATAACTGCTGTGACTGTTGGGATAATAAATAAAGAGCAAGCTAAGTTTCACACTATCAGCGTTTCATCAAATGTTGAGTTTGCAAAGTTAACTGAGGATGATTGTAATGAATATTGCAAAACCCACGAGCCCTTCGATAAAGCGGGCAGTTATGGGATTCAAGGCTATGGATCTGCTTTTATCAAAAAAATAAATGGTAGTTATTCCAATATTGTTGGTTTGCCCATACATGAGGTGGTTGAACTTTTAAAAGAATTGGGGATTTCTTATTGGAATAAAAAATAGCCTTTTTAAATTTTTTGAATGCCAGATGCATGCAAAATAAAATTTTTCTTTAAAAAGCTAATCTTATCTACCACCTTTAAGCCAGAGTTACGACCCAATCTGAGATAGGGGTTATCTTGTTGGAAAAGATTAAAGAGTAAATCGACGCCCTTGATCATTGATGCATTAAGGGTTTTTCTTCTAAGCTCATATTTCTTTAACAAAGCTAATTGTCCGATATCTTTTTCTGCATTAATTGCTCGCTCAATTTCTTCAGCAAGAATAATTGCATCCGAAATACCCAAATTAATACCTTGACCTGCTAAAGGGTGAATGGAATGAGCTGCATCAGCGATCACACAAACGCCTTGATCACAGTATTCATCAAGGTGATGAGCTGAAAGAGGGAATGAGAGCAATTCGCTAGTTGCTCGTATTTTACAAGACAGTTTTTTTTCAAACTTTTGTAACTGAGTAGGAAGATTATCTAATGTTAAATCATGAGCAAGCTCTTTTGGCATAGACCACACTACTGAGAATTGATTTTTCTCAGCGCCATTCTTAAATGGCATTAATGCAAAAATTTCTTTTTCATGAAACACTTGAATCGCCTCTTTAGCATTCAGTTCTGGAATTTCAACTAAGAATGTTTTAGCTACCTGTTCATAATTTTTAGAAAAATTTTCTGACGCTATCGACTTTGCCAAAGTTGAATTTCTGCCTTCAGCAATTACGAGAAGATTAGTTTCTAAGGTCGAGCCATTACTTAGAGAGGCCTGAATACCTGATTCCATTGATTTAAAAGAAGTGATCTCATCGCCAATAGATATTGAGCTTTCAACCTTTTTAATCAAAGCTTCTCTTAAATCATTAAAACTAAAAACCTTCGCCAAATAATCAATGTTGGCTTCATCACAATTAAATGATAACTTGCCAGATCCAGAACCATCAAATATCTTCATTCTTTGAATTACAGAAAAGGCAGTTGTAACTCCGAGATAATCAAGTCTTTCACTAGCGCTTAAGTTTAAAGTTAAAGACCTGATGTGGTCATTTTTTGATGAAACAAAAGGTTTTTTTTCAATAATCTTAAAAGGTATTTCTCTTGCCGCAAGCTCAAGACCTAGAAAGGATCCTACAATCCCTCCCCCAGAAATCAATACAGATTGAGACATAAAAGTTTTAAGCCATTAATGCTTCAATCTCTTTAGGATCAGAGGGAACAAAAGCAGTGAGATTTTCATTGCCCTCAGCAGTCACTAAAATATCATCTTCAATCCTAATGCCTATTCCTTTCCATTTATCTTCAACATCTGAAGATGATGAAATATAGATACCAGGCTCGACCGTAGTAACCATGCCGGGCTTGAACTTCATGTAATCGCCATCTTCCATGTAGTCACCAGCATCATGAACATCTATACCTAACCAATGGCCTATTTTATGCATATAAAAATCCTTGAAAGCTCCAGCCGCATGAAGCTCTTCCATGGACCCTTTCAATATCCCAAGATCAATTAGCCCCTGAGTAATTACCTTTTCAGAAATTATTTGCGCATCCATGACATTATTATTTGTAGAAATTGCTTCAATACTTTTAAGTTGTGCTTCTAAAACAACTTCATATATAGCTAGTTGTGGGGTAGTAAACTTACCATTAATTGGATAGGTTCTGGTAATATCTGATGCATATAATTCAAATTCACATCCAGCATCAACCAGAAGCAGTTCACCATCTTTAAGTGGTTTTGAGTTTTCTACATAGTGAAGAACGCAAGCATTTTCACCGCCAGCTACTATGGGCGTGTAAGCAGAAAAACGTCCTCCTCTTTTTGAGAATTCATACTGATAAAATGCCTCCATCTCTTGCTCTGTCATGCCTGGCTTCACAAATTTCATCGCCTCAACATGAGCCTCAGCAGAAATTTGACAAGCCTTTTTCATTATTTTGATTTCATCTTCACCCTTGATAAGTCTTTGATTACCAACTTTGGATGATGCGTCAGCAATATCAATGGCTGAACTGTGCCTATCTTTTGATTTAGCAGATTTAATCCATTCAATAATATCTGCATCCAATGTCTGGCTCTTTCCTACAGGATAAAAAACTTGATTGTGGCCGGCTAATAGATCGGGAAGTCTTTGATCTATTTCGGTATTATTAAAAGCAAGATCAAAGCCATAATCTTTCATAGCGCCCTCAGGACCAGCTCTGTAACCATCCCAGATTTCCTTCAATTCATCTTTTTCTGGAACAAAAGCAATTGATTGAACGTTATTTTTTTCATTGATTAGAAGCACCAAAGTTGAATCAGCCTCATTGAAACCAGTTAGATACCAAAAATTGCTATCTTGCCTAAAAGCATGAGATGAATCTGCGTTTCTGTATTGCGTTGAAGCACCTGCAATCACCACGGCGGAATTTTTAGGTAAAATTGAACCCAATTTATCTCTTCTTTCTGAATATGTGTTTTTCATGTGCTCATTCTACTCTTTTCTCTTTCAAACTTCCCTATTTACATACTAAGACTTAAACTTAGTATATCTATATGAGTGAAGATTCAAAAAGTTCAGTTAGCATTTTAATCAAAAGCACAGAAAAGCTTTTAAAAAGGTTCAATGAGCAAAAAGGCATTGTTGATGCTTACATCAAAAAAGAGAGGGAATGGAAAAAACATAAACTTGTGCAAGCAAATGAAATCAAGAAGCTAGAAAAAGTGAATACCAAGCTAGCTAAAATTATTAAATCACATGAGCAATAAGGAAATTTTAGATCTAATGATCATGGGCAAAAAGATATCAATTGCTTGCCCGCCAAAAGATAAGGAGGGTTTAATTAATGCGGCTGAAATATTAAATGAGCAAATAGACTCAATTCCGGATAAATCAAATGCCTTAATTTTGACTAGCTTAGATTTGGCTTTTAAAAGTCAACTTCCACAAGAGGGAAGTATGCTTTCAAAGACTGAGGAAAAAAAACTTAACGATCTTATTGCAAAAATTAATCAATCTCTTGGTTAAAATAATCTTCTCTTATAAGTCAACTGATCTATAATGTAATCAACTGGTTCATTCGCCAACTTATCGAGATTCTTTGAACCGATAATATATTTAAAGGTGATTTTCCACTGCTGTTGTTGTGCATTACCATTGAGGGAAGCCTGATGCAGTATGAGCTTCGCCACCTGAGCTTTCGGTTCAGGTAACGATGAGTAGCGGTGAATTGGTTATTAGTTAATTCAAGCGTGAAAGCCAAATATAGAAATTCTGTTCTTCAAAAAAGAAATGTTTTAGGTTTAACTGAAGCTTTAAACCTCTCAAACACAATTTTAAAAATAGCTGAATTAGAATTGAACTTGAGCACTATCAAAACTTTAGGAAGTTATTTTTCTTCAAAGAATGAAGTCAATCCAGAAATTCTTACCCACAAAAGATTAAAAAAAAATCTTTTAACCACCTTCCCAAGAGTTGGGCCAAATCATTCAATGCATTTAATTGCCCCCCAAAATTTAAAGCGACTCTGCAAAAATAAATATGGTATTTTCGAACCATCAGACGGATACGAAATACACCCAATTGATCATGAGATTATTATCATCCCAACAGTTGGTGTAGATAAAAATGGCTATAGGCTTGGATATGGTGGAGGTTACTATGACAGGTTTTTAGAATCTGTTATTCAAAATAAAAATAGACCCCTATTAGTTGGTTTAATTTATGATTTTCAATTTATTGATGACTCCATCAATGAACCACATGATTTAAAATTAGATATAGTATTTTCTGAGCTTCAGATTAAAAAATTTTCTTAGCTATTAAATTTTCAATTTAGCTGCAAAGCTAAAGATATCATTTGCAAGAATATCGGGATTCTCTAGTGCTGCAAAATGGCCTCCAGGATATTGATTCCATTGAACAATATTGTAAATTTTTTCTGCCCAGGCTCTTGGCGGTCTAGCAATTTCATTTTCAAAGATAGCGCCACCCATTGGCTGAGATATCGGATTAAATGTAAATCCTAATGGGCCATTCTCAAAATAAAATCTTGCCGAAGAAGTTATAGATTCTGTATGCCAATATAAAGATACGATAGCTAAAATCTCATCAAGCGGAACAACCAGTTTATCTGTGTCTTCTTTTGTCCAGCCATGAAATTTCTCAATGATCCATGCAGCCAAGCCAACTGGAGAATCATTTAAGCCATATCCAACTGTTTGGGGTTTAGTGCTTTGAATTGCGAAATATCCATATCCTGTTGCTTGATATTTTTCTATATTTTTCATGCCCTCAGCCTCTTCAGCCGAGACTCCCTCTAAGTGGTCTTGTCCTTCCGGTGGAAAAGCTATAACTAAATTTAAATGAATGCCTAAACAGTTTTCTGGGAAAAGCTCTGCTATCCATTTTGTTATCATTGAACCCCAATCCCCTCCCTGAGCAATATATTTTTTATAACCTAAGGCAAGCATTAACTCATTTTCAAGTTTAGCAACCTCCTGAGCATTCATACCGCGTTCAGTGGGTTTATCTGAAAATCCATAACCAGGAATTGCCGGGCAAACCACATCAAATTCTATGCCATCTTTACCATTAATTAATAGCGGTATCATCTTAAGAAATTCTTGAACGCTTCCTGGCCACCCGTGAGTGAGCAACAATGGAATTGCATTTTTTGAACCAGATTTTTTGTGCAAGTAATGAAGTTCCAGTCCTGAGTTGGTTTTATATTTAAAACTTCCAGCTTCATTTAATTTTGCTTCATGTTTTCTCCAATCAAAACTATCCCGCCAAGTTTTGACTACTTCTTGAAGGTAAGATTTCTTTGTGCCAAGAGTCCATCGATTATCATTAATTTCATCGGGCCATCGAGTTAAATCTATTTTTTTATTTAGTAATTCAATTTTTTCATCAGGAATAAAAATTTCAAATTCTTTAATCACTATCTTAAGAACTCCTTGTAGGCAGTATTGTCTGTTTCTTCAACAAAACTATAATCCAAGGAATTAAGATGCTTTTCTAGCGCATCCTTAGACTGGCTTTTATCTTCTATGCCAATCAATACATTGGCAAATGCAGCTCCAAGATTTCTATAATGAAACAAAGAAATGTTCCATTTTGAGCCAAAATCTTTCAAGAATCCCATCAAAGCTCCTGGTCTTACTGGAAATTGGCACCTATAGAGTCTCTCAGAGTCTGTTTCTGAAATAATGCTCTTGTGTCCTCCTACCATATGTCGAAGGTGATCATTAGAAATTTGATTCTTGGTTAGATCGCTAAATTTAAACTTACTCTTTGAAAGCTTGCTTTTGATTTGTTTGAATGCTTCTTCGTTTTCAGTTTTTATTCCTACAAGAACATGAGCATCTGTCTTGTTAGCAAATCTATAGTTGAACTCTGTAATCTGAGATCGGCCAAAGACTCTGCAAAGCCTTAAAAAACTTCCAGGCTTTTCTGGAATCTTGATACTAAGAAGCTTTTCTCTATTTTCTCCAACCTCTGATCTCTCAACTATATAACTCAGTCTTTCAAAATTAACATTTGCTCCACTACTAATAGCTAGCAGGCGTTTGTTTGAAATTTTTGAGGCATATTTTTTGAGTCCTGCTAAAGCAAGAGCTCCGGCAGGCTCAGAAAGGACTCTTGTATCCTCAAAAATATCTTTTACTGCAGCACATAGCTCATCAATGCTCACAGTCATAACTCCATCAACGCATTCCTTAATAACATCAAAGTTATGTTTTCCAATGCGCTCGACTGCAACTCCATCAGCAAATAGTCCAACTTCTCGCAACCTCACTCTTTTATCGGCCTTGATTGCTTCAACCAAACAAGCTGAGTCTTCGACTTCAACGCCATAAATCTTTGTCTTTGTTTGGGTTTGTGCTGCCCATGCACTTATGCCTGCTAAAAGCCCGCCTCCACCAACCGGCACAAAAATAACATCTAGGTCATTGTGCTCATCAAAGATTTCTTTTCCAACTGTGCCCTGCCCAGCTATAGTTAATGGATCATCAAATGCTTCAATAAATTCAAGTTTTTGTTCTTTTGCCATTTGTCTTGCTTTTTTGGAAGCCTGATCAAAGTTATCTCCATGCAACAAAACTTTAGAGCCAAATCTTTTAACAGACTTTACTTTTATCTCAGGGGCAGTAACCGGCATTACGATCAAACATGGGACCTTTAATTTCTTGCATGCATTCGCAACACCTTGAGCATGATTACCAGCTGACGCTGTTATGACCCCCCTTTTTTGTTGCTCTTTACTTAAATGAGCAATCTTATTGTATGCGCCTCTGATCTTGAAGGAAAAAATTGGCTGCATGTCTTCACGCTTTAGATAAACATCATTCTTCAATTTACTGGATAAGTTACCAGCAAAGGTTATGGGTGTTTTTTCAGCAACATCATATACTTCAGATTTGGCGATTAAATCTAAATATTTGTTAGAAAATTTATATGAGCCTGATTTTTTTATTTTAAGTCGCATAATTATTTAAGTATTATACCCATAATGAGCAATTCAAAATTAAATGCATCAATTGAAGCTATAGAATATATCAAGCCAAAAATTGGTCTTGATTCAATTATTGGAGTTGGTACAGGATCAACAGTTAACTTCTTTATTGAAGAGCTCGCAAAAATTAAGAATATATTTAAAGGTGCAGTATCTAGCTCTGAAGCTTCTACGCAATTATTAGAAAATTCTGGCATTGAAGTATTTGAATTAAATGATGTGAATGAAATTCTTGTATACGTAGATGGAGCAGATGAGGTAGACACCTTTCATAATCTTATTAAAGGTGGGGGTGGTGCGCATACTAGAGAGAAAATTGTTGCATCAGCTTCAAAAGAATTTGTATGTATTGTTGATGAATCAAAATTAGTCAAAACTTTAGGCAATTTCCCTCTTCCAATTGAGGTAATAATAAAAAGCAGAAGTTATGTAGCTAGAGAAATTGTTAAAATTGGAGGGGAGCCAGAACTAAGAAAAGATTTCTTGACTGATCAAGGCAATCAGATTTTAGATATCAAAAATTTGAAAATTGAAAATCCATTAGATCTAGAGCAAAAGATTAATTTAATTCCGGGAGTGCTAGACAATGGATTGTTCGCAAAATGCAAACCTCAAAAAGTAATTGTAGGAAAAGACTAAAGTACTGCGGTAATTGCAGACACTAGTTTCTCAGATTCTGGTGTTACTCTTGATTTGTAGTGGTCAATGACTTCACCGTCTCGACCAATTAGATATTTTGCAAAATTCCATCTGGGCTCTTTGCCAGAAGCTGCAATAAGTTTTTTGTAGAAAGGGTGGGCGTTCTTACCTTTCACCTTTGCTGTAGCAAACATTGGGAAGTCAACCCCATATTCAGTACTACAAAATTCTGCAACCTTAGCTTCTTCTGAAAATTCTTGCTTAAAATCCCTGGACGGGATCCCTATTACAACAAAACCATCATCTTTATATTTAGAGTAAATTCTTTGCAAGGCTGCATACTGTGGTGTGTAACCGCATCTGCTAGCAACATTTACAACTAATACAACATTCCCAGAATATTCACACAAGTTTTTCTCATCATCTGAATCTAGGACCCTGAGAGTGCTATTTAAAATGTCGGAACAAGCAAATACTGAGGATGTAAATATTAAGAATGTAAGGATAAAAAGGTTTTTCATCCTTTGAATATTACACTAATGGAGAAATAGCGTAAACAGATGAAATAAATATAGAAACTAATGCAACTAACTCGACTTTTTCAACTAACTTTGATTTCATAACTAACCTTTTTTTTAGAGGTGGAGGGCGTTAGCCCTCCATAATTCCAGAGAATTACCAACAAATCATAGGGGGAGAGAAGTGTTGGTAAATAATATTATATATATTTATATTAATATATCAATATAAATGATAAATAAATTTTAATTATTTTTATATATAAATTTTTATTATTTTTATAATAAATATGCTTAGAATAAACATATTTCAGCCCAAAGCCCTAAAAATATATATAATTTCAGATTAATTTTTAATCCAGAGATAATTATGACAAATGAATTGAAAGGTAAGGTTAACTATAGTGTTAATGGAAATATTGCTATTTTAGAGGTAGATAATCCACCAGTTAATCCTCTAAGTAGCGGCGTTAGAGCGGGTTTAGCAGAATATATATTCAAAGCCAATGAAGATGATGCAATTGAGGGCATTATCCTTACTGGGGCAGGCAGATCTTTCATTGCTGGAGCAGATATTTCAGAGTTTGGTCAAAAGTCTGATGGCCCTGACCTTCACACAACTTTAAAAGACATAGAATTTAGTAAAAAACCTGTTTTGGCTGCTATTAATGGGACTGCTTTGGGTGGCGGTCTAGAAACAGCCCTTGTATGTAACTATAGAATGGGTACAAACAAGGCTATTGTTGGTCTACCTGAAGTAAATTTGGGCTTATTACCTGGCGCAGGAGGCACACAAAGGCTTCCAAGGCTAATTGGCCCTTCGCAAGCTTTAAAGATGATGATTGCAGGTACACCAATGTCAGCTAAAAAAGCTCTTCAGCAAGGCGTAATAGATGCAATATCAGAAAATTCTCTTATGGAGGATGCGATTGCATTTCTTCAGGAGAAAATTGGGTCTAATGAGCATCCCAAAGTAAGAGATAAGAATGAAAAAGTTTTCGAAGCTAGGGGTGATGAAAATGTTCTAGCAGAAGCTAAAGCATTGGCAGCAAAAACTAGAAGAGGTCAATTTGCTCCTGGTCAAATTATAGCTTGTGTAGAGGCTGCTATTAATGAAGATGATTTTGATGTTGGTATGAAGAAAGAGTCTGAATATTTTCTAGAGTGTTTAATGAATCCTCAACGCGAAGCCATGATTCATATATTCTTTGGTGAACGTGCTGCTTCAAAAATTTCTGATATTCCCAAAGATACTCCTCTACTTACAATAAACTCTGCTGGCATTGTTGGCTCAGGAACAATGGGTGGAGGAATTGCAATGAATTTTGCAAATGCTGGGATACCGGTTTTAGTTCTTGATCAAGATGAAAAAAATCTAGATAGAGGGATGGGAGTTATTGAAAAAAATTATCAAATGATGGTGGACAAAGGAAGAATGTCTCAAGAACAAAAAGATATGGTGATGGGCTTAATAACTCCAACGCTAACATATGATGATCTTGCTGATGTTGATATTGCAGTCGAGGCTGTTTACGAAAATCTTGATTTAAAACAAGAAATTTTCAAAAAATTAGATGCTATCACCAAAGAGCATGCCATCCTTGCATCTAATACTTCAGGACTAGATATAGATGCAATAGCTGCATCAACAAGTAGGCCTGGGAAAGTAGTGGGTACTCACTTTTTTAGTCCAGCAAACGTAATGCGGCTGCTTGAAGTTGTTAGAGGTAAAGATTCTTCAGATGAAACTATGGCAACTGTAATGTCTCTTGGAAAGAAGATGGGTAAAGCAGCTGTTGTATCACTAAATGCTCCTGGGTTCATAGGTAATAGAATGTTAGCTGGATATACATATCAAGCAAATATGTTATTACTAGAAGGCGCTCTTCCAAACCAAGTTGATAGCGCTTTAGAATCATTTGGTATGAGCATGGGACCTTTTAGGATGATGGATTTGGTTGGTTTAGATCTTGGATGGAGGGCTCGTAAGCTAGCCAAAATGGAAACTCCGCTAGCTAATAAAATTTCAGATGCATTATGTGAGCAAGATAGGTTTGGTCAAAAGACCTCCAAAGGTTTTTATAATTATTCAGAAGGCTCCAGAGCTCCAAATCCTGCTCCAGAAAATGAAGTTATATACAAAGAAATCTCAGAACAAAATAACATCCAAAGAAGAGAAATTTCTGATCAAGAAATAGTTGATAGGTGCATATTAGCTCTCGTTAATGAGGGAGCACGTATTCTAGAAGAAGGCGTGGCTCAAAGGTCTGGTGATATGGATATAGTCTACATAAATGGTTATGGGTTCCCCATATGGAGGGGTGGCCCGATGTTCTATGCTAATCAACAAGGCTTGTCTGAAGTAATTAATAAAATGAGTGATTTTTCAGCATTAGATGAAAATTTCTGGAAACCTGCTCCAATGTTAAAGAGGCTGGCAGAAAAATCAGGCGCCTTTGGTGAGGCCCCTGCTCCAGAGGAACGAGCTCAGCTACTAAGCTTTAAAAACACCAATATGGGCGGTGTATAGGGTTAAATGACTATAAATAGATATTTACAGCAGTTTTTGTTGGAATTATCCTAAAAAGCTCTAAAACATCATGATTTAGCATCCTGATGCATCCATGCGATGCTTTTTCACCAATCAAGCCCTCTTCATGAGTGCCATGAATGTAAATGAATCTGTTGAATGAATCGACATTTCCACCCTTATTAAAGCCCTCTTTCATACCTGAAAGCCACATAATCCTAGTTGTGATGAAATCATCTGGAGAATCAATTGCCTCATGAATAATTTCTACTTTTTGAGAAATATGCTCACGGCTTACAAAAAATTGATATTTAGGGACATTAGTTCCAATTTTTGTTCTAACCTCATGTTTTCCCAATGGAGTTTTTAATGAATTCTCTATCTGCCCCTCACCATATGCAGAACTTGATATAGGATAGCTTCTAATAACATTACCATTATTGATTAAGTAGAGCCTTTGCTCCGAAATACTCACTTCAATAATGTAATCTCCAAAAAGGGAAAAAGATAAGAAAGGCAATAAAATTAATGTTAAAAGTTTCATTTCCTTAATTTTATTATAAGAACAACAAACATCATAATTAAAGCTAAAATAGGTGAAATAATATAGCCATATAGATAAAAGAAGCTTGATTTTAAAGTTTTATAAATCCTTCCATCTAGAGAGCCTCTAACTCCTTTTTCCAATAAAGAAACAATAGTTCCATTATTATCAACAATTGTTGAAATGCCATCTGAGGTGCCCCTTGCAACCCACTTATTAGCCTCCAGCGCTCTCGCCCGAACTATTTGAAGGTGTTGATAGGGTCCATATGAACTTCCAAACCAAGTATCATTGCTGATATTAACAATAAAATCAGACTCTTTTATTTCATTTAAGTAGCTTAAGGGAAATGCTATATCAAAACAGATCATTCCTAAGATCTTATAATCTCTATATTTAAGTAGCCCCTGATTAGACTCGCCAGCACTTAGAGAAGACATGGGCATATTAAAGAATTCAATTAATCCTCTTAATATACTTTCAAAGGGTACATATTCTCCAAAAGGCACAAGATGCCTTTTCGAGTATGTTTGATCGGAGCCAAATATAGTCATTGAATTATGTAACTTATTGTTTGAGTATTTCCAGGACCCAGATAAAACTGTTGACCCCTCTTCTATTCTATTAATTAGCTGATTCATTCTTGGGTTTGATTCTAAATATGGCAAAGGTGATTCTGGCCAAATTATCAAATCTGCATGACTGCTATTATTTGTTAAATTTATTAATGTATCTTCTATGTTCAGCTCAGATCCTTCCATATATTTTTTGAAAGGGTCCAAGGATGGCTGAATGATTGAAACGCTTAAATTTTCATCGAGCGATTCATTTAGATTTGTTTGATTGGGAATCAAAATTGATAAGCTTAATATTCCCAAAAATAAAAAAATTTTTTTATTCTCTAATATCGATAGAGCTATCAAAGCTGCAAAAAAATAAATGATATATGAGGCACCATACACTCCAAAGATTGGAATCATGATTTGTCCATATGTGTCTAGAAGTACCAATCCTGGTAATAGCCATGGAAAGCCCCCTAATAATATAAATCTAGATAGCTCTAATATAATCAAAATACTTGCAAGAAATAAACTTTTCAAAAGAATATTATGAGTAAATTGGATTAATCGTACAGCTGCAAAAGGGGCAATAAATGCAGCAGACAGCAGAATACCCATTAATAATATAATAAGAGAAGATATTATAATATTAGTGTTTCCATAATAGTAAATACTTACTATTAGCCATCCTGTCCCACTTATCCAATACCCAAGCCCCCAAGCGAAAGCATGCTTACAGGCATCAATAAAATTTTTTGAATTGACTGTAAAAAAAATTAAAATTGCCAATGTGAATGGGAGAATCAGCTTAATATCAAAAGGGCTAAAAGCTAGCGTTGATAACGCACCACTAAGACCTAAAAATATATATGATACGAAAGAGGCTTTATGTATTTGTTTTAATTGTAATGCCAATTTTCTTTATCTTTCTTTTGTCTGCAGCCGTTACGGCTAGAATCATGTCATCCAAATCAATCTTATCTCCAACCTTTGGAAGAAATCCTAATTTATTTATAAATAAACCAGCTAAAGTTTCAGCATCTATGCCGTTAAAATTTTTATTAAATTTATTCTCAAATTCTGATAGCTCAAGCGTAGCATCGGCAATGTATTCATGCTCGCTGACTTGAATAAGATCCTCTTCATCTGAATCATGCTCATCTTCAATTTCGCCAACGAGCTCTTCTAAAATATCTTCTATGGTAACCAATCCTGATATGGTCCCATATTCATCGATTACAATGGCCATATGCGAACGATCCTTTTTAAATTCTTCAAGCAAGGAGTCTGCTTTCTTAGACTCAGGAACAACCTTAATATCTCTTATTAAATCACTAAAATTGAAGTCTTCTAGTTGTGTGTTAATGGTTGGAAGTAGGTCTTTTGCAAGCAAAATGCCCTGAACTTCATTTTTTGCAGGCCCAAGGACAGGATATCTAGAATGGCCCGAATCAATTATTCTATTAATCATGCTCATGGGCTCTTCATCGGGAGCAAGTGTTACCATCTCAACCCTAGGCACCATTATCTCCTTTACCGTTGTATCTCCCAATCTAATTGCTCGCTCGGCAATAAATTGAGCCTCTTTGTCTATTAGCCTTGCACTAAGGGCGTCTTCCAGCAACACAGATACATCATCTAAGCTTGATGGCTTAATGGTAAAAAAGCGTTTAATTTTGTTTAAAAGGCTCGACGGAGGTTGGTCTTTTTCAGTATCTTGATTTGTCATATTAAATAAGGATTAGCTATTTTAAAAAACTTTAAGTATTTAATCTCTTGTGCTTCCATTATATTTGCATCTTGGTCTTCTGTGTGATCAAAACCTAGCAGGTGCAGTATTCCATGAGCTAATAAATGCATCATATGATCCTCTAGGTCTCGATTCAAGTTCTTTGACTCACTTTGTATGAAGGGTAGGCTCATAGCAATATCACCCAGCTCTCCTGAAATTTTTTGAATATCTTTGCCTATAGGAAAAGATAAAACATTTGTATCTAATGCTTTAGACCGAAATTCTCTATTAAGCTTTATCATATCCTTGCTTGATATTAGCTTCAGATTTACTACTAACTGATCTTTATTTTGATCAATCAAAATATGTTCAGTTAAAAGATCTAACTTTGATACTAACTCTCTAGAGAGCTCTCTGAAGTCATGGGTTAAAATATTAAGACTCAATTTTTTATTTATCAAATTGATCGTATGCATCAACAATTTTTCTTACCAAAGGATGTCTCACTACGTCTCTGGAATTAAAAATTGTAAAACCAATGTCTTCAATTTTGTCCAAAACTTTCAATGCATGAGAAAGGCCAGACTCAATATTTTTTGGCAAATCAATTTGCGTCATATCTCCATTAATTACAGCATAAGAACCGAAACCCATCCTAGTTAAAAACATTTTCATTTGATCAACTGTAGTATTCTGACTTTCATCCATAATAATAAAAGCATTATTCAGCGTTCTCCCTCGTAGATATGCTAGGGGGGCAACTTCAAGAATTTCTTTTTCTAACAATCTTACAACCTGCTCAAAACCAAGCATTTCGTATAAAGCGTCATATAGTGGACGAAGATAAGGATCAACTTTTTGTGACAGATCTCCAGGAAGAAATCCAAGTTTTTCGCCAGCCTCTACAGCGGGTCGTATCAAAATAATTTTTTTTACCTCTTCTTGAATTAGCATCTCAACTGCTTTTGCTACAGCTAAATATGTTTTTCCTGTTCCGGCTGGGCCTACTCCAAAGTTAACCTCAAAATTTTTCATATTGCCCAAATAATCATTTTGATTTTTTCCTCTGGGCTTAATTATTCTTTTTGGCGTCTTGATGGTGTATTCTTTTCCGCTTGATGAGATAGGGAAGGGGTTAATTTCTTCATTATTGGTTATCACCATCTGGATAGTTTCCTTAGAGAGCTCAATTCCTTGAGCTGTAGTTGCATATAAATCTTGAATTGCATTAGAGGCTTTCTTAATATTTTCTTCATTGCCTGAAATGCTTACCTTGTTTCCATTTTGAAATATTTTGACCCCAAAACTCTTTTCAAGAATTTTAAGATTTCCATTTAATTCTCCAACAAAAGATTTAAGGTTTTTTGTATTTGCTGGTTCAAGCTTGAGTTGAGTAAGAGTTTGATTGATTTCTGCCATTAAGCTTTAAGAAACTCCCTTAGAATTTAAAATCTTGCCTATCAATGAACGCTGGTATGCCTTGGTAATATCAATATCTACTAATTTACCTAGAATATTGATATTTTGGAAGTCAAAATTTACAACTCTGTTGCACTCAGTTCTTGCTTGCAATTGGTTGATATCTTTTTTTGAGATGCCTGTAACCAAACATCTTTGAATGGTACCAACTAGATCATTGCTATAATTTAATTGCAGCTCATCAATACGTTTCTGAAGAATGTATAAGCGCTCTTTTTTTGTCTCTAATTTAACTGAGTCTTCAAGCTGAGAAGCGGGTGTGCCTGGTCTTGCAGAATAGATAAAACTGAATGATGCGTCGAACCTAATTTTTTCAATAAGATCCATGGTCTGCTGAAAATCAAAATCACTTTCATTTGGAAACCCAACTATAAAATCAGAAGAAATTTTAATATTTGGCCGTACCTTAAGTAATCTATTAATTATTTCAATGTATTCCTCCCTTGAATAATTTCTTTTCATTTTTGTAAGAATTTCATTTGAGCCTGACTGAACAGGTAAATGCAAATGACTTACTAGCTGCGGAACATGCCCATATGCATCTATCAAATCATCAGTCATCTCTAGTGGATGAGAGGTTGTGTATCTAATTCTTTCAACCCCGTCAATGCTGCCACATACTTCAATTAAATCTGATAGACCCAAAACTCTTCCATTCAATGAATATTTATATGCATTGACGTTCTGCCCAACAAAAATAATTTCTGAAACTCCTTGCTCAACTAGCCTTGCTACTTCATCAAATATTTGCTCAGGTTTCCTGCTTACTTCATCGCCTCTGGTATATGGAACAACACAAAAAGAACAATATTTAGAGCAACCCTCCATAATTGATACAAAGCTAGATACGCCGGTAGCATCCGGCTGGGGCAATGAATCAAATTTCTCCTCAATTGGAAAAGATACATCAACGGCTTGGATTTTATTTTCTTCCTTGATCAAGGAGGGGACTTTATGAATAGTTTGAGGCCCAAAAATTAAGTCAACAAATGGAGCCCGCTTATAAATATTTTTACCTTCTTGGGTGGCCACACAACCACCAACTCCAATTTTCAAATTTGGATTAGACTTTTTTAATTTATTAAGCCTTCCTAATTCAGAATAAACCTTTTCCTCAGCTTTCTCTCTTATAGAGCAAGTATTAAGCAAAATAATATCTGCGTCATCTGGATTGCTTGTCTCTTCGATGGTTGGATCTTGTTTAAGAATCTCTAATGTTTTCTGACTGTCATACTCATTCATTTGACAACCATAAGTTTTAATATAAAGTTTTGTACCCATATATCTAATTATGAAGAAGAAAACTACATATAAAATAATTTTTATGCAGCTTGGAGAAATCTACGAGATTTTTGCAAAACAAATTTATCAAAGTGACATGTACGGTTTCATAGAGGTCGAAGAGTATATATTTAATCAAAATAAACAGCTAGTAGTTGATCCAACATCTGAAAAATTAGAAAAAGAGTTTAAGTCTGTTGAGAGATCATATATTCCTATCAATTCAGTAATTAGAATTGATGAGGTTATTGAGTCTGGCGAAGCCAAGATCAAACAAAATAAAAGCCAAGTATCTCCTTTACCTATAAATATACAGCCTGCAAACAAACAAGATTAATTCTAGAATAATAGACTAATTTTTTGCTTAGCATTCAGACAAATGACTGTTAATATTTTGTTATGAAAAGGAGGCAGGCTCTAAAAATTTCTTCAATTGGAGCAATCAGTCTTTCAGCATCAATAGGTTCCAGTTGCTCAAAGAATGTCTATTTTTTTCATCATGGCGTTGCCAGTGGAGATCCGCTAAATGATAGAGTGATTTTGTGGACTAGAGTAACCCCTCAACAAACCGGACCCATAGAAGTAATACTTGAAGTCTCAGAAAATAAAAATTTTTCCTCAATTATTTTTTCAAAGAAATTACAAACTTCTTCTCTGTCAGACTACACAATAAAATATGATTTTTTAGCAAAGCGCTATTGTGATAGTGATAGAGGTTTTTTTTATAGATTCAGAGCAGGAAATGCAATCTCAGAAATTGGTAAGTCAAAAACATTTTCAGAAAATACAATAGCTGCAAAAATTGGAATTTTCAGTTGCAGTAACTTTCCTGCAGGATATTTCAATGCTTACCAAGCAGCGGCTGAAAAAAATAACTTAGACCTTTGGCTGCACTTAGGAGACTATTTGTATGAATATCCTATGGGAGGTTATGCAACAGATAAGGCAGAAAAATTAAAGAGAGTTCCTGAGCCCTTGCATGAGATGGTGACTCTTTCCGACTACAGACTGAGGCATGCTCAGTATAAAAAAGATCAAGGCTCCAAAGCTCTGCATAAGCATGCACCACTAATTGCAGTTTGGGATGATCATGAGTTTTCAAATGATGCTTGGAAACATGGAGCAGAAAATCATTCTGAGGATGGGTCAGAGGGTGATTTCTATGCACGAAGATCGGCTGCTATCAAGGCTTACTATGAATGGATGCCAATAAGGGAGCAGCAAAATAAAAGAAGAATATTTAGAGAATTTAAGATTGGCAAGCTAATACATTTGATAATGCTAGACACCCGACAATTTGGAAGAGATAAACAAATTCAACCAAAGGACTATTTAACTAAATCTGGATTCAATCAAGCAAAAT
>CACJSU010000010.1 GCA_902596165.1 uncultured SAR86 cluster bacterium | reverse complement strand
TAGATTTTATCAATGCATCACAATCAAACTCTGAAAAAACAATCAATTCAAGATTAATCGTTAAAAACTCTTCTTTCAGCAAAATAAAAATAAAAGATCTCGATGTGTATCTTGTAAATAATAAAAAGAACTTTTCAGCAAATAATCTTAAATTAACCTCAAATTTAATTTCTATTAAACCCATGAAAAATTCTTCTATTGCATATTTTTCAATAGACAAGATAAAGCCTCTCTACAAAATTAGAGGAGATTTTCTAATTAAAGATTCGAATAAAATTCCTTACCTAAGGGAGCTTGCAGATTTTTCCTATTTTAATGGATCAATAAATTTACAATGGAAAGAACTTTCTACTTTAAGTCATATAGAAGGAGACAGTAATTTTATTTTAAAAGATCTAGTAATCAAAGACTCTATTTCTGATTCAATGGCCTTTAATTTGCTTGGCGTTCTAAATTTAAGAAATATTTTAGGAAAGCTAGCGAACCTAGATCTTTCAATTGATGAGTTTACTTCTGTGCAATTAGGTAGAGTTGAAGGAAACTTATTGTTCAATAAATCAAAGCTGCGACTTGCATCTCCATTATTTATTGAAACAAATGCAGCTAAAATGAAATGGGTTGGTCAAATTGATAAGAATTCTAAAAGCGAGCTAAATGATCTGGATCTTAATTTAGATTTGAGAATTAGAGTTGGAGAAAATCTTCCCTGGTATGCTGCAATACTTGGAGGGCTTCCAGCTGTGGCTGGTTCAGCTGTAATAAATGAAATTTTTGAAGAAGATATAAATAATCTTACTAATTATCAATATGAAGTTCTTGGAACTATTTCAAATCCGAAATTAGAAAGAGTTAAACAAGAAATAAAGTAGCAAGACCTAGAAAAGAAAAGAAACCTATTACATCGGTCACAGTTGTTACAACAACGCTTCCAGCAATCGCTGGATCTTGATTAAATTTTCGTAAAATTATAGGTATAAAAATACCTGCAATTGCTGAGGATATTAAGTTTGTAATCATAGCCGCACAAATCAGAGATGCAATAATCATGTCATCAAACCAAAGATAGGTTATTCCACCGACCAGGACGGCTAGCAAGATTCCATTAATAATTGAAACCGCTACTTCTCGTTTATATAGCCATTTTAGATTCGAGTGATTAATTTGTTGTAGCGTTAATCCTCGAATCATAATTGTTAAAGTTTGAGTGCCAGCAACTCCACCCATGCTTGCAACAATAGGCATCAAGATAGCTAAATATACTATTTGATCAATCGTTGCTTGAAAAAGACTTATTGTCATAGATGCTATAAATGCTGTCAGGAGATTAATTGATAGCCATAAAATTCTACTCCTTGCAGCTCGAGCTGGAGCAGCAAATGTATCTTCAGCAACTCCAGCCATCCCAAGAAAATTTTGATCTGCATCTTCCATGATCACATCAACAACATCATCAATTGTTACTCTTCCAATCAGCCTTGATTCCTCATCTACCACTGGCGCTGATACCCAATCATTTTGTTCAAATAATCTTGATACATCTTTATCATTTAAATTTGCTTCTAAAGGTTTAGTTTCTGTTTCCATTAGCTCTCTTACGTTGAGAGTCGGATCTGAGACAACAATTAAGGAAATGGGTATAGAACCTAGATATTTATTTTCTCTTGAGACAACAAAGATTTGATCGGTATTTTTAGGTAGCTTTCTTTGAGCACGAAGATATCTCATTACTACTTCTAAGTTATGCTTTGGCCTGACACTGATAACATCAGTATTCATGAGTCCACCAGCTGAATCTTCAGGATACACTAGGGCTTCTCGAATTCTTTGCCTATCCCTTTGCGACATAGCAGACAAAATATTTTCTGTTTTTTGATCAGGGAGAATTTGAAGAATATCTACAATTTCATCTAGCTCTAAATCACGAATTATAGTTAGCAGTTCTTCCGATGAAATCTCTGAAATAAGCTCTTGCTGAATTTCATCATGTAATTCTGCAATAATCTCACCTTCATTTTTTATATCAATCAGTGACCATAAAAATTTTCTTTCTTTAGGTGGCAAAGACTCTATGCTGTGAGCTACTTCAGAAGGATTCATTCCAGATAGAATTCTCTTAATTTGATTAATTGAGAGCTCAACCTCTTGCCCCTGAATTCTTTTGAGAAGATCTTCAGACGAGTACTTGTGAGGGGTTATCTCATTCATACTCTCAATTCTAACTCACTAGATTATGAATTATCTATTCCTTGAACTTGGTAGATTTATTTTTTTTCGATATTTGGAGATTGTTCTTCGAGCAAGATTAAATCCCCGTTTATTAAGTAGATCTGAAATTTTTTGATCGCTTAATTTTTTTCTTTCTTCTTCAACTATCTTTTGGATTTCTTCCATTAATTGCATTGGAGTAACTTTTCTAGTCTTAGAAACAGAACTAACCAAGAGTGATTTCATTGAGATGGCACCTTTAGGCGTTTGAATATATTTTGATCTTAAAATTCTTGAGACAGTTGATGCGCTGATTTTTAGCTCTTTTGCAAGCTCAATATTTGAAAGAGGCTTCAATTCAGCAGAGTTATTTGAAAGAAAATCAGCTTGTATTTTGCAAATCAATGCACCTACTTTTTGAACAGTTTCATTTCTTTTATTGATTGCCCTAATCAACCACTTTGCTTCTCCCATTTTTTCTTTTAATTCTTTGCTTGCTTTATTTTGTTTATTTTTAACTAATTTTTCTAAATCTTCATCTAAGCTGATTAAGGGAAAATTTTCTTGCTTAAACTTTACGCTAAGGTTTTGATTATTGTCTGGAATCACCTCTAAATCAGGTTGGATGAGATGAGTAGATTCAAATTTTAAACCCGGAGATAAATCGCATTGTTTAATTTTCTTAAGTGCAGAATGTACAGAATGTTCAGAGTAATGAGTTGTTAAATTAGCTCTTGCATCCTCAAAACAAGAGAATTGCGGATCAAATAAAAATTTATTTGCAATTTCTAATTCATCGATTGGAAGCGCTTGTTTCTTTAATTGTATATAAATTGTTTCTTTAAAATTTCTTGCACCAACCCCAGATGGGTCAAGCTCATGAATGACATTACATAAAACATTTTTTATTTCTTTTATAGAGTAGGCATACTCCATCAGCTCTTCTATTTCATCAAGATCTATCTGAAGCAAACCATTTTCTTCTAAAGATTGGATAATTACTATTGCAATTTTTGTTTCAGCATTGCTAAGTTTCATCTCCTGTAATTGATTTTTAAGATGGCGCTGTAAAGTTAATTCATTGGGTAAATTCTCCAAAAGATCCATGTCATCAAATCCTGTAGTTGATGCATGATCAAAGTCTTTCTTCAGAAAAGGATTCTCTTCAATTTCATTATTAATTTTATTAATAATTTCCAGTCTTGAAAGCTGCAGTAGATCAATTGATTTTTTTAATTGTGGAGTAATTGATAACTGCTGATTTTGTTTAAATTCTCTTACAAGCTTAATCGTCATCTTTTAAGCAAACATTTTGCCAAAATATTTGTCTTGAACATGAGCATTTTCTTTTAATTTCTTCTCACTGCCTTCCGCAATAATACTACCCTCACTGAGAATAATAGCTTTGTTACACAAGCTTAATGTTTCTCTAACATTGTGATCTGTAATTAAAATCGAAATGTTTTTATTACAAATTTCTTGAAGTAACTCTTTAATTTCTTCAATAGCAATGGGATCAATGCCAGCAAAAGGCTCGTCTAAAAGCATAATGCTGGGTTCGCAAATCAAAGTGCGTGCTATTTCAACTTTTCTTCTTTGCCCGCCAGACAACATTCTTCCCTTTATGTTAAGTATTTTTTTTAAATCAAACTCATCGACAATTTTTGCGACTCTTTGAGTTGTTTGATCTTTATTTTCCTTATTTAATTGTGCTATCCCTAAAAGATTATTTTCAACGCTCAGATCAGGGAATATTGATGCTTCTTGAGGTAGGTAGCCTAATCCTAAATTAGCTCGAGTATGCATTGGAGCATTTGTGACATCTTTGTTATTGATTAATACTCTGCCTTGGTTAGGAAAAAGTATACCTGCAGCTATGTAAAAGGCTGTTGTTTTTCCCGCACCATTTGGGCCAAGTAAACCAACAATTTCGTTCGCACCAATTGAGAAACTTATATCCGAAAGGATCTTTTTGGAGCCAAGGATCTTCTCAATATTGAATAAACTTAGAGGATTGCTATTCACTTGGACTAATTTGATAAGTAATGAGATTGGACATGATTGAATTTCCTTGGTTTAAGAGTTTTGCGTTTCCAATTAAATTCATAGATTTATTTGGATAGATTACAAATATTTCTGCTTCACCATCGATTGCATTAGATTTAATTGTTGCCGGTTTTCCAAATATTTCTAATTTTTTATCTTTTTGGCTGAGAAGGGCATTAGTACCTTTGATAACGTAGTTATCAATTTTTATTCTAATATTATTTTTGAAAGCTAATTGCCTGGTTTCTTGATCAACAGTAACTTGATCTGATTGGATTGAAATATTTTGAAAGGTTGAACTTTCTTCTGAGGCCGAAATAGAGAGATAAAAAAATCCAAGTATGATTAATAAAAATTTAGGTCTTTTCAACATTGCTTTTTATATGATTCTTGCTTCGAGAAGTTGATGCATGGTAATAATGCCTATGTTATCTGCTTTATTTTTTGAGGAATTAACAACTAAGCTAAAAATTTTATTTCTTTCCATAATTTCAGCAGCATCAATAGCTAGAGCATTGCATTTAATGCTTTTAAAGTTAGCAGTCATTACATCTTTTATAGGCGTCTTTTTTAAATCTACGTCATCATTTAGGCATCTTCTCAGATCACCGTCTGTAAAAATTCCAATCACTTTTTTATCATCTGAAACTAATGTTACCCCAAGTTTTTTTTCAGTTACTTCTATTAATGCATCCTTTAACAAAGTGGCTTGATCTACTATTGGCGCTTTATCATTCATGAGTGCTAAATCTTGAACTAGTGTCGTGAGTTTTTTTCCAAGCTGTCCAGCCGGATGAGATTTTGCAAAATCATCTTTACCGAAGCCTCGAGCCTCCAGTAGAGCTATTGCTAGGGCATCTCCAAAAACTAATGCAATTGTAGTTGAGGATGTTGGTGCCAGATCTAATGGGCAAGCTTCTTCACCAGCATTTATTGTTAAATTAATTTTGCCAGCTTTTGCAATAGTTGATTGATCATTATTGGTAAGGGTAAAAATATTTGAGGTTGAACGTTTTAATGCAGGTAAAATTTCAATTATTTCTTTCGTTTCTCCTGAATTTGATAAAATCAAAATAGCGTCTTTCTTACTGATCATTCCTAAATCACCATGCGCAGCTTCAGTTGGATGTATAAAAAATGATGAAGTGCCAGTGCTTGATAGTGTTGCTGAAATTTTTTGAGCAATATGACCAGATTTACCAATTCCCATCAAGATAAGTTTTCCCTTTGTATTTAGAATATTCATACATAGATTTTCAAAATCAGGCTGTATTTGATTACTTAAATTCATCACAGCCTTTGACTCTATTGCAATCACATTTAAGGCTGAACTGATAAAATCTCTATCTTTCATATTTAATTTATAGTTTTTTACTAATGTTATAATACCCCTATGAATATTACTTTAAAATCTCTTGCTTTTTTTCTTGGAATTGTATCTTTCCACAGCAATGCAATTATTGCATCTAACCCTCACAAATTTATTGATACTCAAGCTCAAGAAATGGTGAATGTAATAATAAATAATCAAGAGCTTTTTGCTGAGGACCCTGAATTATTTAAGGATAAAATTAATATTATTTTTGAGCCCATGGTTGATTTTCGAAGAGTGGGTGCAAGCGTAATGGGTAAAAAGTATTATCTTGCTGCTTCAAAGGCGCAAAGGCTTGAATTTATCGAAACTTTTAAAGCTTCTTTGCTTGATACATACTCTTCCACTTTAGCCCAATGGGGCGATCAAAAAATTGTTACTATTTTTCCAGAGTTATCTGAGTTTCAAAAAACTGAAGATGTTCAGCAAAATTTAATTACTTCCAGCAACATCTATCCAATCACTTATAAGGTAAGAAAAGATAAAAATGGGAATTGGTTGATTATAAATATTATTGTAAATGGGGTAAATTTAGGCCTAACTTTTAGGAATCAATTCCAAGCTCTTGCCAGCGAACACAATGAAAATATTGATGAGGTAATCAAGCATTGGACTTCAGATGCTAATCTTGATTAATCGTCCTGGGATAAAAATATTATGGATTTAACTCAATTTCTGAAGTCAAAATTCCCAGAAGCTGAAATATCTTTTGATGGTGAAGATTGCAATTCTAAAGTTTTGATTGTGAGCAATGAGTTTGAGGGTTTAAATACTCTTCAGCGACATAAGTTAGTTTTAAGCGTTTTGAAAGAACAATTTCAGACTGGCGAGTTACATGCCCTGAGCTTAGATACAAAAACTCCCTCAGAGATGGCTTAAATATGGAAAAATTAAAGATTATTGGTGGCAATAAACTCTCTGGATCTATTTCATGCTCTGGTGCAAAAAATGCTGCATTACCAATGTTAGCGGCAACAATATTAAGCGACCAACCTATTACTTTTAAAAATTTACCTTATCTGCAAGACATTACAACTATGTTTGAAATCTTAGGCTCAATGGGCGCCGATATTACTTTAAATGAAAGCATGGATTTCATAATTTCAACCTCTAAACTGCATGACTTTGAGGCTAGATATGAATTAGTTAAGACCATGCGTGCTTCAATTTTAGTGCTTGGCTCTCTTGTAGCTCGTTATGGTTTTGCAAGAATTGCTCTTCCAGGAGGTTGCGCGATTGGAACCAGACCTGTTAATTTTCATTTGTATGCATTGGAAAAACTTGGAGCCAAGATTGAGTTAAAAAATGGTTATATTGAAGCAACCTCAAAAAAATTAGTTGGTTGTGAAATTAACTTTCCTGGAGTATCTGTAACTGGAACAGAGAATATTATGATGGCAGCGGTCCTTGCTAAAGGCCAGACTATTTTAAGAAATGTTGCTAAAGAGCCTGAAGTTGAAGATTTGGCTAATTTCCTTATTTCCATGGGAGCGAAAATTAGCGGGGTTGGAACAGATGAAATTATTATTGATGGCGTTGAAGATTTAACTGGAACAAAGTTTTCTATTCCGGCGGATAGGATAGAGGCAGGCACTTATTTGATTGCAGCAGCTATAACGGGTGGTGACGTAACTATTTCAAATGTTCAAGCCCCCCGCATGAACAATATTTTAGACAAATTGAAATTAAGTGGAGCTTTGATAAATGTAGGGGATGATAAAATTCAATTGGTTATGAAAAATAATTCTATTTTGCCGGTAGACATTTCTACAGCTCCATTTCCAGGTTTTCCAACAGATATGCAAGCACAGTTTACTGTACTAAATGCTTTGTCTAAGGGTTCATCAGTTGTTACAGAAAATGTTTTTGAGAATAGATTTATGCATGTTCAAGAGCTCAACAGGATGGGTTGCGATATAACAGTCAAGGGAAGCAATGCATTTGTGAAGGGAGTTGACTCAATCAATGGAGCGCCGGTTATGGCAACGGACCTTCGTGCATCCGCAAGCTTAATTCTAGCAGGGCTATGTGCAAAAGGTGAGACCATTGTAGATCGTATCTATCACATTGATAGGGGATATGAAAGAATTGAAGAAAAGCTATCATATCTTGGTGCTGACATAACAAGATTACCAAATTAGTAGCGGTTTTTTCAGAAACAATTATTATGTTTAGTTAGATTATCGTTTTCAGATTTTATGAAGGCATGCTGTAATCACTCTTTTTGTGGGAGAAAAAATGTTAAATACCAATAGTTTTATATTTACCTCAGAGACCACCCCTGATGTCACAACCGACCTTGGCGAATGTGTAAGTCATGTTGAGGATCTTATTGGTCTTGCTGATGCAATAAATGTAACAGATTCACCAAATTGCAAGAGTCGTTTAAATAGTTTACTGGTGGCATCAGAGATTAAAAGAAGCGGATTGGATGTGATTTTACAACTGACTGGCAGAGACAGAAATCAGATTGCCTTGGAGTCAGTTTTGCTTGGAGCACTGTCAGTTGGAATCAATAAAGTCCTATGCTTGAGTGGAGATCAGCCAGATGAAAACGGACCTGCGGTTGTGAATGAATTTAACGGAAATGGATTAATTGAATTATGTAAGGTCATTTCAGAAGGAACTTTATCTGATGGAACGGCAATAAAAAAATCATTGCCCATTTACTCAGGCGCTGCTGATGATTTGTATACTCAAATTTCAAAACCAGATGCGCTGAGTAAATTAGTTACAAAAATAGAGCTGGGCGCTAATTTTGTTCAAACTCAATATTGTTTTGATTATGATGTTATTAAGCAATACTCAGAAAAATTAAATGATCAAGGTTCTTTTAATGACTGTAAAGTAATAATAGGCATGGGGCCTTTAAAATCAGCCAAACAGGGTGACTGGATGCGAAAGAATTTATGGGGTGTCAATATCTCTGATGAAATTCTTAAACGTCTAGAGGAGAGTAACTCACCAGTAGAAACAGGTGAAGAGATCTGCCAAGAATTAATAGAAAAAATTATGGACCTTCCATGCATTGATGGAGTCCACTTGATGGGTCCAAGCTGTGAGAAGAGTTCTGCAAGAATAATCTCACATTTTAAATAGAAAAATTTGAATAAAGAGCATTTAAGATCAATATTCAATGAGGTTAAATCAATTGCGATAGTTGGAGCTAGTGCTAATCCTGATAGAGATAGCTTTAAAGTCATGAAATTTCTTCAAGATTATGGTTTTGAGATATTTCCAGTTAATCCAAATTTGGTTAATACTAAAATTTTAGGTCAAGAATGTTACCCAAATCTTGAGGTAATAGAGCAAGACATAGATATGGTGGATGTATTCAGAGATATCAAATTTATTCCTAGCATTGCACATGAGGCAATTAAAATTAGAGCAAAAATCTTGTGGGCTCAAGAAGGCCTGTATAGTGAAGAGGCGGAAGCAATAGCAAAAAAAGCTGGCTTGAAAGTAGTGATGAATGAATGCCCAAAAAAAATTCTTGAAAATTAAATATTTAAATTATGACTAAAAATACCAAAGATATATTGCAGCTTGATCAAGTTCAGCCCGGCATTCTTCGTTTGATTTTAAATGATCCAAAGAGCAAAAATGCTCTTTCAGAAAAGATGATGAAGCAACTTAAAAAGCATATATTTGAGGCTTCATCAAATGCTTCAGTTAAAGTTATTATCATTGCAGCGGTGGGTGATATTTTTTGTTCAGGGCATAACTTAAAAGATATAACCGAAGCAAGAAATAATGAGGATGATGGTAAAGAGTATTTTTTAAATCTTTTCAATTTGTGTTCTTCATTGATGCAGATAATAACTTCTTGCTCGAAGCCGGTCATCGCAGAAATTGATGGAGTGGCAACTGCTGCTGGTTGCCAATTAGTAGCCAGTTGTGACTTGGCTATAGCATCTGAATCATCAAAATTTGCAACACCAGGAGTAAATATAGGTCTATTTTGTTCAACTCCCATGGTCGCGCTCTCAAGAAATGTAAGCAAGAAAGATGCACTGAAAATGCTTCTTACAGGCGATATGATTGATGCTGCTGAGGCTAAGAGAATCTCTCTAATCAATGATCATGTCTCTTCTAAAAATCTCCATAATGCTGTCATGTCTATTGCTAAGAAAATTGCTAGTAAGTCTATTTCCACGCTAAGAATTGGCAAGGAAGCTTTTTATAAGCAACATGAGATGAGTCTTGCTGATGCTTATGATTTCACTTCAAAGGTTATGACTGAAAACTCTCTTACAGATGATGCAAAGGAGGGCATTGCCTCATTTTTAGAGAAGCGTGGCCCAGTTTGGGAGGATGATTAAGTTATTATGAAAAAAATAATATAGCTGTGTTTCCGAGGTGGTGTTTTGAGCAGCTATTGATTGGGAATAGCTTCTGTTACAACCTTGTAATCTTCTATATTTGAGTCTTGTAATATTTTGAAGTTAATCTCATCCCCTGGAAAGGAATTTTTTAAAGCGCTAGTTAAATTCTCCCATGAAGGCGATTCATTATTAATTGACAAGATTATTGCCCCTGGTTTTATTTTTCCATTATTAAAAAGTGGCCCAATATTTCTTAGCTCTAATATCTCAAGACCATAGGTAGGCTTATTATTTAATAAGAACCTTTTGGCCTTTACTCTAAAATCTCCAATCCATGATCTTTTAACTGAGCCGTACTGAATAATCTCTGAGGCGACTTCAATCATTTTATTGGCCGGCAGAGCAAATCCAATTCCTGCATAGGACCCTGTTTTTGAAAAAATTTTTGTATTCATTCCAATCAAGTTGCCTTTATGATTAATTAAAGCTCCACCAGAATTTCCTGGATTTATAGCAGCATCAGTCTGAATCAGCTCGAGATATGGATTTCCATAATCTCTACCAGTTGCACTAATAATGCCACTTGTAAAAGTCTTTCCTAAGCCAAACGCATTTCCAATTGCAATCACTTGATCGCCTATTTGAACGGATGAACTATTTGATAATGCAATAGGTGATAAATCGTTCATTGGGGTAATTTTAATCACTGCTAGATCAGATCGCTCATCAAAACCGATCAAGGTTGCTGGATAAACTTGACCATCATCTAGTTCAACATCAATAACTCTTGCATTCTCAATCACATGAAGGTTAGTAATAATGTACCCATCATTTGAAATAATGATTCCAGAACCAATAAGACCATTTGCAGACCTCCCATCAAATAATTTAGTATCAATATTTTTCTTTGAGCTGATATTAATCACTGAGGGTGATGCCTTTGAAATTGCTGAAACATAACCATCGCTATTCGACATATTTGAATAAAGATATGTCAGAATACCAACCAAGATTAAAAAATTTATCCTTGAAAGTTTATTATTAAAAAATCTCATATGATCATTAAATCAATAATATGAAGGATATAAAAGTTGTACTTGAAAACTTATCCAATCAAGGCATAGCTCTTGATAGCGCGCAAACTTTATTTCTTAAAGATTTTATAGAGCAGGACGCAGCTTACAAAGAGCCTAAATTTTTTTCTAAAAATAATTCAATTGGTAATTTATATCTTTGGGGTCCTGTTGGTCGAGGCAAAACAATGCTACTTCAAGCTCTGCATGATTCATATTTCTCCAATGCAAGGCAATTTCACTTTATTGAATTTATGCAGTTTGTACATAAAAAATTGTCCGAATTTTCAGGAAATAGCGATCCATTAATAAAAGTTGTAAAGAGCCTTTCAAATAATTGGAAAATAATTTTTATAGATGAGTTTCAAATTGAAGATATTGCTGATGCAATGATCATAGGTACTGTAATTGAAGGATTATCTATGCACGGAACAAGATTAATAATTTCATCTAATTCACATCCCAATGACCTCTACAAGGATGGCCTTCAGCGAGCCAAATTTTTAAAAACAGTTAATTTTATTAATAAAAACTTCTTGATACACAATTTACTTGGCAGTGAAGACTATAGACTCAAAGAAATTGCTAAGTTTGATAGTTCTGCCAAAGATGGAAATAGTGATAAGGGAGTTAAAGATTTTTTGCACAGGACTTTCAGTAAAGACTTAACAGATACTTCTGAGTTCATGGTAAATAATAGAAAATTTGATTGTTTAGGCTGCTCTGAAAAAGCTCTATGGCTATCTTTTGCGGATTTTTTCTCGTCGCCATGTGCAAGCAAAGATTTCATTGAAATTGTTGAAGCATTTGAATGGATATTTATTAATAATTTCCATGTTTGTGATGATGATCATCTTGATAAAGTGAGAAGGTTTATTAGTTTTATTGATATTGCTTATCAAGAAAAACAAAAACTAAAATGTTTCTATGATCCAAATTTAATGATTAATCTATATTCTGGAGACCAGTTACAGCATTTATGGGCTAGAACTGAAAGCAGGCTCCATCAAATGGCCACAACAAAATATCTTCAAAATTTAAAGAAAAACTAAACTAAATGAATTAAAATATTGATTAAATAGCGCGTAAACATTAACATTCGCATCTAATTTTTTTCTTTAAACATAAAAAGTAATGAAAACTCTTTCACTCAGAAAAGAAGACGCACAACATGATTGGTATGTTGTAGATGCTTCAGACAAAATTCTAGGACGTCTAGCCACAAAAATAGCTGATCGTATTAGAGGTAAAGACAAACCTACCTTCACTCAACATACTGATGGTGGAGACTATGTAGTGGTCATCAATGCAGAAAAAATTCGGGTCACCGGAAATAAATTTGATGATAAAAAATATTATACCCACTCACTTTACCCCGGCGGTCTTAAGACTAAAGTGTTCAAAGATATTATTGAAGATAAGCCTGAATATATTATAGAGGAGGCAGTAAAAGGCATGCTTCCAAAAAATAAACTTGGAAAGCAAATGTTCAAGAAACTTAAAGTATATAAGGGAGATAATCATCCCCACGAATCACAAGCACCCCAAATTTGGGAGCCAAAACTATGAGCGCAGATATCCATTACGCAACTGGCAGAAGAAAAACTTCATCAGCTAGAGTTTATCTTTCAAAAGGAAAAGGAAAAGTACTAGTTAACAATAAAGAGCTATCTCATTATTTCGGTAGGCAAGTTGCTCAAATGTTAGTAATGCAACCTTTAAAATTAACAGAGTTAGATGAAAAGGTAGACATAAAGGCTATGGTTAAAGGCGGAGGAAGCTTTGGTCAAGCCGGAGCAATTAGGCATGGCATCTCAAGAGCTTTACTTGAATTTGATGAAGGTCTAAGACCGCAGCTAAAATCTGCAGGGTTTTTGACGAGAGATGATAGAAAAGTAGAAAGAAAGAAGCCAGGATTAAAGAAAGCAAGAAAAAGCTCTCAATTTTCCAAACGTTAATTTCTTAGATTTAAATATTACCGTTCATCCCAATATAGGTATTAATGGAAGAAAAAATTACCACGCGAAGAAAAGTACTTATAGGTATGACCTCAGCCGTCGGTGCGGTTGGTGCATCATTCGCAGTTGTTCCCTTTGTTGCTTCTTGGAATCCAAGTGCAAAAGCTAAGGCAGTTGGCGGTCCTGTAAAAGTTGATGTCTCAAAAATGCAGGTTGGACAAAAAATTCAAGTTTCTTGGAGAAAACAGCCAGTTTTTGTTATCCGGCATAGCAAAGAAGCTTTGGAAAGTCTTTCAAAAGTTGAATCCAAGCTAGATGATCCAAGCTCACTAAAGATTGAGGAACCATATAGAGATATCAATCCAACAAGATCAACTTCAAACGAATATACCGTAATTGCAGGAGTTTGCACCCATTTGGGATGTGCTCCAAAGTATTACCCTGAAATGGAGTCTCAGCCTTGGGATGAGTCTTGGGTTGGTGGATTTTTCTGCCCTTGCCACGGATCAATGTTTGATATTGTTGGAAGAGTATTTAAAGGAGTTCCTGCTCCAACTAATTTAAAGGTTCCGCCACATTATTTTGACGGAAGTATATTAACAATAGGGGAAGAAAGAGGCACTGCATAATGACCCAAAAATCATCAGGATTTTTTAATTGGATTAACGCTCGTTTACCTATTGTAAATACATATGAACGTCATTTATCAAAACACCCTGTCCCCAAGAAGGTAAATTTCTGGTACATGTTTGGCGCTTTAGCATCAATCGTTTTAATTATTCAAATTGTCTCAGGAATATGGTTGATGTTTGGATATGAGAATACTGAAGAGGGCGCTTTTGCTTCTATTGAATATATTATGCGAGATATCGAATACGGCTGGATCATCCGATATATGCATACCACTGGCGCCTCAATGTTCTTTGCTGTCGTATATCTTCACATGTTTCGAGGGTTGTTATATGGCTCTTACCATAAACCAAGAGAATTGGTCTGGGTTTTTGGTATGACAATTTACCTTGTAATGATGGCTGAGGGTTTCTTAGGATATGTTTTGCCTTATGGTCAAATGTCTTACTGGGGTGCTCAAGTTATTATTTCTCTTTTTGGGGCTATTCCTTATATTGGTGAGTCATTAGAAATTTGGGTTAGGGGTGATTACTATATTTCTGGTGCAACTATCTCAAGATTCTTTGCATTGCACGTAGTAGCTTTACCCCTAATATTGATAGCGTTGGTATTTATGCATCTAGTTGCTTTGCATGAAGTTGGGGCTGGTAATCCAGAGGGTGTAGATATTGAAAAGCATCTAGATGAGGATGGTGTCCCATTAGATAGCGTCCCATTTTTCCCATATAAAGTTTTGAATGCATTGGTAGCTATTGGAATATTTGGTATTGTTTTCTCAATTATTATGTTCTTTTTTCCAGAGGGTGGTGGCTATATGCTGGAATTAGCTAATTTTGAAGAAGCAAACCCATTGAGCACTCCTGAGCATATCGCTCCTGTTTGGTATTATTCTCCATATTACGCAATGCTTAGAGCGGTGCCTGATAAGCTTGGTGGTTTAGTGGTTATGGGGGCAGCAATAGCCATATTATTCGTAGTGCCATGGTTAGATAGAAGTAAGGCAGCCTCAATTCGGTATAAGGGAATATTAAGTAAGATCGCAATGACTATATTTATTATTAGTTGGCTTATGCTGGCATGGCTTGGCACAGTTCCAGTTACAGCCCTAAGAACAACGTTAAGCATCATTGGCACGGTTATTTATTTTGCATTTTTCTTGTTAATGCCAATTTACACATCAATTGAAAAAACTAAACCAGTTCCAGAAAGATTATGAAGAAACTCCTGCTAGTAGCTTTATTATTTTTTGGTTCTCAAGAAGTTTTTTCAGCAGGTGGTGCCCCATGTGGTGATTACGGTGAATGCGATTCATTTAAACCTGAACTCAACAATATGGAGTCATTGCAATTAGGTGCACTGACTTATATTAATCATTGTTATGGTTGCCATTCTCTAAAATTTTCTCGATGGGGAAGAGTTGCAAAAGACCTTGATATTCCTGAGAGTATTTTCAACGAAAATTTAGTTTTTGGCCAAAATGTAAAACTTGGAGATAGGATGACTGGATCGATGAGGCCTGCTGTTTCTGAAACTTGGTTCGGTATAGCTCCCCCAGATTTAACACTTGTTACAAGATTGCATGGTTCCGATTGGGTATATACATATTTAAGAACTTTTTATGAAGATTCTTCAAAACCATATGGAGTAAATAATATGGTATATCCTGGTGCAGCAATGCCCAATGTTTTAGCCTCTATGCAAGGTCAACAAATACTTTCTTGTAAAGATGTACCAGTAATCGCTAGTAATGGTGGAGTTAGAAGGGATGAAATGGGTAACGACATAACTGAAGAAAAATGTGGCTATCTTAAGACTATAGAGGGGTCTGGTGCTTTATCTGTTCAAGAATTTGATGAGGTTATATTCAACTTAGTTAATTTTATGACATACGTTGGAGAGCCAAGCAGATCAGATAGAGAGAGAATGGGTTGGTACGTGATATTATTTTTTGTAGTATTCACAGCGCTTGCTTATCTTCTTTTTAGAGAATATCAAAAAGATTATCATTAGAATTTAACTATTAATACAGAGGAAACATGATTTTATATTCTGACAAAGACGACCACTATAGCCACAGAGTAAGAATTGTTCTTGCTGAGAAAGATATTGCATGTGAAATTCGAGAAACCTCCAATGAAGAGGCGCCCGAGGAAGTGCTCGCATTAAATCCATACCATACTTTACCCATTTTGGCTGACAGAGATCTTGGTTTATATGATGCAGGGGTAATGCTTGAATATCTTGATGAGCGTTTTCCTCATCCTCCCCTTCTTCCGGTATATCCAGTTTCAAGGGCTAACAGCAGAACGCTTATGTTGAGGATAGATAAAGAATGGTGCCCACTTGTAGATACTTTAATTGCTAAGGAGCTATCTGATAAGGAGCTGTTAATTGTTAGAGAAGAGCTGCTAAATGAAATTAGCACTGTTGCTCCAACTTTTAAAGAATTTGATTTTTTTATGAGCGAAGATTTTTCGTTAATTGATTGCTATTTAGCTCCGATTTTATGGAGACTTCCTTCACTTGGAATTAATCTCCCTTTGAACAGGCACCTCAAACCTCTATTGGATTATCAGGCTAAAATCTTTGCTAGACCTAGTTTCCAGGATAGTCTTTCTCTAATAGAAAGAGATCTTCGGGACTAAGAAGAAAATAAATCTGTACTAATTTTCTGCAAAGGAATCATTCTGTTAGTGCAAGAATTAGATTTAAAAAAAATATTCCCTGTAACGCCACTTATATTTGCAGATTGAACTCCAGCCTGTTCTAAAATTTGTATCAATAACCATTCATGCAAGGTACCTAACTCTAGGAATTTCTCTAGAGATGCTAATTCGTCTTTTTGAATTTTTGTTGTTATATATTTTGAAATAGGAACCCAGGAATCTTCATAGTCCAATAATTGCAAAGGATTAGAAACCTTCTCTAATGAAGAGATAAAGTTTATGTATTTAAAATGACTGCCTCCATGATACCTAAGAGCAGGAATCATAGATTTGTATTCTTCAGGACCTAAAATAATTATTACTTTATTTAAATCAGATCTAGGTCGAGGAGTAAAATTTATGTTTTGATTTGGGTTAAGAGCAGAAATTTTTTTAAATCTTTCTTCGCTAAAATTAATACCCAAAACATCTGCAGAAAATTCTTGGAAATTAATTGAATTGTATTTTACTGCTATGAAGCTTGCATCTTTTGATTTTAAATCTTTGATAAAAGAAGCATATTCCTCAGAGTAGATAACTAATATTGAATCAGAGGTTTGAGTTGATGTTTTGTTAATTGAAGAAATGGCATCATCGTAAAGGCTTGTACAGAAACCATTAACTTTATCGGCAATTAAGCTTTTGGCGGGCGAGCTACTGTTTTTTGTATCCCATGTAATATGTACTGGTAAATTCAATTGATAAATTAACTCTATTATCTCTTTGGAATATTGTTGATAAGATTCTAATTCTAGAGAGTACTGTTTCCTAGATAGTATTTTTTGATAATTATTTTTTAATAATTTTGCATCTCTTAATTGCTCTTGATTCAAATCATCGCTATCAATGATTCTCTGAATTTCTTTAAGGTCATCTAGAGAGAAGCTTTGATAGTTAAAAAACTCTTGAAAATCTTTCGAGCCAGTTGCATCAGATTCAATTGAATTAACTTGAATATTTTTCGATGTTGAAGAGCATGATGCTAAGATTATTAATGCTATAAAATGCATTAAATATGTATTTTTCTTTAAAATCATTTAGGTAATTTCATGCTTTATATAATTTGCACTCCCATTGGTAATTTAAATGATTTCTCATTGAGGTCAATTAATACTTTGAATGAAGTAGACATAATTTTTGCAGAAGATACCAGGGTTGCTTCAAAACTCTTACAATATTTTGACATTCAAAAGAAAACCAAACCATTTCATGAGCATAACGAGGTTAAAGCTAGTGATGAAATAATTAAACTAATTAAAAGCGGAGGAACAGTGGCGCTTTTATCTGATGCAGGCGCGCCGATCATATCTGATCCAGGCTACCCATTAATTCAAAGGTGCATCAAGGAGGATATTTATTTCACCGTCCTTCCAGGACCATCGGCAGTGATTAATGCTGTAATTCTCTCAGGTTTGCCGTCAGATAAATTCTTATTTAATGGATTTTTACCTAAACAAACTGAGGCAAAAAGGAAAATTGCTCTAAAGTTACAAAACTCTGATCTAACAAATATTTATTTTGAATCTGCGAAGAGGATTAGTAAAACTATTTCAATTTTTTTTGAGGTCCTCAAACCAGATACTCAGGTAGCAATTTGTCGTGAGATGACTAAGGAATTCGAGTCCGTTTACAGAGGAACAATCGATGAGATTTTTGCTCTTGTTAAAAATAATCAAATTAAATTGTTGGGAGAGTTTGTAATTCTTGTCTATCCAGGCTCTTATCTGAGCACATCATTTAATCTAGATGAAAATTTTTGCCGTCCTTTTCTTAATTATTTATCTCCAACAGATGCATCAAAGCTTATAGCAAAAATTACCTCTTTCTCTAAGCAAGAAGTTTATAAATTTTTGCTAGAGATTTCTAAATAAGAGCAAATGGTATTAAAATGCATACGAGTTGATCGGATGGCTGCTAACACTTTGTTAGAGGAAAGTCCGGACTTCACAGAGTAGAGTGCCAGGTAATTCCTGGGGAGCGTGAGCTCACGGCAAGTGCAACAGAAATTATACCGCCAAGAAATTGGTAAGGGTGAAATGGTAGGGTAAGAGCCTACCGCGTATTTGGTAACAAATACGGCAGTGTAAACCCCACTTTGAAGCAAAACCAAATAGGAATCCTGTTAGGCTACTCGTCTAGGATTCGGGTAGGTTGCTTGAGCAATATGGTGACATATTGCCTAGATAGATAGCCATTTATTACAGAATCCGGCTTATAGATCAACTCAACTCAATTTTTTTAAAAAAAAGTGTGTAAAAGTGTGCTAAATGTAGTATAAAGTGTGTAGATATTAATTTTTACTATACTTTATGTTTGGTTTTACAACAATTTCGATAGATGCAAAGGGCAGATTAGCTGTCCCAGCTAAATATCGAAATCAACTTAATGCTCAAAATGAAGAAAGCATTGTTGTTACAAGAGACCCTCAGTATCCAGCATTAAAAATATATCCAGGCTCAATTTGGAAAAGCATATCCACCGAACTTCAATCATTACAAGGCCTTGACCCAATTGTAAGAAACTTACAATGGACAATTTTAGGAAACGCTAGCGAGAGTTCATTTGACCCTAAAGGTAGAATGTTAATACTTTTGCCCTCAGATCTTAGAGAGTATGCAGAAATTCAAAAGGAACAAAAAGTATCTTTCATTGGTATGGGTAATAAATTTGAAGTCTGGAATGACAAAAATTGGGAAATGAGGCAAACAGGCGGCGCTTTATCAACTGAAATTCTTGAAGTTGTATTACCAGAAAGTTTAAAAACAATTTCTTTTTAAAGGGGCAGATAATGAATTGGGAAATAATTGAAGAAAATGCTGGACTAGCCAAGATCAAAGTTATCGGTGTGGGTGGCGCTGGAGGTAATGCAGTTATTCATATGATAAATCATGAGATTCAGGGAGCAGACTTTATCTGTGCAAACACTGATTCTCAGGCATTAGACAGAGCAAAAGGATCTACTATTTTAAAGCTTGGTGATAATGTTACTAGGGGTTTGGGAGCTGGAGCAGATCCAAAAGTAGGAAGGGCTGCAGCTGAAAGAGATAGAGCTGCAATTGAAGAATTATTATCTGGAGCAGATATGATATTTATCACTGCAGGAATGGGGGGAGGAACTGGAACAGGTGCCGCTCCAATTATTGCAGAAATTGCTAAGGAGCTTGGAGCTTTAACGGTGGCTGTAGTTACCAAGCCATTTAACTTTGAAGGCCATAAAAGAAAAGCTGCAGCTGAACAAGGTATAGCCGAACTGGTTGAAGAGGTTGATAGCCTAATTACAATACCGAATCAAAAATTAATGGATATTCTAGGAAGAAAAACTTCCATGGAAGAGGCTTTCGCAAAAGCAGATGATATTTTAAAGGGGGCGGTTCAAGGCATATCTGACATCATCATGAAACCTGGCTACATAAACGTTGACTTTGCTGACGTAAAAACAGTTATGTCAGAAAAAGGTATAGCTATGATGGGCACAGGTCAATCAAGCGCTGATGAGAGAGGAATTGATGCTGCTAGCCAAGCTGTCAGCTCAGAGCTGCTCGAAGACATTGAGCTAAAAGACGCAAGGGGCATACTAGTAAACATAACTGCAAAATCTCCAACAATGGCTGATTTTGATGAGGTTGATTCAGTGATTAGAGAATTCACAGCTGATGACGCAACTATTATTTATGGAACCGTCATGGAAGACTCAATGGACGAAGATGAATTACTTGTTACGGTTGTTGCAACTGGCGTAAATCAAAAAACAGCAACCTTGGCAGTTGATAATTCAAAAAAAGCAACAGTGCAACTAAATCCTGTGGGTCTAGATGCACCAAAACTAGATAAATCAGTCGAGTCAGGTGGCACATCGTCTGCAGAGGATATAGATTTCCTTGATGTGCCGACCTTCATGAGAAAGCAAGTAGATTAAGTCAATGCTTCATGTTCCAGTTCTGCTGGAAGAATCATTAGATTTCTTGCTCCATGATTTATCTGGAGCTTATCTTGATTTAACTTTTGGAAGAGGCAGCCACTCTCAGGAAATCTTAAATAGAATCTCCCCTCAAGGTTCATTGCATGCTGTTGACAGGGATCAAGAGGCAGTCTTATATGGGAAAGATAAGATAAAAGATTCACGTTTTAGTATTTACCACTCAAATTATTCTGAAATTGATTCACTATTTCCACAGCAGCAATTTGATGGAATTTTGTTAGACCTTGGTACTTGTTCAACTCATTTAGATGATCCAATGAGAGGTTTTAGCTTCCAAAGTGATGGGCCTTTAGATATGAGAATGGATACATCTTCAGGTTTTAGTGCTGGTGAGTGGTTAAATAGTGCGACTGAAAAAGAGATAAGTGATATTTTATATGAGTACGGAGATGAAAAAGCATCAAGAAAAATTGCAAAGGCCATAGTTGAGTATAGATCTACAAGATTAATGGAAACTACAATTGAACTAACAAAAACAATTGAAACGGTTCTTAAAAGAACTGGCAAAATCCATCCGGCAACAAAGTCATTTCAAGCAATAAGAATCCATGTAAACAATGAGTTGCATCATTTAAAAGTAGCGCTATCTAAGTTAAATGATGTTCTTAAAGCTGGCGGAGTTATAGTAATTATTTCATTCCACTCATTAGAAGATAGAATTGTAAAAAATTTTTTTAGACCTCAAATTAAAAAACTGCCCAAAGATATACCAATTAATATCTCCGTAAAAGAAACGTATAGGTGCATCAAGAAGAAAATTAAACCATCCGCAAATGAAATAAAAATCAATCCTCGCTCTAGGAGCGCAATCATGAGAGTCTTTTCAAAGCTATGAAACAAAATATATTTGTATATTTTTTATTGATCAATATTTTTCTTTTACTTTGTCTATGCTTGGAGATTGTCAAAATTAGATGGCAATTTAGTCAAGAGTATGAAAATAATGCTTATCTTCAGGTAGCAAATAATAAATTGACTGAAATAAATTTTAATTTGAAGACTGAATACTATCATATAAGTTCTCCGGCTAAAGTTGAACGTCATGCCAAAGAAATTTTAAATATGGTAGAGATTACCGAAGTAATCGTCGTAAATTATGAAAAGTAATTTTGGTTATAGCTGGCGGGCATACTTAATATATATATTTTTAGCGATCAGCCTACTTATTTTAGTTTTTAGAATAATAAGCCTTAAATATGTTGAAGGAGATTTCCTAACATCCAAAGGTAAGAGCATGCTTGAGACTTCTAGGTCAATCCCCGCAATTCGCGGAAGCATTTTAGATAGAAATAATTTTCCTCTTGCAGTATCAATCAATCAGTATGATTTATATGCTTTAAAACAATTTTCAGAGGAAGATTTTAAAAAATTAAGTAACTTTCTTTTTTTAAATAAAGATTTTTCAAGTATTAAAAAACTTAATGAAAAAACTCTAATTTTTTCTAATTTAAATTTCTCTCAATATGAGAATGTGAAAAGTCTAAAACTTTCTGGTATTGAGATTGAAGCATTTCAAAAAAGGTATTATCCACTAGGTGAGCAGGTATCAACATTAGTTGGATTTGCTGGAAGAGATGGATTTGGTTTAGAGGGACTTGAAAATATTTTGGATGCTGAATTATCCGGAGTGTCAGGTCGAGAAATCATTTATAGAAATGCAAGTAGAAGACCTCAGGTCACTGAAGAAGTTATTCAAGGTCTTGATATTACTTTAACTATTGATAGCAGGATTCAGTTCTTTGCTTATAAACATCTTTCAAGCTTTGTTGAGGCTAATAATGCAACAGGGGGTAGTGCGATAGTATTGGATAATATATCTGGAGAAATTCTAGCAATAGCTAGTTATCCTTCATATAACCCTAATAACCCTAATAGAAAGATAAAGAGAAACAGAGCCTTGGTTGATGCATTTGAACCTGGCTCAATTATAAAACCATTAGCTTTAGCTAAGGGTATTGACATGGGAATACTTTCTATAAATGAGGTAATAGACACTGGTCCAGGATTTATTAATTTAAGCGGCAGAATAGTTTCTGATATAAAAAATTATAATACTCTTACCGTGAGTGAAATTATTGCTAAATCAAGCCAAGTTGGAGCTTCAAAGATAGCTTTGCAAGTTGGAATAGATGGACTGATTTCAGGTTACAAAGGATTCGGTCTTTCAAAGCCGCCCAATATCTTTTTTCCAAGCATTGCTTATGGCGTAATTAATTCTAGGGAAGATATCTCTGATCATGAAATTGCAACTATTGGATTTGGGTACAGCATGACCGCTTCACCATTGCAGCTAGCTCAAGCATATTCAGTTTTTGCCAATGAAGGCTATCTTAAAGATTTTAAAATTTTCTTGGATGATGTTGAAGTTTATAAGCAGCGAGTAATTGGCGAAGAAGCTGTTGCTGATGTATTAGAGTCTTTAAAATTAGTTGTATCAGATGGCACTGGAGGCTTAGCAAGAATATCAAATTATGATGTTGCAGGAAAAACAGGTACATCTCATAAAGCTAGCCCAAAGGGCGGATATGACAAAAGTAAATATATTTCATCTTTTGCAGGCATTGCGCCATTAACATCAAAAAGGCTTACAATTTTTGTCAGCATTGATGAGCCAGGGCTAAATAATTATTCAGGTGGTGCTTTAGCTGCTCCATTATTTGCAGCTATTGCCAGTGATGCCCTAAGTTATCTAGATGAATAAATTATCAATTATAAAGCCCTTCATTAATACAAATGTATTTGATGGTCTTTTTATTTCATCGATTGCTGATGATTCTAGAGATATTCAAGAGAATTCTATATTTATTGCAAGGCAGGGGGTGGATTCACACGGAAATGAGTTTATTAGGGACGCTATTCAAAAGGGAGCGTCTTGCATAATTACTGACCAGAAATTAGATGAAGAGGTGGATATACCAATTCATTGCTTAGAAAATTTGGAAGATAAGATTTTGGAAATCCTTTTTAGCTTTTATGGTTTATCTGAAGATGATTTTATCTTTCATGGTGTAACAGGAACTAATGGAAAAACAACAACAGCATTCATGGCTCATAATATTATCAGAGCTCTTAAAAAGCCCTCAGTTTATATTGGTACTTTAGGGGCTATAATCAATGATGATCTTTTGGAGACAAAAGGTAACACGACGCCTGGGATATTTGAGATATTTCAAATTTTGCAGACTTGTAAATTTCAGCAAGAAACATATATCTTCATTGAGATTTCTTCTCATGCATTAGCGCAAAAAAGGTTAGGGAAACTACCTTTTTCAAGAACATTGCTTCTCAATATTCAATCTGACCATTTGGATTATCATAAAACAGAATCAAATTACATTAATGCAAAATTATCCATTACAGAACTTAATAATAAAAATCCTTCAATTATTTTGATAGACAAAATTCAAGATTTACTTAAAAATTTTTCTGATGATCAAAAAAAACAACTTTCAAAATCGCAATTCTTAAGTTCAACTGATACCTCTGCAGCATTAAAGTATTCTCTTGAATACAACCCAAACGGAAGTTCAAATATAAAATTGAGTTTTCCTAATTTACGCTTAGATGCACAGATTTCATTATTTCTTAAATTTAATGTCGAGAATTATATTTCAGCTATTGCCCTAATTTCAGACCAAATCTCTTTGGATGAATTTGAGAGTATTAGAAGTAATACGATCAAGCTCCCGCAAGGAAGAGGCGAGATTTTAAGATTAAGAGAGGGAAATGTATTGATTGATTTTGCTCATGACCACCAATCCATTCAAAATATTCTTTCTGAATTAGCTAATTATTATGATGAAATAATTTTAGTTTTTGGATGTGGAGGGGATCGAGATAGGTCTAAAAGATCTAAGATGATGAAGGTGGCTCAAGATTTTGCTAGTAAAGTATTCTTCACATCTGATAACAATCGCAATGAATCTTTTGCTTCAATTGCTAAGGATGCAATGGTTGGAAATTCTTCTACAAGTATTAAAATTTTAGAGGATAGACAGGAAGCTATTAGTTTAGCACTTCAATGCTTAAATAAAGAAAATATATTGGTAATATTGGGTAAAGGTCATGAGACCTATATGGATGTATCTGGAAAAAAAGTACCGTTTAATGATAAAGATTGTGTTCTAGAAATTTTAGGCAATGAAATTAATTAACAATACAAAAGATTTATTAACTCTCCTTCACCTTGACGGTAAATTAAATTTACCAATTAGTAATTTCCAGATAGATTCAAGGAAAGTAAAAAAGAATTCAGTTTTTTTTGGTCTGACTGGCTCAAATGAGGATGGTAGCTTTTATGCGGAAGATGCAATCAACAAAGGAGCATCTTTAGCAATTATAAGAAGTAGCAAAATTTCAAATTCTATGGCCTATTCGCCAAAAATTATTTCAGTTAAAAGCCCCGAAGAATGTTTGATTAGTTCTGCCAAGATGGCAATTGAAAGATACAAAGGCGTAGTCATTGGGGTTACTGGCAGCAATGGAAAAACAACAACCAAAACCATTTTAAATACTTGCATAAAAAATAGTTATGGCACTTACCAAAACTACAATAATGAAATTGGTTTACCGTTGTGCGCTTTGGAACTTGACTCACAAAATAGCACGGCAATTTTTGAGATGGGCGCAGCAAAACCAGGTGATATAGATCTGCTATCAAAAGTAATTAAGCCAAATATTGGCATTATTACCCACATAGGCCATTCTCATTTAGAGGGATTAAATTCAGTTAAGGGAGTCCTTCGGGTAAAGTCTGAGCTTATAAAAAATATTAAAACAAATGGCTCAGCCATAGTTCCAAATGGTCGATATGTCGATTATTGGAAAAAAATGAGGAATGACATTGCCTTTTATACATTTGGCCAAGAGCCTTCAGCATCCTTTTTCCCAACTCAAATTAAGATGACAAAAGAAGGCCTATCTTTTTTTATTGAGTCGAGTTACTTAAAGAAAAAAATCAAAATTAAAACAAAACTTATAGGAATGCATAATGTATTAAATATACTTGCTTCTTTTGCAGCAATTTATGCTGCTCGGTTAAACACAAAGGACTTTACAGATGGCCTGAGAGGACTCAATAATTCACCTCAGCGCTTAGATTTAAAATTATGGGCAAAGCAATCAACGGTTATCGATGATTCATATAATGCTAACCCTGATTCTATGAGGGCTGCATTAGATGTTTTGTGCCAATTCCAAGGAAGAAAGGTTGCAATCCTTGGAGATATGAAAGAGTTGGGGAGATTTAGAAAAAAACTACACATTGACTTGGGAGACTATGCCAAAATAAACGGGGTAGATTGTTTGATTGGATATGGAGATTTAATCCGTCATACAGTATTTGCATTTGGCAAAAATGGTTTTTTCTTTAGACATAAGCTGGAGTTAATAAATTTCTTAAAAAAAAATCTTCAAGGAAAAGAGAAAATACTATTAAAAGGCTCAAGATCAATGCGAATGGAAGAAATTCTAAACCTATGGAAATAATATGATCGAATTATTTGGTACTTGGTTAATGACATATGATTCTGGCTTCGATGTCCTGCGTTATTTGACTGTAAGAACTATTGGGGGGACCCTTACAGCGCTATTGCTATCAATTTTTCTTGGCCCAACCTTAATTAGATTTTTAACAAATATTCAGTTCTCACAATCTATAAGGGGAGATGGGCCTGAGTCACATCTTGCAAAGACTGGAACACCCACCATGGGAGGTTTAATTATTATCTTCTCATTAATTATTTCAACATTGCTCTGGTCAGATTTTAACAATCCATACATATGGATTCTTATATTTATTACCGTCTCTTTTAGCTCTATAGGATTTTTAGATGACTGGTTGAAAATAAAGGAAAAAAACTCAAAAGGTTTAAAAGGAAAATATAAGCTCACCTTGCAATTTCTTTTTGCTTTGCTCTCAATGTTATTTATGTTGCAGGTTTCCCCCAATGGAAATGAGCAGATTTTTATTTTACCTTTTAATAAAGAATATATATTTGTAATTTCACCTTTGATTTTTCTGTTAATTAGCATTTTTGTAATCATTGGTTCATCTAATGCAGTTAATCTCACCGACGGTCTAGATGGACTTGCAATTTTGCCATCAGTCTTGATAGCTGGTGGTCTTGGTCTAATTGCTTATGCATCTGGAAACTTAATCATCTCTGATTATTTATTCATCCCATTTAACCCGCTTAGTGGAGAGTTAATTGTGTTTTGTGGAGCCTTGATCGGAGCTGGCATAGGCTTTCTATGGTACAACACATACCCTGCTCAGATATTTATGGGAGATTTAGGATCTTTAACACTCGGGGGAATTTTAGGCACCCTGGCAGTTTTAATAAGACATGAGATAGTATTTGCAATTATGGCAGGAGTTTTTGTGATGGAAACTTTGAGCGTAATTATTCAAGTGGGCTCATATAAGTTAAGAGGTAAAAGAGTCTTTTTGATGGCGCCAATTCATCACCATTTTGAATTAAAAGGCTGGGCCGAACCAAAAGTTATTGTTCGATTTTGGATTATAACTTTTGTACTTGTTTTATTTGCACTTGCAACCTTAAAGTTAAGATAATCCTCAATGAAATCCCTTATTTTTGGTTATGGAGTTACAGGCCAATCCATAGGAAGGTATTTAGAAAAAAAAAGCAAGGCTTTTGAAATCTATGACGAAAATGTTAAAGGGCCTAATATTTTTAACGCGTTGCCAAATCAAAAAAAATTAAATTCCTACGAGATGGTTTATTTGAGCCCTGGAATCAACATAAAGAAAATTTATCCAAATGGAGAATTTAATAACATTTCATATTTAACTGACATAGATATTTTTTTTCAAGAAGATAAGTCATTCAAGATTGGAATTACCGGCACTAATGGAAAAAGTACATGTTGCTATCATTTACATCAACTTTTAGAAGAATCTCAATTAGTTGGAAACATTGGCGCCCCAGTACTGGATAATATCAATTCTTGTCGATACTCAATAATTGAGCTTTCTAGCTTTCAACTTGAGAAGATGAAAGAGATTCAGTTAGATTTGGGAGTTCTGTTAAATATTTCTCCTGATCATATTGATCATCATGGAAATTTTGCAGAGTATAAGAGAGCAAAAAATAGAATTAAAGAATCAAAAAAAGTAACAAAAGAATCTGATCCAATTAAGTTGTGGTCCATGATTACTGGAAAGCCTCAAAGAGCTGTGCAAGATATTGAGCTAAAAGATTTGCCCCACAGGTATCAGCATATAACAACACATAATCAAATGGTATTTATCAATGATTCTAAGGCTACTAATTTGACCGCACTAAAATTTGCATTAAAAAAAATGTCTACCCCTTATTTATTAATCCTTTGTGGAGACCCGGATAAAGAGCAATATGAAAGCTACAAAATTATTGGCCCAACAAAGGTTTACATTTTTGGCAATCACGCAGAAGAGATATCAAGAAAAATATTTCATCCAGAAAAAATAGTCTTCAACAATAAAGGTCTTTCATTGGTTATGAGAGCCATATTGAAAGAAACATATGATTCTCCAACCCAGATACTTTTTTCACCAGGCCATCCGAGCGGTCAAGATTATAAAAACTTTGAAGAGCGTGGAGATCATTTTATAAAACTAGTAATGAGTTTAAATGTTTGATCGAGACAACATAATTATTATTCTTCCATACTTTTCTTTGCTGTTTATTGGACTGGTAATGGTTGCATCCTCAAGCATTTATGTTTCTGAGGATATTTATGGGACTCCTTTTCATTTTGCGTCAAGGCACATAATTTTTTTTGTCATTGGTGTCTTTGCAACAATTATTGCTCTAAGTATCCCGTCAAATTTATTTCTTACATTAGATTGGGTAATTCTAATAGGCTCTTTTATTTTGCTTGTTGCGCTTTTTTTTCCTGGTGTGGGCACTGAAGTCAATGGAAGTCTTAGATGGATTAGGATTGGCCCGATAAATATCCAACCATCTGAAGTAAGCAAGCTGGCTTTAATTATCTATGTTTCAGGTTATTGTGTAAGGAGACTAGGCGAGATTAATACTACATTGGGTTTTTTTCGACCTTTATTAGTTTTAGCTATTTTTGGATTATTGATTTTGTCTCAACCTGATCTTGGATCTACCTTGGTAATTGGAGCTTTAGTAATTGCAATATTATTTTTTGCCGGAATTTCATTTTCTCAATTTATATTATTACTTTCATTAATGAGTATTTTGACAGTTGTTGCCATTTATTTTGAGCCATATAGATACTTAAGATTTATATCCTTCACTGAACCCTTTGAAGATTTTCGCGGCTCTGGATGGCAATTATCAAATGCACTAATAGGCATTGGGAGGGGGGAGTGGTTCGGTATAGGTTTAGGAAATGGCTTGCAAAAAAATTTATATTTGCCTGAGCCACATACTGATTTTATTTTTGCTGTAATTGTTGAAGAGTTTGGATTGGTTGGAGGGTTAATGGTGATTTTTTTATTTGCTTTGTTAGTTTTAGGGATTTTTAAAACATCCATCAAGGCATTAGAGTTAGGTAAACTATTTCAAGGCCTGCTTGCTTTTGGAGCAGGCATTTTGATAGCAATTCAAGTAGTATTCAATATAGGAGTTAATCTTGGAATCTTGCCAACAAAAGGGTTAACTCTACCTTTTATAAGTTACGGGGGCACAAGCTTAATTTTATTTATGTTTTTAATGGGCCTAGTTTTAAGAATTAATTTTGAAAATAAGACGATAAAGTAATGAAATTTTTAATTTCTGCTGCAGGAACCGGAGGGCATGTTTTTCCAGCACTAGAGTTTGGAAGAGAATGCATCAAAAACGATCATGAGGTTCTTTGGATTGGAACGAAAGCTGGTATAGAAAATAGAGTGTTGCCTCAGAATATAAAACTTTTCACTATTCCTATGAAAGGTTTTAGAGGAAAAAATTTAATTTTTAAAGTTGCCTCTTTGATAGGCTTGGTAGCCTCAATTTTTAAAAGTATTTTTTATATTCAAAAAAATAATATTGATTATGTCGTTTGCTTTGGAGGATATATTTCATTGCCAGTCGGTTTATCAGCATGGATTTGCAGAAAACCTCTTTTCTTACATGAGCAAAATGCAATTATGGGTACCTCAAACAAGATGCTGGCAAAACTTTCAAAAATAATTTTTTTAGGATTTGCAATTAATAAGACAGTAACAAAAAAAATGGTCCTCGTAGGAAATCCTATAAAAGAGTTAGAATCATCCTTTTCCATAAATCGCAATAATGACCCGGTAAGGATCTACGTAACAGGCGGGAGTCAAGGTTCTGAATTTATAAATAAAAATATACCTATTGCTTTAAGTGAACTAGAAATACCATTAGAAGTAAAACATCAATCTGGAAATGGAAAATCTTTTGGGATAAAAGAATTATACTCGACCAATATTTCTGCCGAGGTGGAAGAGTTTTATGATTCGCCTCATGAAGCAATTTTATGGTCAGACTTTGTTGTTTCTAGAGCGGGCGCGCTTTCTCTGTCAGAGGCTATCAGTTTAAGAAGAGGGTCTTTAATGATTCCATTGCCATCTTCAATTGACAATCATCAGCTTTTAAATGCTATGTATATCTCAGATTTAGGTATGGGATTGATGCATAATGAGTTTGAATCTAATGAATCCCTCTCTAAAAAACTTAAACATATCATTGAGCAAAAGATTTATTTGAAGTGGTCGGAGACAGAGACTAATCTAAACCATTTTCAAGCCGCAGGAACAATGCTAAGTTCAATCTTAAAATTTTAAAAATTTATGACAGCTTTAGGATTTCAAAAATTTAAAAAAATTCATATGATCGGGATCGGTGGCTCTGGAATGATTGGGGTTGCTACGATTTTACAAAAACGAGGTTTTAAAGTTACAGGTTCAGATCTTGTTATAACAGATGAGTTAAAGGAGCTAAAAAAACTTGGTGCTAAAGTTCAAATTGGCCACGAACCAAAGCTTATTAAAAATGCTGATTTGGTTGTTGCTTCATCCGCAATATCTAAGAGAAATCCTGAGCTCTCTTATGCAAAGAAATCTGGATTAACAATTATCCCAAGGGCTGAGATGCTTGGAACTCTAATGAAACCATATCGAAGTATTGCGATTGCTGGAAGTCACGGCAAGACTTCTACAACAAGCATAGTTGCAAGTATCTTTAATGCAGCAAATTTAAGTCCTACTTATGTTATTGGTGGTCAAGTATTAAGCGTAGGTAGAAGTTCTAACCTAGGGGAGGGTAACTATATTATAGTGGAGGCTGATGAAAGTGATGGATCATTTCTTCATCTTCAGCCTGATATTGCTGTGGTTACAAATATAGATAATGATCATTTAGATTTTTATGAATTAAATCAAGAAAAATTAAATCAGTCTTTTGTAAGTTTTGCAGAAAATTTACCTTTTTATGGTTATATCTTGCTTAATTTAGATGACCCGAACATTCGTAAAATTTCTAAAGATATTCATAGAAGGCAAATAACATTTGGCTTTAGTGCAAAAAATAGATTTCAAATAACTGATATAAAATTAAAAAACGGCGTTCAAAAATTTCAAATAACAGACCATAGCAATAAAAAAAGCTACAAATTTTCTACTAATTTAAGTGGCAAACATAATCTATACAATGTTACTGCAGCTATTTGTGTGGCCATCGAAGAAAATATCTCAACAAAGAATATTTCTAAGGGATTAAATGATTTTCAAGGTGTAGGCAGAAGGTTCGAAATTTCAACGCTTAATTTATTTGATCAGTCTCGAATCTTAATAGATGATTATGGTCATCATCCTGTCGAAATTTCAGCAACGATTCAGGCAATACGACAAAAATTTCCTCGTAAGAAAATATGCATGATTTTTGAGCCACATAGATATACCAGGACTCAACAACTTTTCAATGATTTTGTTCAAGTGCTCTCTCAAGTAGATAGTTTATTGCTTTTGGATATATATCCTGCCAGCGAAAAACCAATTAAAGGAATCTCTTCAAAAAAATTAATTTCTGAGATAGCTAAAAAGCATGGAAATTCCGAATATATTGGAAAGTCTGACCCTTTAGTGTGGCTGGAATCAAATTATAAAAATTTCTCAATTTTAATTACACAGGGTGCTGGAACTATATCAAAATTGAATAAAAAGATTAAAGATAAGTGGCAATAAAAAAAGTTACAGTTTTGTATGGTGGAGAGTCATCCGAACGAAGTGTATCTTTGGAAAGTGGTAAATATGTCTTTCAATCAGTTAAAAATTTGGGCTATGAAGCTGAATTAATTGATTATCCAACTGAGTTTTCACCTGAAAAATTATCAAAAGAAGATTTTATTTTTATTGCACTCCACGGAAAGGATGGAGAGTCAGGCGAACTGCAAAAGTTTTTACAACAAAATAACCTTCAATACTCCGGAAGTGGTTATGAAGCTTGTAAAAATACTTGGAATAAAGATACCTTTAAAAAAATCTTAAGAACAAATAACATTTCGACGCCAAATTGGATTTCTGTTCCCTCTTTACATGAATTTAAGAGCAATTTAGATGATTCAATTTTTAATCAATTCAGGCCATTCAATGAAATTTTTTTAAAGCCGACGGAAGATGGATCAAGTATAGATGTTTTTAAATTATCAACTAATAATGATCTCCAAAAAGCCATTAGCGATAGCTTGGACTCCAAAAGACAATTTATATTTGAAGAAAGTATAGATTTTAAAGAACTCACCGTTCCTATTCTTAACGGAAAATGTTTACCGCCAGTAGAGATAATAACCAAAGAATCTTTCTATAATTTTAATGCCAAATATGTCAATGACGACACTGAGCTTAATGAATTTATAATATCTGATAAAAAGAAAATTGAACTTGAGCAGATTTGCTTAAAAACACTAGATATCGTCAAAGCCAGGGGCTGGTTGAGAGTTGACCTTATGCAAGACAGCAATCAAAATTTTTATGTTCTTGAAGTCAATACAGTTCCTGGGATGACATCTCACAGTTTATTTCCTAAATCAGCAGAATCAATTGGCCTATCATACGATGAGCTTGTAAATGAAATTATCAATGCTAAAAGCTAGATTTTTTTTACTTTTCCTAATAGCCAATATTTCATTTGGATGCTCAGACATCTCAAGCCAAAAGACCATCGTATTTTTTGAAAATCCACAATTTTTGAAGCAGGAGGAGGACCTGCTAATTACCTTGGAGGATATAAATTCATATAAAGACCTTTCTAAATTTTTACACAATCAAAATTGGATCAATTCTTTCTTGATTAAGAAAAGTTTTTTCAAGCCTTTAAAAATATTCATTGAGTCAAAAGAGCCCAAATACATTTGGCAAGAAAAGTTTTATTTAGATGAAAGTTTAAGTAAATTTTTATATTTTGAAGAGCACCCAGATTTATTGCATCTAAACACACCAATTGAACTGGTTGCTGAGTGGTTAAAAGTTGAAAAGCAGTTTTATGAAGTAACTCAAGCCTTTAATTTAAAAATTTCTTCTGTTACTTACACTGAAGCGGAGGGTTGGTATTTTAAAACAAGAAATAATTTACGAATTAATATGGGTTCTGATCTCTCCTATAAGATATTTAAAAAACTTTCATTAACTTTAAAATATATTTTCGAAAAAAACTTAACTCCGAGTATTATTGATTTAAGATACAAGGATGGAGCAGCTTTAAATTATGGTAAATAACGGAACGAAAGATTCTGACTATGTTGTGGGATTAGACATTGGGACCTCAAAGGTTGTATGTATTATTGGCAAGTATGTTGATCAACATTCATTAGAAGTAGTCTCGATGGGGTCTTATCCATCGAGTGGGCTTAAAAAAGGGGTTGTAGTAAATATTGATGCAACCACAGACGCAATTCAAAAATCTATTGATCAAGCGCAGGCATCATTTGAAGGAAAAATTAAGAATGTATATGTTGGGATTGCAGGCAATCATATTCGTAGTTTAAATTCACATGGAATAGTAGGCATAAAAGATAAAGAAGTTGAAGCAAGCGATATAGATAGAGTTATTGAAGCAGCACAGGCAGTCGCAATTCCATCAGATCAAAGAGTGCTGCATGTCCTGCCTCAAGAATATGTCATTGATAATCAAGACTCTATTAGAGAGCCGCTTGGTATGTCTGGTGTCAGGTTAGAGTCTCACGTACATCTAGTGACCTGTGCTAATAATGCTATTCAAAACATAGAAAAATGCGTTAAACGATGTGGAATTGGTGTAGATGGTTTTGTTTTGGAGCAGTTGGCGAGCTCATATTCTGTATTATCAGAGGATGAAAAAGAGCTTGGGGTGTGTTTAGTGGATATAGGTGGAGGCACCACAGATATTGCAGTATTTAACTCTGGCTCAATAGCATTTACCGGAGTGATTCCAATAGCAGGTGATCAAGTAACCAGCGATATAGCTGTTGCATTAAGAACTCCTACTGCTCAAGCAGAGGACATTAAGCAAAAGCATGGTTGTGCAGCAGCAGAACTTACTCAAGATGGCGAAACGCTTGAAGTAATGAGAGTTGGAGGAAGGCCGCCAGAGGATTTATCAAGACGATCACTGGCCGAAATCATTGAACCAAGATATGTTGAGCTTTTTGATCTAGTAAAAGCTGAAATTAAACGAAATGGTTTCGAAAATAAAATTCCTGCAGGGATTGTTCTGACGGGCGGCACTTCAAAAATGGAAGGGGCTGTTGCTTTAGCTGAGTCTATTTTTCAAACCAGTGTAAGACTTGGGATTCCAGAAAAATTTAACGGAATGGAGGCTGTATTAAAAAATCCAATATACGCTACAGCATTGGGTTTGGTTGGCTTTGGTTTTGACCAAATTAAGCAAGGCTATACCTTAGAAAATAACAAAAGCTTTTTTGATAAAGCTTTTGGTTTCTTGAAAAATAATTATTGATTGCTGAATGTATTTGGCATAGAATTCACGCTCCTTGGTTTTTTGATGTTCAAAAAATCTTTTAACTCATAAGGAAAAACATGAATAATTACGAATTAACTCTGATACTCAACCCTGACTTATCTACTAAGTTTGATGAATTTCAAAAAAAGTTTGAAAAAACTTTGACTGATATTAATTTTAAAATTAATAAGCTTGAGAATATTGGTCGTAGGCAGTTAGCCTACAGTATTCTCAATCATAACAAAGGTCATTATGTTATTTTGCAGATTGAAGGTCCATCAGAGTCTGCTTTAGAGCTAGAATCTAAGTTAAAATATGATACTTCTGTGATACGCCACCTTTTATTAAAAGTTGACTCTCCATCATTAGAGGATTCATTGTTGCTTGTAGAATCAAGGGAGGCAAAAAAAGTCCCCATAGAAGAAGATCAGCTTCAAGAGAAGCCAAAAGTTACACCAGTAGAAAACAATGATGCTGATGAGTCAGCTGATAAAGAAGAAGCAAAGGATGGTGAATAATGACCGAATCTAATACCAAAAATTTTAATTACAAGAATGTTGATCTCCTAAAAAGGTATATTACTGAGACAGGAAAAATTATACCTGCAAGAGTTTCTAATATTAGCGCGTCAGAGCAAAGAAAATTAACAAAAGCAATTAAGATCGCTAGATTTTTAGCTTTATTACCATACACAGATTCACATAGATAAATTATGAAAATAATACTTTTAGATAAAATCCAAAAATTAGGCGAAATTGGAGAGGTTGTTGAGGTTAGTTCAGGGTATGCAAGAAATTTCCTCATACCAAAAAAGAAAGCAATGTTTGCCTCAGATGAAAACCTTAAGTATGTTGAGAGCAAAAAAGCAGAACTGGCAGCGGCCTCGGCTGATGAGGTAGCAAAAGCTCAAGGGAAAGCCGATGTAGTGTCTGGAGCTAAGGTTGAAATTAAAGTCCAAGTAACTGAGGAGGGCGCATTGTATGGCTCAGTTGGAACTAGAGAAATTTCTGATGCATTTAGTGAAATTAATCATGCTGTTGATAAAAGTGTGATTCAATTACCTGATGGGCCTCTAAAAGAGCTTGGAGAGTATTCAATAACTTTGCTATTCCATCCTGAAGTTTCGTGCGTTGTTGAGGTCTCTGTTCAGCCTGAGTAGTTGTTATCTTAATAATATGATGTAAAAATCATATTTATGTCTAGCAAATCCATAGAAAATACAGAGCAAGTGAGAGAGCTCGAAAGAGCTATCTTAGGTGGGCTAATGCTTGAAACAGAAAGATATGATGCTGTTAGTGAGATCATTGAATTCAGTGATTTTGAGGGTCAAGATCATCAAAATATTTTTCAGTCAATGGGAGAGCTCGTTAATTCTAACAAACCCCTAGATCCCCTTACTGTTTCAGATAGGCTGGACAGTAAAAATCTCCTGACAAGAACAGGCGGTAAGAATTATTTAATTGATCTAGCCTCTACCAGTCCCTCCGCAGCAAATTTAGAAGCATACGCTGGAATAATTAGGCAAAAATCTATCTCAAGAAGGCTAATGAAAATTAACTCAGAGATTTCTGAGCTTATTATCAATCCTCAAGGCAAAGATGCAGCTGAATTGCTTGACGAAGCTGAAACAAAAATTTTTTCTTTAAATGATGAAGCTAGCAGAACATCGACCAATATTCAGAAATTGGATGAGTTAATCCCTAAATCAATTGAGAGAATGAATGAAATTGCAAAAAATGGATCATCTCTTCTTGGTGCTTCTACAGGTTATAAGGATCTTGATAGCAAGTTACAGGGGCTTCAAAAGGGAGACTTGATAATTGTTGCTGCTAGACCAAGCATGGGTAAAACAGCATTAAGTATGAATATTGTTGAGAACTTTGTTCTTAATAAGGATATTTCTGGCGGTGTTTTAGTATTCAGCCTTGAAATGCCAGCTGAGTCATTAACAACTAGATTATTAGCAAGCAACGCTAAAATTGATCAACAAAAAGTTAGATCTGCTTCAATGAATCAAGCTGACCTCAAAAAGTTTATGGAGTCATCTTCTAAATTAAAAGATTTACCTCTTTATATTGATGATAGTTCAATGCTTTCACCCATGGAGTTGCGAGCAAGAGCTCGCCGAATTGCTAGACAAGAACCCAATGGATTGTCCTTGATAGTTGTCGATTATCTTCAATTGATGCAATTACCTGCGTCACAAGAAAATAGAGTAAATCAAATTTCTGAAATTTCTAGATCTTTAAAAATGCTTGCAAAAGAACTTAATGTTCCCGTAATCGCATTGTCTCAGTTAAATCGAGCTGTTGAGCAAAGACCCAACAAGCGACCTATTATGGCAGATTTAAGAGATTCAGGTGCAATTGAGCAAGATGCAGATGTAATCTTGTTTATTTACAGAGATGAGGTTTATAACGAAGATTCTGAGGAAGGAAACAAGGCCGAAATTATTATCGGTAAACAAAGAAACGGGCCAATCGGGAAAGTGAATCTTACTTTCCTTAAAGAGTTTACAAGGTTTGAAGACTTTGCTGTTGATAGCTATTACGACTCAATTCAATGATTGAACCAAATTCAGAGCTTGTAATTGACTATGAGCTTGTAAGAAATAATATCCAATTGATTAAAAATAACTTGTCTGCAAATTGCAAAATCATGGGTGTTATTAAAAGTAATGCATATGGGCATGATCTTGAGAGAGCTGCTAAGGCATTAGATGATGAAGTTGATGGATATGGTGTGGTTAGAATCGAAGAGGCTCTTAAGATAAGAGAAATATCCTCAAAGCCAATCTTGGTTATGCAAGGCGTATATTCATCTGATGCATATGATGCATTAAAACAAAATAATATATGGTCTGTCATTCATTCAATATCTCAATTGCCACTAGCAAAGCAATACCGAGATGATTTGCAGTTTTGGATAAAAGTAAATACTGGCATGAATAGGCTAGGCATTGGGCTTGATGAGCTTAATCAATTTGAATTACTTCTAAAGAATTCAAATGTTTTGATGACACATTTAGCTTGCGCAGATAAACCAGAAGATGAGTTAAATGATGTTCAATTTAAGAATTTTGATCATGCCTGGAATCAGATTGGAATAGAAATGCAAAGAAGCGTATTAAATTCTGCTGGAGTATTTAATTTTCCGAGTAGAGCATATGACTGGGTTAGACCAGGTATTGCCATGTATGGAGGAATTGATTTTTCTGGTTTGATAACTGCTATGACTTTTAGAAGCCAAATTATCTCTATTCAATCTTTAGATAAAAATGAAAGAATTGGATATGGCGGAAGGGCAAAGACAAACAAATCTTCTAAGATTGCCATTGTTTATTGTGGTTATGCTGATGGTTTTCCACAAACCGCAATAGATGGAACACCTGTATTAGTGAACGGTCATCGATCTCAGATTCTTGGAAGAGTCAGCATGGATCTAATTTCAATTGATGTTACTGAAATCCCTGATTGTAAAATAGGAGATTGGTGTGAATTATGGTCTCCTGAATTATCTATCTTAGAGAATACGGAAAAGAATGGTTTGCTTTCTTACGAACTTATGACCAAAATGAGTCAAAGAATAAAACGATACTATTTAAATGTATGAAAATTGATTATTTAAAAAACAACCCTAGAGAAATTCAATTGGAGGAAGATCTTCCTCCATACATGACTGAAGGTGTTGCTAATGACATTGCAGAAATCTTTAATACTCCTTTATCTGGAGCATACAACTGGGATTACACCGTTCAAGATAATAGAATTAAAAAACTTTATGAGCTCGGCAAAGAGCTAAATTGGAATGTTGAACTTGATATTGATTGGTCCAGACCATTTGAACCAATGATTGAACCAGCTCCAATATTTTGGGATGATTATGCTCCTTATCAAAAATTTTCTGACGATAAAAAAATAGAATTTTTAAATCATCGAATTGCTTGGAGCCAAAGTCAATTTCTTCATGGGGAACAAGGAGCTCTTTTGGTTGCATCCCAACTGACTTCATGCGCCCCAACTTATAATGCAAAACTATATGCTGCATCCCAGACATTTGATGAAGCTAGGCATGTGGAGGCTTTTAATAAGTATATTCAAACAAGAACAAAGCTTATGTATCCTATAGGCAATGCATTGAAATCAATTTTAGATAAAATTCTTACTGATCCAAGATGGGATCTGAAATTCATTGGTATGCAGATTATTATCGAGGGATTGGCGCTGGCTGCGTTTCAAACCTCTAGAGAGCTTACTAAGGATCCAGTCTTGAGAGACATGCTAGGTTTAATCATACGAGATGAAGCTAGGCATGTTACCTTTGGGATAAACTATTTAGAGGAATTCGTTGAAACCTTATCAGAGGATGAGAAAGAAGACCGTGCACAATTTGCCTATGAAGCATGTTGGTTAAGTAGAGAAAGGCTTGTTTCAATGGATGTTTTTGAACATTTTGGCTGGGATGCCGAGGAAGCTAGACAATTTCAATTAAGTTCTGATATTACTAAGCATTTTCAAAAACTACTCTTCCAAAGAGTTATGCCAAATTTAAGAAGAATTGGTCTATTAAGAGATTCTGTAAAAAGTAAGTTTGAAGATTTGGGTATCTTAGAGTTTGCAGAAGCCAAAAGTGATGCTGATATAGATTGGGCTGATTTATCAAGACCATTGTTTGAAGAATCTGCTTAACTTAGTTTTTATTAGGACTAGAATCTGATATTCTGTATTCCCATCATAACTTAATAATTGATGGCTCAAACAAAGTACATTTTTATCACTGGTGGCGTTGTCTCTTCTCTTGGCAAAGGCATCGCAGCTGCATCAATTGGAGCTCTTTTTGAGGCAAGAGGCCTTAAAGTATCTTTAAATAAACTTGACCCATACATCAATGTTGACCCTGGAACTATGAGCCCCTTTCAACATGGCGAAGTTTTTGTTACTAATGATGGAACAGAAACTGACCTAGATCTTGGGCATTATGAAAGATTTGTACGTTTTCAGGCAAGTAAAAAAAATAATTTTACTGCTGGAAAGGTTTATGAGGAAGTCATACAGAATGAAAGAAGGGGCGATTATCTCGGAGGGACTGTTCAGGTTATTCCTCATATCACCGACGAAATCAAAAGAAGGATTAAAGAAGGCGCAAAGGGTGCTCATATAGCAATCGTAGAAATCGGCGGAACAGTAGGCGACATTGAAAGCCAACCTTTTATAGAAGCAATCAGACAAATGATGCTGGAACTCCCATCATCTAATACTGCATTAGCGCACCTAACATTGGTTCCTTACATAAAGGTATCTGAGGAACTCAAAACTAAACCTACTCAACATTCCGTGAAGGAGCTAAGATCTCTTGGCTTACAACCAGATTGCTTAATATGCAGATTAGAAAAAGAGTTGCCAAATGATGAAAAGAAAAAGATAGCCTTATTTTGTTCAGTAAATCCAAATAGTGTTATATCAATGCATGATGCAGAAACAGTATATTCAATACCTTTGCTTTTATATGCTCAGGGAGTAGATAAAATTCTTCTCAAGAAATTAAATTTATTGAAAGTAAAATCTCCTAGATTGAATGATTGGAAAAGAGTAGTAGATGCAAAATTAAACCCCAAAAAGAAAGTCTCAATTGCGGTTGTTGGTAAATATATTGATCTAAAAGATTCCTATAAATCATTAAACGAAGCCCTTGATCATGCTGGAATTGTAAATCTTGCAAAAGTTGAGATTAACATGATAGATGCGGCAAAAATAACTAAAGCAAATGTAGCAAAAATTTTAAAATCTTACCAAGCAGTTCTTGTGCCAGGTGGATTTGGAAGCAGAGGCATTGAGGGGATGATTTATGCCTGTCAATTTGCAAGAGAAAACAAGCTACCATATTTTGGAATCTGCTTAGGTATGCAAATAGCCATTATTGAATTTTCTCGAAATGTATTGAAGCTAAAAAATGCAAATAGCACTGAATTTAACATCAAGACTAAATATCCGGTTATTGGATTGGTCACGGAATGGAAGGACGCATCAGGTAAAATAGAGCATAGAGATGAAAACTCTAATTTAGGAGGGACCATGCGTTTAGGTGGTCAGAAGTGTTTAATTAAAAAATCTTCTTTGTCTCATAAGCTCTATAAAAAATTAACTATTACTGAAAGACATCGCCATAGATATGAGGTTAATCCAGAGTACAAAAATCAATTAATTGCGGGCGGCATGGATATTGTTGGCACTTCGCTAGATGGTAACTTGGCCGAAATGATTGAGATTAAAAGACATCCTTGGTTTCTAGGCTGTCAATTTCATCCAGAATTTACCTCTAATCCCAGAGATGGACATCCAATTTTTAATGATTTTATTGCAAAAGCTATTAAGATAAAAAGATGAGTATCTTAAAACTAAAAAACTTTACGATTGGAAATCAAGAGCCCATGACGCTTATGGGGGGAGTAAATGTTTTAGAATCAGAGTCAGTTGTAATGTCTGTTGCAGAAAAATTTGCCGAGACAACATCAAGTTTAAAAATCAATTGGATTTTTAAAGGTTCATTTGACAAAGCAAATCGAAGTTCAATTTCCTCCTTTAGAGGTCCAGGGCTTGATGAAGGCTTAAAAATTCTCGAGAAGGTTAAATCAGAGTTTGATGCTCCTATTATTACCGACATTCATGAACCATCTCAAGCAGATCCAGTTTCAAAAATTTGTGATGTAATTCAAATTCCAGCATTTTTGTGCAGACAAACTGATTTGGTGGTAGCAGCTGCTATAACAAAGAAAATTATTCAATTTAAAAAACCTCAATTTCTTTCTGCTCCTGAGATGAAGAATGTTATCGAGAAGTGTAATCAGGCTGGGAATCATAATGTTACTCTTTGCGAGAGAGGTAATGCGTTTGGATATAACAATTTAGTAGTCGATATGCTCAATTTTCAAATTATGAAAGATTTTGATGTCCCAGTAATATTTGATGCCACACATTCTTTGCAACTTCCAGGTGGTCTGGGTAATGCTGCTGGAGGCAGAAGAGAGTATCTACTTCCATTGGCTAAGGCTGGTCTTAGTCAGGGTATCGCAGGATTGTTTATAGAAGCTCATCCTGATCCAGATTCAGCAAAGTGTGATGGCCCCTGTGCAATTTCTACTGATGAAATTCCAACTGTTTTATCTCAATTATCTGCACTAGATGATTTTATAAAAAATCAGGAAAGAAACATTTAATGTCAATCATTAACTCTATCCAAGCAATTCAGATCATAGATTCTCGAGGAACTCCAACTGTCTCCTGTAGGGTTATTTTAGATAATGGTATTCATGCAACCTCAATGGTGCCAAGCGGAGCATCTACAGGATCTAGGGAAGCCTTAGAGCTTAGAGATGGTAATTCAGCTTTTATGGGTAAGGGCGTAAGTATAGCTGTAGCCAATATCAAAGAAGTCATTGCTCCAGCATTAATCGGCATGGATGTTACAAGTCAGCAAGACATTGATGAGAAAATGCTTGCTTTAGATGGCACATCATCTAAATCTAAGCTTGGTGCAAATGCTATTTTGGGCGTGTCTTTAGCTGTCTTGATTGCAGGTTCAAAAGCACTGAAGCTACCCCTATATAAATATATAAATCAGGTTTTTTTTAATATAAATGGTGATAAGCCAAAGATGCAAATGCCAACCCCAATGTTAAATATTATTAACGGTGGAGAACATGCTAATAATAATATTGATATTCAGGAATTTATGATCATGCCAATTGGGGCTGATAATTTCTCTCAAGCCATGCAATGGGCAGCAGAGATATACTCTGATCTGAAGAATATTTTAAACTTAAAAGGTTTAAGCACCAGTGTTGGCGATGAGGGTGGTTTCGCTCCCAACCTAAAGTCAAATCAAGAAGCTATAGAGCTTATCATCCAAGCTATTCAAAATAATGGTCTCACAGAGGGCAAGGATATTGGAATTGCTTTGGATTGCGCTGCTTCAGAATTTTATAATGAGGGTACTTACAACCTAGCAAGCGAATCGAACCAGTTAAACTCCAATGAATTCACTAATTATCTTGAAGAGCTTACCCAGAAGTATCCTATCTTTTCAATAGAAGATGGGATGGATGAAAATGATTTTGAAGGGTGGAAAAACCTTACTAAGGCCTTGGGAGATAAATGCCAACTAGTGGGAGACGATCTATTCGTAACAAATTCAATAGAACTTCAAAGAGGGATTGATGATTCTTTGGCAAATTCAATTTTGATAAAATTTAATCAAATTGGAACTATCACTGAAACTATGAAAACTATTCATCTAGGCAATATGAATGGATTTAAATCAATTATTTCTCATAGATCAGGAGAAACAGAAGATAGCACAATTGCAGATCTTTGTGTTGGTTTAGGGACTGGGCAAATTAAAACTGGTGCTCCTTGCAGATCTGACAGGGTGGCAAAATACAATAGATTGCTCTGGATTGAAGCGGAGCAATTTGATCTACCTTTTGCCAAAAATGTCATTAGTTAAACTTTTAAATTTAATACTTCTCTTATTAATTTTTATTGCTATATATGATATTTTTTTTGGTATTGACAGCAAAAGAAAGTTCTCTGCTCTGCAGCATGAAAATCAAGAACTTCTTATGGAAAATAAAATTATTGGTGAGGAAAATAATCAATTAGAGCTTGAGATCCAGAGCAAACAAAAGAATGATGCTTATGCGGAAAAGTTTGCTAGAGAAGAATTAAATTTAATCTTTGAAGATGAAGATTTTCTCAGATTTAAGGAGACTAATTCTAATGAACCCCAAGGATAACATTGCAGTTATTATTCCTGCTGCAGGAAGTGGCAGTCGTTTTGGTGGCTCAACACCTAAGCAATTTTTAAACATTGGAGATGAGACTGTCTTAGAGAAGTCTGTTAATTTATTTTTAGAAATGTCCAGCATCAAAGAGGTGATTGTTGCTATTAACGCAGATGAAGATTTAATTAAATCACAATCTTTTTATGAGAACCCAAGAGCTAAAGTTGTTTCAGGAGGTTCTTCAAGGAGTGAATCAGTATTTAATGCCTTAGAAGCAGTTGATGAAACTGTAGAGATTGTAGCAGTTCATGATGCTGCGAGACCTTGGGTTAAAAAGAATCATTTTGAAGATTTATTGGCTCAACTTAGCAATGATGAATCTGCTCAAGGAGTGTTTCCAGTAATTCCAGTAACAGATTCGCTGCGAATGAAAGAAGGCGATAAGATAATCCCAGTTGATAGAGAAAATTTTTTGCACGTTCAAACTCCTCAAATTTTTTACCGTCAATCTCTTCAGATAGCACTTGATAAGCTTAAAAAAGAAAATCTCCATTTGAGTGATGAGTCTCAAGCAATGGAGCATGCAGGATTTAAAGTTTTAACAGCGCCTGGAGAAAGATCAAACATCAAAATAACTTATATCGAAGATTTAGCTAGCCATCTTGGAAATGACCAGAGGATTGGAAGAGGTGTGGACTTTCACAGATTTCAGCAAGGCGATGGTTTAACTCTAGGTGATGTCTTTATAGACTGCAAGCTCTCCATTATGGCTCATTCAGATGGAGACATTGTTCTGCATGCCATCTCTGATGCTCTGCTTGGTGCAGCGGGATTGAGGGATATTGGTTACTATTTTCCTGATACTGATAAAGAAAATAAAAATCTTAGTAGTTTAAAAATCATTGAAAAGTCATTAGATTTATTAAAAGAAAAAGGTCTGCAGCCAAAAAATATTGATTTTGTAATTGTGTGTGAGCAACCAAAAATTGGACCTTATGTAGATCAAATAAAAAAATCTCTGGGAGAAATTTTGAGTATTGAAGAAAGTTTTATTGGGGTTAAAGCTACTACTACAGAGAAAATGGGAGTTATTGGTAATGGAAATGGCATTGCTGTATATGCAATTGCATCTTTAAAAAAATTTTCATGAATATTTTGTTAACTAATGATGATGGTTATGAAGCATCTGGAATAACTGAATTATTTAACTCTTTAAGTTCTCAGCATAAAGTTTTTATAGTTGCACCAAAAGAAAATTGTAGTGGAATGAGCGCAGCAATAAGCTTGCGAAAAGAAATTGAAGTCAAAGAAATTAATCAAAACATTTTTTCAGTTTCTGGAACTCCTGCAGATTGCTCATATCTTGGATTGTTATCAGTGATTCCTGAGCCAATTGAAATGATTGTTTCAGGAATTAATTTAGGAGCAAATCTTGGAGAGGATATTTTCTATTCTGGAACTGTTGGAGCTGCTATTGCAGGAAGAAGGTTGGACTATGTTCCTGTAGCTTTTTCTGTGGCAGCGTACAATCCAAAAAACTTAGGATTTATTTCAGAGCAATCATTATTGATTACCAACCAGGTCTCTAAACTTCCATCAGATCAAAATTTACTTGTGAATGTAAATTTTCCAGACTTACCATCCTCAGAAATTAAGGGCACATGTATCACTTCACTAGGTAAAAGAGGTATTCCAGATACTCCAGACCTCATCAGGGAAAAAGATTCTTCTAAATTTTACAGTTTTGGACCTTCAGGCTCACTTTTGCCAGACCAAGCAGGAACAGATATTCAAGCAATTGAACAAAATTATATTTCTATTTCAATTCTTGATTACAACTTAAGTGCTGATTTTGTAAATTGGGATCTTTATAGAGAGGTTTTTGGTTGTGAATAGTTCTGGTTTTACATTCACAAGAGTTAGGGATCAGATGATTCAACAACTGCTTGATATGGGAATTAAAGACTTTCGTGTACTCGATGCTTTAAGTCAAGTTCCAAGGCATATTTTCTTAGATCAAGCTTTATGGAGTAGAGCTTATGAAAACAGGGCATTAACTATTGGTTATAAACAAACAATTTCTCAGCCCTACATAGTTGCTCGAATGACAGAGCTTTTACTCTCTAATACATCAAAAAGAGGAAAAGTTCTTAATCAAGTTCTCGAAATAGGTTCAGGCTGTGGTTATCAATCTGCAGTATTGTCACATTTTGCGAAAGATGTCTTTGCAGTTGAGAGGATTAAGCCTTTGGTTGCAAAATCACGTGAAAAATTAAGCGAGCTAAAAATTAGAAACGTAATTGTTAAGCATGCAGATGGGTTTAACGGTTGGCACGAAGACTTAAAATTTGATGGAATTATTTGTGCAGCAGCCCCAAGACAATATCCAGATGAGTTACTTGATCTATTGGTGGTTGAAGGAAAGCTTGTTATACCTGTTGGCCTAGAAGGGCAGCAAAAACTTTATGTTATAACCAAAAAAAGCGAAACTGAAAATGAAGAAATAATTCATGAAGAAGTTGCATTTGTACCAATGCTGCCAGGTGTTTCTAATGGAGAAATTTAAGCATGAACAATCAAATTAAATATTCTTTAGCTGGATTTTGCATGGGAGTTGCAGAGCTCATTCCAGGTATTTCAGGGGCCACTGTTGCTGTTATTTTTAAGATCTATCCAAACCTAATGACAATTTTAAGTCACTTAAGATTTAAAAATTTAACTTTAAACCTTCGATCGCTTTCAAAAAAATTTCAATTTAATGTGTCCTTGCCTTTGATATTTTCTATGCTGATTGCTGTCATAATTTGCTCCAAGGGCATTAACTACCTTTTAATTAATCATGAAGAATTGTTTCTATCTTCTTTGGGGTTTTTAATGATTCTTTTAGCCATTCATATTATTAATTATTTTAAAGATGTATTTGAAGATAAGAGATTAGCCATTTTTTTATTTTTAGGAGTGCTTATTGGGCTTTTTCTTCAAGAATTAAATATTAGCTCAGGGAATACTTCCATGTTTTATATATTTATGAGTGGAATATTGGCTTTTTCATTTTTTTTAATACCAGGAATTTCTGGTAGTGCTATTTTAGTTGTTTTAGGAGTTTATGGCCCAGTTATACAGGCTGTTGCAATGCTTGATTTTGGTTTGTTGATCCCGTTTGCTGTGGGCTGCTTGATCTCGCTTTTGCTATTACCTAAAGCAATATTATCAATCTACTCTTCTCATGAGCATAACTTAATGCATATTTTTTCAGGCTTAATAATTTCTTCAGGCATATTTTTATTATGAGTTTATTTAACAAAAAAATATTAATCACTTTAATTTTGATAGCTTCAAGCTGCTCCAGCATAGATTCTTTCAGGCAGTCTTATACAAATCTCTTATCTTCTTCTGATAAATCATATATTGTTCAGCCAGGGGATTCTATTTGGTCTATTGCAATAAAATATAATTTAGATTCTGAGCAGCTGATTAAAAATAATAATTTAAAAAAGCCATATATTATTTATCCCAATCAAGAGTTATTCATCTCTAAAGTACAGGGCCAAAATAAGTTCCAGGAAAAATCTCAATCTATTGAATGGCATCATCCTTTGGGAAGTAAATCAAACTTAGCTATAAAAGAGGATGCTTGGCTAATTTTTAAAGAGTCTATAGGTGTGCCCATTCACTCAATAAACCTTGGAAAGGTAGTGGTCTCTGGTCCTGATATCCCGGGTTATGGAAATTTGGTAATGATTTCTCATCCTGATGGTTACCTAAGCCTGTATGCTCATTGCGATAAAATATTTGTTGAGCAAGGGGATGAGGTAACAAAGGGAGCCAGGATAGCTCAACTTGGCAATTCAGAGGCAGCTTACCCTATGTTGCGATTTCAGCTGAGAAAAAATGGCCAACCCCTCAGAGCAGAAGTTTTAAACTCACTTTTTAATTAATCAAATATAATTTAGCGCTCAAGAAGATGTTTCTTTTCTTTAATTTCTGCAAACTTCTTGGCTTCGGGCAACTCATCTTTTTCTTCTGTAATATTTGGCCAAATTTCACTTAATTCAGCATTAATTTCAATAAATTCTATCTGATCAGAGGGAAGTTCATCTTCAGAGAAAATAGCATCTACCGGGCATTCTGGTTCACACAATGCACAATCAATACATTCTTCTGGGTGGATAACTAGAAAGTTTGGACCCTCGTAAAAACAATCAACAGGACAGACTTCAACACAATCTGTGTGCTTGCACTTGATACATGATTCTGTAACTATGAATGCCATTGTTTATGGTGAAAAATTAGATTAAAAAAGATTTTAACAATGAGTAATGAACAAGTCAGCATGAATTTGATAATATTTATTTTACTTTTATCAAATTTGTAATATACTGTATAAATATACAGTAAAGGAGTTCATTATGTCAGACAAAGATAAAAACCTAAGTGAAGCTTTATCACAAATAGAAAAACAATTCGGTAAAGGAACCGTTATGAAAATGGGAGATAGGGAGATAGTAGACATCCCATCTGTTTCAACCGGTTCTCTTGGTTTAGATATTGCTCTAGGAATTGGAGGTCTTCCAAAGGGAAGGGTAGTTGAAATTTTTGGTCCTGAATCGTCTGGAAAAACAACATTAACGCTTCAAGCCATTGCTGAATGTCAAAAAGCCGGTGGTACGGCAGCATTTATAGATGCTGAGCATGCGTTGGATCCAAATTATGCTGAAAAATTAGGTGTGAATGTAGATGAGCTTTTATTATCTCAGCCAGATACTGGAGAGCAGGCACTAGAAGTAACTGACATGCTTGTTAAATCAGGTAGCGTAGATTTGATTGTTGTAGATTCTGTTGCAGCGCTGACACCTCGTGCTGAAATTGAAGGTGATATGGGTGATCATCATGTTGGATTACAGGCACGATTGATGTCGCAAGCGCTTAGAAAAATCACAGGCAATATCCAAAGATCTAATGCTATGGTTATTTTTATCAATCAAATCAGAATGAAGATCGGTGTAATGTTTGGTAATCCAGAAACCACTACTGGTGGAAATGCCCTAAAATTTTACTCCTCAGTTCGCCTGGATATTAGACGCATAGGTGCGGTTAAAGAAGGCGAGGAAGTTGTGGGAAATGAGACAAGAGTTAAAGTTGTAAAAAACAAAGTTTCCCCTCCATTTAAGCAAGCTGAATTTCAGATAATGTATGGCGAGGGAATTAATACCGAGGGGGAAATTTTAGAGCTTGGTCAAAAGCTTGAGTTGGTTGAAAAATCTGGATCATGGTATAGCCATAATGGAGAAAAGATTGGTCAAGGAAAGGTCAATGCAAGTAAGTTTCTAAGAGAAAATACTAAAATCAGAGACAGCTTGGTTAAAGAGATTAGAAAGGCATATATACCTTCTGCTAAGAAAGCTGCTAAGAAATAATTATTTTTAAACTTGTTATGCGAGCTGAAAATTGATTAAGATACTCTCAATATAGGAGAGAGTTATGTCAAATAATGCATATATAGTATCAGCTGTTCGTACAGCTGGCGGAAAGAAAAATGGAAGTTTAAGTCAGTGGCATCCAGCAGATCTTGGTGCAAAAGTTCTTGATGAATTGGTTCATCAATCAGGTATTAATCCTGAATTAATTGACGATGTTGTATTTGGTTGTGTTGATCAAGTCGGCGCACAATCAGGCAACGTTGCTAGAAATGCAATTCTTGCTTCAAGCCTGCCAGAGTCTGTGCCTGGAACTTCAGTTGATCGGCAATGCGGCTCATCTCAACAAGCTATTCACTTTGCAATTCAGGCTGTAATGTCTGGAACTCAAGATGTTGTAATTGGTGGTGGAGTAGAAGTTATGTCTATGGTGCCTATAGGTGCAAGTATTAAAGATGGGTATGAAGCTGGCCATGGCTTACCATTTGACTCAGATGGTATGAAGGAAAGATATCCTGGTATTTTCTTTTCTCAATTTACTGGTGCAGAACTGATGGCAGAAAAATGGAATTTGTCTAGAGAGGATCTTGATAAGTTTGCTTTAAGTAGTCATCAAAAAGCAGCTGCAGCTGTTGAGGGCAAGTATTTTGATAGAGAGATTCTTCCAGTTCAAGCGAAAAATGCTGAAGGAAAAACTGATATGGTTCTAAATGACGAGGGCATTAGATATGATGCAAGCCTTGAGGCTCTATCAGGTTTGAATCCAGTTACTGAAGGCGGCGTCATAACTGCGGGTAATGCAAGTCAAATTACAGATGGCGCTGCTGCACTTATGATTTGTAATGATGAAGGGCTTAAAAAAGTAAAAGCAGATCCAAGAGCTCGGATCGTTGGAATTAGTGTTGTTGGAGACGATCCGATAATGATGCTCGGTGGGCCAATACCTGCCTCACACAAAGTCTTAAAAGCTACCAATCTTAATATAAATGATATTGATCTATATGAGGTCAATGAAGCTTTTGCTCCTGTTCCTTTGTCCTGGGCAATTGAATTAAAAGCTGATATGGAGAAATTAAATGTTAATGGCGGTGCGATGGCATTGGGTCATCCTTTGGGCGCTACTGGAGCAAAGCTAATGACAACTTTATTACACGAGCTTGAAAGAACAAACGGGAAATATGGTTTGCAAGCAATCTGCGAGGGCGGTGGAACTGCTAATGCAACAATTATTCAGAGGATTTAATTAGCTACTTTTGTAGTGCTCAAAAATAGTTGTAATATCCTCAATTTTTCCAATAGAGCTTTGACCATTTCTGTGTTTAAGCTCTATTTCGTTATTTTGCAGATATTGTTTACCAATAATAATATTTATTGGAATACCAATTAATTCAGCATCTTTCATTTTTACTCCATACCCATCTTTTCGGTCATCAAGTATTACCTCGTATCCCATGGATAATAATTGGTTATATAAATCTGTCGCAGCTTTTGCAATTTTTTTATCTTTGTCAAAACCTATAGCGACGATATTTACTTCGAACGGAGTCATAGCCTCCGGCCATATGATCCCTTTTTCATCATTGTTTTGCTCTATTGCTGCGGCTACAAGTCTTGATACTCCTATCCCATAGCAACCCATAAAGAGGCTCGTTGCTTTTCCTTCATTATCAAGAACATTTGCTTTCATAGCATCTGTATAAACTTTGCCAAGTTGAAAAATATGACCAACCTCAATTCCCTTTTTAATTTCAATAACACCTTTTCCATCAGGTGATGGTTTTCCTTGAAGAGATTCTAGATCATCTCCATCTTCGAGTAATAGTTCGGTATTAATAGCAAAATCAGAGGAGTCACTGACCGCAATGGTATCTTCACCATTATCTGCTAAAACATGAAATTCTTCTGATGTATCGCCACCAATTGCCCCTGAATCTGCTTTTACAATTTTAAATTTTAAGCCCAACCTATCTAGAATTTTTTTGTAGGCTTCTTTCATTGCGAGATATGATTCGTTTAATGATTCTTCATTTAGATTAAAGCTATAGGAGTCTTTCATTAAAAACTCCCTTCCTCTCATTACGCCATATCTTGGCCTCACTTCATCTCTGAACTTAGTTTGGATTTGATAAAGGTTTAGAGGTAATTCTTTATAGCTTTTAAAATTATTTCTGATTAAGTCTGTTATTACTTCTTCGTGTGTTGGGCCAAGGCAAAAATCTCTTTCATGTCTATCTTGAATTCGTAATAGCTCTGGACCCATCTTTTCCCATCTTTGAGTTTCTTCCCATAGGTCTTTTGGTTGAACCATTGGCATCAGAACTTCTTGTGCTCCAGACGCATCCATCTCTTCTCGGACAATATTTTCTACCTTTCTTAATACTTTTAATCCAATGGGAAGCCATGTATAGATCCCCGATGCAACTTTTCTTATCATCCCGGATCTAAGCATTAGTTGATGGCTGATAACCTCCGCATCTTGAGGAGTATCCTTTAAAGTGGGCAAAAAAATCTTGGACCAAAACATTTTTTATATTTGAATTTTCATTTAGTTTATAATTCTATATTTTTTTAGAGACTTATGCCGATTTATGAATATAAATGTTTGAAATGTGAGCATCAATTTGAAGTTATTCAGAGTTTTTCAGATAATCCTGTTGAAAATTGTCCTGAATGTAATCAAAAATCAATACAAAAATTAGTTTCTGCTCCATCATTCAGATTGAAGGGGGGAGGCTGGTATGAAACTGATTTTAAAACTGGCTCTAAAAAGAATATAGTAGATACTAAGGATGAAAAAGCAAAACAGCCCAAAGAACAGACTAAAACTGCTGATAAACCTAAAAACAAAAGCTCAGATAAAAAAACTTAAAGAAGAGAGATAAAAATGCGTTCACATTATTGCGGAGATATAAATAGTTCAGACATTGGTAGCAATATTGAGATTTCAGGATGGGTTCATAAACGAAGAGATCACGGCGGCGTAATTTTTTTAGATATTCGTGATTTGCATGGAATAGTCCAAGTTGTTTTTAATCCCGATTTGAAAGAAGTGTTTAATACTGCTGATTCCTGCAGAAGCGAGTATGTTGTTCATATCGAAGGGTTAGTAAGAAAGAGAGTTGAAGGCGCCATAAATCCAAAAATGGCTACCGGAGAGATAGAAATTGAAGCAAGCAATTTAGAGATTTTTAGTTCAGCTGTGACTCCTCAATTTCCTCTTGATGACTATCAAGATGTTAATGAGGATGTAAGGCTCAAACATAGATTTTTAGATTTAAGACGTCCTGATGTTAATCAAAGGTTGGTTAAAAGATCGCAGATCACTTCAAAGATAAGATCTGTTTTAGAAAATAATAATTTTCATGAAATTGAGACTCCAATATTGACAAAAGCTACACCTGAAGGAGCAAGAGATTATCTTGTTCCAAGTAGAGTGCATCCTGGTGAGTTTTTTGCATTGCCTCAATCTCCTCAACTATTTAAACAGTTGTTAATGATTGGTGGGATGGATAAATACTATCAGATCGCTAAATGCTTCAGAGATGAAGATTTGCGAGCTGATAGACAGCCCGAATTTACTCAGGTTGATATTGAAGCTTCATTTGTTTCTGCTGAAGAAATCCTAGACCTTGGAGAGGATCTGGTTACATCATTGCTTTCTGAATTTACTGACTATCAAAAAACAGAAGTACCAAGAATTACATACAAAGAATCTATTGAAAAGTATGGATGTGATAAGCCAGATTTAAGAATCCCGCTTGAGCTTAATGACATCTCTAAGTTTGTGAAACATGAAGAATTTAAAGTATTTTCCGGTCCTGCAAATGATCCTGCATCTCGGGTTGTAGCCTTAAAGGTTCCAGGCGCTGCATCTTTGACAAGAAAAAAAATTGATGAGTATACAGATTATGTTGGCAAGTTGGGTGCTAAAGGTCTCGCATATATAAAAGTCGTAGACCTTGATCAGGAAAATGGACTTCAGTCACCAATTCTTAAATTTTTTCAACAGGAAACTATTGATTCAATTCTTTCCTCTATCAATGCGCAAAATAATGACATTATATTTTTCGGAGCTGGAAAGGCAGGCATTGTTAATCTCTCAATGAGCTCACTGATAAAAAAACTTGGTGAAGACTTAGGTTTAATGAATTATTCATGGGCGCCATGCTGGATAGTAGATTTTCCAATGTTTGAAAGAAATAAAGAAAACAATCTTACATCTTTGCATCATCCATTTACCTTGCCGGCTGTAACAATTGATGAATTAAAAAATGATCCAGATAATGCATTAGCATGCGCATATGACTTTGTTCTGAATGGATATGAGCTTGGTGGTGGATCTTTAAGAGTCTATGAGCCCTCAATGCAAAAAGAGATATTTTCTATACTCGGAATTTCTTCGAATGAAGCCAAGGAAAAATTTGGATTCCTTTTGTCAGCATTATCATCTGGATGTCCCCCTCATGGAGGCATTGCATTTGGTCTAGATAGAATTGTGATGTTGCTATCTGACACTACTAACATCCGTGATGTTATTGCCTTTCCCAAAACGCAAAGTGCATCTTGTTTACTTACAGATGCTCCCGGCATAGTTTCTGATGATCAACTTGACGAGTTAAACATCAAATCAACCTTTGAACGGGAGCAATAGATGGCCGGACATTCAAAATGGGCAAATATTAAGCATCGAAAAGCAAGGCAGGATGCCTCTAGAGGAAAAATCTGGACTAAGGTTATAAGGGAAATAACAGTTGCTGCAAAAGGTGGCCCTGATCCAAGCGATAATCCAAGACTCAGACTGGCTTTGGACAAAGCGAATGCTGCAAATATGCCTAAAGATACAATCAAACGAGCAATTCAAAAGGGCTCTGGGACAGGTGAAATGGGCGCAATAGAAGAGCTTACTTTTGAAGGCTATGGCCCTAATGGCGTTGCTATTCTTGTGGAGACAATGACGGATAATAGAAATAGAACTGTTGCTGATGTTCGCCATGCTTTTTCAAAATTCGGAGGTAATATGGGCACAGATGGTTCTGTTGCCTATCTTTTTAATAAGCTAGGAGTTGTACATGTGGATTTATCTCACGATGAAGATCAAATTATGGAGATTGCATTAGATGCTGGAGCAGACGATTTTACTGTGACTGAAGACTATTTCGAAATCATTTCCACTCCAACAAATTTATCTTCTATTACAGAGGCTTTCAAGAAAAAAAATATTGAAACATTGTTAGCTGAAAATACTATGAGAGCAGACACGTTGGTTAGTCTAGATCAAGAAGCATCTGAGAAAGTTCTGAAAATCATGAACTTTATGGATGATCTTGATGATGTGCAAGAAGTTCACACGAATGCTGAATTTCCCGAGGACTTTACTGAAGAGGAGTAATTGTGGCAATCAACTCTAGAACTAAAGGCGCTAATTTTGAGAGAGAAATTGGCAATCTTCTTGTTGAGCAGTTAGGGTTAAATCAGCCAGTTAAAAGAATTCTTGAGCAAACACGAACAAAAGAATTGCCTGATTTAAAATTAGGTAGATGGTGCTTGGAATGCAAAAGATACGGTGATGGTTCTGAACCATCTCAAGATTGGTGGGATCAAGTTTTAGCAGCTACTGGAGAGGGAGAATTTCCAGCTTTAATCTATAAGTTTAATCGTCGACCAATCAAAGTGAGGATACTTGCTGGAACTTTAATTCCAGAGCTAGATTTTTCACCCATGACGATTGATTTAATGTGGGAAGATTTTGTAGAAATTCTTAGGTACCTCTTTCAAGTAGATATTGAGCAACATGAATCCTCATTTCAAGTCTAAAGATTTTCACCTCAGGGTTTATGTGGAAGATACAGATTTTCAGGGCGTCGTTTATCATGCAAATTATCTTAAATACTTTGAAAGAGCTCGATCTCAGTTTTTGATTGAGAATAACTTATCTCAAACGGATGCAATTGCAAAAAGGAATGAGTCTTACGTTATAAAAACAATTAATCTTTCCTATTACCATCCCGCAATATTAGAAGATGAGTTGACAGTAAAAACTGAAATAGAGCTGGTTAGCAAAGCAAGAACTATATTTTTTCAATCTATTTTGAATTCAAAAAATGATACACTCATTTGCAAGGGCGAAGTGGAAGTTTGTTTTATTGACAATAACTCAGGAAAACCAAAAGCTTTTCCTTTAGGTTTATTAAATTTATTTAAGAATTAATATGGATGACTTTTCGGTTATAGATTTATTTCTCCAAGCGAGCCTGATTGTTCAATTAGTAATGATTTTATTGTTAATGGTTTCAATCATTTCATGGATAGTTATTTTTGAAAGATATTTTAATTTGAATAGAATCAAACAAGCCAACCAAGAATTTGAAAAAGAATTTTGGTCAGGCAAGGATTTAAGTGAGCTTTATGAGGGTATCGACGAAACTCCTAATTATGAATTGGTGGGATCTTTACGAGTTTTTAAACATGGATTTGGAGAATTTTTAAGGCTTAGTGAGGGTCAGCAAATCACAATCGAAGACTTGGAAAGCGTTAACAGGGCTATAAGAGTATCATTGGCAAGAGAGGAAGAATCATTAATGAATCACCTCCCTTTTTTAGCTAACGTAGGCTCGGTAAGCCCATATGTTGGATTGTTTGGAACAGTTTGGGGAATTATCAATTCATTTCAAGGTCTTTCTGATGCCACTCAAGCAACCATTAATGCTGTTGCCCCTGGAATCTCAGAAGCTCTAGTTGCAACAGCTCTAGGTCTTTTTGCTGCAATACCAGCCGTAGTTGCATACAATAGGTTTGCATCAGATTCTGATACCCAATTGCAGCAATCCTCCGTATTTGGCGAAGAGTTGGCCAGTATTCTGTATAGACAAACGGTTAAAGCAAAGCTTTGATATACAGAATTGGCAAAAGGAAAAAGTTAAACGCAGATATTAATGTGGTTCCATACATTGA
>CACJSU010000009.1 GCA_902596165.1 uncultured SAR86 cluster bacterium | reverse complement strand
AACAAAACTCCCAAATAGTTATTATCAAAACTGACAAGAGTTAAGCTTCTGCTTGATAACAAATGAAAGCTATAAATAACCCAAAAACCCGCAATAATTATAAGAAATAAATTTATAAAGTCTTTTGTAAAAAAAATAGAACATAAAGCAAGGGTTACAAAAAATATTATTTGTTTTAAATCTATCTTTGACTCAGACAGTAAAAGCCATTCTTTAATTAACAAAAATCCTACGCCTATAACAATAGTCAATACAAGATAAATATTTTGCAAGTACAGAATGCCCGAAATACAGGCAACTAAAAGCAATGCAGCAGGCAATCTTTGAATAATATTTTTATAAAGTCCGTTTGCCAAAACGCCTCTCCGTTTTTGAAAACACTTCCAAGCACTTTATAAATTCCTCTTCCGTAAAATCTGGCCAGAGTGTTTTAGAAAATTGGATCTCAGTATAAGCTAAATGATATAACAAGAAATTACTTATCCGGCGATCTCCTCCGGTTCTAATCAATAGATCTAACTCATTAATAGGTGCATTTAAGTATTTAAAAATAGTTTCATTGGAAACATCTTCTACTGAGAGTTTCTCCAACTTAATATCATTTGCTATTAATTTTGTTGCTTCAATTATGTCTGAACGACCTCCATAACCGAGAGCAATATTTAATTTCAGCTTCGGGTCTTGAAATGCTGTCGCTCTATGAGCCTCGTCGATAGCCCCAATAACCTCATCTCCAAAAGATGAGTAATCCCCAAAAAAATTTAATCTTACCTTTTGACTGATTAATTCTGGAACTTGAGAATCTATTGCGTTTATTATCAATTTTTTAATGCCTAGAATTTCTTTTTTAGGACGTGACCAGTTCTCAGTACTGAAAGCATATAAACTGAGGGACTCTAGGTGAGCTTTTGCAGCGGACTCAACAATTTTTCTAACTACATCAACGCCTCTTTCATGTCCTGAGGTTACGTTTAATGAATTCTTTTTAGCCCATCGTCCATTACCATCCATGATAATTGCAGCATTAATCCCGCTAAGGTTGAGTGATGGTTGCTTGCTATCTGCCATTCTGGCTGGGTATGAAGTAATTAAATTTCTATTAAATCTTCTTCTTTTTGTTTGAGTTCAGCATCTACAAGACCAATGAAGTGATCAGTTTCCTTTTGAACTAAATCTTCAATTCGCTTGAGATCATCCTCGGAGAAATCTCCAGCTTTTTGCTGATCTTTAGCAGTATTGTTTGCATCCCTACGAGTATTTCTTATAGAAATTCTTGAATTTTCAGCTTCATTTCTTGCTTGTTTGATGTACTCTTGACGAGTTTCTTCCGTCAAAGCAGGCATTGTTAGTCTAATCAAATCCCCGCTCGTACTTGGATTTAACCCTAGATCGGATGCCATAATTGCTTTTTCTATCTCTCCTATAAGGGATTTATCCCAAGGAGAGATAGCTAAAGTTCTACCCTCCTCTACAGAAATATTTGCAGCTTGATTGATGGGAGTTGGATTTCCGTAATAATCAATCTTCACTGAATCAAGGATACTGGGATTGGCTCTGCCTGTTCTAATTTTATTAAATTCATGGGCTAGCGAATCGATGGCTTTTTGCATCTTGGGTTTAATTTGATCAATGATTTCGTTCATAACTATGATATTAATGTTCCAATTTCCTCTCCGCAAGCAATTCTTTTCAAAGCATCTGGATGATTTAAGTTAAAAACTTTCAATGGTAGGCTGTGATCTCTTGCAAGAGTTAAAGCAGTTGCATCCATTACTTTAAGGTTTTTTTGAATAGCCTCATCAAATGATAGTGAGGAATAAAATGTAGCATCTACATCTTTCTCAGGATCAGCAGAATATACTCCATCAACTCTTGTAGCTTTTAACATAATATCTGCTTCTGTTTCTATTGCTCTGAGACATCCTGCGCTATCAGTGGTAAAAAATGGATTGCCAGTTCCAGCTGTAAAAATTACTACGAAATCATTGGCTAACAGTTGAATTGCTAGGCGCCTGTCATAGTGTTCGGCAACACCAGCCATTGAAATAGCTGACATAACTCTAGTTTTAACACCAGCTCTCTCCAAAGCATCTCTGAAAGCAATGCCATTCATAACAGTTGCAAGCATCCCCATATGATCGCCAGCCACTCTATCCATTCCAGCTTTGCTTAATTTTTCACCTCGAAAAAGATTTCCCCCTCCTATTACAATTCCAATTTGTGCTCCAAGCTCTTTACAATCTTTAACAGATTGAGCCATTTGGTCTAATATTTTAGGATCTATTCCGTGCTCATCATCTCCAGCAACAGCCTCTCCGCTAAATTTTACGAGAAGGCGTTTATAAGAGAGTGATGTCATTGTTGTAGTTGTTCAGCTACCTCTGCTGCAAAATCTTTAACTTCAACCTCTATACCTTCGCCAACTTTAAAGCGAGCAAAGGCAACGATTGATGTGTTATTTTCTTTTAACAACTCCTCGATTGATTGATCTGGATTTTTAACAAACCCTTGAGAAACCAAGGTAACCTCAGAAAGAAATCTCTTCACCTTGCCTTCTACCATTTTCTCCATGATGGAGGCATCTTTTCCAGACTCTTCTGCTTGTGCTAAAAATATTGCTCTTTCTCTCTCAAGTAACTCAGGATCAATATCCTCCGATTGCAGGCAGCTTGGATTGGTTGCAGATACATGCATGGCTAAGTCTTTCGCTAATTCTTTATTATCTGCATCGATAGAAACTAGGGCAGCTAATCTTCCGTCTGAATGAACATATGCTCCGACGCAACCGCCAGGTGGAACTTCAAGAGTTTGCAGTCTTCTTAATTGAATATTCTCTCCAATAGATTGAATTAAAGACTGTCTTTTTTCTTCAAATATCGAGCTTAGGTCATTTATGTCATTGATTTGATTATTAGAAAGATGCTCAGCAACATCACTTGCAAAATCTTTAAACTGAGAATCTTTAGCAGCAAAATCAGTTTCTGAATTGATTTCTACGAGACTAGTATATTTAGAATTTTCAGCAATCTTTACCTCACCATCGGCAGCAACCCTTGAAGCTTTTTTCTCAGCTTTAAGCGAGCTATTTGCTCTCAGAAGGTCTAGAGCCTTTTCTAAATCGCCATTTGTTTCAACAAGCGCCTTTTTACACTCCATCATGCCTACGCCAGACATTTCTCTTAATTCTTTGACTTGACTTGCGGTAATGCTCATTTTTCTTTCTTAGTCTCTTCGACATTATCATCTGATACGCCTGTGCTTTCGACAGAAATTTCTTCAGGTTCAACTGTTGATTCATCACCTGTCTCAACTGAATCTTCAACAGATTCCTCCATTACTTCCTCTGTCTCGATTGACAGATCTTCTTCTGGCTCACTTAACTCAGCTTCCTCAACGAGATTTAAAGCTTTGCCAGATGTTATTGAAGCTTTTTTAACTTTAACTGCTGGAGCCTCATCATCGGTTTGAATATTTAGAGCTCCGCCCTTAGAAGATGCAAGGCCTCTAGCGCACGCGTCACTAATAACTTTTGTAATCAATCGAATTGATCTAATTGCATCATCATTGCCAGGAATAATGTGATCTATGCCTTCAGGATTTGAGTTAGTATCTACTAAAGCAATGATTGGGATACCCATTTTCTGTGCCTCTGTAACTGCTATTTTTTCATATGCAACGTCAACTACAAATAATGCATCTGGCAAACCTTTCATATCTTTTATGCCACCAACACTTGCGTCTAACTTCTCATATTCTTTTGTAATATCTACAGCTTCTTTTTTTGAAAGTTTGTTAATTCTTCCTGATGACTGCAATTCTTCAATATCTAAAAGACGTCTGATTGAACCTCGGATTGTTTTCCAGTTAGTTAAAGTACCACCTAACCATCTTTTATCAATATAAGGCAGTCCGATAGATGAGGCTGATTCTTTAATAGTTTTAGATGCAGACCGTTTAGTACCAACAAATAAAATTCTGTTTCCTTTAGAACAGATCTCTTCAGCCTTCGATGCAGCTGCATTAAGACATTCTTGAGTCATCTCAAGATCAATAATGCTAATTTTTTTTCTTGTATCAAATATAAAGGATTCCATTTTGGGATTCCAAAATCTTTGCTGATGACCAAAATGAACGCCTGCATTTAACAGGTCTTTTATAGAAACAATACTCACAATTTCCTCCGGGGTTGTTACTCCGGCACCTCATAATGTTGACTCATTTTTAAAGAGCACCCCAACAATAATCTTATTGGTACCTTCGGGATTTAAAGTTTGTGTATTCTATAGAAAAGTTAGGCCAGATTAAAGCTTTTTATTCAAGAAGTCAGCAAAGCTGTATTCTCCAATTTCTTTTGATTTAATCCATCTTGCTGCCTGCAAAGCACCTCTTGCAAAAATGTTTCTTGAGTTTGCAATATGTTGAAACGTTGTCTTTCCCTCTGCATTTTCAAATTCAATTCTATGAATTCCATAAATATTGCCAATTCTGAGAGATTCAATATCGATAGAGCTAACTACTTTGCTTTCAGGTAAATTTTCTATAAATTTTTGAATTTCTATGGCCGTTCCAGAGGGGGCATCTTTTTTTTTAATGTGATGAATTTCAAAGATCTTACACTTTGAAGGGATGCTAATTGACGAAAGGTACTTTTCTATTGAGCTCTTTAAGTTAGCAATTCCAATGGACATGTTAGAGGCAAGTAATATGGGTATAGATTTCTTTGCAGAACTCACTAACTTAAAATGCTCATCTGTCAGACCGGTAGTCCCTGATATTAAAGGCAGCTTATTCTCAATACATGAACTGATACAAGCTTTGAACCCTCCTGGAGAAGAAAAATCTATTACAGCTGATATATTATTTAAATCTATTGCTTTAGATTGAAAATCCAAAACTTTTACATCGAATTGCTTGCATTGAGCCTGAATTGCTTGACCCATATTTCCACTGAAGCCATTTATTAAAATATGCAATATTCTATTTATTATGAAATTGATCTGAGGCTTTTTTGAAAGATTTTTTTATTGGATGATGTTCTTCGCCAGCTATAGATTGGGCAAATTCCTCAAATATCTTTAATTGAGCCTTTGAGAGGTTCACAGGAGTCTCGACAACCACCCTGCATAAAAGATCGCCTCTACGTGAATCTCGAACTGAAGCAGCGCCTTTGCCTTTGATCCTGAAAATTTTACCTGTTTGAGTATAGGACGGTATTTTAAGAGCAATTTTTGATTCAAGGCCAGGAACGTTAATTGTTCCTCCTAATACAGCAACTTCGAATGGGATAGGAGCTTCAAAATATAAATCTCTGCCATCTCTTTCAAAAATTTCATTGTGCGCAACTTGAATAACAACGTAAAGATCACCAGTATGACCCCCTCTCGCTGCACTTCCCTCACCTGAGAGTCTAACTTTATCTCCATTATCTACACCAGATGGAATGCTTACAGAAAGCGATTTTGTTTCATGCATAACTCCAGCTCCTCTGCATGAACCACAATGATCTTGAATGATCCTTCCCTCACCCCTGCATGCATTACAGGGCTGCTGCACTGAAAAAAAACCTTGCTGCATTCTTACCTGACCGACACCATTACATTGACTACAAGTAACTGGAGAGGAGCCTGGTTTAGCTCCAGATCCAGCACAATCATTGCATGATTTATCTACAGGTATTTTGATTGTTTTTTTAACACCAAGAATTGCCTCTTTAAGAGAAAGTTCAAGGGTATATTGAAGGTCTTGTCCTCTGGCAGATCTGCCCGAAGACCTACGCCCTCCAAAGACATCTCCAAATATATCTCCAAAGATGTCACCAAAATTAAAATCTTGAAATCCAGCTCCCTGGTTACCACCCATACCTTGAACACCTGCATGACCAAATTGGTCATAAGCAGATTTTTTTTCAGCATCGGATAAGACTTCGTATGCCTCAGCAGCTTCTTTAAATTTTTCGTTAGCTGCGGGATCATCCGGATTTCTATCAGGATGATATTTCATAGCTAGTTTTTTAAAAGCTTTCTTTAATTCAGCATCTGAAGCATTGCGAGAGACTCCCAAGACCTCATAATAGTCTCTCTGTGACATTGTTTACTTTTCTTCTTCTTTCACTTCTTCGAATTCAGCATCAACCGTATTCTCATCACTTGAAGTCTCTTCAGATGATTCTGGAGAACCCTCCTCAGCTTGAGGATAAAGTTTCTGAGTTAGTGGAGTTAATACTTCATTTAGATTTTTAGTAGCTTCCTCAATTGCCTCTAAACTGTCTTGTTTAATAGCTTCTTCTAACTTGACAGTAGATGCCTCTACTGCATCTTTCTCTTCCTCGGTAAGATTTTCTCCAGCCTCAGAAATAGATTTTCTAGTTGCATGAACAAGCATATCTGCGTTATTTTTTGCTTGAACTAAGCTTTCAAATTTCTTGTCATCTTCTGCGTTAGCCTCCGCATCTTTAACCATTTTCTCAATGTCATCATCAGACAGCCCACTTGAAGCTTTAATAACAATAGATTGCTCTTTACCAGTATTTTTATCTTTAGCTGCCACATTAAGAATACCATTGGCATCTAAGTCAAAAGACACCTCAATTTGAGGGGTGCCTCTAGCTGCAGGAGGAATGTCTGTTAAATTAAATTGACCCAAAGATTTGTTTTGAGCTGCTTGTTTTCTTTCGCCTTGGATAACATGAACTGTTACCGCAGATTGATTGTCTTCAGCTGTTGAAAATACCTGAGATTTTTGGGTCGGTATAGTCGTGTTTTTTTCAATTAATGGAGTTGCGATTCCTCCCAATGTTTCAATTCCAAGCGTTAATGGGGTTACATCAAGCAAGAGTACATCCTTAGTATCACCAGATAGGACCGATCCCTGGATTGCAGCACCTACTGCAACGGCTTCATCAGGATTAAGATCTTTTCTTGGCTCCTTGCCAAAAAAATCTTTAACCTTTTGCTGGACCATCGGCATGCGAGTTTGCCCACCAACAAGCAAAATTTCATTTATATCGCCAACACTAAGCTTTGCATCTTCTAATGCAAGTTTTAGCGGGGCAAGGCTTCTATCTACTAGATCTTCAACCAAAGACTCAAGTTTAGCTCTCGTAATTTTATGAACAAAATGTTTTGGGCCAGAACTATCAGCAGTAATATATGGAAGATTAATTTCAGTTTGGTCAGATGAAGAAAGCTCAATTTTTGCTTTTTCTGCAGCTTCTTTTAAACGCTGCAAAGCCATAGGATCGCTTTTTAAATCGAATCCAGACTCTTTTTTAAATTCATCAACAAAATAATCAATTAATTTAAGGTCAAAGTCTTCACCGCCTAAAAAGGTATCACCGTTTGTGGACAATACCTCAAACTGATGCTCGCCATCTACCTCAGATATTTCAATAATCGAGATATCAAAAGTACCTCCTCCAAGATCATAGACAGCAACAATCGAATCACCAGTATGCTTATCCAAACCGTATGCTAATGCCGCAGCAGTTGGTTCATTAATTATTCTTTTTACTTCGAGACCTGCTATCTTGCCAGCGTCTTTAGTTGCTTGTCTTTGAGAGTCATTAAAATAAGCAGGGACAGTTATGACAGCCTCTGAAACCTCGTGACCTAAATATTCCTCAGCTGTTTTCTTTAATTTTTTTAGGACCTCGGCTGAAACTTGGGGAGGAGCTAATTTCTTATCATCTACTTTAACCCATGCATCTCCATTGTCAGCCTTCATAATTTCATATGGGACCATGTCCATATCTTTTTTTACAACATCATCGTCGAATCTTCTTCCAATCAATCTTTTAATTGCATAAAGGGTTTTTTCTGGATTTGTTACCGATTGCCTCTTAGCAGGAGTGCCAACCAAAACTTCATTATCATCTGAGTAACCTATAACTGATGGAGTAGTTCTGCCCCCCTCGGCATTTTCGATAACTTTTGGTTGTTGCCCTTCAACAACAGCTAAACAACTATTTGTTGTTCCTAAATCAATTCCTATAATCTTTGACATAATTTTTTTCCTAATTTTTAATTACGGAAACTCTGGCAGGCCTTACAACTCGACCATGGAGCTCCCAACCCCTTTGAAATATATTTTCAATTTCATTGTTTTCTTTTTTTGGATCCTTAGAGGTCATTACAGCCTCATGCCTAACTGGATCAAACTTCTCATTTACTGGATAGATGGGACTGATGCCAAATTTATCAAGGGCTGACTCAAAAGATTTAAGGGTTAGCTCTACACCTTCTCTATCCTCATTTGTAGATTTTTTTGAGAAGTTATTTAGCGCATGCTCAAGATTGTCTACAACAGGCAATAGCTCGTTTAACAATCTTTCAACACCATATTTGTGTGCTTTTTCTATATCAGCAGAATTTCTCTTAAAAGCATTATCTAGTTCGGCTCTTGATCTCAGCAACGCTTCTTCAAGATCTTTAATTTTATCTTCAGCACTTTGAGTTTCATCCGTTTCTTCGATAGATGAATCGAAATCTTCTTCTACTGATTTGTTTTCATCTAAATCGGTTTCCATATCAACAGACTCTTCTTGAAGATTAGTTTGATCTTTTGCCTTATTTTTTTTTGCCATCTTTTTTCCCAATAACTAAATATATTGGGATGACCAATTGTTAGTTCAAGGGCTAATAGATAAATTATTTGATAGGTTTAACGTAGAGAACCATGCTGTGATCAACTATTTCGTAGCCCATTTCAGTTGCAATTGATTCTTGACGTTTTTCAATCATCTCATCGTGAAATTCGATTACTTTGCCAGTTTCCAAACAGACCATGTGATCATGATGATCATCAGGTGTAATCTCATAAACTGCATGACCCTCCTCAAAGTTATGCCGCATGACTATCCCAGCTGACTCAAACTGAGTCAGTACTCTATATACAGTTGCCAAGCCAACATCTTCGCCAGAAGTAATTAAATGCTTGTATATATCCTCTGCACTTAAATGACGATTATCGCTTGATTCAAGCACTTCTAAAATTCGTATTCTAGGTAGAGTTGCTTTTAAACCAGCTTTTCTTAATTCAGTATTTTCTTTACTCATGAGCTTTTCGATGTATCCTCTTTCAAAGTATAATCAAATCAACTCATGAAGCAATTAACTAAAGCTTGTTTAATCATTTTTTTATCAATTGGCGTAATATCAAGTTGCTCCTCTTTGGCTCCGTTTAAGGTTGCTATTTTGCAAGGCAATATTATTGAAGATGAAGATGTAGAACAGCTTGTAAAAGGTCTATCTAAAGATCAGGTACAGTATTTGTTAGGCACCCCTTTGTTAAATAGCCCCATTCATCAAAATAGATGGGACTATTTTTATTCTGTTAAAGTTGGCGAAACAATTGTCGGTGAGAAAAAACTATCATTATCTTTCGATTTAAATCAAAAATTAGATACTTGGATGCTTGAAGAAATTACCCTAAATGATAATTAAGTTTTTTTTGCCAGCTTAGCTTTATTTTTTCTCCTTTGCTTGGGGTCTTGAAAAAGAGGTTTGTAAATTTCTAGTCGTTCACCATGAGACATTCTGTAGTTGATTGGATGAGGCTTATACTTACCATCTAACTCCTCGCCATTAATACCAACTCTCAGTAAGTCTATTTCTTGCTTGTAAAGTCTTTTAACTTCAGATAATTCTAAAACTTCCTTTGCAGTTATGCTTTCTGAAACATCAATCTCTAAAAACTTTGAACCATTATCATGTTGACTAGAAATATAGATCTTCATTTTGATAATTGTTTTGCAAACGCATTTATAAATTTCTTACCTACTTTGTCTATTAAGGATTGTGTTGCAACCATTTTAAGGACAAATGGAAGGGTGAATTTTGTTTCAAATTTTACCCTTGTCTGATTTGCATGAATTGATTCAAAGCTCCATCGAGCATCAAAATTTAAAAAAGGTCCCTTGGATTGAGTGATGACTATCTCATCATCAAAGGTTTTATTTTGTGATTCAAATGCATAGGTTTTATTCAGCAATGAGAACACCAATCTGCCCTTGACATTACCTTCTTCAGAATCTGACAACCTGGAGGATTCAAGACATCCTGGCAAAAATTCCTTATATGACTCAAAGTTATTGATCAGAAGAAGTATCTTCTCTGTTGGTGCTTCAAATATTTCAGACCCTTCAAAGCTGTTTGACATATTTAACTTACTAGCTGATACACAAAAACTGCTGCAACAAGAACCGGAGAGATAAACTTAATAAAGAATCTCCAAATTTTAAAAATAGTTAAATGGATGCCAGAAAATTCATCTAGAGCTAAATCAGGTTTTAAAAACCATCCAGCAAAAATAGCAACCATCATCCCGCCAATAGGCATCAAAAATTGATTTGCTAAATAATCAATTGAATCTAGAAAATTAAGATCGCCAATAAAAGAAATTTCAGACCAATCATTAAAACTAAGTACGCTGCCAATACCTATTACCCATGCAAAAAGTCCTAAGGTTAGAGCAGCAGAAAACCGAGAGACTATTTTTTCTTCTTCAAAGTATGCAACGCTTGGCTCCAGCAGAGAAATAGCGCTGCTTAATGCTGCGATTGATAGCAATGCAAAGAAAGCAGGACCAACAATATTGCCTAATGGCATATCTACAAACGCAGATAATAAGCTTACAAATACTAGACCTGGACCTGCTCCAGGCTCTAAACCATAAGCAAAAATAATTGGAAAAATTGCCAAGCCAGCCAATATAGCTATTAATGTATCTAGACCTGCTACTGTCAGTGAAGTTTTAAATATATTTTCTTCTTGTGGCATGTATGAGCCATAGCACATTATGGAGCCCATACCTAAGCTCAAGCTAAAAAATGCTTGCCCCATGGCTCTTAAAAAAGTTGTAGCATCTACTTCCGAAAAGTCTGGAGCAAATAAAAAGCTTAAGCCTTTGGCAAAGTCACCATTAATCATTGCATTAATAACCATCACCATCATTAAGATAAATAACATTGGCATTAATAAGCGAACCATTCTCTCAATCCCGCCAATAACGCCTGCTGAAATAATCATAATGTTCAACACGATAAAGACAGTGTGCCAAAACATTAATCTGGATGGGGATGCGGTAACTATATTAAATTGCTCAAGTGAGGAAACATCAGGAGTAGGAAAAGCAGCAATAAGTATATAGTTCAGGCATATCCCAGCTATAACACTATAAAAAGAAAGGATTAAGATTCCGGAAACTAAGCCACCCCAACCAACGGCCTGCCACTTGCTAGTTTGTCCTGAGTCTAGGGCTGCCGTTTTCATAGCATTGACTGGGCTTTTTCTGGCACGTCTTCCAATCATTATTTCAGCCATCATGATTGGTAATCCAACAGCTAAAATGCAAAGAAGATAAATTAAAACAAAAGCCCCACCTCCTTCAGTACCTGCTTTATATGGAAAACCCCAAATATTTCCCAAGCCAACTGCTGAGCCAGCGGCTGCAAGCACGAATGTCCACTTTCCTACCCATGACACAGTTTCGTTGATTTTTGTAGAAGGATTTACGTTCATATTATTTATGTATATGGATTATATAAAAATGCTAAAGAGGTTATGCAACATATTGTAACTAAGTTTGTTATTAAAGTTCTTGCGTTTGCATATTTTATGTTTGTTTGGAAATACAAACTATTTTTTTTCTCAAAACTCAGAAAAATTTGTAGAGAAAAAATTAATAAAATTAAGCTTGCGGGCAGATTAACAAAGGAGGCTAATGCTACTCCGAAACCTAAAAGAGAGAATCCAATTGCACACCAAAAATTTGCTGATGAAGCTTGCGAATCATCCCAGCCCCAAATCATGCCGCCCAAAAAAGCAATTACAACACCTCCGTATATTGCTAGTACTTGAATTGAATGCATAGCCATAGTTGGATTAAAGATCCATGGAATTAAAGCTAAAAAAACAAATAAGCAGAGGCCCCAGTATATTAAAGTTACTTTTGTCTTTTGCATAAATGCCCTCAAAGTTTGCAAAAAGTTTGAACAGATTCATAATTGTGAGAGTCATTATGAATGCTAAAAATAATAATATCATCGTCAAGAATAAAAATGCTTCAAGAAATTATCACTTGAGTGATAAATTTCAGGCTGGCTTAGTTTTAGAAGGCTGGGAAGTCAAAGGCTTAAGAAATGGCAAGGTTGATGTTAAAGATTCATATGTGACTCTAAAGAATAATGAGGCTTGGGTTATTGGTTTAAAAATTGACCCTCCCCCGTCTTTAAAAAATGATCAGATTGACCCAACAAGATCTAGAAAATTACTCTTAAATAAAAGAGAAATAAACAATATTCTTGAAGCAATCAGCCAACAAGGTCTTACGTGTGTACTGACATCAATTTATTGGAAAGAAAATAAAATTAAATGTGATATTGCTATAGGAAAAGGCAAGAAAACCTATGATCAAAGAGAAGATGTTAAACAAAGAGACTGGAATCGAGAAAAACAAAGAATTTTAAAAAATTCAAATCGTTAGTCATTTTCATATATAATCATCCACCCCATGGGGGCGAATTGGGTTCGACGTTTTTATTGGATTCCAAAGCGCATGCCAAGATTGTGGTAACTCTTGTAAAACATACTACAAAAAAATTAGTTGCAGAAAACGACAACTACGCTTTAGCCGCTTAATTGGCTAACCAATGCAAGAATTGTCTATGGTTTGAAGCATTGGCAAAATACATAGTCTAGTTTTACTGTGGAGTCTTAACACAGTAACGCGAAACCTAATTTAGACTAGCCTCTAATACCCTGCTCTTCGGGTCATTGAGGTGAAACAAAAAGAATGAGCTAAGCATGTAGAAGTCAGGTTGAAGAACTAACGGACGCGGGTTCAATTCCCGCCGCCTCCACCATCTTTATTACAATACAGTCCTGTTAAAGTGCTCTAGCATTTTCTTGTAAAGCATCAATCTATTTTCAGGCTTTCTAAAGCCATGCCCTTCTTTCTCAACAATAATTAATTCATGCTCTTTACCAGCTTTTTCTAATGCATCAGCTAATGCATAAGCATGCTCTATAGGCGCACGTTGATCTTCCTTGCCTGAAACAATAATAATTGGAGCTTCAAGCTTTTCGGCTTGGTGTACTGGTGACATTGCTTTAATTTTTTCAGGATCTTGGCCAAGAGTTTTATCCAAATATTTACCACCCCATTTTATGGTTTTAATATCCCCTTCGTCATAGAGCATTTCCAAATCAAATACTCCAATATATGCAACAGATGATTTATATAGATCAGGACGTAGCATAGGAGCCATTGCAGCAGAGTATCCTCCGAAACTGCCACCATAAATTCCAATTCTTTCAAGATCAGCTATTCCTTGATTTATGGCCCATTCAGTTGCCTCAATAATATCTTGTTGAGTATCTCCTCCCCATTCACCAAATCCCATCTGAGTAAACTCCTTTCCATAACCTGTTGAGCCTCTAAAATTAACTTTCAGCACAGCATAACCAGCTTGAGAAAAAATGTGAGTATCAGGATCAAAACCCCATGAGTCTCTGGCATGAGGGCCTCCATGAGGTATAACTATCATAGGGGCTGATTGATCTTCTTGCTGATTCTTCGCTGGGGTGTAATATCCATGAATCTTCACACCATCAGAGTTTATAAAATTGAATGGCACTTCATGCTCTAGCCCTTGATCATCAATTTCTGGCCACATAGTGAGCAAATATTTAACTTGATTTTTTTTAAGATCATATAAGTAATATTTTGAGGAAGATGCTGAATCACCTACAGCAATAATTAATTTATCTCTATTTTTAGATAAATCCACCAGCCCAATTTCTTTCTTATCAAAAACTTCTATATTTCCATTGAATGCTTGGACTGCTTGCATAATTGAATTTTGTAATGGGTCATCACTCTCAAACCAATAAGCTTTGGCAAATCCAGGATTAATTGTTGCGCCAAGAACCTTATCATCTATGATTTGCGGATAAGCATCATACTCTGGGTGATGAAAGACTACCTGAGTCTCTCCGGTTTTGGTATCGATCTCCTTGATTTGATAAGTTGAGGTCTCTGTACTGTCTAAAATATGAATTGTAGAATCATCTTTTGCAATATTAACAGGATAGATCTCACCATCTCCATATGGTGTTTTGCTTAATACTTGCCACTCATCCTTCTTGGAAGCACGGTACATAGTGACGGTGTTATTATCAATATCACTTCCAACAGCAAATCTTGGTGTACCTTTACTATCTGAGACAAATTGCCCTCCAGCCAATGGAGATTTGCCTAGTCTTTTTTGCTGACCGTTATAAACATTTAATCTAATAGCATCAGCAAAACCACCATTATTTTGTTTTCCAAATACACTTACAGACAAAAGCACGTGCTTCTCATCATCTTCCAGAATGTTCTCTACATAACCATAGGAGAACTTGTCTACCACTTTACCTCTTGCGCCTGAGGTTCTTGCTCTCATTCCAAATACATAAGCGGGTTTTGTAGAATCATAATTAATTGCAAAATATTCACCTATGGAGCCTCTACCCCAAGAATCATAGTATCCAATTTGTATTAACAATCGCTCATTATTGACCCAGTAATAACTTGCAACCTCTTCCTCTTTAGTAAGAGTAATGGCGTTAATTAAACTTAAATCTTCTGAATCAAAAATTGAAATGCCTTTCTTGTCATCAGGCATCTTGGTGAGAACACTGATCATTTTTCCATCTGGTGAGATTTTGACATTTGTATATGAGGGAAGTGAGCTAAATCTTTCTACAAAATCTTCACTGACACCGAGATCAGCAAATACATTAAAATTAAAAAGAATAAGTATGGAGAATATTAAATGTTTCATGTGTAAAGTTTACTTGACATAATATGATTGATCAATCAATTATAACAATGTTGCAAAAATGCACATATAGAAAGGGAGAAATAAAAGTAGACAGATGAATTTAAGATCATTAAACTAGCGCATCTAATACTTAAAGATATGGCAAATAGCAAACAATCAATCAAGCGAGCTCGTCAGAATGCTGACAGATATAAGTTAAAGCATTCTCAAAGATCTCAAGCTAGAACAGCTGTTAAAGCTGTTAGAAATGCTGTAGCTGAAAATAACAAGGAATCAGCTACAGAATTGCTCAAAACTGCTCAAAAAGTATTAGATTCAACGGCTGCAAAAAAAGTAATTCATAAGAATGCTGCCGCTAGGACAAAAAGCCGCTTAGTAAAAGCTGTAAAAGAGCTAGGTTAATCTTGAATTTCTGACATCTTGTTGGCAATCATGCCTAACAATGTTCCGGTTTCATCTCCCGTAAATCCTGAAATAGAAACAATTCCCTCGTAGTCAAGTTGCAATGAGGACATTTTCTTCTTGATCAGTCCAATGAATTCTTTTTGCATTTCCTCTTCAAGAGTATCTTTTTTATTGACAGCAAGCCATATGCTTTTTTCCAATAAGCTTGGGTCATAGGTTTTTAATTCATTCAGAAGTACAGTTAGTTGATCTTCAATCGATCTTTCTGAATTTTGTGGGTCCAGCAAAATAAGCAAATGGCCTGTTCTAGAAATGTGCTTTAAAAAATTTAAACCCAAGCCTGCTCCCTCGGATGCCCCTTCGATCAAACCTGGGATATCAGCAATAATAAATGAGGTATCATAAATTTGAACCGTGCCTAAATTAGGACGGAGTGTTGTAAATGGATAATCTCCAATCTTTGGTCTTGCTGCTGAGACACTATTTAAAAAAGTAGATTTACCGGCATTTGGGAAACCAACTAAGCCAACATCCGCAAGAGAACGTAACTCTAACCTGATAGAAGATTCGTCACCGGGCCAGCCAGAAGTATGACGCCTCGGCGCCTGATTGGTGCTAGATTTAAATCTAAAATTTCCAGCTCCTCCCTCGCCACCCTTAGCCACAAGGTAGTCAGTTTCTTCCTGGCAACAATCATAAATAAGTTTATTGGATATGGAATCAAAGATCATCGTGCCTTTTGGAACCATCACAATAAGATCCTCTGCATCTTGGCCAGTTCTCTTATTACCGGCTCCAGATTGGCCATTTTTAGCAATCAAGTATTTTTGATTTCGAAAATTTACGAGAGTGTTCAAGTTGGGGTCAACTCTAAAAATGACATCTCCACCCTTGCCACCATCACCACCATCAGGCCCTCCACGAGGTATGAATTTTTCTCTTCTAAAACTAGTGCAACCCGCACCACCGCTTCCAGCCCTTGCTTCTAACAGAGCTTCATCAATGAAGTTCATGATTTACTGAGAAATGACGTTGACTGTCTTTTTTTGCTTGATGCCTTTATAGGTAAACTGAACTTGGCCAGCTGAAGTAGCGAATAAAGTATGGTCTTTACCCATGCCGACGTTTTCTCCGGGATGAGTATTAGTACCGCGTTGACGTATTATAATTTCACCTGGTTTGACAGTCTGGCCACCAAAACGCTTAACACCAAGTCTTTTGGAGTTGGAATCTCTACCGTTTTTACTGGAACCACCTGCTTTCTTATGTGCCATTTTTATTTACCTACGTTGATTTCTTTGATTTTAATCTGAGTATATCTCTGCCTGTGACCGATTTTCCTCATGCTATGTTTTCTTCTGCGGAATCTGAGAATAGAAACTTTTTCACCTTTCACTTCTTCAACTATCTCAGCGACAACTTTGGCATTTTCTATGTATGGTTGGCCTATCTGCACATCATCTCCATCGACATAAAGCATGACATTTTCAAAAGCATGCTCCACTCCTGATTCCTCTTGCATAAGATCAACTTCTAGGACTTGTCCCAGCTCGACTTTATGTTGTTTACCACCTGCTTCTATTACTGCGTACATAGTTCTCTCTAAAGGTGGCAAAATATACGCTTTCTGAAAGAAATTATCAATACTTATGTATAATTTTAGGCTTCTGATTATTTAAGATGAACGTACTCAAAAAAACCTCCGCAGCTGACCTTGGAAGAGTTCAAGCAACTATTAAAAAAGAACTTGCAAGCGAGAAAATAATTCAAGAAATTTATGAATATATTTTTAATGCGGAAGGAAAAAAAACACGAGCTTTATTATGTTTACTCGCCTCTAAATCGCAAGATATAAAATCAAATAGTAGAATCAATTTAGCTAGCATTATTGAACTTTTGCACACTGCAACATTGGTTCATGACGATGTTGTAGATGAATCAGAATTAAGACGTGGTACTAGGTCTGTGAATCAAGTTTGGACAAATTCATACAGCGTCTTGATTGGTGATTTTATTTATTCGAAAGCTTTTATTTTAATGGTAAAGCTTGGTATTCCTTCTATCTTAGATGAATTAGCAAAAGCAACAAATGACATAGCTAGAGGCGAAATTATTCAATTAGAACTCTTTGAAAATAAACAACTTATTGAACTTAAAGACCTGCTCAAAGTCAGCTATTTAAAAACTGGAAGGCTGTTTGAGGCATCAGCAAAAACTGGAGCCATGCTTGCATGCAGATCTAAAGAAGAAGTTAAAACATTCGGGTTGTTAGGAAAGGCATTAGGAACAGCATTCCAAATTCAAGATGATATTCTAGATTATGAGGCATTGAGACTGAATACTGGAAAGCCGGCTCTAAAGGATTTTAAGGAGGGCAAAGTTACATTTCCTTTATATTTTGCTCTGCAGCACGCTAATGCAAAAGACAAAAATTTTCTTATGAGCCTATTAGGTAAATCAAAAATATTAAAAAAAGATCAAAATAAAATTTATCAATTAATACAAAATGAAAAAACTCAAAAAGATATAAATGCTTTGTTAAATAAATATATAAAAGAAACCTTGAAACATCTTAACAACTTAAAGCATCATGCCTGCTACAATGAAATGCTAGACTTAATAACTTTCTCAAAAATAAGGAAAATATGACATTCATACCTGCCTCAAGTTACACAAAAGATGATTTAGTGGCATGTGGGAATGGCGACTTATTTGGACCAAGTAATGGTCGCTTGCCAGCAGACGAAATGCTGATGTTCGATTCGATTGATCAAATCGATAAAAGCTCAGGCAAATATTCCAAAGGAAAAATTATCGCTAACCTAAACATTGAAGAAAGTTTATGGTTTTTTAAAGTACATTTTAAATCTGATCCAGTGATGCCTGGATGTCTTGGCTTAGATGCTATGTGGCAATTATTGGGCTTTTATCTTTGTTGGCTAGAATTACCAGGATATGGAAGAGCACTAGGTTCAGACAAAGTAAAATTTTTTGGCCAAGTTACTCCTAATGCAAAAATTGTTAGATATGAAATTGATATTAAACGAGTAATTAATAGAGGTGCGGTTGTTGGTTTTGCTGACGGCAATATGTTTGTTGATGGTCGTCATGTTTATTCAGCAGATGGGCTTAGAGTAGGTCTGTTTAAGGATACCAGCGATTTCTAATGAAAAATGTAGTTGTTACTGGTATGGGCATAGTCTCTTGTATTGGGTCTAATCTCCAAGAGGTGTTGAGTAATCTTAGGGAAGGAAAATCTGGTATATCTAAAAATCTTACATATGCAGAAATGGGCTTTAGGAGTCATATTTCTGGATCAGTAAATATTGATTTATCTAAATTAATTGATAGGAAGATTCTTCGTTTTATGAGTGAGGCCGCCGGATTTGGATATATTGCTGCTCAAGAAGCTATGCTCAATGCATCCCTAAACCTTGAGGAAATGAATACCTCAAGAATTGGAATAGTGGCAGGATCAGGGGGCGCATCCCCCGCAGCTCAAATAGAAGCTTCAGATATAGCAAGAGAAAGAGGGCCTAAAAGAATCGGTCCATACGCGGTCACAAAAACAATGGGGAGCACTGTTTCAGCCATTCTAGGTACCACTCTAAAGCTCAAGGGGGTAAATTACTCTATTTCTTCTGCGTGCTCAACTAGCGCTCATTGCATTGGCCATGCAGCAGAACTTATTCAATTAGGGAAACAAGATATTATTTTGGCTGGTGGTGCTGAACAAGAGCATTGGACGTCATCATCCATGTTTGATGCAATGGGTGCCCTCTCCTCACAATATAATGATAGTCCTGAGAAAGCCTCTAGACCTTTTGATGTTGATAGAGATGGTTTTGTTATCGCTGGAGGCTCGGGAATGCTCATCCTTGAAGAAGAAGAACATGCCATGAAAAGAAATGCTCCTATCATTGCAAGGCTGGAGGGTTATTGCGCAAATTCTGATGGCTATGACATGGTATCTCCCTCTGGTGAAGGGGCGATAAGATGCATGAGTGAGGCAATTGAAGCTTACGGATCTGATGTAGATTACATTAATGCTCATGGTACAAGCACTCCTGTTGGAGATCTTGCTGAGCTTGCTGCAATCAAAGCGGTCTTTGGTAAAACTGCTCCTGTAATAGGGTCTACAAAATCAATGACAGGTCACTCCTTGGGAGCAACTGGAGCTCAAGAAGCAATTTATTCTATTCTAATGATGCAAGAAAATTTTATTGCTCCATCAATTAATATAGATAACTTGGTTGAAGAAGCAGAAGGACTAAACATTTGCCAATCAATGACGGAGCAAAAATTAAATGCTGTGATGAGTAATTCATTTGGGTTTGGTGGAACTAACGCAAGTTTAATTTTTAGCAAATAAATTAAGCTAATCGAGATCCATTAGCAGCTCCTTTTTGGGGAACGGTTAAAATTATACTTCCATCAGGTTGAGTGAATCCTGTTACAAGACACTCTGACATGAATGGTCCTATCTGCTTTTTAGGAAAATTAATTACTGCAGCAACCTGAATACCTATCAATGACTTAGGATCATAATGATCTGTAATTTGAGCAGAAGATTTTTGATACCTATTTCTTCTCCAAAATCTATTGTCATTTTAATTGCTGGTTTGATTGCTTCTTTAAAATCCTCAGCAGATATAACAGTTCCAATACGAATATCCACTCTCTCAAATTCCTTCCAAGTTAAGTCATTCATTATCATTCGTTATTTAGATATATCTTCCCACCACGGAAAAAAGTCGGGCATATCTGAGGATATAAGATTTTTAAATTTTGCTGGACGCTTTTCAAGAAATGAATTTACCCCCTCTTTTGCATCGTCTGATGCTCCCCTAGAATCAATGGCCTTGCTTTCAATCACATGAGCATCATAAGGGTCACTTTGGCCAAATGATCTCCAAAGCATTTGTCTGGTTATAGCTATAGAAATTGGTGCTGATTTCTTTACAAGTTCTTGGGCGATATTAATTGCATCAGCCATGAGATTTTCTGGTTTGTGAATGCTGGAAATTAATGAAATATCCAAAGCCTCCTGTGATTCAATAATTCTCCCGGAAAATGTTAAATCTAAAGCTGTGGAAATACCGACAATTTTTGGAAGAAACCAACTGCTACATGCATCAGGGACAATCCCTCTGTTATTGAATACAAATCCAAATCTGGCATCTTCAGATGCAATTCTAATATCGCCAGGAAGTTGCATGGATGCTCCAATGCCTACTGCAGGACCGTTACAGGCAAATATAATAGGCTTTAAAAATTTATACATTCGTAAGGTAAGAATGCCGCCTGAATCTCTTCTAAAGTCATCCTCTTTAACTGCAAAATTATCAAAGGATGGATTGAATGTATCTTTGCCACTGCTTAGATCAGCGCCAGCACAAAATGCCCGACCTGCCCCCGAAATAATTACTGCTTGTAAATTATCGTCTGCTTCTATGACATCCAATGCACTTATTAGCTCCTCCATCATGAGGAATGTAAAAGCGTTTAATTTTTCAGGCCTGTTCAATAAAAGAACAGCAAGATTTTCATGCCGCTCTAATGTGATTGTTTTGAAATCCACTGAACTCTAGAAAGGTATATCTTCCTCTGAGATTTGAGATTCTTGAGATGGAGCTGATTGAGAAGCCGGTTGTGATTGATCATAAGCCCCTCCGTCGCCTGAAGCTTGCCTGCCACCAAGCATATTCATCTCATTGCCAAGTATTTCTGTTGTGTATCTGTCATTACCATCTTTATCTTGCCACTTTCGAGTTTGCAATTTGCCTTCAACATAAAGTTGAGAACCTTTATCAAGATATTGTTCAGCAATTTCAGCAAGCTTCCCAAAAAAGACAACTCTATGCCATTCTGTTTTTTCTCTTTGCTCTCCAGAATCTTTATCTTTCCATGATTCTGAGGTTGCAATCGAAAGTGTTGCAACCGCTGTGTTTGTTTGGGTGTAGCGCATTTCAGGTTTTTGCCCCAAATTACCCACCAAAATTACTTTATTTACTCCTCTAGCCATAATTACCTCTTATAATTACTTAAGTTTAACTCGAAACAAATCAGCTGGATAAAAATTCTGCAAATAAATGGAAAAAATTTCTATAAAAGGTGCCCGAACCCATAACTTAAAAAATATTTCTTTAGAGATTCCTAGAGGGGAATTAATTGTGATCACTGGATTATCAGGATCCGGAAAATCATCTCTAGCATTTGATACTATTTATGCGGAAGGCCAAAGACGTTATGTAGAGTCTCTTTCAGCATATGCAAGACAATTTTTATCTATGATGGAAAAGCCAGATGTTGATCAGATTGATGGGCTCTCCCCTGCAATATCCATTGAACAAAAATCTACGTCACATAATCCAAGATCAACCGTGGGAACTGTTACCGAGATATATGATTATCTAAGATTATTGTATGCACGAATTGGAATTCCAATTTGTCCAGACCATGATGAGGAACTATCTGCTAAGACTGTAAGCGAGATTTGTGATGAAGTATATGAACTTGGCTATGATAAAAAAATTATGGTCATGGCACCGGTGGTAAGAGGCAAAAAAGGAGAACACCTGGGCATTTATGAAGATTTAAAGGCTGAAGGTTTTGTTAGAGTAAAAATTAATAATGTTGTTTATCCATTAGATGAGTTTCCAGCATTAAATAAGAATCAAAAACATGATATTTCAGCCATTGTTGATAGACTGAAATTACAAAAAGATGATGACAACCGATCAAGATTATCTGAATCAATTGATACTGCTCTTGGCCTATCCGAAGGTCTTGTTCAAATAGAGGTTCTTGACGAAGAATCAGAAGAATTGCTTTTTTCTTCTAATTTTTCATGCTCTCAGTGTGGTTATTCTGTAACTGAATTAGAACCAAGAATGTTTTCTTTTAATAATCCTTTTGGAGCTTGTGAAAAATGTGATGGCCTTGGAGTCATTCAGTACTTTGATCAAAAGAAATTAATCTCAGATGATTCTGCAACGATTAATGAGGGGGTCATCAAAGGGTGGAATAGAAGAAATAGATTCTATTTTCATCAATTAAAATGTTTGGCCAAGCACTACAATTTTGATTTAGACACGCCATGGAAATCTTATTCTGAAGAAATCCAAAATATTCTTTTATGGGGGTCAAAGGATAAGATCAACTTCTCAAAAAGCTTTAGAAGTGGCAGCAAAATAGTTCGACAACATAGATTTGAAGGCATTATTCCAAATACTGAAAGAAGATTTAAAGAAACGGACTCAGAGTTTATTAGAAATGAGTTAGCTAAGATGCTCTCAGATAGTCACTGTAATGCTTGCGGAGGGTCAAGGCTCAAAAAAGAATCAAGAAATATTTTTATAAATGAGACCCCTATTCAAAATATTACAAATCAAAAAATATCAGAGGCATTATCTTTTTTTAAAAATATCGAACTTGATGGCGCCAAAGCAACGATTGCTGAAAAGATTTTAAAAGAAATCAAAGAACGCCTTACATTTCTTGAAGATGTTGGGCTCAATTATCTAACCCTAGATAGAGGTGCAGGAACCCTCTCAGGGGGAGAAGCCCAAAGAATTAGGTTGGCTAGTCAAATTGGCTCAGGTCTCGTGGGTGTAACTTATGTTCTTGATGAGCCCTCAATAGGGCTTCATCAAAGAGATAATGAAAGGCTAATTAAAACCCTTAACCATCTTAAAAGCCTAGGAAATACCGTAATAGTTGTCGAGCACGATGAAGAAGCAATTAGGTGTGCAGATCATATTATTGATATAGGCCCAGGAGCTGGCAAACATGGTGGAGAGATCTGTGCTCAAGGAAAACTAACAGATATATTGAAAAGCAAGGAATCAATGACTGCTGCATACCTATCAGGAAAAAGAAAAATTGATTTCCCTAAAAGCGCCAAGAAACCTGATAAATTTATTGAGATAGTTGAGGCATATGAAAATAATTTACAGCATATAAATGCAAAAATACCTGTAGGTGTTTTTACTTGCATTACTGGAGTTTCTGGTTCAGGCAAATCTTCTCTGATTAATCAAACCTTGATGCCCATGAGTAGCTTTTTACTAAATAAAGCTAATCTCAATAAAGAAATCAAATGTAAACAAATTAAAGGTTTAGAGTATCTGGATAAAGTTATTGGAATAGATCAATCCCCTATTGGGCGAACGCCGAGATCTAATCCTGCTACCTATACTGGTCTCTTCTCGCATATCAGAGACTTATTTTCTCAATCTGAAGAAGCCAGAACAAGAGGGTATAAGCCAGGTCGATTTAGCTTCAACGTAAAAGGTGGGAGATGTGAGTCATGTCAAGGCGATGGAATGATAAAAGTAGAGATGCACTTTTTAGCAGATATATATGTGAAGTGTGATATCTGTAATGGCAAAAGATATAACGAGCAAACTCTTGAAGTTAAATACAAAGGTAAAAATATTGCCGAAGTTTTAAGCATGACTGTAGAAGAAGCTCTTGAATTCTTCCAGGCAATACCAGCAATAAAAAATAAACTTCAGACTCTGGCAGATGTTGGGCTCACTTATATCACTCTTGGGCAGTCTGCAACCACCTTATCTGGTGGAGAAGCTCAAAGAATTAAGCTTGCAAAAGAGCTTTCCAAAAGAAGTACTGGGAAAACATTGTTTATTTTAGATGAGCCAACTACTGGGCTTCACTTCTACGATATTGAATTACTACTAGGAGTTTTGAAAAGACTTTCTGATCAAGGAAATACAGTAGTGGTAATTGAACACAATCTAGATGTGATCAAATCAAGCGACTGGATAATAGACATGGGGCCAGAGGGAGGAAGTGATGGAGGGTTGGTAATAGCCGAAGGGCCTCCAAACGAAGTCGTTAAATCAAAAAAATCTTATACAGGAAAATACTTAAAAGAAACCCTGAAAAACTAAGCAGCCGACCCTTCTTTAAGCTCAGGCTCTGCTATTTCAGAGGAATCATCTAAATCTCTATCAACCCATTCAACATATGCCATGTCAGCTTTATCACCTGATCTAAAGCCAGCCTTGATGATTCTTAAATAACCACCTGGCCTATCTTTTGATTTGATAGCAATTTCAGTAAAAAGTTTATTTACAGCTGAATCAAGCCTAAGCTTATTAAATGCTCTTCTCCGATTCGCAACAGAGTCATCTTTAGCCATTGTTATCAAAGGTTCAATAAAAGATCTTAATTCTTTTGCTTTTGGAACAGTTGTTTTTATTAACTCTCTTTCAATAAAAGCTATCGCAAGATTTTTCATCAACGCTTTACGATGAGAAGAGTTTCTGTTTAATTTTCTACCTGATTTTCTATGTCTCATCTTAATTAACCCATTGGCGGCCAGTTCTCTAGGGTTGTACCAAGAGAAAAGCCTTTAGATGCAAGAACATCCTTAATTTCATTTAAAGATTTTTTACCTAGATTTGGGGTTTTTAATAAATCAAATTCTGTTCTTTGAAGTAAGTCACCAATTAAAAAGATGCTCTCAGCTTTTAGGCAGTTAGTTGATCTAACTGTAAGCTCTAGCTCTTCAATTGACCTCATTAAGAATGGATCAAAGTCATTCTGATCTTTCTTAGCCTCTTGTTCTGCTATAGCGTCTAAATCAACAAATGCAGCCAGTTGCTGTTGCATAATAGTTGCAGCGTGCTCAATTGCTTTTTTTGGATCTAAAGTACCATCGGTTTCCAATTCGACTATTAACTTATCCAAGTCAGTTCTTTTTTCAAATCTTGCATTCTCAACTGTATATGCGACTCGCCGAACTGGACTAAAAGATGCGTCCACTTTTAGAGCCCCAACAGCAGTCTCCTCTTCACCTCTTGAGTCAGCTGGCTCGTAACCCCTTCCAGTTTTGACAGTTGCCGTAAGGGACAAACTAACCTTGTCAACCAATGAAGCAACATGATGCTCTGCATCTGGTAATTCAACATTGCCAGGCACCTCGAATGAGTCGGAAGAAACTTCACAAGGACCTGAAACATCTAATTTAATCACAGCACTAGTCCCCTCAATAAGGCTGACAGGCATATCTTTAAGATTTAACAATATATCAATGACATCCTCTCTAACACCTTCAATTGTTGAGTATTCATGAGAGATACCTTCGATAGTAACATCGGTTATTGCAGCACCGGGCATAGAAGATAATAGAATTCTTCTTAATGCGTTTCCTAGAGTATGTCCAAACCCTCTCTCTAATGGCTCTAATGTAATTTTAGATGTATTGTTATCTAAGTCATCGACCTGGATGTCAGTTGGGACTAAAAGATCTATTACTGATGTTTCCATAATTTCCTTCCGTTTTTAAGTATTATTTTGAATAAAGCTCAACAATGAGATTTTCATTAATTTCAGCACTTAAATCTGTTCTGTCTGGTACAGATTTGAATACACCCTTGAGAGTTTTAGAATCTACTTCAAGCCACTCACATGCTTCTCTTTGACTGGCAAGATCTAGTGCACTTTTAATCCTTAATTGTGCTTTAGATTTTTCTCTTACCTCCAATTCATCACCTGGCTGAACCTGATATGATGGAATATTTACTATTGCTCCATTTAAATGAAACGCTTTATGCGATACCAATTGCCTAGCTTCAGCTCTTGTTGCTGCAAATCCCATGCGATAAACAACATTATCTAATCTTTGTTCAAGGTAACTCAATAGATTCTCGCCTGTATTACCCTTAGATTTTGATGCTTTTTTATAATAATTTCTGAACTGCTTCTCTAAAACACCATACATTCTTCTAACTTTTTGCTTTTCACGAAGCTGGACACCATAGTCTGATAGTCTGCCTCTTCTCAGGCCATGAACTCCTGGAGCTGTTTCCATATTACATTTTGATTCAATGGATCTGGCTCCACTTTTTAGAAAAAGATCTGTGCCTTCTCTTCTTGATAATCTTAGTGATGGACCTCTATATCTTGCCATTTGATTCCCCTATACCCTACGTTTCTTTGAAGGACGGCAGCCATTGTGAGGTAATGGTGTCACATCCGTAATACTTTTAATTTTTAAGCCGCATGAATTCAAGGATCTAATTGCAGATTCTCTACCGCCACCTGGACCTCTCACTTTTACGTCTAAATTTATCATTCCAAACTCTTTTGCCGCATTACCTGCTTTTTCTGCTGCTATCTGAGCAGCAAATGGTGTACTTTTTCTTGAACCCCGAAATCCAGAACCACCTGAGGTTGCCCAACAAACAGCATTACCTTGCTTATCTGTAATCGTGATGATCGTGTTATTAAATGATGCATGTATATGCGCTATGCCATCTGAAATAACTTTTTTAACTTTTTTACCAGTTGCCATCGATTAAGCCCTCATTGGTTTTTTAGGGCCTTTACGGGTCCTAGCGTTAGTTTTGGTTCTTTGACCGTTTACTGGAAGTTTTCTTCTATGTCTAATGCCTCTGTAGCAACCAAGATCCATCAGTCTCTTGATATTTGTACTGACTGATCGACGAAGATCTCCTTCTACAGTATATTCAGCAACAGCAGTTCTAATAGTTTCTACTTGCTCTTCAGAAAGGTCTGATACTTTTTTTGAGTAGTCCAATTTAACACTAGTACAAATATTTTGAGCTGTTTTTTTACCTATTCCATATATATGAGTTAAAGCAATCTCAAGATGCTTGTTTTCTGGTATGTTTACGCCTGCAATTCTAGCCATATTCTATTACCCTTGCTTTTGTTTATGTTTAGGATCTGTTTTGCATATCACGTACAAAACTCCCTTACGTCTAACTGTTTTACAATCTCTACAAATCTTTCTTACTGATGCTCTAACTTTCATATTTATCTGTTATAGTTTTTTAAATTAGCTTTCTTTAACAACGAAGAGTATTGACTGGACATCATGTGTGACTGAACCTGCGACATGAAATCCATCAACACCACTACGATAATTAATACAGAGGTGCCGCCTAAGTAAAAAGATACACCTGCAAAATTAATTAATGCCAAAGGAAGTAAGCATATAAGAGTTAAATATATGCTGCCAAATACGGTTAGCCTTGCTAAAACGCTATCAACGTATGCTGCAGTCTGCTCTCCAGGCCTAATTCCTGGCACAAATGCTCCTGATTTTTTTAGATTATCTGTTACTTCTTTTGTATCAAAGGTTAGTGCTAGCCAGATAAAGCAAAATGAAATAATGAGAGCTGAAAACGTAAGGATGTATAAAGGTTGTCCTGGATTGAGTGCCAATGAAATTGTTTGTAAAAACCCAAAAGACTCTGCTTGACCAAACCATGTAGAAAGTGAAGCAGGGAACAACAAAAAGGTGCTGGCAAAAATTGCAGGAATTACCCCAGCCATATTAACTTTAAAAGGCAAATGACTAGCCTGTGCTTGCATTAGTTTTCTACCTTGCTGTCTTTGTGCATAGTTTACTGTAATTCTTCTTTGGCCTCTTTCGATGAATACAACAATCGCTATAACAAGCATAGCTAAAACACCAATACCTAAAAGCAATAAGATATTTAAATCACCTTGACGTGCCTGCTCCAAAGCTTGACCAATAGCACCGGGAATCCCAGTCAAAATACTCGTAGCAATAATAATAGAAATTCCATTACCTATTCCTCGCTCTGAAATTTGCTCTCCTAGCCACATCAAGAAAACTGTTCCTGCTACTACACTAAAGACCGCTGAAACAAAAAAGGAAGCTCCTGGTTCATAAGCTAGGCCGCTTGCTCCTAGAGTTACTGCTAAAGCTGAAGCTTGGACAAAGGCAAGTACAACTGTTCCATATCTTGTGTATTGAGTAATTTGATTTCTTCCAGCTTGGCCATCTTTTTTTAACTCTTGTAAATATGGGATGGAATTTGAGAATAGCTGCATGATAATAGCAGCTGAAATATATGGGACAACATTAAGAGCAAAGATACTCATCCTCTCTAAAGCACCACCAGAAAACAAATTAAACATTTCAAGTATGGTTCCTTGATTTTGATCAAATAGAGCTGCTAACCTTGCTGGATCTATACCAGGTATTGGTATATGAGTTCCAAGGCGATAAACAACAATGGCCATAAAGACAAATCTTAGTCTTCTCCAAAGATCGCTCATTCCTTTATTTTGATTAGCCATAAAAATTACTCGGAAGACTCCTCTGTTTTTTCAGAAGTTTTCTTATCTGTTTTCTTTGAAGTTTTTACAAACTTTTCTTTAGTTGGTTTTGCTTCAACTGAGGTAACAGTTCCACCAGCTTTTTCTATGGATTCCCTGGCACCTTTGGTGACAAGTATTCCAGTTACGCTCATTGGTTGAGTAATATCACAGACACCAAAAATTTTAACTTTTTTTGTTGCTTGGGAAATAACTCTATTGGCTTTCAAGGTATCTAAATTAACTTCACTCATAGAAGCTATATTTTTTAAATTAACTTCTTTAGAACCTCTGTTTACTCTAGATGAAAAACCAAACTTAGGTATTCTCTGCTGCAATGGCATCTGACCACCTTCAAAACCTCTAGCAATAGAGCCTCCTGACCTAGATTTCTGACCTTTGTGGCCTCTTCCAGCCGTTTTACCAGTTCCAGAACCAATACCTCTTCCCACACGCTTTCTATTTTTTGTGGTGCCTGAACTGGTAAGAGTATTTAATCCTAAAGAATTATTTGTTTCTGAATTTTCCATCATTAGCTCTCTATAACTTCCAGCATATCTCTTATTTTATTTATCATGCCTCTATTGCTTGGAGTATCTTCAACAGTAACAGTCTCTTGTAACTTTCTAAAACCCAGCCCTTTTACACATTTCTTATGATTGGGCAGTCTGCCAATGCTACTTTTAATAAGTTTTATATCTATTTTTTTACTACTCATGATAATTCTGCTGTCTTTTTACCTCTTCTAAGTGCAACTTCTTCAGGAGATTCCATTGAACTTAATGCATTAATGGTTGCTCTTACTACATTAACTGGGTTGGTTGATCCATAGCACTTTGCTAAAACATTTTGAACACCAACAAGCTCTAAAACCGCTCTCATTGCGCCACCAGCAATGATTCCTGTTCCCTCTGCGGCTGGTTGCATATAAACTTTTGCAGCGCCATGTTTTGCCTTGACCGGATACCATAGAGTAGAGGCATTTAAACTCACATCAACCATATTTCTTCTTGCATTCTCCATTGCTTTTTGAATAGCAATAGGGACTTCCTTGGCTTTTCCTCTTCCAAACCCTACTTTTCCTTTACCGTCACCTACAACGCATAAAGCTGTAAATCCAAAAATACGCCCGCCTTTTACAACTTTTGCAACTCTGTTTACCTGAACAAGCTTTTCTTCAAGTGCGTCTTGCTGCTGCAAAGTATTATTTTGTTGACTCATTTTTTAAAACTCCAATCCAGCTTCACGAGCTGATTCTGCAATGGCTTTTATGCGGCCATGATATTTATATCCTGATCGGTCAAAGACTACTTTTTTAATGCCAGCTTCAATTGCTCTCTCTGCTATTTTTTGACCAATAGCTTTAGCGGAGCTTAGATTATTTAAGGCTATTTTATCTGCTTTCTCATTAGTCGAAGCTGAAACCAATACATTCGCACCAGTAGAATCAAAAATTTGAGCATATAAATTTTGAGAAGATTTAAAAACTGATAGCCTTGGCTTATCTTGTTGAGAAATTCTAACCCTCGTTTTTGCTGCGCGTCTTATTCTAGAATCTGATTTAGCATTCATCGGTTATGCTCCTGCTGCTTTTTTAGCTTCTTTTCTTCTAATATTTTCATCAGCATATTTCACACCTTTGCCTTTGTAGGGCTCTGGTGGTCTAAATGCTCTTATTTCTGCCGCCACTTGACCCAATATCTGCTTATCATGACTTTTAAGAACAATTTCTGTTTGCGAAGGTGTTTCAACCTCAACTTGCTCAGGAAGCTCATAGTGAACTGGATGGGAAAATCCGAGAGTAAGTTCTAATTTCTTCCCGCTGGCTTTAGCTCTATATCCAACTCCAACAAGCAGCAATGTTTTTTGAAAGCCTTCAGAAACTCCAATAATCATGTTATTAATTAAAGATCGAGTAGTCCCAGCAAGCGCTGTTGACTCTGACGAAGACTCATCGTATGAAACTGTGATTAAGTCATCTGCATGCAAAGCTGATACTGAGCGTGGGAATGTAAACTCAGATTTACCTTTAGATCCGGATACTGAGATAGTTTTATCATTCAGGGTAATTTCTACGCCTGATGGAATTGATACTGGATTTTTAGCAACTCTTGACATAATTAAAAAACCTCACAGATAACTTCGCCGCCAATATTTTGTGTCCTGGCATCCTTATCGCTCATCAAACCCTTGTTGGTCGAGAGAACATAAATACCCAAACCGTTCTTTACCTCAGGAAGATCTGAAGAGGACGAGTATCTTCTCAAGCTAGGTTTAGATATTCTATTAATTTCTTTAATGGCAGGAGCCTCATTAATATATTTAAGAGAAATGCTCAATGAGTCTTTACCATCTAATGACACTTTCTCACAAGAGGTTAGATAGCCCTCATTAACAAGCAATGAAACTAGTTCATATTTAAATTTAGAAAAAGGTGCATTGACAACTGTTTTGCCACGCATGAGGCCGTTTCTAATTCTTGTTAAACAATCTGATGTAGGATCTTGAAAACTCATAATATTACCAACTTGACTTAACTAATCCAGGAATGTCACCACGCATAGCAGCTTCCCGTAATTTGATTCTACTGAGTCCAAACTTTCTATACACAGCATGAGGCCTTCCAGTCAATGAGCATCTTCTTGTGACTCTTGACGGACTGGCATTTCTGGGCAGCTTTTGTAATTTTTCAAAAGCTGCCATTTTTTCTTCATATGAATTCTCAGGATTTAAAAAGGCTTCCTTCAATGCAGCTCTTTTTGCTGCATAACGTTCTACAGTTTTTTGTCTTTTGACATCTCGAGCTATTACAGATTTTCTTGTCATTTATTTTTACCTTATTTTTTAAATGGGAAATTTAACACTTCTAAAAGTGCTTTAGCATCTTCTTTGTTTGTGGCAGAGGTATTAATGCATATATCCATACCTCTTATCTTGTCGATGTTGTCATAGTTAATTTCAGGAAAAATAATTTGTTCTTTTATTCCCATGCTGTAATTACCCTGACCATCAAATGACTTAGGATTTAAGCCTCTAAAATCTCTTTCCCTTGGAATCGCAACATTAACTAGACGCTCTATAAAGTCATACATCCTGTCACCTCTTAGGGTAACTTTGCATCCGACTGGCCATCCTTCACGCAATTTAAAACTTGCAACAGATTTTTTTGCTTTAGTAACAACAGCTTTCTGGCCAGCTATTAATTCTAAATCGTTAACAGCAGACTCAAGGTGCTTCTTATCTGTTAAAGCCTCTCCAACACCCATATTGATAACTACTTTGGTTAGCTTAGGCACTGCCATAACATTATCGATTCCCAATTTCTCTTGAAGTTGAGGAACTAATTCTTTGTTGAAGGTTTCTTTTAAATTCATGATTTAATTTCTGTTTTATCTGATGAGTAAACTCTTAATTTCTTTTCTCCATCTAATAGAAAAGAAATTCTATCTGCCTTTTTAAGTTTAGGGTTCCAAATTGCTACATTTGATAAATTAATAGCAGCTTCTTTTTCAACTATCCCGCCTGTTTCTCCAAGTTGAGGGTTAGGTTTGGTATGTTTTTTAACCTTATTAATACCAGTAATTACTGCTTTATTATTAAATTTAGAGATTTTTTGGACAGTTCCCTTTTTACCAATATCTTTTCCTGCAATGATGATTACTTCATCACCTGTTCTTAATTTCGTTACTGTTTCATTATTTTTTTTCATTATAAAACTTCCGGGGCTAGCGATAAAATTTTCATGTGCTTTCCATCTCTTAACTCTCGAGTTACTGGTCCAAAAACCCTTGTACCTATTGGAGCTTTATTACCACCAATTAACACTGCTGCATTTTCATCAAACTTTATTAAAGATCCATCTCTTCTTCTAACACCTTTTTTTGTTCTAACTACTAAAGCATCTACAACTTGGCCTTTTTTGACTTTCCCAGTCGGAATGGCTTCCCTGATGGCTACTTTAATAACATCACCAATGTTGGCATAGCGCCTCTTTGAGCCTCCAAGCACCTTGATGCACATAACGCTTCTAGCTCCGCTGTTATCAGCTATGGTGAGGATTGATTGCATTTGAATCATAATTGGCTCTCCTGAGTCTCTGCTTCAGATGGGGCTTCCTGGCTATCCATTAGCAACTTCCAAGTTTTAGACTTTGAATAAGGCTTGCATTCTTCTACAGTAACCACGTCACCAATTTTTGCCATGTTTTCTTCATCATGAGCATGGACTTTGGTGGAACGCTTCATAATTTTGCTATACGTAGGATGCTTAACCTTACGCTCTATTTTTACAGTAATAGTTTTGTCGGCTTTATCGCTAATAACTACGCCAGTCAGCTGTCTTGGATTAGTGCTCATTTGGATACTTCCTCAGATTTTTTTTCATTAATGATGGTTTTAATTTGAGCAATCTTTTTTCGGTCAATTGTTAATAGATGAGACTCCGTAAGCTGACCAGTCTTATGTTTCATCCTATTTTTAAATTGATTCTCTCTGATTTCTAAAACCATACTTTCAAGAGCCTGAATATCTTTCTTGCGAAGGTCTTGAAGATCACCTGTTAACTTTGCCATTTCTAAATTGCCTTTTTAATAAATGTAGTTCTGACGGGTAATTTGGCTGCCGCTAATTTGAAAGCTTGTCTTGCAACCTCTTCTGATACACCAGCCATTTCGTATAAAACTGTTCCTGGTTGAACAAGGCTTACCCAATATTCAACATTACCTTTACCTTTTCCCATTCGAACTTCTAATGGCTTTTTGGTTATAGGTTTATCAGGAAATATACGAATCCAAATGTTACCGCCACGTTTAATAGATCGTGTCATTGCTCTTCTTGCAGATTCAATCTGTCGAGCTGTGATTCTGCCTCTGGTTGTTGCCTTCAATGCATACTCACCAAATGCAATAGTGTTACCTGACTGAGCAAGGCCTCTGTTTCGGCCCTTATGCATTTTTCTGAACTTTGTTTGTTTTGGCTGTAGCATAATTAACTTCCTTGATCCTCATCTTTAAACGGATCACCTAAGACTTCACCAGTATATACATGTACTTTCACCCCAATTAACCCATATGTAGTAGAAGCTTCTGCCACTCCGTAATCAATATTTGCTCTTAAAGTATGTAACGGGACTTGACCCTCTCTGTACCATTCAGCTCTGGCAATTTCTGCTCCGCCCAATCTGCCAGAAACTTCAGTTCTAATTCCTTTGGCACCTTGTCTCATAGCACTCTGAACTGCTCGCTTCATAGCCCTTCTGAACTGGACTCTTCGCTCTAGCTGTTGAGCGATCCCTTCTGCAAGAATTGTTGCATCAAGATCAGGCTTTCTAACTTCTTTGATGTTTACCTGAACGGGAAGACTGACAATTTTTTGGACAGATGCTTTCAAAGATTCAATTTCTTCACCCTTTTTGCCAATGATGATACCGGGCCTTGAGGTGTGAATATTAACAACAAAATTTTGAGCAGACCTTTCAAGCTCCACCTTGCTAATTGAAGAGAATCTTAATTTATCATTGATATGATTTCTAACTTTAAGATCCTCAATAAGATTCTCCCTGTAAGATTTTCCTTTTGCATACCACAAAGCATTATGCTTCTTTATAACACCAAGTCGAAAGCCAGTTGGATGAACTTTTTGACCCATTACTTCTCCTGATCCGATAAAATAATTTCGATATGGCAAGTGGGCTTAATTATTCTGTCAGCCCTTCCTCTTGCGCGAGGTTTCATTCTTTTTAACCTCATACCTTGATTAACAATCACTGATTTAACGAATAATAAATCTATATCTGTTTTATCATTATTTTCAGCATTTGCAATTGCAGATTCTAAAAGTTTCTTAATTACAGCTGATGCTTTTTGTTTGTGAAAAGTAAGAAAATCCATTGCTGCATGAACCGATTTACCTCTCACTACATCGGCGACTAAACCTGCCTTTTGAGCAGATAATCTGGTCCCTTTTAAATATGCTCTAGTTTCCATTATTTAGCCTTCCTGTCACCTGAATGCATTCTAAAAGTTCTTGTAATAGCGAATTCGCCTAATTTGTGACCAACCATATCTTCATTAATATATACAGGGACATGCTGTCTCCCGTTATGCACAGATATAGTTAACCCAACCATAGCTGGACTGATCATAGATCTTCTTGACCAAGTTTTGATTGGCTTTTTACTATTTTCGCTGATTGCCTTATCAACTGCCTTTTGCAGTGATAAATCAATAAATGGTCCTTTCTTTAGTGATCTAGGCATAATTTATTTCCTTTTAGCTCTCCTTCTAACAATCAGATCATCTGTTCGCTGATTTTTTCTTGTTTTATAACCTTTAGTTGGTATGCCCCATGGGGTTGATGGATGCCTTCCACCAGAAGTTCTTCCCTCTCCTCCACCATGAGGATGATCAACAGGATTCATAGCCACGCCCCTGACAGTAGGTCTAACACCTCTCCATCTTTTAGCCCCAGCTTTTCCTAAAGACCGCAAATTATTTTCTTGATTGGAAACACTGCCTAGAGTAGCTTTGCATGCTGACAAAATCTTTCTCATTTCCCCAGATTGCAATCTTAAAGTAGCGTATATACCCTCTTTAGCAACCAGTCTTGCAGATGTACCAGCACTTCTAGCAATCTGAGCTCCTTTCCCGGGCTTCATTTCTACGCAATGAATTGTTGTACCAAGAGGAATGTTAACTAGCTTCATACAGTTGCCTGGATTCATTTCTGTTTGGTCGGCTGAAAGCACTGGATCTCCCAATCTAATTTTGCTTGGAGCAATAATGTATCTTCTTTCACCATCAGCATATTTCAGCAAAGCTAAATGAGCAGATCTATTTGGATCATACTCAATTCTCTCAACTACAGCGGGGACATCTAATTTGTCTCGTTTAAAATCTATAACTCGATAATGCTGCTTATGGCCACCACCTTGATGTCTAACAGTTATTCTACCGTTATTGTTTCTTCCGCCATTTTTTGATTTTTTCTCAAGCAAGGCTTTGTGTGGCCGACCTTTGTATAGATCCGATTTTATTGAAATAACACCTCTTCTACCTGGGCTAGTTGGTTTTGCTTTAATAACTGCCATGATTAACTAATGCCCTCAAATTGAATCTCAGAACCCTCTTTCAAGGAAACAAAAGCTTTCTTATAGTCCGATCTTTTGTATATTCCAAATCTATTTCTTTTTGTTTTCCCTTTCTGTGTTGAGGTAGTCACACTATCAACCTTTACATCAAATAAGTCTTCTACGGCTTTTTTGATCTCGGATTTTGATGCAGATAAATCTACTTTAAATACAACTTGATTCATGCTTCCAACAGATGTAGATTTCTCAGTTATATAAGGAGAATGAATCAATGTAAGTAGTTTTTCTTTGTTCATTAGACCCATGCCTCGATTAATTTAAATGCTGCAGGAGTAACAGCAACCTTCTCAGATCGTAATAAAATAACAGGATTGATTTCCTTAACAGTTACAACCTCTACATAAGGTATATTTCGTGCAGACAGATAAAGATTTGTATCCATTTCATCCAAAATGATAAGCACATTCTTTAAATCAAACTGCTGAAGGAAACCATTCATTTCCTTGGTTTTAGGTGACTCAAATTTTGGCTGCTCGATAGCTACCAAACGATTTTGCCTATGAAGTTCCGAGAATATAGAGCTTATTGCAGCCCTATACATTTTCTTATTGATTTTTTTGGAATAATCTCTTGGCGTTGCTGCAAAAGCTACTCCGCCGCCTCTCCATATAGGGCTTCGAATTGTACCAGCTCTTGCTCGACCAGTGCCTTTTTGACGATATGGCTTTTTGCCTCCTCCTCTAACTTCTGACCTAGTCTTTTGTTTATGAGAGCCTTGTCTAGATCCAGCTAAATAGGTAACAACTGCTTGATGAACAAGCGTCTCATTAAATTCTTTGCCAAAAGTTGATTCTGAAATTTGAACATCAGTTTTTTTATTTTCGGTATTTAGTAAGTCTAATTTCATTTTTGTTTCACCGCAGGGGTAATCTTCAGCATTGAGCCATTAAACCCAGGGACAGCACCCTTCACATATAGCAGATTGTTTTGAACGTCTGCTCCCATTAATTCTAAGTTTTGAATGGTTTTTGTTTCATGGCCCATATGACCAGACATTTTTTTTCCTTTCCAAACTCTTCCAGGAGTTTGACATTGACCAATCGAGCCATGAGCTCTATGTGCCAAGGAATTACCATGAGTTGCATCTTGCATAGCAAAGTTATGCCTTTTAATAACACCGGCATATCCCTTGCCTTTCGATGTTCCAGTTACATCGACCATTTTTCCAACTTCAAATATATCAGCCGTTAAATGGTGCCCTACCTTAAGTTCATCTGTTTCTTCAGTTCTAAATTCAAATAGTTCTCCGTTAGGAATATTTTGCTTCTTGAAGAACTCTTTGGATGATTTGGTTAGGTTTTTGGATGTATTTTTGGAAACAATAACTGCGCTGTAACCATGCTTTTCATGAGTCTTAATATCTGCAACGAAATTAGCTGCAACTGAAATAACTGTTACAGGAACAGAAGTGCCATCCTCTTGAAAAAGTCTAGACATCCCTGATTTTTTCCCAACTAAGCCAATGCTCAATTTACTCTCCTTTTATACGGGGCTAAAAACCCTCTATGGCCGCTAAGCGTTAAAAAAGTAACAAATTAGCCTAAACTAATTTGTACATCCACCCCAGATGAAAGGTCGAGCTTCATTAAAGCATCAACGGTTTTATCTGTAGGCTCTACTATATCCATAAGTCTTTTGTATGTTCTTATCTCATACTGATCTCTCGCATCTTTATCTTTATGCGGAGATATTAAGATTGTTGTTCTTTCCTTCTTTACTGGCAAAGGAATTGGTCCTTTTACAATCGCGCCAGTTTTTTTTGCGGTTTCAACAATTAATTTTGTTGAAGCATCAATCAAACGATAGTCAAAAGCTTTTAAGCGAATTCTTATTGATTGATTGTCCAATTTACTTAATTCCTATATTTCTGCTTTATGCAAAATGTTGCGTATTCTATGACTCTAAAGCCCCTAATGTCAACAAATTTCAAGTATTGTTTTAAGAAGTTTTTAACTGCTCAGCAATGTTATTTGGAACTTCAGCATATTTAAGAAATTCCATTGAAAAACTTGCTCGACCTTGAGTAGCAGATCTTAAATCTGTTGCATATCCAAACATTTCCGACAAAGGCACTTCTGACTTAACAGTTTTTCCAGTTGGGATTTCATCCATTCCTAAAATTATCCCTCTTCTTCTGTTTAAGTCGCCCACGACATCGCCCATATGCTCTTCTGGGGTGACCACTTCTACAGCCATCATTGGCTCAAGCAGAACCGGATTAGCTTTCAGGCAACCCTCTTTTAATGCCATGGATCCAGCAATTTTAAAAGCCATCTCACTTGAGTCAACATCATGAAAAGACCCATCATATAATGTTGCCCGGAGAGCAAGAAGTGGATAACCTGCAATTACTCCGTTTTTCATCTGCTCTTGAATACCTTTATCAACAGCTGGAATATATTCCTTAGGCACTACACCGCCAACAATCTTATCAACAAATTCGTATTCGTCGTCCAGCCCAAGAGGCTCTAATTTTAACCAAACATGGCCATATTGACCTTTACCACCACTCTGCCTAACAAATTTTCCTTCTACATCGACGGATTCTCTAATTGTTTCACGATAAGAAACCTGCGGCTTACCAATATTAGCTTCAACATCAAACTCTCTTTTCATTCTGTCAACTAGAACATCTAAATGGAGTTCTCCCATTCCTGAAATAATAGTCTGAGCAGACTCCTCGTCGGTGTGGACTCTAAATGAAGGATCTTCTTGAGCAAGTTTACCAAGGGCAACGCCCATTTTTTCTTGATCTGATTTTGTTTTAGGCTCAACAGCTACGGATATCACAGGCTCAGGGAAATCCATTCTTTCTAGGACAACTTGATCTCCTAAGTCACATAGAGTGTCTCCAGTAGTAACATCTTTTAATCCGATACATGCAGCTATGTCGCCTGCACGTATCTCTTTAATTTCATTACGATCATTTGAATGCATTTGGACCATTCGTCCAACTCTTTCTTTCTTTGTCTTTGTTGAGTTCATTACGCCGTCACCAACGGAAAGAACTCCAGAATATACTCTGATAAATGTTAGTGTTCCAACAAATGGATCAGTAGCAATTTTAAAGGCAAGGGCTGAAAATGGTTCTTCATCAGATGAAGATCTAGCAATTTCAACTTCCTCATCATCTGGCAGTGATCCTTTAATTGCCTTCACTTCATTTGGTGCAGGCAGGTATTCAATTGCTGCATCTAGAACAGCCTGAACACCTTTATTTTTAAAGGCTGAACCACAAAAAGCTGGCACAATTTCATTTGCAAGAGTTCTAACCCTAATACCTTCTTTAATTTGATCTGCAGTTAATTCACCATTTTCCAAATAGGCATCCATTAATTCTTCATTTGCTTCTGCTGCGCTTTCAACCATAGATTCTCGCAATGATTCGCAAGTACTTAAAATATCAGCTGGGATCTCTTGCTCTTCAAAAGTGAGCCCTTGATCATCTTCATTCCAAAAAATAGCTTTCATCTTTACCAAATCGACTACACCCTTAAAGTCATCCTCGGTTCCGATGTTATATTGCATAGGCACTACATTTGCTTTTAATCTATCCCTGATTTGATCAGTTACACGAGAAAAATCTGCTCCAGCTCTGTCCATTTTGTTTACAAAAACAATTCTTGGAACCTCGTATCGATCGGCTTGTCGCCAGACAGTTTCTGATTGTGGTTCAACGCCGGAAGTTCCGCAAAATACAACCACTGCGCCATCTAAGACTCTTAAAGACCTTTCAACTTCAATAGTAAAGTCTACGTGACCAGGCGTATCGATAATATTAATCCTATGTTGAGGAAATTGTTGCTCCATGCCGGACCAAAAGCATGTAGTAGCAGCAGAAGTAATAGTAATTCCTCGTTCTTGCTCTTGCTCCATCCAGTCCATGGTTGCAGCACCATCATGAACTTCACCAATTTTGTGAGACAAACCAGTATAAAAAAGAACCCTCTCTGTAGTGGTAGTTTTACCCGCATCAACGTGGGCACAAATACCAATGTTTCTGTACTTACTAAGTTCAGTCTGTCTAGCCATATTAAAACCTATGAAATGTTATTAATTAAAAACGGAAATGTGAAAAAGCTTTGTTGGCTTCAGCCATACGATGAACATCTTCTTTTTTCTTGACTGCAGAGCCTTTTCCTTCTGCAGCATCAGCCAATTCACCTGCAAGCCTATGATCCATAGACTTTTCACTTCTTTTTCTTGCAGCTTCAACCAGCCAACGCATTGCAAGAGCTTGTCTTCTAGATGGTCTAACCTCTATTGGAACTTGATATGTTGCACCGCCAACTCTTCTAGATTTAACTTCAACCATTGGGCCGATAGTATCTAAAGCCTTTTTGAATAACTCTACAGGATCAGTTTTTGCAGTTTCATCAATCTTATTAAAAGCACCGTATACTATCTTTTCTGCTACAGATTTTTTTCCATCTTTCATGATGTGATTCATGAATTTTGCAACAATAATATCTTTGTACTTTGGGTCAGGTAATATTTTTCTTTTTTCAGGACTTCTTCTTCTTGGCATGCTTATTTACCCTTTTTAGCTCCATACTTAGATCTTCGTTGTTTTCTATTCGCTACGCCAGACGTATCTAATGAGCCCCTGACAGTGTGATATCTAACCCCAGGAAGATCTTTAACTCTTCCACCACGAATTAGAACTACAGAGTGCTCTTGGAGATTATGACCCTCACCACCAATGTATGAAGTTACCTCATATCCACTTGTTAATCTAACTCTACAAACTTTTCTTAGAGCGGAATTAGGCTTCTTTGGAGTAGTTGTATATACACGGGTACACACTCCTCTACGTTGTGGAGATTTTTCCAGTGCAGGAACATCGGTTTTCCTCACTTTGGGTTTGCGAGGTTTTCTTATTAATTGATTTACTGTAGCCATAATTTATTAGTTGGACGCGATTTTATAGACATGATTCACTACGGTCAACATTATTCCTCGGTTTCTTGTAATTCTTGTCTTAATGCTGCTTCAATATCGTCCTCAGATAGCATTGATTCAGATGAATCGTTCGCTTTCTTGGCCGCCATTTGATCATGGAACTCCATTCCGGTTCCAGCAGGTATCAATCGTCCTACAACAACATTTTCTTTTAGACCTCTAAGGTAATCAACTTTGCCTGTTACAGATGCCTCTGTAAGTACACGAGTTGTTTCTTGGAAAGATGCAGCTGAAATAAATGAATTAGTAGTTAGCGAGGCCTTTGTAATTCCAAGCAATACTCTTTCAAATCTTGCAGGCTCTTTATTAGCTGCTACAGCTTTAGCATTTTCTTCGACTAGTTCAGCATATTCAACTTGATCACCTTGAATAAACTTAGTGTCTTCACCATCTACTATTAATGCTTTTCTGAGCATTTGACGAAGAATAGTTTCAATGTGCTTATCATTAATAAGAACTCCTTGAAGCCTATAAACGTCTTGGATTTCGTTAACTATGAAGTTAGTTAACTGAGGAATGCCTCTTAAGCGCAAGATATCATGAGGACTTAATGGGCCATCAGATATAATATCGCCTTTTTCAATCCTCTCACCCTCAAACACTGTAAGAATTCTGTGTTTAGGGATAAGCATCTCCACATTTTGAGTTTTCTTGGTTGCCCCATCAGGAGTGATAACCAGTCTAACCTTGCCCTTGGTTTCTTTTCCAAAGGCAATAACTCCACTTTCTTCAGCAAGCACCGCTGCATCTTTTGGCTTTCTAGCCTCGAAAAGATCTGCAACCCTTGGAAGACCACCTGTAATATCTTTAGTTTTTGATCCTTCTAGAGGTATCCTCGCTAAAACTTCTCCAGCATGAAGCTTCTTACCATCTTTTAAATTAACCAACGCTTTTGCAGGTAATGAATAATTTGCTGGTGTTTTATGCTCACCCAATGGAACAGGTTTGCCTTTAGCGTTAACAAGAGCAATAGATGGGACCTTGTCTTTACCTGCTGAAGGTCTTTCAGCAATATCAATAACCTCGATGCTACTGAGCCCAGTGAGCTCATCAGTTTTTGAACGAACAGTTACACCATCATCGATGTCTGTAAATTGAACAATGCCTTCAACCTCACTTATGATTGGACGAGTATAGGGATCCCAACCTGCAATTTTAAGTCCAGGCTCTACATTAGTTTGGTCTTTTACGAATAACGTAGCTCCATATATTAATTTATGTTGTTCAATCAATTTACCTTTTTCATCAGTCAAAGTAACTTGGCTATTTCTAGAAACAACAACTTCTTGCTTGTCTTTATTGGTTACTGTTTTTATATCTGAAGAGAAGTTAATCACTCCAGCATTATTAACAACAATTGCATTGTCTTCTGATGAACTAGAGGCAGCTCCACCTATGTGGAAAGTACGCATGGTTAACTGAGTTCCAGGTTCACCAATTGACTGGGCGGCTACAACTCCTACAGCCTCTCCTCTATGGACTAGATGACCTCTTGCTAGATCTCTGCCATAGCACTTAGAACAAACACCGTAACTAGACTCACAAGTCATTGGTGATCGTACTTTTAAAGATGAAATATTTAGCTCATCAATCTTCTTAACAGAATCCTCATCAATAAGATGACCAATTGGATATACCTCTTCTCCGTCTGTATTAGAGATTGGTTCTGCAATTACCCTACCTAAAATTCTTTCTGTAAGAGGTTGAATAATATCTCCGCCTTCGACAATAGATGAAACAACTATTGATTGGTCGGTGCCGCAATCGTCTTCAACAACAACAGAATCCATCGCAACATCACAAAGTCTTCTTGTTAAATATCCAGAGTTAGCAGTTTTGAGAGCTGTATCAGCAAGCCCTTTTCGAGCTCCGTGAGTAGATATAAAGTACTGGAGAACAGATAATCCCTCTCTAAAGTTTGCAGTAATTGGAGTCTCAATAATAGAGCCATCTGGCTTAGACATTAATCCACGCATTCCAGACAACTGCCTAATCTGAGCAGGGGAACCTCTGGCGCCTGAATCAGCATAGATAAATACAGAATTAAATGATGCCTGATCAATCTCTTTACCTTCAGTATCTTCAACTTGATCAGTACTAATTTTTGCCATCATTGCTTTTGCAACTTTTTCATTTGCACGAGACCATATATCAATAACTTTATTATATCGCTCGCCCTGAGTAACAAGACCAGACTCATATTGTGATTCGATTGATTTCACCTCTTTTTCAGCAGCATCAATAATAGATGGCTTCTCTTCCGGGATAACAAAATCGTCAACACCAATAGAAGATCCAGAACGTGTTGAATGCTCAAAACCAAGATACATAAGCTTATCAGCAAATATTACAGTATCCTTTAGGCCCGCCTTTCTGTATGAAATATCTATTAAATTTGAAACAGATTTCTTATCTAATGTTTTATTTACATTATCAAAACCAACCTCAATAGGTGCAATTCTCCACACTAAAACTCTTCCTACAGTAGTCTCTTCAAGGAATGTTCCTTTGTCAGCATTAGTAATCCGAACTTTAATATTTGCATGTATATCTAAGGTTTCTGATTCATATGCCCTCAATACTTCATCAGGATTACTGAATACTCTTCCATCACCTTTTACATTCACTTTATCTCGAGTCATGTAGTAAAGACCCAAAACTATGTCCTGAGTAGGATTTATAATTGGCTCGCCATTAGCAGGAGATAGGATATTATTTGTTGACATCATTAAAGCACGAGCTTCAAGCTGGGCCTCGATAGATAGAGGAACATGAGCAGCCATTTGGTCTCCATCAAAGTCAGCATTAAAAGCAACACAAACCAATGGATGCAGTTGAATAGCCTTACCTTCTACCAGGAGAGGTTCAAATGCTTGAATTCCAAGCCTATGAAGAGTAGGAGCCCTATTTAAAAGGATTGGGTGCTCTCTGATTACTTCCTCTAGAATTTCCCAAACCTCAGGAGTTTCTCTTTCAACTAATTTTTTGGCTGCTTTAATGGTGGTTGCAAATTCTTTTTGCTCTAACTTTCCATAAACATATGGTTTAAATAGCTCCAGTGCCATTTTCTTAGGAAGTCCACATTGGTGAAGTTTTAAGTTGGGTCCTGCAACAATTACTGATCTACCAGAATAATCAACTCGCTTACCTAATAAGTTTTGTCTGAATCTTCCGCCTTTCCCTTTGATCATATCGGCCAAAGATTTTAATGGTCGCTTGTTAGTTCCTGTAATAACTCTGCCTCTTCTTCCATTATCAAGGAGAGCATCAACACTCTCTTGGAGCATTCGCTTTTCATTCCTAACAATAATGTCTGGGGCGCTTAACTCCAATAAACGCTTAAGCCTATTGTTTCTGTTAATGACTCTTCTATAAAGATCATTGAGATCTGAAGTTGCAAAACGACCACCCTCTAAGGGAACCAACGGCCTTAGATCGGGAGGTAAAACTGGTAAAACATTCATGATCATCCACTCAGGCTTATTTCCAGATTCATTAAAAGCTTCAAGGAGTTTTAGTCTCTTAGATAATTTTTTAAGTTTAGTCTCTGAATTAGTTTGGGGGACTTCCTCACGAATAATCCTGATTTCCTCATCTAAATCAATTTCTTGTAAAAGGATTTGTACAGCTTCTGCACCCATTGAAGCTGTAAACTCATCTCCATATTCATCAAATGCTTCAACATACTCTTCTTCAGTTAAAATTTGACATTTTTCTAATTCTGTTAACCCAGGATCAGTAACGATGTAGCTTTCGAAATATAGAACCCTTTCAATTTCTCTAAGTGTAATATCAAGCAATAAACCTATTCTTGAAGGAAGGGATTTTAAAAACCATATATGGGCAACTGGAGCAGCTAGCTCAATGTGACCCATACGATCTCTTCTTACTTTTGCTAAGGTAACTTCTACTCCACACTTTTCACAAACGACTCCGCGATGCTTCATACGCTTGTATTTTCCGCAAACACACTCGTAATCTTTGACTGGACCAAAGATTTTTGCACAAAAAAGCCCGTCTCTTTCAGGTTTAAAAGTACGATAGTTGATAGTTTCGGGCTTTTTAACTTCACCAAATGACCAAGATCTGACCATCTGAGGAGAAGCCAGTCCAGCAGTAATTGAAGAAAAGTCTTCTTGCTTAGCCTTTAACGAATTTAGTAAATCTTTCAATTATTTCTCCTAATTTTCAGAATCAAGTTCTAGGTTAATTCCAAGTGATCGAATTTCTTTTGTGAGTACGTTGAATGACTCAGGGATATTTGCATCCATTTCATAGTTCCCATCAACAATATTTTTATACATTTTAGTTCGGCCAGGTACGTCATCTGACTTAACTGTGAGCATCTCTTGGAGTGTATATGAGGCACCATATGCTTCTAAGGCCCATACCTCCATCTCACCAAATCTTTGGCCACCAAACTGAGCTTTTCCACCAAGAGGCTGCTGAGTAACAAGACTATACGAACCTGTTGAACGAGCATGCATTTTATCATCTACTAAATGATTTAACTTGATCATATACATGTATCCTACTGTTACAGGTCGCTCAAACTGTCTGCCAGTTCTCCCATCAAAGAGAGTCAATTGACCTGACTCAGGAAGATCAGCAAGTTTTAGTAATTCTTTAATCTCAGATTCCTTAGCCCCATCAAAAACGGGGGTTGCAATTGGCAAACCATCTGTAAGATTGCTAGCCAAGGATTGAATTTCAGTATTATTCAATGAATCAAGGTTTTCTTTAATTGTTGCATTCTTGTTGTATAAGATGTCTAAGTATTTTTTTAGTTCATCAGCTTTTGCTTTGGCTTTGATCATCTTATCGATTTTTTCACCAATTCCTTTTGCAGCTGATCCCATATGAGTTTCAAGAATCTGTCCAACGTTCATTCGAGATGGAACACCAAGAGGATTTAAAACAATATCAACAGGATTTCCTTCAATGTCATATGGCATATCCTCAATTGGCATAATCTCGGATATGACACCTTTGTTACCATGTCTACCAGCCATTTTGTCTCCAGGCTGAATTCTTCTCTTAACAGCAAGATAGACTTTTACAATTTTGATAACGCCAGGCGCAAGATCATGGCCTCTAGTGATCTTTTGTTTTTTCTCATCAAAACTTTCTTGAATATCTTTTAGATATTGTTTTAAGGCTTTTTCAGAATCTTCAATTTTACTATTTGCAGAATCATCAGCTGTTCTCACTGACAATAAATCATCCAAGCTCAGTTCGGATAAATCATCAGCTGAAGGAGCAGAGCCCTTCTTGAGTCCTGGACCTTTAGAGATCTTAGATCCTTTGATGATATCAACAAGACGAACTCTTGTTGCATCCTTAATAATTTTGATTTGATCATCTGCATCCTTCTTGGCAACAGATAAATGATCAGCTTCAATGGATTGCGTTCTTTCATCTTTTTCCATTCCATCCCTTGTAAAGACTTCGACCCCAATGACAGTACCATTAATACTTGATGGAACCCTCAATGATGTATCTTTCACATCAGAGGCTTTTTCTCCAAAAATTGCACGTAGTAACTTTTCTTCAGGCGATAATTGGGTTTCACCTTTTGGAGTTATTTTGCCAACTAAAATATCTCCAGCTTTAACCTCAGCGCCCACATATACCATCCCGCATTCATCAAGCTTTCCGAGGGATCCTTCACCTACATTTGGAATATCAGCTGTAATCTCTTCTGAACCAAGTTTTGTATCTCTTGAAATACAAGTTAGTTCTTGGATGTGAATAGATGTAAACCTGTCTTCTCTTGAAACTTTTTCTGACATCAAAATGGAATCCTCAAAGTTATATCCATTCCAAGGCATGAAAGCTATTCGGATGTTTTGACCTAATGCTAACTCACCATTATCAACAGATGGTCCATCAGCTAGAATGTCGCCAATTTTAACTTTATCTCCAACTGATACTAAAGGTCTCTGATTGATGCAAGTGTTTTGATTTGATCTCGTATACTTTGTAAGGTTGTATATATCAACAGCATTATTTGAATTTTTGGTATCAGTTACACGAACAACAATTCTTGCTGCATCAACATTTTCGACGACACCATTATTCTTGGCTACAACACAAACACCAGAATCACCAGCAACAATTGTTTCAAAACCAGTGCCAACAAGGGGTTTCTCTGGCTTAAGAACAGGTACAGCTTGGCGCATCATGTTTGAGCCCATTAAAGCTCTGTTTGCATCATCATGTTCAAGGAAAGGTATCAAGGAGGCTGCAACAGAAACAACTTGCTGAGGAGCAACATCCATTAAATCAATTCTTTCTGGGCTCATTAAAGCAGAGTCACCATTGTGTCGAACTGGTACAAGGTCATCTGCAAATTTTCCTGATTTATCTAATACTGCATTTGCCTGGGCAATAACATGCTCGCCCTCATCAATTGCAGAAAGGTAAATAATGTCATTGGTGACTTTGCCTTTAACTACTTTTCTATATGGGCTTTCAATAAATCCATAAGCGTTGGTTCTTGAGTAACATGCAAATGAGTTAATTAATCCAATATTTGGTCCTTCAGGGGTTTCGATTGGACACAGTCTTCCGTAGTGAGTTGGATGCACATCTCTCACTTCAAAACCGGCACGCTCTCTAGTAAGTCCACCTGGCCCTAAGGCTGAAACTCTTCGCTTATGTGTTATTTCAGATAACGGATTATTCTGATCCATAAACTGAGATAACTGACTAGAGCCAAAAAACTCTTTGATAGCAGCAGTGACAGGTTTTGCATTAATCAGATCTTGAGGACCAAGCTCATCAGCTTCAGCCATGCTCAATCTCTCTCTTACAGCTCGCTCTACTCTAATTAAGCCAACCCTGAATTGGTTAGCAGTCATCTCTCCAACTGACCTAACACGTCTGTTACCCAGATGATCGATATCGTCAACCGTGTCATGCCCATCTCTTATTGCGACTATTCCCTTCATAACACCTAAAATGTCATCGAGATCTAGAATGCCAGGAGTTTCATTTGAAGTATCTATTTTTAATCTACGATTAAATTTCATTCTGCCAACTTCAGAAAGATCATAACGTTCATTGTTAAAAAATAGATTTTGAAATAATTGCTCGGCTGAGTCTTTGGTAGGTGGCTCTCCAGGTCTCATCATTCTGTATATTTCAACCAATGCTTCCAACCTATTTGAAGTTGGGTCAGCCCTCAGGGTTGTAGATATGTATGGTCCTTTATCAAGTTCATTTATATATAAAGTATTAAGCTCGGTGATCTTGGCTTCTCGTATGGCTTCAATTGTGGATTGATCCAGTTCTGTATTTGCCGAAACTAAAATCTCACCAGTCTCTTGATTAAATATATCTTTTGCTAGGACTTTACCGATTAAAAAATCATCCTCAACTTTAAGTGTAGAAATTTTAGCTTGCTCAAGCTCTCGGACATGTCTTGCTGTAATTCGCTTGTTAGCTTCGACAACTACTTTTGATCTAATTTTAAGATCAACTGGTAACGTTTGACCTCTCAACCTTGATGGGATTAATTCAATACTTATTCCAGTTTTCTCTATTTGAACAGTATCCACTTCATAGAAATGCTGCAGAATTTCTTCAGTACCCATGTCCATAGCTTTTAAGATGATGGTGGCTGGAATTTTTCTTCTTCTATCGATTCTACAGAACAGATTGTCTTTAGGGTCAAATTCAAAGTCTAACCACGAGCCTCTATATGGGATGATACGGGCGGAATAGAGCACTTTTCCTGATGAATGAGTTTTACCTTTGTCATGATCAAAGAAAACGCCAGGTGATCTATGTAATTGATTCACCACAACTCTTTCTGTTCCGTTGATAACAAATGATCCGTTTTCAGTCATTAATGGGACTTCACCCATGAAAACTTCGCCCTCTTTAACATCTTTTACTTCTTGAAAATTCGTATCTCGATCGTAAATAACTAATCGGACCACAATTCTGAGAGGAGCTGAGTAACTTAAACCTTGAATCAAGCATTCTTGAACTGTGTATCCAGGTTTTCCTAATTCATATGAAACATATTCAAGGGCAGCATTGCCTGACACACTAGTGATAGGAAAAAGAGTTTGAAAAACTTCCTCAAGACCCTTATTTTCTCTTGCACCTGCTTCAACATGTTGTTGCAGAAACTGTGTGTAAGATTCAAGCTGGGTCTCAATCAGCTTTGGAAGCTCCATAACTTTTGGAAGTCTTCCGAAGTTTTTTCTTATTCTTCTTTTTTCTGTGTAGCTATATGACATATGTCGCCCTTTAAAAATGTTTTATTGAAAGATTATTTAAGCTCTGCTGTTGCTCCTGCCTCAGTCAGCTGCTTGAGCATTTCTTCAGCATCGGCTTTCTTAACAGCTTCTTTCAAAGTGTTAGGAGCACCATCAACTAAGTCTTTAGCTTCTTTCAATCCAAGCCCAGTTATTGCACGGACAGCTTTAATAACTTGAACTTTTTGATCACCAGCTGCAGTCAAAACCACATCAAAGTCATCTTTCTCTTCAACAGCTTCACCAGCATCGCTGCCAGCAGCAGCAGGAGCAGCAGCCACAGCAGCAGCTGCAGTTACACCAAATTTCTCCTCAATTGCTGAAATAAGTTCAACTAAGTCCATAACGGACATTTCTTCTATCGCGCTTAGAATATCGTCTTTAGATATTGCCATTTTTTTCTCCTAGATTTAGGCGTTAGCCTGTTTGTTGTCTCGAACTGCTGAAAGAACCCTGGCTAACTTGCTTGGAACTTCATTAAGAAGTGTTGCAAATTTGCCTATAGGTGCTTGTAGCACTGCAGCAATAAGAGTTAGTGCTTCTTCGCGTGATGGTAAAGATGCAAGAACATCGATTTGTGAACCATCAAGAAGTTGCCCTTCCACAACCAAAGCTTTGATCTCAAGAGCTTCAAAGTTTTTTGCGTAAGTTTTTAACATCTTCGCTGCTGCACCTGGTTCAGCGTATGAGAAAGCAAAAAGTGAGGGGCCTGTTAACACTTCATCAGTACAACCGAAGTCAGTGCCTTCAAATGCCAATTTTGCAAGAGAGTTCTTAATAACCTGAATATGAACTCCAGATTCAGTTCCTTGCTTTCTAATTTCAGTTAACTCAGAAACCTTCAGGCCTCTGGCATCTGAAATCACAAGCGAAGATGCGGAAGCCGAAACTTCTTTAACTTCTTGAACTATTCTCTCTTTATCTTCTCTAGCTAACGCCACAGCAATTCTCCTATTAATGCCTTTCGGCTAATCAGTGACAAACCGCCTTCGCAATTTGAACACCACCTACGTAGGAAATTAAGCTTTCGCACCTACGGTCTTTGACGGCTGCGATTAACGCAACAATCTAGGGTCCAAAAAGACCCTAAAACTTATACAACAAAGGATGCAGGGGAAACTTTGACCCCTGGTCCCATAGTGCTACTCAAAGCAACACTTCGAATATATGCACCTTTAGCAGCAGCTGGTTTTAGCTTCTTCACTTCTTCAAGCATAGCTGTTGCATTTTCCTGAATTTGGCTAGATGAAAATGAAACTTTTCCAATGCATCCGTGCAATATTCCATTTTTATCTGTTCTAAATCTGACCTGACCTGATTTCGCATTATTGATTGCTTCACCAACTTTTTCAGTAACTGTCCCTGTTTTAGGATTAGGCATTAAGCCTTTTGGCCCTAGAACCTGACCCAATTGGCCAACTATTTTCATGGCAGCTTGTGATGAAATGACAACATCAACATTAATTTCTTCTTTTTTAAATTTTTCAGCTAAGTCTTCCATGCCAACAAAATCTGCTCCCGCATCAGTAGCATCCTTTGCTTGATCCCCATCAGCAAAAACAGCAACGGTTACTGTTTTGCCTAGCGAATGAGGAAGAGTGATTGCACCTCTAACGTTCTGGTCAGATTTACCTGGATCGATGCCTAGTCTGAGTGATATATCAACTGATTCATCAAACTGACTAGATTTGACCGTTTGAAATATATTCATTGCCTCTTCTAATGAATATGTATTCTCTGGATCAACGAGTTCCAATAATTGTTTTTTCTTTTTTGTAAGCTTAGCCATTATTTAACTTCCACTCCCATGCTTCTTGCTGTTCCTGCAATAATTTTGACCGCCTGATCCATATCATTTGCATTTAAGTCTTTTTGTTTTGCTGTAACAATCTCCTCTAATTGAGCTCTGGTAATGGAACCAACTTTTTCTCTATTAGGCTCACCACTTCCTTTGCTAATTCCAGCGGCCTTCTTAATTAGAACTGATGCAGGCGCTGACTTAACATCAAAAGTAAAAGATTTATCTTCATATACTGTGATCACAACTGGAAGTGGCAATCCTTTTTCCATGCTTTGAGTTTCAGAATTAAATGCGTTACAGAAATCCATTATATTAACTGCTGCTTGACCAAGAGCTGGGCCAACTGGAGGGCTAGGGTTAGCTGCGCCAGCAGGTATTTGAAGTTTCAATATTGTTGCTACCTTCTTTGCCATTATGTTTTCTCTATTTGAATGAAATCTAATTGAACAGGAGTGGATCTTCCAAGAATTTGAACTGAAACTTTTACACTACTTCGCTCATAATCAACTTCTTCGACAATCCCATTAAAATCATTGAAAGGCCCGTCACAAACTCTAATAACTTCTCCCGGTTCAAATAAAGTTTTTGGTCTTGGAGCTTCCTCTCCAACTTCAATTCTATTAAGAATGTTATCTACATCACTTTTTGAAATTGGAGACGGTTTATCTTTTTTACCACCAACGAATGAACTTACTCTTGGGGTATGCTTAACAAGCTGCCAAGTATTGTCATTCATTTCCATCTCAATTAGGATGTAACCAGGAAAGAATTTGCGTTCTGTTTTTTTCTTAGCACCACTTTTTAACTCAACCACTGACTCAGTTGGAACTAAAATTTCACCAAATTGATCTTTTAAACCAGCAAGCGCTATTCGCTCTTCAAGGGCAGCTTTAACCTTAAGTTCGTACCCAGAATATGCCATGATCACGTACCAATTCACTATATCACTATCCTAAGATTAATTTTGTTAACCAACTTAAAAGAGATTCAAGCGCCCAAAAAAACAAGCAAAGTACAACTATAGAACCAAAAACCACCATAAAAGTTTGGGTTGTTTCCATCCTTGTAGGCCAAACAACTCTTCTCATTTCAGTCCTAGATTCTCTCATGAGAGAAACAGCCCCTTTACCGAAAACTGTAGTAGCAAGAATGATGGTTGCAAGAATGAAAAGAGCTACAACGGCAAGAACCCTATAAAGAAAAGCAACTTCTGTGTAATAGCCATTACCAACAATAGCAACAGAAAAGATACTAATGGACAGAAGCCATTTGATCTTATCGGCAATGTTTGATGCTTTATCCTTTGCCATATCTTTTCTTTAAACCAGCTCCTTGGCAGGCCAGGAGGGACTTGAACCCCCAACCTACGGTTTTGGAGACCGTCGCTCTACCAGTTGAGCTACTGGCCTAAATTTTTCTCCTATAAAGAGACAAAAATGCCGAGCTTTAAACTCGGCAAAGTTGTAAGTTTGTTAAATTACTTAATAATCTTTGAGACTACGCCAGCTCCAACGGTTCTTCCACCTTCTCTAATTGCAAATTTTAAACCCTCATCCATGGCAATCGGAGCAATAAGTGTAACTGTCATCTTGATATTATCTCCTGGCATTACCATTTCAACACCTTCAGGCAACACACAAGCACCAGTAACATCTGTTGTTCTAAAATAGAACTGTGGTCTGTAATTACTGAAGAAAGGGGTATGTCTTCCGCCCTCTTCTTTACTTAATACATATATCTCAGCTTCGAATTCTGTATGAGGATTAATAGAGCCAGGAGCACTTAAAACCTGCCCTCTCTCAACTGCATCTCTTTCGATACCTCTCAATAAAACTCCACAGTTTTCACCAGCTCGACCTTCGTCAAGTGATTTTCTAAACATTTCAACACCAGTACATGTTGTTGTTGTTGTATCTGAAATACCAACAATTTCAAGTGGATCGCCAGTTTTAACAATTCCTTGTTCAATTCTTCCTGTTACAACGGTTCCTCTTCCTGAAATTGTAAATACATCTTCAACAGGCATTAAGAAAGGCTTATCAACTTCTCTTTCTGGCTCTGGAACAAATGTATCCAAAGCTTCCACAAGTTTAGTTACTGCATCAACACCAATCTCAGAAGTATCTCCTTCTAGAGCTTTTAATGCGCTACCAGTAATAATAGGTGTGTCATCACCTGGAAAATCATACTCATCAAGTAGCTCCCTAATTTCCATCTCTACAAGTTCTTGTAACTCAGCATCATCAACTTGATCAGCTTTGTTTAAGAAAACAACAATCTTTGGTACACCAACCTGACGCGCTAACAAGATGTGTTCTCTAGTTTGAGGCATAGGACCATCTGCGGCACTAACTACAAGGATTGCTCCATCCATCTGAGCAGCACCTGTGATCATATTTTTTACGTAATCAGCATGTCCAGGACAATCTACGTGAGCATAATGTCTTGTTGTTGAAACATACTCAACGTGTGATGTTGCAATAGTAATACCACGCTCTTTTTCTTCAGGAGCGTTATCAATACCGTCAAATGCAACAGCTTCACCACCATAAACTTCAGCACATACTTTTGTAAGTGCGGCAGTAAGTGTAGTTTTACCATGATCAACGTGACCAATTGTTCCCACATTTACATGGGGTAACGTTCTTTCGTATTTTTCTCTAGCCATTTCTTGCCTCTCTATTTGTGAAATTAACTCTAAAATCTACCTATAAATGGAGCTCATAACCGGACTTGAACCGGTGACCTCTTACTTACCAAGCAAGTGCTCTACCGCTGAGCTATATGAGCCCGAATTACAGTATCCAAAATTAAGGTGGCGTATTATCCCCCTAAAAATCGATAAACTCAACCTTTTTTAGTGTAAATATTCTTTTAAAAAATGGTGGAGGAGGCTGGATTCGAACCAACGTACTCGTAGAGAACAGATTTACAGTCTGCCGCCTTTAACCACTCGGCCACTCCTCCATTTCAAGGGTGCTATTTTTGTTCTAGAATGAGCTGAAGTCAACTAGATTATTCATAACTTGCACAAATTAACACAAAAAGGAGTTTTTAAAGGGTTAAATCTAGAAAATATAGACTTTTATCTGCTTGATACAGTTGATTCAACAAACACCTTTGCAAAAGAAAAGCCATTGAACAAAGACTATGTTGTTGTGATATCTGAGCAGCAAACTGCTGGCAGAGGACGGCAAGGCAAGGAATGGTATAGCCCAAGTACAGGCAATATCTACATGACCATAAAATTTATAGATAGCAACCCTGCTCCGCTTAGCCTCATTATCGGGCTTTTAATCTCTGAGGCCATGGATAAAGTCTCAGGCCAAAAAATTAATGCGGGTCTCAAATGGCCAAATGATTTATTAATAAATAAAAAGAAAATATGCGGAATCTTAATTGAATCTGAAGTCAATGGAGATAACGTTGAATTCATAGTTGGAATCGGGATTAACTATTCCTTACCCAAAAAAGAATCCTGGTGGGGAGAAATTGGTGAACTAGCAGATATTCTGCCTCGAGAAAAATTAATTAATTGCATTTTGCAAAGCATTATTCACTATTCAAAAAATGGTTACAGGAATTGGAAGGATGCATGGGAAAAAAGATGCATGCACATGAGCATTGAATTGAAAGCCATTTCAAATAATCAAAAAGATACTGAGATTGGAATATTTAATGGCATTAATGAAGAGGGTCAAATGCTGCTTCAAACAAAAAATGAGCTTAAGATAATAAGCTCAGGCGAATGTTCGATAAAAGGGGTATATTAAAATGCTACATACAATTTTTAACACTGAGATTACTCACAACCAATCAACTGAAATTAGCTCAATAATATTTGGGGCTGGTTGCTTTTGGGGCGTAGAAAGAAAGTTTTGGTCGTTACCAGGCGTTGTGATGACGTCAGTAGGATATTCAGGCGGCGATCATGAGGACCCAACATATGAGTTAGTTTGTGCTGGAATTACTGGTCACGCTGAAGTTGTAAGAATTGACTATGATCCTGCAAAGATTTCTTTGCTCGATTTACTTAAAGTATTCTGGGAATGCCATGATCCAACTCAGGGAATGAGGCAAGGGAATGATATTGGAACTCAATATCGATCAGTTTGTTATTGCAATAACAACGAAGAATTGGCTCTAGTCAAAGCTAGTTTAGATAAGTATCAAAGCGCCCTTTCTGCATCAAGCTTAGGTTTAATTACTACTGAAATAAAAATTAACCAAAAATATTATTTAGCGGAAGAATATCACCAACAATACTTAGATAAGAATCCAAATGGTTATTGTGGTATTGGAGGGACAGGCTGCGAATTTAAAATATAAACGAATGGCCTCAAAAGAGGCCATTTGTTTGCGACTCAATGATTAATCTGGGTTGTATTGTTTCATACTAACTTCCATGTAGGATCTTTTAAATTTAGAATATTTGCTTGCTTGAGGTGAAAACTTAGCAAACTCATCAGAGCCATACATACCACTAAGAAATTTTAAAGCGCCCTGAGGTGAGCTAAAGCCTGCCCATATTTCATGAGTGATGCCATTTCCATTATTACCAAGATAATGAGACTGAAGACCATACGCATTTGCAGACCATTCATAGTTTTCAATGCTCTTTGCAAACTTAGTCCACAACGGTAAGAATTTTTCAGGATTTGTAACTTCATGACTCCAGCGCAAGGTTACAATGTTTGTGGCTGTATCCTCTGCAAGAACTACTCCAACCGTATGAACGGTTAATGTGTCTGAAATAATCTCAGCACCTATATCATTCATTGCCTTTCTGAATTCTCTTCCGGCTTCAGAGTTTGTATAAATTTGGCCGGATTTTACATATTGATCTTCATCTAAAAAATACCAACTAATTCCATGCGTTGAATCATCCCAACCATTTTGCTGGACTGCAAAAAAGTCTACCTCAAATTTTTCTGCAGCCACCTCTGGGGAGGACATGTATTGATCAAAAGCTTCGAAACATTTTTCTGGCTCGGGGCAGTTAAATAAAAAATTAGTTTGATACATAGAGAAATTTTCTGGCAAGTTATTTGCGCTCATATCAAAGCTAAAAATGAGAGTTGAAAGTAAAAATAATTTTTTCATAATTTTCTTAAGTTAAATTAACAATGTCTTAACTATACACGTTTTAAAGAAAGTTTTTTTAGCTATGCATAGCAACTTCCAACATTGAAATTATTGATGTAAAATCTCGATCTTTGCCGGTATAGCTCAGTTGGTAGAGCAGTTGATTTGTAATCATCAGGTCCCGAGTTCAACTCTTGGTGCCGGCACCATTTTTTTGCAATTAGAAAAATACAACCAATAAAGAAAAAATCAATCCAAAATAAATTGATAGGTAGATATATCTTGCCCTTTTGAAATCCTTTTCTAATTCATTATTATCTTTCATAATTTCTATATCTCGCAATTGCTGTCTAATCCTAATACGTGAGCCACTCTACCCATCCCCATCCAACCAGCAATACAATATGTTAGATCAGTAATCTCCGCATCTGTAAATACGTTTTTCACCTCAGCCCAAAATTTTTCATCTTTAGATAATTGCTTAGGATTTTCTCCCATTGCATTGGCAAATTTAACTGCAATCAATTCTTTTTCGGTTAGGCCCTCAAAATTATTATTAAGAAGCTTGGAGTAAAATTCTTCATTCGGAGCTTCCCCATTAGCAATGACTCCCTCAGAGATACCCATTTGATGTACATCTCTTTTTGATTGCCAAGTCATGCATATTTTGCATCCATTAATCATTGCAGTAGCTATTCGTGCGGCCTCAAAAACCCTCAAAGGAAGTTTGCTGTGCATGTATATTGCATGAGCAAAGGCATTTCCAGCTCCTGCAATCTCTTTTGCATATAGATCTCCAGGACCAGTCATTAAATCATCGCTAATTTTATCTATCGTTATTCTCATTATTGTTTTTAATTTAAAAAGTAATACCTCACAAACTTTATAACAAATATAAAACAAAATTCAAAAAATCAATTTGGCACAAGAATTGCATATAGATATGTGTACGCTAAGTATTCATTCTTTTCCCCCCTAATAGAAGTTGAATACATATTCATAACAATGCTTAGCGTACTTTCCCCCTAAAAATGGTGAAGGGTCTTTTATTAGACCCTTCAAATTTTTTAAAGGTTAAATTCTGCAGTTAAATTTATGAGGCGCCCTCTTGGATCGTGCACCTTAGTATCAAAACTGAAGTCAGGAGCGTCATATAGCAAAGGTGCTTTCTTATCAAAAGCATTAATAATTCCTAGACCTATTTCCATTTCACCCAATGAAAGCTGAACAGTTTTTTTAACGGAAAAGTCATAGACTAAAAATGATTTAACATAGTTTGTGTAACCTAGATTAATTGCTGTCGCTGGTATCTGACGTTCATTTGAATATCCCTCGACATATCGTGTATTCATTCCTAACATCAAATCATTAAGTGTCCAGCTAAAAAATGTATTTAATCGTAATTTAGGCAGAGAATGAGTGTGAGCATCATAGTTGAACTTGCCGACTCTGTTTATGATGGTTGAGCTCATCTCGTCGTCACGATATTCGGGTGTTAAAAATTCAGACAATTGAGTTGCCTTCACGGAATAATTAAAGTCTCCATATTTAGTGGCTTTAAAAAAATTCATCTCAGCATCAATACCATTAATTTCAGTTTTTTCCTCGTTAAAATATGAAGTGCTAACTGCTATCAACTCTCCAAATTGATTTCTGGTTACACTTTCTGCGTAAGGATTTGTATTTAATAAAACCTGAGCACTCTCTGCTTCAATTCGATCTTTGTAATTGATAGACCAATAATCAATGATTAGATTCACTTCTTTAGTAATATTCCATATAAATCCAAAATTAATATTTTCTGAAGTTGCAGGTTTTAAATTAGGATTTCCTAACACTGCTAAACGAACAAATGGGGAATCATCTATATCTCTAACACTTCCAAGGCGAACCTCAGAAGAAAACATTTGAGCCATGGAAGGTGCGGTAAATGATGTTCCGAAAGAGCCTCTAAATAAAAACTGTTCTGAGGCTGAATATTTAAATGAAAATTTGGGATCAAATGAAGATTCATTATCCAATCTTTCATAACGACCAGATAAAATGAGATCCAATGCATTGCCATAATTTTTATTTGCCTCAAAAAAAACAGCTTGTTTGTTCCTGCTCGTACTTACGTTAGTTCCGCCTCCCAGAAATAATAAATCGGCGCCTTTTGTTAATTTTCCATTGGAATCAAATGCTACTCTGCTCATCTCAGAATAATCGATTTGCAAATCCTCTGAATTAAATTGAAATCCCAAAGCAAAGTTAACGCCATTCTTTTGGCCTCTTAGAATCCCGTCTAAGGATATTAGACTTCCTATCTTCGTAGAAGTCTCTGAGCCTTTTATATAATCAATCAAGGATGCAGAATTTTCTAAAGGTAAAAATATATTCCACTGCTCATTACCATCTGGACCACCCTGCCCCAAAATTGCAGCCTCAAATCTTGATTCAATGGTATCCGGTCGATTGTGTTTATTCTTGTGCTCACTTGTAGTCAACGAAAGTTCAAAATCTAAATTTTGAGAAATATCAAAAAATAATCTATTACTCAAGTGATATTGGGAAATGGCCTTAGGTGAATTGGGTGATGGGAAGGCAGAGCCTAAAGGTCTGCCATACCAAATTACAGGTACATTGAATGGACTACCTCCCTGTCCTGGTAGAATTTTCTTAGATAAATATGACAGGGCTGGGTAAGAGGGAGATTGCGGATTGTCATTCACATCAATTTTTGCCATCAGCAAAGTGGCTGAATAATCAATCCTTGCACTGGGTCTTGTAAAGTGCAGATATCCTTTTTGGTGATCCTCATCATTGACTATGTTGAACCTTTCGCCATATAAAAATTTACATCTTGTTCCAGCCAACACGCCTCCGTTTTCAATGCAATTTGGATCTGGGACTGTTTGATTTTTATTATAATTTCCAGCATATAAACCAGAAGATACCGAATCTGCTTGAGTAACTTTAAAGCTATTCCCTAAACCGCTAAGACCCAATTCAGCAAACTTAGGAATCTTTGAAGCATTTAAAGGAGATTTATTCAAAGAGCTAAATGCAAACACATAGCTCCCTCCAAAAGCATCTCCTCCAAATAGCACGCCTAAAGAATTATCCCTTTGATCAT
>CACJSU010000008.1 GCA_902596165.1 uncultured SAR86 cluster bacterium | reverse complement strand
AAGATCTCTTAACACTTTTGGTTTATCAGTAATAATTCCATCCACCCCTAAATTTATTAGCTTTTGCATTGTGTCAGCATCATTGATTGTCCATACATGAATTTTTAAACCTTTGCTTTGCACATACTTAACAAACCTTTTTGTAACCAATTTTATTCCATAGTGATATATGGGAACCTGCAAACAATCTCCGGGAACTTTTTGTTTGTATAGACCAAAGCTTGCTAGTAATAGCTGCAAGATTTCTTTTGGACCCATAGAGAAGCAAGTTTTTGGGAACTTCTCCCGAACTACTTTCAGTCTATTGCTGCTAAAGCTGGCTATGCAAACTCTGTCAAAAGCATTCAGCTCTTCGATCACCTGCATTGCTGGAAGCGCAACTTCGTCTGTTTTTAAATCTATTTGAAACAGGGCATCTGGAAACTTTGTAAGTGCTATTTTTAGAGTTGGTATTGAGTATGATTCAAATAATCTTAAGTTTTCGATTTCGCTGCTGCTAAGGGTGTTGAACATTACATCTCTATCCAGCAATCTTTTTAAGTCGTCATCATGAAAAATATAGGGAATCCCATCTGCTGAAAGCTGAACATCTGTTTCAATATATGAGCTCCCAAGTTCTAGAGCATATTTAAAGGATTCGAGAGTATTCTCTGGAGCTTCAATGCTGCCGCCTCTATGAGCAGAGATGGCTACACCAGAAACATTCAGATATGGGTGAGATGACATTTCAATATTGTACTTACAATGGTGTAAAATCACTAAAGTCGATTCAAAGATTTGAGACTTATATAATAAATATGACAGATCAGGATATCTTAATTCAAGAGGGGATGAATCTCCTTTATAGCGGAATGACTGTTGTCTTCACTTTCCTAGTGTTGCTAATCATCTCTGTGAATGTGTTAAGAATTTTTTTTTCATCAACTAAAGAACATGCTTTAGATTCTAATGATTTATCGCCTACTACTGTTAAAAACGAAATTCATCATAAAATTATTAAAGAAGTTCTTGGAGGCATTAGATCATGACAGAGTCTAAGAAAATTGGAGTTACAGAAGTAGTTTTAAGAGATGCTCATCAATCATTGCTTGCTACTCGATTTAGGTACCATGACATGGAAGCCGCATTAAAAGATCTTGATAACGTTGGTTTTTGGTCTGTTGAATCATGGGGTGGCGCAATATTTGATTCCTGTATCAGATATCTAGGTGAGGATCCCTGGGAACGAATCAGAAAAATTAAGTCAATGATGCCAAATACTCCTCAGCAAATGCTTCTCAGGGGTCAAAATTTATTAGGTTATAAACATTACTCTGATGATGTTGTAAATAAATTTGTTGAATGTTCTAAAAAAAATGGTGTTGATGTATATAGGGTATTTGACGCCCTGAATGATCCAAGAAATATGCATCAAGCCCTTCAAGCTGTTATTGCAGTAGAGGGTCACGCTCAAGGCACCATTTCTTATACTACTAGCCCGGTTCACACTATTGATTTATGGCTTGATCTTGCAAAAAACATTCAAGATATGGGAGCCCATTCTTTAGCTATCAAAGACATGGCTGGGTTGTTAAAGCCATATGTAGCATTTGAGCTGGTTTCAAGATTGAAAGATGAGCTTGAAATTCCGATTCATATGCATTGTCATGCAACCACGGGCATGTCTGTTGCAACCGGTGTTAAAGCAATTGAAGCTGGCTTAGACAATATAGATACATCAATTTCTTCAATGAGCATGACCTATGGTCATACACCCACTGAAACATTGATTAGTATATTGGATGGAACTAATAGAGAGACTGGTCTAAATATAGAAAAATTAACCCCAGTAGCCGAGCATTTTCAAAAAGTTAGAAGAAAGTATAAGAATTTTGAAGGGTCACTGCGCGGTGTTGACGCACGTATATTGGCCTCTCAGGTACCAGGTGGGATGTTAACAAACCTTGAAAATCAACTTAAAGCTCAAGACTCTATTGAGAGGTTTGATGAGGTGATTCATGAAATTCCAAAAGTAAGAGAGGATTTAGGATTTATCCCATTAGTTACTCCAACCTCTCAGATTGTAGGCACTCAATCTGTGATCAACATACTGTCGGGATCTAGGTATTCGACAGTGACCAATGAAGTGAAGTCTTTGTTGAAAGGAGAATATGGCGCAACCCCTGCACCAGTTAACAAGGATTTGCAGCAAGAGGGAATTGGAGATAGCGCAGTTATTACATGCAGGCCAGCTGACTTGCTGAGTGATGATTTTCAGTCAGTAGAAGAAGAATTTAAAAACGTTGTTGCTGAAAAAAATATTAATGCCGAACCATCGATCGAAAATGTTCTTATATATGCAATGTTTCCTGAAATTGGGATGAATTATATTGAAAATGTCGATAACCCTGAATTTTTTGAATCTGAGCCTTTAGAAATTCATGAGCTTACCGATTCTTCATATCTTGTAACAGTAGATGATCATGAATATTCAGTTACCTTAAAGGCTGATAATTCAGTGACGATTAATGATGGTTCATCCATCAATGAAGTTGTATCTTCTCCCTCCGTTGCAGCTGGAACGGGAACAGTTATCGAAGCACCTTTGGGAGGAAACATCTTCAGAACAATTATTTCAGAAGGTGAGTCTGTAGATGCAGATACGACAGTTCTAATTTTAGAGGCCATGAAAATGGAAACAGAAATAAAAGCACCTAGTGCTGGAGTTATTGGAAAAATTTTCGTCAAGCCAGGAGATACCGTTAAACCAGGCAATCCTTTATTTGAAATTAAAAGCTAATGAATCTTGAAGCAATTTTTTCTAGTTTAGGCTTCTTTAGCCTGACTTCTGGTCAAGCAATTATGCTCGTGGTCGGTTTGTTAATACTATATTTAGCTATAAATAAAAAATTTGAACCACTCTTGCTTTTGCCTATTGGTTTTGGAGCTATTCTCACCAATATTCCTGAAATTGGCCTAGCCCTTAGTCCAGTTGAAAAATTAATTTATTTTTCAAATCCTGATGAATTAGCTGGAGCCTTATCCATAATCTCTATTGGGGACACTGAATCCCTCTCTGCATTCCTTAAAACTGCTTCCCATTCTGAGTTATGGCTCTTAAATGAATACGCAGCAGAGCTTGGATATAAAGCCGGGATTTTAAATACATTTTACTCTGTGGCAATTGGTTCAGGAGTTGCACCGCTGGTTATTTTTATGGGTGTTGGCGCAATGACTGATTTTGGTCCAATGCTGGCCAATCCTAAGACATTAATATTAGGCGCTGCAGCTCAATTTGGTATTTTCGCAACGGTTATTGGTGCCTTGCTTTTAAATAAGCTTGGGGTAGTTTCATTTACTTTAAAGCAAGCGGCAGCAACGGGTATTATTGGTGGAGCGGATGGTCCAACGGCAATTTATGTTTCATCGATTTTAGCTCCAGAACTTCTAGGTGCTATTGCGGTAGCTGCATATTCCTATATGGCATTGGTACCATTAATCCAACCCCCAATTATGCGACTCCTTACTTCTCACTCTGAAAGAACTATTCGAATGGTTCAATTAAGGGAAGTTTCTCAAAAAGAAAAAATAATTTTCCCAATAATCTTGGTCTTTCTGGTTGGCATGATGTTGCCAAGTGCCGCTCCATTAATTGGCATGTTCTGTTTTGGTAATTTAATGAGGGAGTCTTTGGTTGTCGAAAGATTGAGTGAAGTTGTTCAAAATTCTTTAATCAATATCGTTACAATTTTTTTAGGTTTAGCTGTTGGATCTAAACTCGCTGCAGATCAATTTCTTACGCCTGAAACTCTTGGAATTCTCTTGCTTGGAATAATTGCTTTTTCAATTGGCACAGCCTCAGGAATTTTGATGGCAAAAATGATGAATTTATTAAGTGCCAATAAAATTAACCCTCTCATTGGAGCAGCGGGCGTTTCAGCAGTGCCAATGGCTGCAAGAGTAGCTAATAAAGTAGGCTTAGAGAGCGACTCCCAGAATTTTTTGCTTATGCACGCCATGGGACCTAATGTGGCTGGGGTAATTGGCTCAGCTGTTGCTGCTGGAGTTATGATTCAACTTCTAGCTTAATGCTATGGATCTATTTAAAAATATTAGACCCTATACTGATTCTGAAGTAGATCAAGTTCTGCAGTCTCTTACCTCAAATGAATCAGTTATAAAAGCTTTGATGGGATTACAGTTTCCTGGAATGGCTTCCAAAATTCCCTTTGTAAAATTTTTCGTTAAACAAAAACTTATTTCTAAAGTTAAAAATATTCACACAATTGATGATTATCAAAAAATATTTAAAAGCTTGATGGAGAATGTTGTTAAAGAATCTATTTCAACGTTTAACGTTAACGGTCTTGAAAATTTAAATCAAAAGGATAGCTATCTATTTATTTCCAATCATCGAGATATCTCTCTTGATGCTGCACTGCTTGCCTTAAATCTTTATCAGTCTGGTTTCAAGACGTTTAATATTGCTGTGGGTAATAACTTGATGGAAGAAACTTGGGCTTCTGATTTATTTCGATTAAATAAAAGCTTTATTATTCAAAGGTCCGGAGGGACAAAAAAGGAAATTTATTCTGGTTTAATGCTTGCTTCACAATTTATCCATAAGAGTATTTTTAATGACAATGATTCGGTTTGGATTGCTCAAAAACAGGGTAGAGCAAAAGATGGTATTGATGAGACAGACCCCGCTTTGTTAAAAATGATTCATTTAACCGAAAGAAAATCACAATCTATTTCTAATTATTTTAATTCTCTGAAAGTTGTACCAGTAGCAATTTCTTATGAATTTGATCCTAATGACTTATTGAAAGCCAAGGAACTACATTCAGCTGATTTGAATAGCGAATACATAAAAGAGAGGGATGAAGATCTCAAAAGTATTGCTAATGGAATTACTGGATTTAAAGGTAATGTAAATATTAATCTTTCTAAACCCATGAGATTTGAAGATGAAGACGACTACCAAAAAGTTTCAAATAAAATAACTCACTCTATAGTTTCAATGTATGAGCTTCATGCAACAAATTTTGCTGCTTGCAATTTAATGGGCATAAATTTACCTGAGCAAAGTAAATATACTGTAGAAGAAATTAAGCAGGCACAAACAAAGCTAGAAGATAGACTCTATGGTGTAGATAAAGGCGTTAGCTCAAAGTTGCTTGAGCAATACGCCAATCCTGTTCTTAGAAAATTAAAATAAACTTAGCTTGCAGAGTAACCGCTCTCGTTATGCTCAGTTATATCCAAACCTTCGTATTCACTTTCATCGCTAACTCTAAGATTGGTAACAAGCGAAGTAATCTTTAAGGCAATCCAAGAAAAAACTAAAGTCCAAAGGCATATAACTACAACTCCTTGGAGTTGAATCATGAACTGACTAAAGACTGAGACATCAAAGCCAGATGCTCCTGCTCCAAGAAAGCCTCCAGGCTTACCAACTAGTGCAAGCATTAATATTCCCAAAATACCTCCAACGCCATGGACTGGAAAGACATCCAAAGAATCATCAATTTTGAAGTAACTTTTGATCATTTGTGTTGCATAAAAACATATTATTCCTGCCAACAAACCAATTAATAGTGCTCCTTGGGGGCCAACTGTTCCTGATGCAGGTGTAATGGTGGCTAAACCTGCCACCATCCCAGTTGCTATCCCTACAACAGTTGGTTTTCCAGTTTTAATCCATTCAACGGACATCCACGTTAAAGCTCCAACTGCGGCACTAATGTGTGTAACTAAAATAGCCATAGCGGCGCTTGAGTCTGCAGCGACAGCGCTTCCGCCGTTAAAACCAAACCATCCAACCCAAAGCATAGCTGCACCCATTACAACCATAGGCCTATTATGTGGAACAAGAGAACCTCCAGGAAAACCTTTCCTAGGACCCAGCATCATTGCTGCAACTAGAGCCCCAACACCACATGTTGCATGGACAACCAGACCTCCAGCAAAGTCAATAACACCTATACCTGCGAGGTAACCACCGCCCCACACCATATGGCATGCAGGAAGATAAACTAAAGTTACCCATAAAACAGTAAAAATACACATTGCGCTAAATTTCATTCTCTCAGCAAAGGCACCAACGACTAAAGCAGGCGTAATTACAGCAAAGGTCATTTGGAATACAACAAATAAACTTTCAGGTAAGGTTCCTGATGCTGAATCTCTGGTGAGATTTGACAAGAAAAATGCATCAGTTCCTCCAATAAAAGGACCGCTTCCTGTGAAGGCTAGGCTATACCCATAAACAACCCATACCACAGATACTATGCAGCATATTGCAAAACATTGCATCAGCACAGATAAAACATTTTGAGTTCTCACCAATCCACCATAAAAAAGAGCCAATCCTGGCAGAGTCATAAACAAGACTAGGGCAGTAGCGGTAAGAATCCATGCAGTATCCCCAGAATTAATTTCAGACGAAAGAACTGCCGGAGAGATTAGACTTACAAGCCCAATAAGACAATAATTAAATAATTTCATTTTTTCTCCTTGTTAAATGGCATCACTGCCTGTTTCACCTGTTCTAATTCTTATAACTTCTTCAACATTGGTGATAAAGATTTTCCCATCACCAATTTTTTCTGTATTTGCAGATTTTGATATCACATCAACAATTGATGAGACTTTGTCTTGATTTGCGATGATTTCTAATTTAATTTTAGGAAGGGTATCTATAGTGTATTCCGCACCACGATATAATTCAGTATGACCTTTTTGCCGGCCAAAACCCTTAACTTCGGTAATAGTTAATCCCTCTACGCCATAATCTAGAAGAGCTTCGCGAACTTCTTCAAGTTTAAATGGCTTAATAATTGCTGATATAAGCTTCATTCTTTTACCCCATATAAAAATAATGTATATATATAGATGCAATTATCATGCCAATTTAGAATGGTTAATTTGATAGTTTTGAGGAAGGTTTTAAAAGAATCTTATTTAATTTGCACTCTTTTGATGCAAAAATAACCGCCAACTAATGTTGACGGTTATTATAAGTTTTTTTACTTAAACTCTGGGTAAGCTTCAACTCCAATCTCTGATGCGTCAAGTCCAAGAGCTTGCTCTTCATCAGTAGCTCTTATAGGTGTAACCATATTAATTAGGTAAACAGCTCCATAGCTAGCTATGAAACCAAAACCAGCAATTGAAATAACACCTATCAGTTGAATCAAGAAAGATGCTTCTGGATTAGTGAATGGAACAACCATTACACCAAAGATTCCAACAATTCCATGAGCAGAGATAGCCCCAACTGGATCGTCGATCTTGAGCTTAGAATCAAAAAACAGGATTGATGCATATACTAATAGGCCACCTAGGAAACCAATAATTACTGATTCTCCTCCACTTGGGGCGCTTGGGCCAGCAGTTATTGCTACTAAACCTGCAATAGCTCCATTTATCACCATAGTCACATCACTTTTACCAGTCATTACTAGACTCAACACCAATGCTCCTATGACTCCACCAGCAGCTGCCATATTGGTATTTAAGAAAACTTGACTTACAGCTATTGCACTTGCTTCATCACTGATAACAAGTTCAGAGCCTCCATTAAAACCAAACCAACCCAACCAAAGAATCAGCACACCTAAGGCTGCTAATGGAATATTAGATCCAGGCATAGGGTTAATGGAACCATCAGCGCCATATTTTCCATTTCTTGCACCAAGCAATGTCACAACACCCAGAGCTGCAGCAGCACCAAGCAGATGGACTGTTCCTGATCCAGCATAATCAGAATAACCAAGAACGCTTAAAAAACCACCACCCCAGTTCCAGTATCCTTGAACAGGATATATAAAGGCGGTTAGTATTACTGTAAAAACGAAGAAGGGTATCAACTTCATTCTTCCAGCAACTGCACCTGAAACAATTGACATAGCAGTGGCTACAAAAACAACCTGAAAAAAGAAGTCAGCTTGTTGGGAATAGTCCATTCCATATGCCATACCTATTTCTTCAAGAGGCATATCAGCACTTAAACCCCAAGATGTTCCAAGTGAAGGCAAAATTCCATAAATAATTGCTTCTCCAGCCTCATCAAAACCAGATGATATACCAGCAAATACTCCGGATGGGTACATCAAAGCAAAACCACATACCAGGTACATGACACATGCAATTGAGAACAAACCGAGGTTTTTAGTAACAATTTCAGAAACATCTTTCTTTTGGACTAAACCTGCTTCAAGCATGGTAAACCCAGCAGCCATCCACATGACTAATGCTCCTGACATAATTGCGTAAAAAGTATCTAATGCAAATTTCATTTCTTCCATATTAATCTCCTTAATTAAATGGCTTCGTTGCCTGTTTCACCAGTTCGAATTCTGATGACGTCTTCAACGTTGGTTACAAATATTTTTCCATCACCAATTTTTCCAGTGCCAGCGGTGGATGTAATTGTTTCTGTGACTGTGCTGAGCTTCTCGTCTTCTACAAGAATTTCGAGTTTAATTTTTGGTAGGGTGTCTACCGTATATTCAGCACCACGATATAGTTCAGTATGACCTTTTTGTCGTCCGTACCCCTTAACTTCTGAAAGAGTTAAGCCTTCTATGCCAGCATCAACAAGTGCCTCACGCACTTCTTGAAGTTTAAATGGCTTAATAATAGCTACAACTAATTTCATGTTTTATAAGCTTGCTGAAATTGAGAAGAAGATACCGTCTTCATCTGCACCGTATCCACCATCGCTGAAGTCATATGCAGTAATTCCACAATCAAATGACCCGCAAGAGAAACCATAACTTACTGTTGTGTTATCGCCGTAATCATCATATTCGCCATAAGCAACAGAAACAGGACCAAATGCATATGAAAATTCTGTGTAATCAGGCGCACCATCTTGTCCAGAAGCTAGAGTTAGTCCAAAGTCTCCAAGGCTAAGGCCTAGGTAAATTTCTTCAAAATCAAGACCGGTCTGATTTTCAGGATAATCAAAAGCAATATATCCAATATCGACTCCAACCTCACCTAATGAAAAACCATAACCCGCGTAATAGTCTAATTCACTACCTGCTCCATCATTAAAATTGACATTTGATCCCCAAATACCAGCGTAAAAGCCTGATTCAGCCTCAAAGTCAAAACCACCTTGAATTGCAGGTCCGTCACTTTGTGTCATTCCTCTCCAGACATAGTCTGAGGCGAAAGATACATTTGCACTTACTGCAGCAAATGAAGGCATGGCAAGAATGCCTATAAGTAAAAACAATTTTTTCATAATTTCTCCTATAATTTATGAAGTTACATTATTCTTAATGCAATTATCGTGCCAATTTGGTTTTTTTATGTTTTTAAATGCGATCATTTTTATAAATAGCTAGGTATAATTCTTGTTCAATTTGGAGATAAACAATGGAATTAAAAGATAAAGTTATAGCAATTACAGGGGGTGCATCTGGCTTAGGTGAAGCATCAACAAGACACTTTGTATCTCAAGGTGCAAAAGTCATGATTCTTGATATTAATGATGATAATGCAAAAGCTATATGCAATGAGCTAGGTGATGAGAGTGTCAAATATGTTAATACCAACATCATGGAAGAGGAGCCCGTTAAGGATGCCATGTCAAAAATTGAGGAGGCATTTGGTAAATTACACGTTGCAATTAACTGTGCTGGTACTGGATATGGCGCAAGAATTATTGGTAAAGATGCGCCGCATCCATTAGATCATTTTAAATTTATTATAGATTTAAATTTAGTTGGGACTTTTAACGTTATGCGTTTAGCTGCTGAACTGATGGATAAAAATGAAGCTGATGAGGATGGTGAGAAAGGTGTGATCATAAATACTGCTTCCATTGCTGGCTACGAAGGCCAAATTGGTCAATCAGCCTATAGTGCTTCTAAAGCAGGTGTTATTGGTTTAACTTTGACTGCTGCTCGAGACCTCGCAAGACATGGAATTAGGGTTAATACTATTGCACCAGGTATCTTTGATACACCTTTAATGAAAATGGCTCCAGACAAGGTTAGAGATCCATTATTAGAATCGACTCAGTTTCCACATAGATTTGGTATACCTGCTGAGTTTGGTAGTTTAGCTGCACACATTGTTGAAAACGCTTACCTTAACGGCGAAACAATAAGATTGGATTCAGCCATGAGAATGAAGCCAAGATAATGAAATACTCAGCATACTATGTTGAGGAGATCGATGGAGCATTTTCGGCCTCAATCTCAGAATTGGAGCTTCAAAAGCCAGATGATGGTTTTGTTCAGATAAAAGTATCTCACTCATCTCTTAACTATAAAGATGCATTGTCAGCATCAGGCAATAAAGGGGTGACCAGAAATTACCCATTTGTTCCAGGAATTGATGCTGCAGGAACGATTACTGATGCTAACTCCTCAGAATTTACTGATGGTGATGAAGTTATTGTCACTGGTTATGACATGGGTATGAATACTCCGGGTGGTTTTGGAGAGTACATCAATGTGCCGGCTGAATGGGTGGTAAAAAAACCATCTAATTTATCAAGTTTGGAAGCTATGTCTATTGGTACTGCTGGCATAACGGCAGCAGCTAGCGTATTAAAAATACAAGAATCTTCAAAAGCCTCAGACCTGCCCGTTTTAATTTCAGGTGCAACTGGGGGTGTTGGGTCTATTAGCGTAATGTTGATATCTAAATTAGGCAAAGAAGTTTCTGCATTAACAGGTAAACCCTCATCAACTGATTTCCTTAATTCAATTGGAGCTAACAATATTATTATGCGTGATGAATATTTAGAGTCACCAGCTAAAGCCATGGAGAGGCCATTATTTTCCTCAGCCATTGATACGGTTGGAGGAAATGTATTAAGTAAAATGCTTCCTCAAATATCACCTCATGGTGTGGTTGCATGTTGTGGGAACGTTGCTGGTATAGAGGTAAACACAACAGTTTTTCCATTTATCTTGCGAGGCATCACACTGGCTGGCATTGACTCAGCAGAATCACCAATAGAATTTAAAACTAGTATTTGGAATAAATTTGCTGATGAATGGAAATTAGATCTTTCATCCATGATAAGAGTTGTTTTTAAAGAAAATTTACAGCAAGAAATTGATCTTATCCTTGAGGGTGGCCAACAAGGTAGAGTAGTCCTTCAACATGGAGAATAAATATGTCAGATAAATATGATGAATACTTTGAATCACAAGAGGCTAATGAAGACAGCAAATCAGACTCGAGAGTAGCGCTAATACTCATCGCAGTTTTTGTTGTAGGCATGGTTTTTTGGGTTTCTGGCCAGTAATTACTCAGATAAAAACTTTTCAGCATCGAGCGCAGCCATGCAGCCAAATCCAGCTGAGGTAATGGCCTGTCGATAAATTTGATCTGACACGTCACCTGCGGCGTAAACACCAGGAACACTTGTAGCAGTAGCCATGCCGTCTGTGCCTGATTTAATGGTGATGTAATCATTTTTCATCTCAAGCTGGCCTTTAAAAATTTCAGTGTTAGGGTGATGGCCAATAGCAATAAACACACCAGTTAATTGAAGATTCTTCTTTTCTTCGTTAGTTACTATTTCAATTGAATGAACGCCTTTCTCATCTCCAAGCACTTCACTCAATTGAGAATTCCAATGCATTTCAATTTTTCCTTCATTTACAGCTTCAGCAACTCTATCTCGAAGAATTTTTTCTGCCCTTAATTCATCTCTTCGGTGAATCAGATGGACCTTCGAACATATACGAGAAAGATACAATGCCTCTTCAGCAGCGGTATTTCCACCTCCGATTACAGCCACTTCTTGATTGCGATAGAAAAATCCATCACATGTTGCACAGGCAGAAACGCCTTTGCCTAAAAACTCTTTCTCGGATTCTAATCCTAGATATTTTGCACTCGCTCCTGTTGAAATAATTAAAGAGTCACATGACCATTTTTGGCTGCCCATTAATTTAAATGGTTTTTCAGATAATTGAGTTTCATCTATATGATCATTGACTATCTGGACATCAAACTGCTCAGCATGCTTTTTCATTCTCTCCATTAATTCTGGCCCTTGCAGACCATCAGAATCGCCGGGCCAATTTTCTACATCTGTAGTGGTGGTAAGTTGTCCGCCTTGCTCTGCACCAGTAATAAGCAAAGGTTTTAGTCCTGCTCTAGCTGCATAGATACCTGCGGCATAACCAGCTGGACCTGAGCCTAAAATAATAAGTTTATGATGTTGATATTCCATGAGCGAATTATAAGATAGAGATTAAAGAAATTGTTATCTTTTCTAACTAAATAAGCTATATCTCAATATAATATTAATAATAGGAGTTAATCATCGCTAAGAAACAGGAGCAATCAAATTTATCAGCTGGCACACTGAAAAATGTTTTTGCATTTTTTTGTTTAGGCTCAGTTTTATATATCTTTATTTCGCTTGTCTCCTATTCTCCGCTTGATCCAAGTCTTTCTTCAGTAAGTTCACTTTCTCAGTCTATCGAAAATCTAGGGGGACCCTTTGGGGCTTACCTTTCTGATGCTTTATTTTCAATTGTTGGTATAGGAGCATATATATTTTTATTAATTATTTCCTTTGTTGCAGTGAGGTTATTATTTTTTTACAGACCGTCTGATAGAACTCATAAAATTATTAAAATTACTTCAGCAATTGTTTTGTTATGCTCATTTTCTTCACTAAGTGAGTTCTATTATTCAGGCGATCTTTTTCCTCAATCCTCATCTGGCGGTTTTGTGGGTGCCTTGGTCTTTAGTAATCTTTCTAATGTTTTTGGAGTGGTTGGATCATTAATTTTTATAGTAATTTTCTTTCTTGCATCTATTTCGTTAACCTTTTCATTTTCATGGTTGTTTGTAATTGATGCTCTTGGTCGAGGAGCAAAATATCTAGCGTTAGAGCTCGGATCGAAATTTTATGGCTCCTTTCAATATTTAATTAATAGCATCAAATCAATTGATTTTTCAAAGTTTAAATCTAACAATCAACCCACAGTTGAGCGTTCAGTTGCTGAAGTAAAACCAAGAGAATTAAATCTTTCTAAATCAAAATCTACGCATGTTCAGCCTGAAACTGAAACACAAGAAACTATTGCATCAGCCCCAAAAGATGAAATTCCTAAAAATGAATCAGCTGCAACATCTACCGTATACAAATCTAAAGATAAAAACGTAAACTCAGAGCTTCCCTCAACAGATCTTTTGGACAGAGTGCTTGATGATGGTTCGTCTTTAACCAAAGAAGAGCTTGATGAAGTTGCTGACAGGCTTGAAATTAAGCTTCAAGAATTTGGAATAGAGGCAAAGGTTGTTTCTGTGATTCCAGGACCAGTTATTACCAGGTTTGAGATTCAACCTGCGCCAGGCACTAAGGCAAGTAAGATTACAAATATTGCACAAGATATTGCTAGATCTCTAGCAGTGACAAGCGTCAGAGTGGTTGAAGTGATACCAGGAAAGTCTGTAGTTGGCATTGAAATACCTAACTCTAACCGGAAGATGGTCCAGCTGACTGAAATTTTGTCATCAGATACTTTTCATAATTCTACTTCACCACTATCAATGGCTTTAGGTCATGACATTGCAGGAAAACCAGTTGTCGTAGATCTTGCCAAGATGCCCCATTTGCTTGTTGCTGGAACAACTGGTTCTGGAAAATCAGTTGGACTCAATGCAATGCTGCTTAGTTTGTTATTTAAATCAGATCCAGAAGCAGTTCGCCTTATTATGATAGACCCTAAAATTCTTGAGCTATCTGTTTATGAGGGTATACCTCATCTTCTGACACCTGTTATCACTGATATGACAGATGCATCAAATGGACTGAGATGGTGCGTGGCTGAAATGGATAGAAGGTATAAATTAATGTCCGAAATGGGTGTCAGAGGCTTAGCAGCATTTAATAAAAAAGTAGCTGAAGCAAATGCTTCAGGCACTCCATTGCTAGATCCATTTCAGGAAGATGAAGAAGTCCCGTTAGAAGAACTTCCATCCATTGTTGTTGTAGTTGATGAGTTTGCAGACATGATTATGATAGTTGGTAAAAAGGTTGAGCACTTAATTGCAAGAATCGCTCAAAAAGCAAGGGCTGCTGGCATTCATTTAATTTTAGCAACTCAGCGACCCTCCGTAGATGTAATTACCGGGTTGATTAAAGCTAATGTGCCATCAAGAATAGCCTTTCAAGTGTCTTCAAAAATTGATTCACGAACCATTCTTGATCAAGGTGGAGCAGAGCAACTATTAGGAGCAGGTGATATGTTATACATGCCTGCTGGTCAGGGTGTTCCAGAAAGAGTTCATGGTGCTTTTGTTGGTGATGATGAAGTCCATAGAGTTGTTAATAGTTGGAAAGAAAGATCTGAGCCAAATTATTTAGATGAGATTACTTCAGAACTACAAGAAACAGGTCCAATACCTGGTTGGACTGATGGAGAGGGGTCTCAGTCATCGGATGAGGATGATGAACTCTATGATGAAGCGGTAAGCTTTGTCATTGAATCAAGAAGGGCATCTATTTCCGCTGTGCAGAGAAAATTAAGGATTGGTTATAACAGAGCAGCCAGAATAATTGAGGCCATGGAAATGGCTGGCCTAGTTTCGGAAATGAGTAGCAATGGAAGCAGGGAAGTATTAGTCCCTAAGCAGCAATGATTGCAAAATTTTTTGTATCCTTTATTTTTTTATTTTCTGTATTTATTGACGCATCATCTATTTCAACTTCTCTTCTAAATAGTCAGTTAAAAAAAAATTATTCATTTTTTGAAAGATCTCTCAGTGAATCTGAGATGAGGATTGATACTTCCAGTGGAAAAATTTTTTTTACTAACGAGGAAATTTTAATTCTTGTGTTATCACCATTTGAGGAAAATTACAGAATTTTTGGAGACACGATAGAGATCCATGATGTTTTTTTAGATCAAACACAAGTTATTAGTATTGAGAAACTTGATAATTTTTTTCTTAGTCTTTTAATTGATGGCGTTGATGAGGATGCAGATAACTATTCTATAAACGTCATCAACGATTCAATTATTCAAGTTATTGATAATACTCGCTCCAATATTATTAGTTTTTCTTTTTTAAAAAATCAGCTAAACCTTATACGCTATAAAGATTCTCTTGGAGTTGAGCACGGAATTGAACTTACACCATTATGACTAAGCTTATTTTTATAGCATGTGGGGGAGCTTTGGGTGCCCCATTAAGATACCTATTGAATGATTTAATGAAAAATTCTTCCTTTTTTTCGCTGCCCAGCGGAATAATGTTAGTCAATTTTATTGGATGTTTTTGTATAGGTATCGTCATGGCTCAAATCTCAGACTTGAAGTCTAATATTTATTTTTTTCTTGTCATAGGTTTACTTGGATCCTTTACGACTATGTCTGCCTTCTCACAGCAGACAATTGAATTGTTATACAATGGCAAAGATTTGAATGCTTTAATATATGTTGTTGCATCAATTGCTTCATGCTTGATAGGAACTTTTTTAGCTTACTCTTTATTTAAAACTACTTAAAAATGATTGATACAAATTTTATAAAAGATAATCCCAAGTTGGTATTTGATAAATTAAGGCTGAGAAATTACAACTTTAACCTTGATTTATTTGAGGCGACTGAAGCAAACCGAAAAAAATATCAAACTAAAACTGAGGATCTTCAAGCTAGTAGAAATGTTCTTTCCAAAGAATATGGAATGCTTAAAAAAGAGGGCAAGGATGACCCAGCTCTTAATAAAAAAATTGAGTCCATCAAAGCAGATCTTGATAAATGTTCAAGTGAATTAAATGATATTCAATTAACTTTAAAAGAATTATTGCTTGATGTTCCGAACCTTCCTGATGATTCTGTGCCAAGGGGAGAGAATGAGGAAAACAATGTAAAGATCCGAGAATACGGGGAGCCAACTATTTTAAAGGGAAAAGATCATTTAGAAATAACATCAATGATTGACACTGATGCGGCTAACCTTTTGGCTGGTTCTCGTTTTGCAGTTTTACATGGTGACATTGCAAAATTACAACGAGCTTTAATAGCATTTATGCTTGATAAGGCATCTGAGCATGGTTACACAGAGCATTATTTACCAATGGTGGCCAACACTGAATCTTTAACTTCAACTGGACAATTGCCAAAGTTTTCTGAGGATTTATTTCAATTAACTGAAGATTATTATCTTATTCCTACTGCTGAGGTGCCCTTAACAAATCTTTATAGAGATAAAATAATTGATATTGATAAATTTCCACTTAAGCTTACAGCTCATACAAGTTGCTTTAGATCTGAGGCTGGAAGTTACGGTAAAGATACCAAGGGGTTAATCCGGCAACATCAATTTGAGAAGGTTGAATTAGTTCAGATATGTCATCCTGAGAAATCCTTTGAAGCTCTAGAGAATCTTACTTCTCATGCTGAAACAATTCTTCAGGAGTTAAATTTACCATATCAGGTAGTTGAATTATGCACTGGGGATTTAGGGTTTTCAGCGGCTAAAACATATGACTTGGAAGTTTGGATACCCAGCCAAGAAACCTATAGAGAGATATCATCTTGTTCAAATTGCACTGATTTTCAAGCTAGAAGGGCCAAGATTAGATTTAAAGAAGGCGGTGCTTCAAAATTAGCTCATACTCTGAATGGCTCTGCACTAGCTGCTGGAAGAGCGTTAATAGCAGTAATTGAAAATAATTTTGACCAAAAGAGCACAATCCATATCCCAGAAGCTCTCCAGGAATATACAAAATTTGATTTTATTGAAGTTTAAGATAAATTATCTAAATGTTACCAAATTGTTTCTTTTAATAAGGTGCAAAGAGGTATAGAATTGTTGTAACGTCTTTATTTTAATTTTTAGAGGGAAATTATGAAATCATTGCGTAACTTATTTATGGTTGCTGCACTTATTGCTATTCCAGCATTCGGTCAGGAGCTTACTTCAGATATAACTGGTACAGTTACAGATTCTTCCGGCACACCTATTAGTGGTGCTAATGTAACAGTTACTTATACTCCAACCAATTCATCATCGGTTAAAACAACCGATACAAATGGTAGATTCTTTGCTGGTGGTCTCAAGCCTGGTGGACCATATGACGTAGTTATTAGGTCTGGATCTTATAACTCAGAATCTGTTACTGGTCTTACTTTAATTGTTGGAGATACCAAGCGTTTAAATTTTGCATTGGAATCTATTGACGAGGTTGTTGTGGTTGCAGAAGCAGGTACTCAACTTGATACTGGTTATGGATTCGGAACAGCTTTAACTGCTCAAGATATTGAGCAAAGTGTTTCAGTTAATCGAGATCTTAAAGATTTTATTCGATTGAATCCAATGGTTTCTTTGGATGATGCTCAAGAAAACTATGAAGCAATTTCAATAGCTGGAGCCCATCCTCGAACAAATGATTTAAGGGTTGATGGTGTTTCTTTTAATGATGATTTTGGTCTCAATGATAATGGTTATCCTGCTCAAAGAAGTCCAATCTCATTGAATGCTATAGAGCAACTTGCAGTTAAGGTAGCTCCTGCTTCGGTAGAATACTCTGGTTTTAGAGGCGGCGTGATAGAGGTTATAACTAAATCTGGAAGCAATGAGTTTAAGGGTGAAGTTTTTTCATATGATCGAGGTGATTCCCTTATGGGTGATGAATCTAACGGTGATAAATATAACTTTGATTTAGAAGATACCTCAGAGGGTTTTGCTTTTGGCGGACCAATTATTAAAGACCGAGCATTCTTTTACGTTACTTACGAAGAAGCTGTAATTGATAAACCAATAACTCACGGACCAATTGGAGCCAATTTGCCAAATGATGTTGGTATTACATTAGCTGAGGTTGATCAAATTAGAAATATTACAAAGAATAAATATGGTTTTGATTCTCTTGGATATACCAGCAGCAATACTGCTGAGACTGAATACATAACTTATAGGTTTGATGTTGATATTAATGATAATCATAGATTGACCCTTAACCACAAAGAGGTTGAGAGCTCTAAATTAAATGGTGCAAATAGAAGTTATTCCAGTTTTAACTTTTCTTCTGCTGAATATATCAAAGGTGAAGAAACAACCACAGATGGAATGCTGCTTGTTTCAAATTGGACTGATAATTTGATATCTGAAATTAGTTATTCAACTAAAGAGCAGAACACTAGCCAAGCATCGCCAGTAGGACAAAATGTACCAACCTTTAGAATAAATAATTGTGGTGCAAATGGAATTAGATGTTATATAGGTCCAGATAAATATAGAAGTGCCAACCAATTAGCCACTGAAACTGAATACCTTAAAGCTAAGCTAACTTATTACAATGATAATCATAAATGGACAGTTGGATACGAAAGAAAAAATTGGGATGTGTACAATGTGTTCATTATTGCTCAAGATGGTTCATATCAATTTGATGGGATATCAGGATATGAAAGCCAAACAGCTACCTCTTTTGAGCACAATAATTCTCGAAGCTTAACAGAGTCTGGTGGCGCTGCAGAGTTTGAATATGGGCTAGATTCTTTTTACATTCAAGATGAAATTGATGTCTCGGATAGATTAAATGTTTTAGTTGGACTTCGTTATGATCAATTTGACTCTGATGATTCCCCAGCACTTAACCAAGGCTTCAAGGATGCATATGGATTTGCTAATGGAGGAATTGCTGGTACCGACCTTCTTAATTATAGATTTAGTTTTGAATATGAAATTGATGATAAGAGTACTTTGAAAGGTCTTTATGGAACCTTCTCATCAAAACTTCCTACAGTATGGATTTCAAATGCATACACAAACGATGGTGTTAGAATTGCTGCATATAGGCAGTCTAATGCTCCTGCGGGATGTGACCCACTTACAAATGTAACAGGTACTCTCCCAGCATGTGTGAATACTGCAATTCAAAATGCGGCTCTTACTGATGCAGTAGTTAATTTTATCGCTCCAAGCTTTGAGTGGCCAGAAACTAAAACATTGAATCTTACTTATGAAAGAGAAGTTGGTGATTGGTTTATTACAGCTTCATATTTAAATTCAGATCAAGAAGAAGCTTTATATAAAATTGTAGATGGATCTCCATTAAGTGGTGATCAGCCTCTAGTCCCAGCTTTAAAAGCTCCAGACGGAAGACCGATTTATAATCAAACTGGTTTTTATACATATAAAGCTGGCCTATATAACCAAGGAGGCGGTCAAAGAGAAGTATTTTCAATAGGCGCATCTAGGTTCTTTAGAGACGGCGATACTTCATTGTCTATAGCTTACACTCATCAAAATATTGATGAGCTTTGTGGTATGACTTCATCAACTGCAAACTCAAGCTTTGGTAAGTGCCCTGGTGTTGACTACAACAATAGGGTTGCAGCTCGCTCTATTTATGAAACGGAACACCGATTGATTGCTTCCTTATCATCAACTCATTACTTCTTCGGTGCTGATAAGCCTACAACTTTCAATCTTTTCTTTGAAAGAAAATCTGGTTTACCAGGAACTTTATCTTTTGATACCTACTCAAGTTCTTCAAGATACAAAACACAGGCTTTTGGTTATGAGAGAAACCTGAATGATGATAGTACTGCATTACTATATATCCCATCTGGAATTAATGACCCAAAAGTTTGTTGGTACAGCTGTACTCAGCCAGATCTAGCAATAGCTAATGAGACTTTAGATCTTCTCTATAACACTTATGGGCTAGCTTCATATGCTGGCCAGATCGTACCTATGGGAGCTTTTGAATTCCCATACCAAACATCCTTAGATCTTAAGATTACTCAGGAGCTACCTGGCTTTAGATCAGAGGATTTATTTGTCATTACTTTAGGTATAGAAAATCTACTTAATTTAATTGATAGCGATAAAGGTGAGGTTATATATGGACCTTATCAAGGTAGAGTAGCACTTTATGATCTTTTATTAACTGATGATTATTCTAAATATATTTTTGGAAAAAGCGGATCAAGAGTTGACTATGCTTATGGCTATAACAAAAACAATCCTTTTGATTTAAGTAAATCTGCAGTGAATAGTATCTGGAGAGCTCAATTAGGATTTGTGTATAAATTTAAATTTTAATTAATTTTATATATACAAGGGCGGTTAATATACCGCCCTTTTTTTTGCTAAAATAAAGAATGACATTCAATAGCATACCTGCCTTTTCTATGGTTGATATTCAACAAAGAGATGCAGACACAATTTCTCAATTAAAATTAGCGTTAGGTACGCATGGTTTTTTTACTATTACAGATCATGGAATCGCTGATCAAGTTTTGAAATCAAGCTATAAATTAAGTAAAGATTTTTTCTCACTTAATGAGAACATTAAAAATTCCTATGCCCATCCTGAGAAAGCTGGAGCAAGGGGCTACACTCCATATGGAAAAGAAACTGCGGTTGGTGAAACAACGCCAGATTTAAAAGAATTTTGGCATCATGGCCCGATGATTGATGATTCATATGACTCTAGAATATCTAAAAATATCATGGTTTCTGAGATTCCAGGTTTTAATGACCACTTTGATATTTTATTTAATCAACTAAATAAACTTGGTATGAAAGTTCTCAGTGCAATAGCTGTAATTTTAGGTAAGGAACCTAACTTTTTTGATTCGTGGGCACTTAAGGGTAATTCTATTTTACGCCTAATTCATTATCCTCCTGTCAAGGATTCATCTAACATCCTGCGTGCACGAGCCCATGAGGATATAAATTTAATTACTTTATTAGTAGGTGCTGAGGAATCTGGGTTGGAGGTGCAAAACCCTGAGGGTAATTGGATCCCAATAGCAGCAAAAAGTAAATCCATTGTTTGCAATATCGGTGACATGATGCAATTAGTAACTCGCTCTCAACTAAAAAGCACAAGTCACAGAGTTGTAGATAATAACGTCAGCTCATCTGCATCACGATATAGCATGCCATTTTTCCTTCATCCTTCTCCTGAAGTTGAGCTCTGTTCTATAGTGGATGATTCAACTGAATCTATTAGCGCCCATGATTTCTTAGAGGAAAGATTAAGAGCAATTAAGCTATACTAAACCATGACAATGTCCTCTATATTACAAATTATTATTGGCTTTATTGGTCTAGTTTGTATTGCTATTCCATTTTCTCAAAATAAATCTTCGATTAACTATCGGCATATTGTTGCGGCCATATTTCTACAAGTAATTCTAGCCTTTGCTCTATTAAAAATTCCTTTTATAGTTCAAATTTTTGCTTATCTTTCCGAAGGTGTAACCGCATTGCAAGCAGCTACTCAGGAGGGAGCTGAATTTGTTTTTGGTTATTTAAGCAATAGCTCTACCTCTCCATTTGAGATCTCCGGAACCGGCAATTCAATGATCTTTGCTTTTCAAATATTACCTTTAATTATAGTAATTTCTAGTTTGTCAGCGCTGCTTTGGTTTTGGAATATACTGCCATTAATTATCAGAGCAATTTCTAAAATTTTTGAAAAGCTATTTAATATTGGTGGCCCGATAGGGTTAGGGGCAACCGCTAATATTATTATGGGGCAAGTTGAAGCCCCCTTATTGGTGAGACCATATTTATCAAAGATGACCGAGAAAGAGCTGTTAATTCTTATGACAGCTGGGATGTCGACTGTCTCAGGTTCAATAATGATTGCGTTAGTATCAATGCTTGCTCCTCAATTCCCGGACGTTAATTTAATCCAACATTTGGTATCAGCTTCAATATTATCTATTCCTGCTGCAATTATGTATGCAAATATTATGATTCCATCATCAGAGGTTACTAATTTTGACGGTAATTCAGTGCCTAAAGTTTATGACAGCTCTATGGATGCAATCACAAGGGGAACAAGAGATGGATTGGATATTTGCTTAAATGTTGGAGCAATTTTAATTGCATTCATTGCGCTAGTCTCATTGTTAAACTCTCTGCTAGGCATTTTAGGTGGTTGGATTGGAGTCTCAGATCTTTCTTTGCAATTAATACTGGGCTACATTTTCTTCCCAATTGTTTGGCTTATGGGGGTACCATTATCTGAAACTTTAGCTTCAGCCGAGTTACTCGGAGTGAAAACCGCATTAAATGAATTTGTTGCTTATGGTGCGCTTGCAAATTTAGAGACAGGAGTTCTATCTGACAGATCAAAACTGATTACTTTGTATGCTTTATGTGGTTTTGCTAACTTTTCTTCAGTGGGGATTCTTGTTTCAGGTATCAGCGCCATGGCCCCAGAAAGAAAAAACGATTTAATTAAAGTTTCGGTAAAAGCACTTATTGGCGCAACACTTGCCTCTTGTATGACAGGGTTAGTAATAGGTATTTTTTAATTCAAGAGAACAATAGAAGCATTTAAAAATGCTGCAAATGAAAGCCATATTAGGTAAGGGAGATATATATAAAACAATATTGACGATTCAACCTTTATTACGCTAATAATTTTTAAATTAAGATAAATTAGTACGCTAATATCTACAAGCGCTATCAACGGAGCATGAAAATAAAAAAAGATCCATGACCAAGCTGCATTAGCCAATAATTGCAGTATGAATAGAGTAGAAATTTTTTCAGCCATCTTAAATGAAACAAATGCCATGATTGCATACAGAGTTGGCCAGACAATTCCAAAAACATAGCTCGGAGGATTTAATGGGCTCTTAATTAATTCTTCATACCAAGTATCAGAACTGATGTATATGTTAGCAAGAGAGCCAATTACAGATGTCAGAATTACCAGGAATGGTAGGATGTATTTCATTAATTTATGCTTTTTCTAACAGAATAGAGCAAATTGAGTATCCTGCACCAAACGAGCAGATGATTCCCCTTTGCCCATTAGTAAGATGATTATGTTTATGAAAGGCTATGATTGAACCAGCTGAGCTAGTATTGGCGTATTCGTCAAGAATAATAGGAGCTCTCTCAGGAGGAAAATTATCACCCAGTAATTTTTTAATTACGAAGGCGTTCATATTTATATTCGCTTGATGGAGCCAATATTGTTCTATATCTTCTGGAGACAAGCTATTTTCATTAAGCTGCTCTAAGATCAATGAAGAAACAAATGGCATAACTTCTTTGAAAACCTTTCTTCCATTTTGCACAAATAGCAACTCTGATTCAGAATATTCTTTATCTTCAATTGCATTCATGTATCCATAGTTATTTCTAATATTGTTTGAAAATGAGGTTTTAAGTTTTGTATTAAGAATTTTAAACTTATTTTTTGATTGAGAGTTTTTTTCAACTACCACAGCAGTACAAATATCTCCAAATATAAAATGCCCATCTCTATTTTTAAAATTATTATGCCCAGAAGTGATTTCAGGACTTATGACTAGTACTTTTGATGATTTGCCAGATTTAATGTCACAATAGGCATTATTAATACCAAAAGTAGATGCAGAGCATCCAACCATCATGTCGTAAGCAAAACCCTCTATACCTAATTCATTTTGAACTTCTATAGCTATTGCAGGATATGCTCTTTGAAGGTTGGCCGCTGAAACAATAACAGCATCAATATCAGATGGACTTAAGCCTGCATTATTTAGAGCCTCTTTTGCTGCAATTACACTTACCTCTGCAGAGAATGAAAGCTCATCATCATTTCTTGCATTGATTTGTGGTTTCATTCGATTCGGGTCCAGCAAAGCTTCTTTCTCAATAACATACCTATTTTTTATTCCCGAAGCTTTGACTATAAATTCACTTGAGGAGTGAACTAACGGCTCAATGGACCCGTCTTTGATTTCATTTGTATGTTCTAAGTTATATAAATCAACATATTTATTAAATGATTCCACAAGCTCATCATTCGAAACTTTGTAAGGTGGAGTCCAGATACCTGTTCCTGAAATATATATATCATTCATATGTTTCCCCTTTTACGTGTTATTTTATAGTCTTATGCAGAAAATTCCATTAGATACCAATCCAACCTCTAATCTTACTTTTGAAGTCCATCTATCAGAAATTGAATTAACTCTGGGCTTAGTTCAGATATCTCATGGCATGGCCGAACACAAAAGGAGATATAAGGATTTTATAAATTTCTTAAATATGAGCGGTTTTCATGTTGCGATTCATGATCACAGAGGCCATGGTGATCGAATATTAGATGATCAAATTGGATTTTTCGCTAACGATGATGGATGGAATCTAGTTGTAGATGATGTGCTTGCTATCCACAAAGAAACTAATAAGCGTTTTCCTAACATCCCAAAAATATTGTTAGGCCATAGTATGGGTTCATGGGTAGGTTTATCAGCACTACAACAAATGAATAGTTTTGATATTGTCTTATTATCAGGTTCTAGTCGTCCCAATTCTTCTGAAACTTTTTTACAAAAATTATTGCTTAAAATAGAGACACTAAGACTTGGAAAAAAGGGATATAGTTCTTTATTGCATAAAATTATATTTGGAGGATTTAACAGCAAATTTAAAAATACTAAAACTCCTAATGATTGGTTATCCAGGGACTCAGATAGGGTGGATGATTATGTCAACGATCATTTATGCGGTTTTGTTGCAACCAATCAGTTATGGGCAGACGTTATAAATGGAATAGAGAACGTGTTCCACCCAAACAATTTAACATTGATAAATAAAAATATTCCTATTTTGGTTTTTTCAGGCTCTGAAGATCCTGTTGGCGGGATGGGCAAAGGAACTACTAAATTGCATGATTGCTTGAAAGATAATAAGTGCATGTCAGAACTTTATCTTGTTGAAGGAGCGCGGCATGAAACTCTTAATGAAACCAACAGGATCACAACTTATAATTACTTATTAATGTTTTTAAAAAATAATTTAAAGGGAGCATGAATTGGAACTAAAAAATAAGGTGTCTCTTGTTACTGGAGCAGGTCAAGGCATTGGAGAGGGCATTGCAAAGGTTTTGGCTTCTCATGGATCAAAGGTCATGATTGTTGATTTGAATGGAGAATCAGCAATGAGAGTAGCCAAGAAGATAAATGCATTATTTCCTAATTCTGCAGAATATTTTGAAGCAGATCTTACTGATTCAAACGCAATCAAATCAATGATTCAAGCCACCTTATCTACATTTACAAAATTAGATTGTATTTGTAATAATGCAGCGGCTTCAAAGGGTTTAGGTCCGGTTGAAAATTATTCAATTGAAGAAGTCCAAGCCACGCTTGATTTAACATTCACATCTCTTTGGAAATGTCTTCAAATAGAAATTCAGTCTTTAAAAGAGCAATCAATTCCAGCTTCGATTGTGAATATTTCTTCAAATTCAGCAATCAAGGGTTACGCCTTTAATTCTATATATGCAGCAAGTAAGGCAGCCGTAAATAATTTAACCCAATCTGTTGCTAAGGAGGTTGCCAGGAATGGAATTAGAGTTAATGCTGTTTCACCTGGTACGATAAATACTCCAGGAGTTAAGCAGTATTTTGAAGCAGAGCCTAAAGCAAAAGAAATGCTTGAAAAATCATCTTTGCTAAGAAGAATTGGCGAGCCTGAAGAAATTGGCGAACTTGTATCATTTTTACTTTCAGAAAGATCATCCTTTATCACCGGGCAGGTTATTTCTGTAGATGGCGGATCTTCAATCAACTAATTTAGAATGTTAAAAAAAGTATTTGAATATCCTGAGCTTGAGCGCGTTGAAAAAAATGATATTCGCTATTACAAAGATTCAAAAGAAAATTTAGTGCCCTCAGTGACGACAATATTATCAGTAACTGGAGATCACTCTGGAATTGATGCGTGGAAGAGAAGAGTGGGCCCAAAAACTGCAATAGAAGTTGTCAATGAAGCCACCGCAATAGGAACAGCGGTTCATTTAGCTATTGAAAATTATCTTAATGGTCTTGATTGGGAGCAGTTTACTGAGGATAGATTGGGTTTAATGGCTCATCAAATTGCTAAGAGATTTATCAATGATTGTTTAGGAGATATAGAAGAAGTTTGGGGTCTTGAATCTGGCTTAGTTGTTGATGGTTTATATGCGGGAACCGCAGATTGTATAGGTGTTTTTAAGGGAAAGCCCACAATTATAGATTTTAAAACTGCAAAAAAAATCAAGAGAAAAGATTGGATTGAAGATTATTTCCTTCAAGGTGCAGCTTATGCTAATGCTCATAATGTTATGTATCAAACTGAGATAGAATCCATTGCCATACTAATGGTAGATAGAGATCTCTTATTTAAAGAGTTTTTAATTAAAAATAAAGAATTTGAAAGCTATACAAATAAATGGAAACAAAGGATTATAAGTTACTATAAAACTCATGAAATTTTAGGGAGAGAATAAATGAATGATCTAAAAGATAGAATTGTAATGATTACAGGCGCTAGTTCTGGTTTTGGTAAAGAGGCTGCAAAAATGTGTGTTGCCTTAGGAGCAAAAGTTGTATTGGGAGCCCGCAGGGAAGATAAATTAAAAGAGCTGTGTGATGAGCTTGGTTCTGAATCCGCAATTTATAAAGCAACAGATGTAACTTCCAAAGATGAAATGCATGCATTGGCAAAACATGGCATTGATACTTTTAGAAGAATTGACTCATTGGTCAATAATGCAGGTGTCATGCCTTTATCATTGCTTGAAAAAGGTAGAACAGATGAATGGGATCATATGATAGACGTAAATATCAAAGGTGTTTTATATGGAATTGATTCAGTTTACTCTCATATGCTTGAAAGAGGGTCAGGTCAAATAATTAATATTTCTTCAGTTGCTGGTAAAAGAGTTATGCCTGGAAGTGCAGTTTATTCTGGAACCAAATATGCCGTTAGAGCTATCTCTGAGGGTCTAAGATTAGAATCTTCTGGAAAGATTCAAGTTACTTGTATTTATCCGGGCGCATTCAAGACTGAATTAGCATTTTCTATCAAAGATGAATCAATGCTTGAGGCATTGATGAGCAGGGGTATAGGTGAAATTGCTCAGCCAGCAGAAAGAGTTGCTGAATCGATTATCTATGCGTTGCAACTTGATCCAGGTGTTTCAGTGAATGAGATTGTTATCAGGCCAACCGCTCAAGAGGCTTAGTAAATTTATAAATGAGATTATTGCTTTTTATTGCTTGCATATGTGCACCAGCAATCATAGCGTCTACTAAATGTATTGAAGCAGATTTAATTCTGCATCGCGGCAATATTTATACTGGGCAAACAGATCAATCTTTTGTTGGATCAATCGCCTCAAAAGGAGAAACAATTAAGTATGTTGGCAAAGTTCTCTCAGACGCTGAAATTGCATGCTCTAATGCAAAAGTAATAAATTTAAAGGGTAAATATATTTTTCCTGGATTTACAGATGCTCACGGACATCTTAAGGGAATTGGTTATAGAGAACTTACCCTTAATTTACAAGAAATACCTTCACTAGATGCAACCCTTCAAGCAGTAAGAGATTATTTGTCTACCAAGGATGCTGGTGAATGGATTATAGGCAGAGGTTGGATTGATAAAGTTTGGCCCGAAAAAAGATTCCCAACTAGATGGGATCTTGATCCATTCTCTCCTAATAATCCAGTGGTTCTTGAAAGAGCAGATGGTCATGCTGTGGTCGTGAATAGTCTGGTTTTAAAATTAGCAGGCATTGATGAAGATACTCAAGATCCACAGGGCGGTTTTATTGAGAAAGATCAAACGGGCCAACCAACTGGTCTATTAGTTGATATGGCCATGAACTTAATAGCTGATCTCATACCCAAATTATCTAGAGATAACGATAAACAGGCATTTTTAGAGGGCATTAACAGGAACGTAAGTCTTGGGTGGACTCAAATACATGTTCCTGGGGGCACGTTTGAAGATATTTCAATATTGAATGAAATTAAATCTGAGAATAACTTACTTCAAAGGGTTTATTTCATGGTGAGCGATGGTGAACCAGCAGATCGTTTACTTGAGATGGGACCAATTATTGATCCTGAAAATTTTTTAACTGTCCGAGCAATAAAAATGTATGCCGACGGAGCTCTTGGTTCTCGTGGGGCTGCGTTATTAGAAAAATACAGTGATTACGATGGCAAAGGAGTTTTTATTTTTCTTGAAGAAGAAACAAAACCTAGATTATCCAAAGCATTAAAAAAAGGTATTCAAATAGGAACTCACGCTATAGGGGATCATGGAAATAGAGTTGTATTAGATTGGTATGAAGAGGCTTTTACTAACGCTAAAAAAAATAAAAAGTTCTCAGGATCTCCTAGGTGGAGAATAGAGCATTCGCAAAATATCAAACCAGTTGATCAGCGTCGTTTTGTTGAGTTGGGTGTAATTCCCTCCATGCAACCATCCCATGCTATTGGTGATCTCCACTTTGCAGTTGACAGGTTGGGCCTTGAGAGGATTAATGATGCATATGCATGGAGAAATCTTATTGATCAGGGTTTAATTATTGCCGGTGGTACTGATGCGCCTGTAGAAATCGGTGATCCAAGAATAGAATTTTATGCAGCTGTTGCAAGAAAAGATGTTGATGGTTATCACGGAGAAGGTTGGAATTTGGATCAGAGACTCTCAAGACTAGAGGCATTAAAAATGTTTACAATTTGGCCTGCAATTGCTTCATTTGAGGAAGATATCAAGGGAACAATTGAAGTTGGCAAACTTGCTGATTTTTCGGTTTTTGATCAAGACTTAATGAATATTCCTGAGCTTAAGATTTTAGAATCAAACAATATACTCACTGTTGTAGACGGCAAGGTAGTTTATCAAAACTAAACTTTAGTATTCTTTAAAATCAAATCAGCACATTTAGAACCTATTACATTACATGTTGCATTAGTATTGCCTGAAATAATGCTCGGAAATATTGATGCATCAGCTACTCTTAATTTTTTTATACCTTTAACTTTCAACTCATCATCCACTACACATTCGTTCCCATGACCCATCTTGCATGTTCCTATAGGGTGATAAACTGACAATGATTCATTTCTGATGAATTCCTCTATATCATTATTTTTGATGCAATGAGTTCCAGGTTGAAGCTCAACAGCTTCTAATTCTTGCATAGAAGGTGTTTTAAATATTTCCCTAATCTTTTGAATTCCCTCAATCATCCATTCCGCATCTATTTTTTGATCAAGGTAATTTGCATGGATTTTTGGTGCGTCTTTTGGGTCGGAAGAGATCAGTTCAAGATGACCTCGGCTTTGAGGCCTTAAATTGCAAATAGATGCTGTAATTCCAGATGAGGGTTTCATAGCGCCATTTTTATTATATTTACCAGCACCAGGTGCAAAGTGAACTTGAGCATTGGGTGTTTTTATATTTTCATTAGTTTTAAAAAATATACCTATATCAGAAGCTGGATATGTCATTAATCCTTTTTTATGAATGAAGTATTCAAATAAATTTTTAATCATGCCCACTGGTTTCATGAGCTCGCTAAAAGTTTTTAATTGATTAATCTTATAGCTAATATTAACAGTGAGATGATCTTGTAAATTTTTTCCTACGCCAGGCAAATCCTGCACTAACGGTATTTTGAGATCCATGAGATGTTTCTTTGGCCCGATTCCAGAGAGCATTAGTAATTGAGGGGAGTTAATGCTTCCACCACAGAGGACTATTTCACAGGTCGACCCAATAATTTGAGTACCTTTTTTATTTTTTATTTTTACACCAACTGCTTTTTTATTTGATGTGATGATCTTTTCAACCAAAGTATTTGTTAATAATTCGAGGTTTGGTCTATCGAGTACAGGTTTTAAAAAGGCATCAGAAGCACTGAATCGTTGTCCATTTTTGATGTTTACTTGATATTGACCATACCCCTCTTGATTTTCACCATTAAAATCATTATTTTTTTTTAGCCCATATTCCTTACAGGCATTCAAAAAAGACTTAGAGGCTTCAAGAATTGGTTGATAGGTCTCTACCCATAAAGGACCAAAATTTCCATGATATTGATCTTCATGATCTTGGTTATTTTCAAGTGCTACGAAGTATTTCATTAGATCTCGATAACCCCAGCCACTGTTTCCTGCTTTTTCCCATTCTTCATAGTCTTGTGCTTGCCCTCTGATATAAAGCATCCCGTTGATAGAGCTGCTACCTCCAAGCGTCTTACCTCGTGGCCAGTTAATTGTTCTATTATTTAAATTTTTTTCTGGCTCTGTTTCATAGCACCATCCATATTTTTTGTTTTTAAATAATGAGCTTGCAGCCAATGGCATTTTAATCGATGAATAATTATCCATTGGACCAGCTTCGATTAATAAAACTGAGTTATTAGGATTTTTTGAGAGCTTGTTTGCTAAAACGCAGCCTGCACTTCCAGCACCAATAATGATATATTTATGACTAAATTTCATAAATCTAATATCTCTCAGGGATGAAAATGCGTCAAGTAATTGCAATTGGTGGAGGAGGGTTTGGCAGAACCCAAGAATCGAATTTAATTGAACAGTATATTTTGGATCAAACATCAAAGAAAAAGCCAAAAATATGCTTTATTCCAACAGCTACTGGTGATTTAGATCCTTACGTAGTTAATTTTTATTCGGTCTTTACAAAACTCAATTGTGAACCTTCTCACATTAGCTTTTTTAAAAGAACCATAGATCTTCAAGCCCACATTGAAAAACAAGATGTCATTTTTGTTGGTGGAGGGAACACAAAAAGCATGTTGGCTGTTTGGAGAGATTGGGGCCTAGATTTAATATTAAGAGATGCATACGATCGAGGTGTTGTTATGAGTGGTGTTAGCGCAGGAGCTATTTGTTGGTTTGAGGCTGGATTAACTGATTCCTGGGCAAGTGATCTTAAGATGATGAAATGTATGAACTTTATTCCTGGAAATTGCGCTCCTCATTATGATGAAGAACCTGAAAGACGCCCAGCAACAAAGAGATTTCTTGAAAATAAATCCATTGATTTTATGTATGGCATTGAAGGAGGAGCTGCTCTTCATTTTATAGATGAGATACCAAATTCAACAATTCAATTTAAAAAAAATAAAAATGCATACAAAGTTACCCTTGATGGAAATACACTTAACGAGAGTCCATATAAATCAATGGATTTAATGATATGAATTTTTGGTTTTTAATTAATCCCTTTGTTGCGTGGCTGGCAAGCTCTCCATTTCATTTCATGATCAGTCATCAATTACTTATTATTCAATTTGAAGGCAGAAAATCTGGAAAGCAGTATCTGGTTCCGGTTAGTTATCACAAGCATGGGTCTTCTTATACATGTGTTACTTTGAGGTCAAATATCTGGTGGAGAAATTTAAAAGAACTATCTCATACTAAGATTTGGCTTAAAGGTAAATTGATTGATGCTCAAGTTGATTTAGAGTTCAAAGATGATCTGGTGGTTGAGAACACCTTAAGAGATCTTGTAACAAAGAATAGGGTTGATGCATATTTTGCAAAAATAAAACTTACTAAAAATGGTGATCCTGATTTAGAAGATTTAGCAAAAGCAGCAAAACTTCATACTGTTTTGAGATTTACAGTAACTTAAATTATTTTCTGATTTTAATTTGTTTTTCAGTTCTTATTTCCATTTGAGTTCTTCCCTCATAATCTGAAATATTTCCTTTTACACAAACATTTTTTCTTTTTAAGAATTTATCTGGTTTATATGAAAAGTAATTTGAATATCTTCCGTACCAAATTACACCAGTCATTTGCTGATTGGGGTAATCTCTTCCAAAATTAAGAAAAATGGGTCCACCAGATGATCTTTTTAGATATTTTGTTGAGACAATCCTTCCGCATACAATCTTGGTTTTTCCGATGTGCTTATAGGCTTCTTTAACATCTATGACTTCTTCTGATTCTGCAAATAAAGTATTGGTAAAAATGGAACCTAGTAAGATTAATTGAAAAGAAGTTATTTTTTGTACAATATTTTTCATAATTGAATTCTAATATATATTTCAATTTTACTCTTAATAAGTTAATTTATTCATTAATTAACTAATTTTTAGGTAATTTTATGTTTACAAGAATGGATCACAGCACCGAAGAAGAATGGCAACATATAAGTGAAGAGCACATGCCACACATACTTGATATGCCAAAAAGAATCATATCAATGTTAAAACAGTTAAAAGATCTAACACTTGGCTTTGGAACTGACCAGTTCCATCACGCGTTGCAGACCGCAACGATGGCAAGAAGAGCTGGAGCAGATGACGAAATGGTTTTAATAAGCTTGATTCATGATATTGGCAAAGTTATTAATGTACCAAATCATGGTCAAATTGCAGCTGAAATGATCAAGCCTTATGTTAGCGATGATGCGTATCATATTATTCGCACGCATCAGGATTTTCAGGGTGAACATTATTATCACTATATGGGTAAACCTCAAGATTTGCGTAAACAATATGAAAACGAATCTTGGTATGCAAAAGCAACTGAATTTACTGATGAGTGGGATCAAGCAGCCTTTGATCCAGAGTACGATACTGATACCTTGGAATCATTTGAGCCTTTAATTAATAAATTTTTTGCAGCTCCTCATACCATCTAACTTCACAGCTAGCATCATTCGATATTTTAATTTCATATTATTCTGCGTATTGGTTGGCTGCTCAAGTGCCCAAATTAAAACCAAAATTGAGTTAAAGTCAGATCCTAGCCTTTGTTACAGCATGATATATAAACAACAATCTGTATCAGATAAGTATTTAAATTTATTGTTAGAAGAGGCTTTAAAAAGAGATCTGGATTGCAGATTAATTGAAAAAGAAATTTTAGATTTCAAAAATTACATCATGGGTTCTTCCATGCCTAACTCTATTACGGCTGATTCAACTGAAAGCCCACCAACTGAGATAGTACATCCAGTGACTGGCCAGACCCCAAGATAAGCCCAATTCTATTTACTTTGCAGCAAATCAATTACTCATGCATTTTTTTAATTTCAGATTCCGATGGTTGATTTTCTTTTTTTGCTATAGGCAGAGTTTCTCTTATCTTATTAGCGCTATCTATCAAACAAATTTCAGAAGATGCAAGCGGGCCAGATTTAAAATTATTGGTGTTCATGCCTTCTTGAACTAAATTTATTAAATTCGTATCTTCATTATTCACCTGCCTATTAATCCTCCAGTTTAAATATTGAGCTACTTTAGTTTCACGACGTTCGTCCGGCAGCGCATATGCAATTTCACGAATCATTGTTGTGTTTGCATCAATGGGAATAAATTGCATGAAATCCATTTGTTCTGGATAGATATCAAATGCAAGATTTGGCCACAGTCTATAGTAAAGCCAATATCTTTGTTTATCCCCTGGAAGATGATTCATATGAGGTAAATATTTATCGTAAAGTCTATTAGATAGGTTATTGTTTCGGGTATTTATTCCATCACCCCACATTTTATGTATATATCCATTGTTTGGTGAGACTTCAATTCCATAACTTTTACCTACAAGATTTGATAGGCCAGGATGCGCGACAGGTATATGTAGGGCGTCAACATAATTATCAGCAATTTGTTTCCAATTAACATTTCTTGGTCTCATTGTTATTCGACCCAAAGGGCGCATCTCTTCTAGTCTGTATTGTGCAATCTCATCAATATATGGTTTAAATTGCTCGTTTACACTTGGCACATCAGAATCTAGCAATTTAATAAAAATAAACCCTTGAAAGATTTCAAGATCAACCTTTTGCAGCCCGTGATTTTGTTTATTGAAATCTTTGAATTGGTCTTCATACGGGACTTTAATTAGATTGCCTTTAAAATCATACCCCCAAGCATGATAAGGGCATGTAATTTTGCCATTACAGGTTCCAGAAATTTCATCTATTAATTTTGTACCCCGATGAGAGCAAAAATTTTGAAATGCTGAGACGTCTCCTTTTTCATCTCTAATAACAAAGATCCGCTCATTAAAAATTTCAAATGTAAAAAAATCACCAGGATTTGGAATATTTGAAATATGACAAACCAGCTGCCAATTTTTTAGAATTAATTCTGTTTTCTCTAGCTCAAAAAATGCATCGCTTGTATATGTCCAGCCCGGTAGACTTTTTAATACTTTTGTCATTTATCCAATTCTTTTTAAGGGCCTTGTTAAACAAGTAGGCCCACCTTCACCTTTTCTACTAATTTCAATTCCTTTATAAGTTCTTATCTTGCATCCAGCTCTTTCGAGAACAGATTGAACCCCAGGTAATTGTTCAAGCATAATAATTGATCTTGGTGAGGTTGCCAAAACATTACATCCCATCAATGGGTACTCATTCTCAGATACCTCAACAAACTTTATGCCAAGATTACTCAGCCAGTTTAAAAAAGAAATTGGCATAAATGGTTTATATATAAGCGCTAGATCCTTATCTAACGGTGAAATAATTGACATTAAGTGCAACACATCATCTGGATGTTTTGGCTCTGGCAGCATTACAATATGCAGTTCAACCGAGGATCCTAATATTTCTTTTAATTGACGTATTCCTTCTGCATTAGTTCTAGGTCCATGCCCAACTGCAGCATGATGATCATTAATCCATATAAAATCACCACCCTCAAGAGTTCCTGGTGCTTCTATTTGACCAGCTATTTCATAACCTCGAGATGTAAGCGTATTAAAATTTTCTATTGCCTCAGGGGTCCTAGAGCTTCTTCCCATATTACAAAGTATCAAACCATCTTGAGATATTAAAATACTGTCTCTTGTATAGATGCTATCAATGGTTAGTAGTTTGGAGGAGGGCAAGTCAATTATGTTGATTCCATCATCTTGGAGCAAGCCTCTAAAATAATTGTATTCGATTGTTGCTTGATTTAAATCAGGCTTTGAATGAAACCTAAGAGCCTCCCATTCAGTTGAAAGCTTTTCATCGTCAATGAAGCCAGAGAGAGGAGATCTTAGGGCGACCTCTTTTATTTGAGAAAATTCATTTAATACATTCATATTATTTTTTAAGTAAGTAAATAGGTGTCCCAAATATAATTAAGATAAGTGAATAAATTATCATTTCAATTCCAGCCCCCCAAATAGCAAAAAATGCGTATAAAAACGTTCCACATGATAACAAAAGAGCATTAATCCTGGCTTGATTTTTTTGATCAGTTTGTGCAAATTTAAATTCAGCTATTGCGCAGAATGCATAGGCAATTAATGTAGACAATGTTGAAAGCATCGCCATATATACAAAAGCATTCACAATGCCTTTGGTATAATTCAACATCAGCAAAATGCTTACAAATACTCCTGTAAGAAGATATGTAAAAATAGGAGTTCCAGTTTCAGTTAACGAAACAAACTTTCTTGGAAGTAGCCCATCTCTTGCTGCTGCAAGACTTAGATTACCAGCGGTAAGCGTATTTGCATTTAATGAACCAAGTGTAGATATTAAGGCCCCAATACTTATGAGTGTTCCCCCAGTTACACCTAGAATTTTTGTTGCTGCTAACGCAAAAGGAGCAGAGGAGTTAATTAATTCGCTGGCTGGCACAATTACTGCTATTGAGAAGCTTACCAAGATATAAATAATTAGAATTGTTAAAACCGATGCAATCAAAACTTTTGGAATAGTTTCCTGAGGATTGATTACATTATCAGCCGGGACAGTAGCAGTCTCAATGCCAATAAATGACCACATCACAAGAGTTGTGACTGTTGCTAGCAAAGAGATTGGATGAAGATCGGTTGGATTGAGTTCTGGTAGATTATCAAAATTGAAGTTTGCTGCGCCAAGAAAAATAATAAAAATTAGGGGCAATAATTTTAATAGAGTAGAGATTAGCTGGAATTTAGAGCTGTTTTCTAAGCTTCTAATATTGAGAATAATTATAGTCCATACAAGAACAAGCGATGCTAGCAATGAATGAATGGGTGAATTTGATATTGTTGGAATAAAAAAACCTAAATAACCTACAAATGCAATTGATATCCCGGCTATTGCTGAAATACATGAAATCCAATACGTCCAAGCAATTATAAATCCTGAAAATTTACCAAGCCCTTCATTTACATAAACATACGGTCCTCCAGTTTTAGGAATTCTTTTAACCAGTTTTGCCATTGTTAAGGCGACTAAGATTGATCCGCTCCCAGCTATCAACCAGCCGCCAAATCCAAGCATTCCATATGGAGCCAACATGGTTGGCATCATAAAAATCCCAGATCCTATTGCACACCCCACAGCTATAGACCAGCCGCGCCAAAAACCAATCACTCTGTGTTGCTCGATACTCATTTATTGATAATACACCTAATAGATAGGGTTTTTTTAATTGTAAAATTTTCTATTTGATATCTCGACTGAGTAAAGAGCTTTAGGCTAAATTATTTAAGATCTTCTAGCCAGGATGATCGCTGCTTTGTATAAGATTGGAGACATAATCAACCAAGGTAATTGTGTTTGAAACATGACGCTTCTTTGATTAAATTCAAATAGCAGGGGGTTATAAAATTGACCAGTTGGAGATAGAGGTGCCCATGATAGAAGCTTACCCTCTGATAATTGATCATGATACAAAAATAGTTCTACAAACAGATTTTGTGCTATGCACCACACAAATAAGATGCTAAATGCAGGCCAGCTCCATTGTTGGAAAACCTGACTATTTTTTCCACTGTACTTCCACATTAGCCATAAGCCACCTAATGAAATTGTCCCAGCATCTGCCATCGAGTTCAAAAGCCAGTTTAAATGAATGGGAATCCATTGATTTAATGCTTCTGATCTTCGTAAGTTAACCGGATCTCCATCAACCCACCCATAGGTAAACCAAAGTTCCCAGCCTAATGCGCAGACAAGAAAAGAACCTAAGTATATTGATGGAACCCAGAGCGGGATTTTATCTTTTTTATAAAAATAAATAATTAGAGGGGCAAGGGCGCTAACATAGACGATTGTTATTACCCTTAACTCCTCTAATGTCATTACTTTATATTGGGCGTCTTAGATAGATTTGATGCGCCCCATCTTGAGTGACTAATTCCCAGCCTTCTTGACCAAGCTTATTTAATTCAATCCTAGACATTTCATATTTCCAATGGACAGCATCCTTATATTCAATTTTAAATGCTTCTGTTTCCTCATTCGAGTAACCCATTGCGGTTGAATTGCTATGATCAACAACTTTATATTCCCATTTAGTCATTTTTTCATCTCCTGCCGGTTGGCAATAAGATGCGTTCCTTCAGTATCATTACTTACTTCCGTCCCAAGAATAGGATGAACGATATATTTATTAAACAAATATAGACCATTTATGTCAATCTAGAGCAAATAAAGTATCGTTTACTTATTTCTAAAAGTCTTTAAAATGCTTTATCCAAAGGAACGGAGAGATGGCAGAGCGGTTGAATGCACTGGTCTTGAAAACCAGCAAACCTTCGCGGGTTTCCAGGGTTCGAATCCCTGTCTCTCCGCCAGTTTTAGTTACTCAATCCAGAATACAGTAGAGTTTTCAACTCTTCGCGTAATGGATACTTGTCTGAAGGCATGTATTGGGTCATCATTGTAGCCGTGACATTATTTTTTTTATCTACCCAAAATATTGTGCTGGCGGCTCCTCCCCAAAAAAACTCTCCCATAACAGAATAAGTACCCGCTAAACCGGGGTCCATGATTGTTCCAACTGTTAATCCCATTCCAACACCCTTTAATCCAAAAGCAGCACCATCAGAAAGAATGTCATCTGAAAGATGATTCATAGACATTAAATATACAGAAGCCTTGCTTAGAATTCTGACGCCATTCAATTCTCCTCCATTTAAGAGCATCTCTGCAAATTTACTGTAATCATCAATATTTGAAACTAGACCTGACCCACCATCAAATAATTTTGATGAATTTGTCAAATATGGAGACTTATCAAACGCATCAATTGATCTCAGGTCTTTTGAGAACATTAGCTCTGCTTGATTTAATCCCGATGGGGCAACAATTTCGCCATCTCTAGAAAATGCTCCCGAGGTATAGAGTGTTGTAAAGTGATCTCTATCATCAGGATTTACTGCAAAGCCTATGCTTTTAAGATTAAGTGGATCAAAGATATTTTTTTTCAAGTACTCAGCAAATGTCATTTTTGTGATAACTTCCACAACGCAACCTAAAACATCCATATTTATTCCATATGACCATTTTTCACCTGGATTATGTAGGAGGGGGGCGCTAGCTGCAGCTGCAGCAAATTGACAAGTATTACCTGGAAATTTATTCAACTCTGCATCAAGGGCGCCGAAGTAATAAGGTCGAATATTATATTTTCTGTAAATTTGATTAACTGGGCCTTCTCCTGCCCAACTATAAGTCAAACCGCTTGTATGAGTTAAAAGATCTCTAATGGTAATTTCTCTTTTTGGCTTCACAACATAATCTTGGAACTCAAGATTGATCACTTTTGTATTTTTGAATGCTGGAATATACTTTGAAACTCTATCGTTAAGTCTTAGTTGTCCACTCTCCACTAATTGCATTATCGCAACACCAGTTACTGGTTTTGTCATTGAGTAAATCCTATAAACTGTTTTGTCACTAACAGAAATTTCATTATCTATATCTGCAAAACCATGATGGTGACGATAAATTTCTTTATTATCTTTTTTGATTAAAATTGAAACATTGGGAAGGCTGCCATTATCTACATATGCATTGAAATGCTTTGTTATTTTATTTTTGTCATTTGCATCAAGTGAGCTTGCGTTAATTTGCGCTGAAATAAAAAAAAATATCAATATTGATATAAAGATTCTCATAGAATTCCCCTATAATTTATTTCAACCATTCTATTACACAAAACATTCAATGACATCCTCAAAAATAGACCTTAGCAAGCCACCAAAATTTCTTACTATTCTAGGTGCACATGATGTTGCTTTTGATGAAAAAAAAGAATCAATGACAATTCATTTTGATATTGGGGAAGAGCTTACTCATTCAGATGGTGCTTTTGTTCAAGGTGGTTTTATAACAGCGATGCTTGATACATCTATGGCGCATCTATTGATCTTCAAAACCAATGGTGAATACAATCCATTAACTTTAAACATTAATGTTAATTTTTTAGCTCCAGGCACTCCTGGTAAATTTACCTCATCAGCAACCATTAATAAGGTGGGTAAAAGTATTTCTTTTACATCTGCTCAATTACATCAAGGTGATAGGTTAGTTGCAACGGCCACAGCAACAAATAAATTTTTAAAACTATAATCCAATGACTAAAAAAAAATTAAGCCCATGGAACAACAATTTTGAATTTATTCAAAGCCTTAAACCTGAAATAAACTTTAATTCTAACAATCTCCCAATAGAACCAAATTATTTTGAAACTCAGAGCTGGGCAGCACTCCCAGGTAAGGATGGATTTCAAAATTTATCACCTGATAATCCGCCGTCACTTAATGATAAAGAGATTGATGTTTTCTTTATTCATCCAACAGGATATTTTGAAAAGCAATGGAATGCACCCATTGATGAGACTTCAGCAGCCTATGAGAGAACTGGCAGTCATTTAGCAACTCAAGCATCTGCTTTTTCAGAAACCTGTAATGTCTATGCGCCATATTATCGTCAGGCAACTTACTTTTCTTTTTTTGATGCTGAAGCTAATAATGGATGCAAAGCATTAGATTTAGCTTACTCAGATTTATCGAATGCCTTTGAGGTATTTATGGAAAATCATAATAATGGCAAGCCATTTTTTATAGCAGGGCACAGTCAAGGAGCATTGCATGGGCAAAGGTTGGTAAACGAATATGTATCTAAATCAGGTGCTAAAAAAAATTTTATAGCAGCATATTTAATCGGATACATATTACCCACAAAATACTTTGATCAGTTATACCCCGATCTTGCAATTTCTAACTCTAGTGATGATCAACAGACAATCATTTCATGGTGCACAGGCATAGAAGGATTTAGACGAAATAGAGCAAAATCTGTGTTCTGGACTCCAAATGGCTGGACTCTTGAGCCAATGGAGCAAGCTCTAGTTTGCCAAAATCCATTTTCTTGGAATGCCAGTCATGATTGGATGATTGATCCAAATAATATTCCTATTAGATTAAAATCAGACAAGTTATCCCTTGCAGATTATTACGCTACTAAGAATACTTATTCTAAACTTTCTATCGAACCTATATCTGACTTAACTTTTGAGGCCAGAGTCTCAACAAATTTTTTGGTTGAAACAAAAGGCTCCCTAATAGACAAAATTGAAAGATTCGCGAATGAGGGAGATCTCCATAATTTTGATATGTCCCTTTTTTGGGGCGCAATTAGAGAGAACGTTAAATTAAGAGCAAAAGCTTATGCATTGTAAAAATTTATTTTTTTTACTTTTAATATTTTCTATTAATGCGTTTTCCTTTGAAGAAGGTTTTGCAAAAAATAAATCAATTGATATTGCCTATAGAGATTATGGTCCAAAAAATGCAACCCCAATTCTTTTAGTAACAGGCCTTGGCGCTCAATTGACGTTATGGCCAGATTTTTTAATTAGTGATTTACAAGAAAATAACTTTAGACCTATAGTATTTGACAATCGAGATGTTGGATTATCTAGTCGCTTTTCATCCAAGCCATCTCTAGCATTAAATTACTTAAAATATTTTTTATTTATTCCAATTAGCTCTGAATATACCATTGAGGATATGGCCTCAGATGGTATAGCCGTGCTTGATCATTTAAAGATTGATTCTGCTCATATTTTAGGTATGTCAATGGGAGGAATGATTTCCCAGGTATTAGTTGCTCAGCATCCTAAAAGAGCAAAATCTTTTACGATGATCTCTTCAACGGCCTCAACTCCAAATCCATTTAATGGTCCTAAGTTCAAGGTCACTCAGCAGTTACTTAAAAGATCTGCGGCCAAAGATGATATCGAAGGAAGAATTGATCAATCCATAAAATTATTTGAGCTTATAGGCACCCCAGGAAAAGACTATGATACGCCTCAATTTAGAAATAATATGACAGCTTATATAGAAAGGGGTGGTGATGATGGAGGATTTCTTAGACAAATGGCCGCGATTATCGGCTCAAAAAATAGAAAGGAACTACTTAAGTCAATTAATACACCAACTTTAATTATTCATGGAGATATTGATCCGCTAATTAATGTTAAAAATGCTTATTCTGCTAAAGATCTTATTCAATTTAGTGAATTAGAAATTATCTCAGGAATGGGGCACTTGCTTGATGAGGAATCATATGCAAAGTTTCAAAATCAACTTATTAGTTTTCTGGGTAGATAAAATTTTTTTTAATAAGCTTTTTATCTGAAATAAATCTATACAATATTGATCCATGACCATCCAAGCTAAAGAGAAATTCTTTTATGCCTCCGGTGCTGTTGCCAACGGTGTTAAAGGCGATGCTTTTACATTTTTTCTTTTATTTTTCTATTCTAATGTAATAGGTTTAACACCAGGCCTTGCAAGTCTTGCAATATTTATTGCATTGATGGTAGACGCATTTACCGATCCTATTATGGGGGTTATCTCAGACAGAACAAATCATCGTTTAGGAAGAAGACATCCTTATTTTCTCTTGGGAATAATTCCAATGGGGTTGTCATATTTTATGCTTTTTTCTATTCAATCATCTTGGGATTTATCACAACAATATTTATTCTTATGGATGCTAACATTTACCATCCTGACTAGGCTTGGAATGACTATATTTGACGTTCCACATAGATCCCTGGGAAGCGAAATGTCCCGTTCTTATACAGAAAGAACCTCTATATTTGCTGCCAGAGAAATGTTTGGTTGGGCGGGGGGCTTATTTAATGCTTTTTTGGCTTATACCGTTTTTTTTAAAGACACTCCTGAATATATTCCAGGCACTCAAAACCCAGAACCATGGATTTATTATGGCATGACTGGCGCCACCTTGATGACAATTTCTGTTTTAGTAACTTATTTTGGAACATTGAAATATAGAAATACCTCATCAAATAATGAAATTTCATTTAACTTAAAATTAATCTTTTCGCAAATTTTTATAGCCCTAAAAAATAAATCATTTCAAATTTTCTTCTTTGGATATTTATTTATTGCTGTAAGTTGGGGTTTAAACAGCTCACTGCAAATTTATATGAATACTTATTTTTGGGAGTTTAAATCTATCATGATAGCTTCATTCCTAGGTATTTATGCTTTATCAACATTTAGTGCATTTTTGCTGATACCAAGATTAGTTTTATTTTTAGAAAAGAGATCCATTTTGCTATTTGCCATAGCCTTTGCTGCATTGATTCCGCCAATACCAATAGTTCTTTATTTAAATGATATTCTTCCAGACTCTGGTTCTTGGAATCTATTTTTTGCCTTAGCTCCTTTTATATATATAGCTAATACCTGCTTATCATCAAGCGCTATCATACGTGAATCAATGCTAGGTGATATCAGTGATGAGGTTGAGCTTGAGAGTAAAATTGGCCAACAAGGTTTGATGTATGCCTCTAGCTCGTTAATAGGGAAGTTAAATACTGGGTTGGGCATTTTGGTAGCTGGTTTGGCGCTGGAATTTATTGGTTTTCCTCAGGGGTCCGAAGTTCTTCCTAATGATGGTCAAATATTTAGTTTAGCGATGGTTCAAGGTCCTTTTGTTGCTGTGATGATGATTATTCCATTTGGAATATTTTTTTTCTATAAAATTGATCGACAAAGACACAAGAATATTCTATCTCAGTTAGAAGTTAGGTAATTTATTAACAAGGTTTTATAATTAATCACAATGGAATTAAATAGCAAAAATACTCCAAAGCGAATTAAGAAAAAAGATTTAATTCTTGACTCTGCTGTTTCGATATTTTCAAAACATGGCTATCACAACACAAAGCTTGAGCAGATAACCAAGTCTTTAGGTTTAACTGATAAATCTATTTACTATTATTTTTCAAGTAAAGGCGATCTATTTATTGAGGTCATTCTTTCTATTCAATCACAGCTTGATAGATTAATCGGATCCATAAATAACATGGATGTAAATCATTTAGAGAAGATTAAAACTTATACAAATAAAGCTATGGCTATTAATGGCCTCACACTCTTAATGCAACTTCCAAAATCGCTTTCTGAATTTGCAAAATATGACATGATAAAATCTAATGAAGCCAATCAGTATAAAATTTGGACAAGTTGGTTTAAAAATGGCCAAAGTGATGGTTCTATGATTTTTGGGAATCCTGATGAGTATCGTAATTTTCTTTTCGGATCATTGTTTTACCTGCATCAATGGTATGCAATTACAGACAATGAATCATACGCACAGATTCAACCATTTATTGAAAAAATGATTGAAAGAATGTATTCAACAAACTTTCAAAGGCTTTAATGAAAGCTCCACATATAATTACGTTAATCCTTTGGGCATTTGGAATTGTCAATTTATTTGAACCATTTAATGGTTGGATTTTTTATGTAGCATCAGGAGTATTCTATTTGTTATTTTTTGCTCACTTAATAGAGTGTGTAATTTATAGAAATAAGATACTCAATTCTAAAGATTCTCCATTTGTTGCATTTTCAATGACTCTTATTTTCGGAGTCATCTATCTTGGCTCAATCAAGGAGTCTTAATATTTGGAAGTTTTAGACGGGGGAGTAAAAATCCCAAGGGGCTCAATGGGTGTTTGGACACTAGCTTGGCCGTCTATAATAACCAATCTGTTTTACGCAACAAGCTCAATTATTGCCATTAAAGTTGTCGGCAATCTCGGACCAGATGCAATTGCAGCAGCAGTAACAGGTCAAAGAGTTACATTTATTTTACAGGCCATTCTTACTGGTGTTTTGGCAGGTTCAACAGCACTTATTGCTAGAAATTGGGGGGCAGATAATAAGCTAGAAGCAGGAATTTTTCTGACTAGAACACTTCAGTTAGTATTGTTCTTATCCTTAATATCAGCAATATGTATCTGGCAACTTGCAGAGCCATTGGTGAGATTTTTTGGTTTAAAAGATCAAGCGCTTGTGCTTTCTAATCAATATCTCAAAGCTATATCACCATTTTACATAGCTTTTGGATGTGGAATAGCACTTATTACAGCATTAAGAGCGGTTGGAGATGTTAAAACCCCATTGTTTATTGGACTAATCATGAACTTATTTGCAATATTTTTTATGTTAGTTTTTGTTAATGGCTGGCTGGGATTTCCAAATTTTGGGGTGCTTGGAGCAGCATATGGAAATGGCGTATCTTTCGTTATAGGAGCCTCATTATTAATAGTTTTTTGGCTTTCAAATCAGTTACCTGTTCAATATTTTTCTATATTTGATCTTGATATCATAAGAATTAAAGAGATTTTTAAGGTAGGTTTGCCTGCAGCCCTTGAGCAAGTAGTTTTCCAAATAGGTATAACAGCATTCCTTATTTTGGTCGCTTACTATGGAACTGAAGCTTATGCAGCATATGGAATTGGAGTGCAGATACTATCTTTTTCATTTGTTATTGGATTTGGCTTTTCAATTGCGGGCGCAACTCTTGTTGGTCAACATTTAGGTGCAAAAAACCAAGATCAAGCAAGGCGCGCCGGCTGGGGAGCAATGCGTCTATCAATTATTTCAATGACGTTTTTTGGTGTAGTTATCACTATTTTTGCTGAACCCTTGGCTAGGTTTATGATTGATAATGACGAGGTTGTGCGCTTAACAGTCATTTTTATCTGGTTGCTTGGATCAATGCAGCCTCTTATGGCTATTGAATTTTCTCTTGGAGGAGCTCTAAGAGGAGCAGGTGATACCAAAACTCCACTTGCAATTACATTAACCTGCTTATTATTTATTAGAGTATTTCTTGCTTTAATTTTCTTTTTGCTTGATGCAAGAATTGAGATTATATTCTCAACACTTGTAGCAGATTATGTTGTGAAAGGGTTCCTCTATATCGCTAGATTCAGATCTGATAGATGGATGACAGTTATGAAGGCTAAGGAAGGTAATTAGCTAATTCGCTCAAAGCATTACAGATTCTTTTCCATAGCTTCTTTTCACTTGCGTTAACTTTATTTGATTGAAGGTTATTTATAAAATTAATCAATAAATCTTTGATCTGATCATTGATATTTTTTTGACCAGAGAATTTATTCTGTAGCATCTCTAGTGCTAGTTTTTGTTTAATAAGTTTATCCGATGCAGGAGGGTCAATTTTAGCTAGTAACTCAAGTTGAACGGTGCATTCAAGCAAGCAATCTTTGTCGCCTTTATAGTTTGGTTTTTTTAAAGCTCTAAATATTTCTTTATGGATAATTGCATTGCCTTCATCAGATGTATTTAATAGATTTAATAAATTTTGATAAATATTAATCTTTTCAGCATTAAGCTCGTCAATTTTTTTGTTCTCATAGCTTTTAATAGCTTTTTGCAGTTTTGCAAATTCAGATGACTTTCTTGTTTTATTGAGTTCCCCAATTTTTTCTTTTATATCTTGAATTGAGCAGTCATCGTTTTGCAGTTGACTAGCAAGGTCACTAATTATATTAAGCTCATCATTCATTAAAGCTTTATCTGCTTCATAAAATCTATCAGCCGCCGCATTTAATTTTTTCCACAGTATTGGCTCATTTTTCTTGCCAGCTGGCCCTGTATTTTGATACTCACGTTTAATTTTTTGATATTTTTGGATGCAAGATTGAGCATCTTCATCATTAATTAGTTTTACCTTTTCGATCAATGATTCCTTGATCTTATAGTTTTTGGTTTCTTGTTCTTTTATTGCATTATTTATAGGTTTTCTTGCTTCTTGGTATGCTGCTTTGAGTTTTATGAAATCTTCATCTAAAACTGGAGCAAAGCTTTGCCATTCTTTAAAGGTTTTGCTTAAAAATTTACTCATTTCAATTAATCCAGGCCATTTATCCGAATAACTGCTTGAGTATTGGGTAAGTGACTGGATTATATTTTCTCTTTGTTTAGCATTTGAAATTTTTATTTTCTTTAATTCATCGTAATACTCAGCACAAGGTATCCAAGCTTTGTCTGTCAGCTCTTTAAAAGCAATCCATTGTTCACGACCTGCGGGTTTTGATGACTGGTCTAATAATTGCCATTTGGTTTGCAGACTATGAATTTCATGTGCTTGTTTTTTAGGATTTTCATGAGGATTAGCTATCAGAGATTCAATATCCTTGATGATTTCATTTCTTTTTGGGTTCGTCGCAAAAGACGAAATATCATTAAAGTATCTAGATTGAGCTGACATAAAGTTAAATCTGTGTCTGAGTTTGTTTGGAACCTTTCCTTCAGCTTTCATCGATCTAGAGACTTCATTAACAATTTTTTGAGCTAAGCGAATTTCACCAGCCTCAAAATGCTTTTCAGCCTTATCTAATGATTCAAATAAAATTTTATGAGTTTCCACAATACTTTCTTTTGATGTTTATAATTGTCTTTCAAATGAAAAAAAGAATTTTAACAGGAATTACAACAACTGGTACTCCCCATATAGGAAATTATTTAGGTGCTATTAAGCCTGCCTTAGAATTGGTAGCTCCTGATAATGAATCGTATTTTTTTCTTGCAGATTATCATGCCTTAATAAAGCAAACAGACTCCAGTGAAATAGAAACAAGTGTTAAAAATGTTGCTCTAGCATGGCTATCTTCTGGGTTAGACCCAAAAAAATCTCATTTTTACAGGCAATCTGATATACCTGAAGTTCATGAATTAACATGGATTTTGAATTGCAGTGCCGCAAAGGGTTTACTAAATCGAGCGCATGCATATAAATCTCTGGTTGCTGAAAATTCTCAAGCTGGAGATGATGACGATAGAGCAATTAATATGGGTCTTTTTTCCTATCCTGTTCTAATGGCTGCAGATATATTGATCTTTAATGCTACCCATGTTCCTGTTGGGCCAGACCAGGCTCAACATATGGAGATGGCTCGAGATATTGCAGGAAAGTTTAATCATACATATTCAAATCTATTAACTCTTCCAGAGGCTTTGATACAAAATGAAATATCTGTACCAGGAATAGATGGAAGAAAAATGAGTAAGTCATATAAAAATATAATTCCTTTTTTATGTTCAGAAAAAGTCCTGCAAAAATCTATTGCTAAAATAATTACAAACTCATTGGAGCCTGGTGAACCTAAAGACCATAAATCTTGCACTCTTTTTCAGTTATATTCATTTTTTGCAACCAATGAGCAGATTGTGAATATGAAGCAATCATACTCGGATGGTATTGCTTGGGGCGATGTTAAAAAAGATTTATTTTCTGTCATCAATGACGAAATCATGCCCATTAGAGAAAAATATTTTGAATTACAAAACAAACCAGATCTTTTAAATGACTTATTTTCAGATGGAGCTAAAAAAGTTCGGCCGCAAGCTCAAGAACTTGTTGGTAAGTTACGTGAGGCTGTAGGCATCTCAAAAATTGTATAACGCTACAAGCTGGTTAAAGTTCGGTTTATTTTCAGTCGGTTTAGGTCAGTCCTTCGCATTTGTTTTAGTCCCCCCATTAGCAAGAGATTTTGGTTTATCGGTTATAGAAACATCAACAATCTTTTCAATTTCAGCTGTTGCTTGGGCCATTACAAGTGCATCTTGGGGTAGAGCATCTGATAAGTATGGAAGACGCAATATTGCAGTCATAGGTTTAATAGGCTATTCGGTTTCAATTATTGCTTTAATCACACCTTTATTTCTCGTAGAACAAAATATCTTAGATCTTGTATTTCTTTTACCTTTATTGATTTTAGGAAGATTAATTAATGGTTTGGTTGGTTCTGCGACTAGGCCAGCAGCTTTTGCTTATATGGCAGATATTTCTGATAGATCGAAGCGAACTAAAAAATTTGCAAGACTAGAATCTAGTTTTTTAATTGGAACAATTATGGGCCCAATGATAGGTGGATTTTTGTTTTTATATTCTAAGACCTTACCTTTTTATGTTTTTGCTTTTTGCGGTTTTACAGCGGCTATTGGAATTTTTATTAGCTTTCCTAAACACATTCTTCCCAAAATAAATGTTGATAAAGTTATTTCAAAGATTTCATATACTGATAAGTCTGTATGGCCATTTCTTCTTATAGCTGCATTGTCGTCTCTTTGCCAAGCATCATTGCTTCAATCTATAGGGTTCTTTATAACAGATGTATTTTCTAATGAGCAAGATTTGCCTCTCGTTATCAGTTTAACTTTTGTTGTTCTCTCTATTTCAACAGTCGTAAGTCAATATATTTTTACAGATCTAAAGCCAATCGATAATAATAAACTATTGATATACGGCACTTTTTTAATAACTATTTCATATATCATGGCAGCGCTATCATCATCAATTGCTTTATTTTACCTAGCCATGATGATCAATGGCTTTGGTGGAGGTATGTTCAGGCCTGCTAATGCGTCATCTTTGTCTCTAGCTCAAACACCAGACAACCAAGGAAAGGCTGCTGGATATTTAGGATCTGTTATGCCAATAGGGCATGTCTTAACCCCAATAGTTGCAATGCCCATATACCAATTTGGGCCCCAGTATTTATATTTTTTTAGTGCCTTCCTGTGTTTTATTTCCTTATTATTTATAATAGGGCATCCATTATTAAGAGATCATGAACAAACCAGCGTTATTACTAATTAATTTAGGAACCCCAGATTCTCCATCATACATAGATGTATTTAAGTATTTAAGAGAATTTTTGATGGATGGGAGAGTCATAGATATTCCATATATATTTAGATTTTTTCTGGTGACCTTAATAATTTGTCCAATAAGATCATTTAGTTCAGGCAAAATCTATAAAAAACTTTGGGATCTTTCCGGTGGAGTCTCCCCGCTGTTAAAGAATACTGAAGAATTAACAAATAAATTAAATCAAAAACAAGAAAAATATAATGTTTTTTATGCTATGCGATATCAAAAACCCAGTATTCAGCACGCGCTCAGTGAAATCAAAAAAACAAATCCTTCAGAGCTAATCATTTTGCCTCTTTTTCCACATTATGCCTCCGCAACTTCAGGGAGTGTTTTTGAGGATGTTTCAAAAAAACTTTCAAGAGAGTGGGTAATTCCATCATTTAAGTTTATTTCACAATATTATGATCACCCTTCATTTATAGATGCTTGGGCGGATGCTGCAAAAGACTTCGATCTATCTGACTATGATAAGGTTATATTTAGCTATCATGGCTTGCCTAATTCTCAAGTTAATAAGGTTTACTTTGATAATCAGTGTGATGGTAAGAATTGTGAGCATGAAATTAACAACGATAATTATTACTGTTATAAAGCTACCGTTTATGAGACTTCAAAGTTGATTGCAGAAAAATTATCACTTTCAAGAGATCAGTATGAGGTTACTTTTCAATCTAGATTAACCAATAACTGGTTAGAGCCTTTTTCTGATGTTGTTTTAGAAAATCTTCCAGCTAAGGGTATAAAGAAGGTTCTTGTTTTTTCACCGGCATTTACCTCCGACTGTCTTGAAACTGTTATCGAGATAGGGGACGAATATGAAGAACTTTTCATTAAGGCTGGCGGTCAAACATTGGATTATGTTCCATCATTAAATTTTTCAGATGCTTGGGTTCAAGCTATTATAGATATAACAAACTCAAAATAAGGATTTATATGTTTAAAGAGGATATTTTAAAAGGCAAAAGAATATTAGTTACAGGTGGCGGTACAGGTTTGGGAAGAGAGATGTCAGAGCACTATGTTAAACATGGAGCTGAGTTAGTGATTTGCGGAAGAAGGGAAAGTGTCTTGGTTGAAACAGCTAACCAATTTAAGGATAAATATGGAGCAAATGTCCGATATCAACCATTGGATATTCGATCACCACAAGATGTTGAAGATTTTATAGATTCCATATTTCAAGAAGGTCCGCTTCATGGATTGGTTAACAATGCCGCAGGAAATTTTATTTCTCCAACAAAAGATTTATCAGCTAGAGGTTTTGATGCTATTGCAAATATTGTTTTCCATGGAACTTTTTATGTTACCAATGCGGTTGGAAAAAAGTGGCTTGAGCAAAACATTAAGGGTTCGATCATATCAATACTTGCTACCTGGGTTTGGACAGGTTCACCATTTGTTGTGCCTTCAGCTATGTCTAAATCTGCGCTTCACACTATGACAAAGTCACTTGCTGTGGAGTGGGGGCCGCATGGAATTCGAATTAATGCTATTGCACCAGGACCATTTCCTACAGAGGGAGCTTGGGCTAGGTTAAGCCCAAAGGGCGATCTTGATGACTCAAACTCAATGAGTACAATTCCTATGGGCAGGGTTGGTAAAATGGGTGAATTACAAAATTTAGCAACTTTTTTGATGGCTGATGGATGTGAGTACTTAACCGGGCAGACAATTGCGCTTGATGGGGCTCAGTATCTATCAGGCGGAGGAACCTTCTCGCAGCTTTCTAAAATGTCAGAAGATGACTGGTCTGATATTCGAAGTATGATTAAAAAAACAAATGATTCAGATAAACAGAAAAGGTCTACATAATTACAGCTAGTTGACTTAGAGCTAACTTTAACTGATAGACTATTAAAATATTTTAGATAAGGAGTAAAAATGGAATACCAACAAATGCAAGCAATTCTAGAAAAACAAAAAGCTTTTTTTATAAAAAATGGTCCACCTTCTTATGATTTAAGAATTGATAGATTAAATCGAATGAAAACACTGATTATGGACAATCGTTACAAAATTGTTGATGCTCTCAATGAAGACTTTGGTGTTAGATCTAAAAATCAATCAATGGCGACTGATGTATATACTATTATTCCAAGTATTGAGTATGCTAAGAAAAATTTAAAAAAGTGGATGGCAGGATCTAAAAGAAAAGCTAACTTTCCACTTGGTTTTTTAGGTGCAAAAGCTTCAGTTGACTATGAGCCACTTGGAACAGTGGGTATGATTTCTCCATGGAATTTTCCTATGTTCCTGACTTTTTCTCCTGCGGCTTCTATCTTTGCGGCTGGCAATCAAATTATGCATAAGCCAAGTGAGTATACTGAGCAATCTGCCAGTTTAATGAAAGAATTATGTGATTCAGCTTTTGATGAGGAAGAGTTTGCAACTATATTGGGTGGTCCTGATGTTGGTGCAACATTTACGCAACAAAAATTTGATCATCTTCTATACACAGGCAGTGGTGCAGTAGCAAAACATATCATGAAAGCTGCCTCTGAGAATTTAGTTCCAGTCACCTTAGAGCTTGGCGGTAAGTCACCGGTAATTGTCAGTAATTCTGCTGATAGTGCAATTGCAGCAAAAAGAATTATGTTAGGCAAAACAATGAATGCTGGTCAAATTTGTTTAGCTCCTGACTATGTAATGGTTCATTCAGATAAAAAAGATGAGCTTGTCTCAGGAATGAAAGAGGCTGTAGCTGATTTTTATCCAGATTTAAAACATAACGATGACTACACATCTATTGTTAATCAAAAGCATTTTGATCGCTTGCAAGGATTGTTAAGTGATGCAAAAGAAAAAGGTGCTGAAATTGATGAAATCAATCCTGCTAATGAAGATTTTTCTCAACAAGAGGCTTTCAAAATACCTCCTACACTTGTCATGAATCCTACTGACGATATGGAAATTATGAAAGAAGAAATTTTTGGTCCGCTATTACCTATAAAAGAATTTACTGAAATCAATGAAACTATTTCGTATGTAAACAAAAATGATAAACCTCTCGGTCTTTATTATTTCGGGGCTAACAAGGGAGAAGAAGATCAGGTCCTAACCAGGACATCTTCAGGCGGCGTTACCGTAAATGATGTATTAGGTCATATACAACAAGAAGATTTACCTTTTGGTGGTGTTGGGCCTTCCGGTATAGGTAGCTATCATGGTGAAGAGGGCTTCAAGACATTCAGTAATGCTAAAGCAGTTTATAAGCAAATTGGTTCACGGTTTGATAAATTGCTATCTGCAATTCGTCCGCCATATAAGGGCGATATTGAAAAGGTTCTTAAGCAAATAACCTAAGTGTTATGAGCTCACTGCCTATTTACTTGGGCTACAAGTATTTTCGATCGAAGAAGGGTGCATTTGCATCCTTCACTTCTTTAATGGCTATCGCTGGACTGTCACTTGGTGTCGCTGCTTTAGTAATAGTTTTGTCTGTCATGAATGGCTTTGAGAAGGAATTACAAACAAGAGTGCTTGGTGTTGTTCCTCAATTAGTGATTCGCTCGAATGATAATCTTGTAAATTATGAAGAGATAATATCCAAGGTTAGTGATTCAAAAAATGTTTTAAGCGCAAGCCCATATATCGAAACTCAAGGCTTGATGAGTGCAAAAAATAGATCAAGAGGGGTTTTTGTTACAGGAATAATGCCTGAGTTAGAGGAATCCATGTCTATTCTTCCTCAATACATGATGGATGGAAGATTGGATAATCTTTCTCAAAAAAAAGGTGTTGTTATTGGCTCTTGGTTAGCTAGATACTTGGGTATAGAAGTTGGCGATCCTGTTAACATAACCACAACGAATTTGCGTTCTTCCATTCTAGGAACCTTTCCAAGAACCATTTCTTTAGAAGTGGTTGGGATTTTTGAACTTAAAGCTGAATTAGATCAATCGCTGGTTCTAGTTCACCATGACTTAGCTGCAAATATATTAAATCTCTCATTAAATTCAACCCAGGGAATTAGGGTGAAGATCGATGATTTGTTCAAAGTAAACTCAGTAGGATTCAATATTTTAGCTCAGCTAAATTTAGATCAAGACAATCTATATTTTACTTCATGGCAACAAACACATGGGACTTTATTTCAAGCAATTAAATTAGAAAAAAGATTAATAAGTCTCATGCTATTTTTAATTATCACTGTTGCTGCGTTTAATATTCTTTCAACCATTGTAATGACTGTAAAAACAAAGGAAAAAGAAATTGCTATATTAAAAACCATGGGCTCCTCAAAGACCCAATTAACATTTATTTTTTTAAATTTGGGATTAATAATTGGATTGATAGGAACATTTATTGGTCTGTTAATTGGAGTGGCAGTGACTCCTAACATTGATCAGCTTATAAACTTTGTAGAGAGCTTTACCAATAGAAGTTTGATGGATAGCTATTTCATTAATTATTTCCCATATGAATTTAGGCTAGCTCAACTTATTAATATATCTATTTCTGTTCTTGTAATGAGCTTAGTATTTTCATATTTTCCTGCTGCTAGGGCTGCAAAGTTAAAGCCTGTAACAATTTTACGACATGAATAAACTTATAGCCTCAGATCTCTACAAATCTTACCAATCTGGAGGACATTATTCTGAGGTACTTTCAGGCGTCTCAATTACAATTTCTGAAGGTCAAACAATTGGAGTGATAGGCTCATCGGGTAGCGGGAAAACTACTCTATTACAAATACTTGCTGGCTTGGAGCACTCTGATCAGGGCAACATTTTTTTTAATGAGATTAATTTGCTATCCAATAATTTAGAAAATTTTAATTCAATGAGAAATGCATTATTTGGATATGCATATCAATTCCATTACCTGTTAGATGATCTGACTGTTTTTGAAAATTGTAATTTGGTTTTCAAAATTGCGAATAATAAAAAAATTACTGAGAATTCTCAAAAAATTTTACAAACCCTTGATGAGCTCGGAATTATTGAATTACAAAATAAATATCCATATATGCTTTCAGGAGGAGAGCGGCAGCGAGTTGCAATTGCCAGAGCTGTTGTTCACGAACCTGAGTTTGTATTGATGGATGAACCAACTGGTAATTTAGATCAAGAAAATGCTGAGATAATTCAAGACCTTACTATTAAATTAGCTAAAGATCATAATATTGGTATTGTGGTTGCAACTCATGATTTGAATTATGCTGGTAAACTGGATACGGTATTTCGCATTGAGAATGGGGATTTAAAGCCAACATAATATGAGTAATTTATTAATTTCTGGTGGATGGTTTATCTGGCCTTTGCTTGTTTGTTCTATCCTGCTCATTTCGATAGTTCTTGAAAGACTTTGGTTTTTGCAAAGGAGGCTGGTTGCTCCCAATGGATTGCTAAGACAAGCACAAAACTTAATACAGAAAGATGCTTTTCATTTACAAAATCAACAGGAAATAGCAGCTACATCTCAGCTGGGTGATTTGCTTCAACACTGTTATCAGTACCGTTTAAGTTCAAGAGAATTTGTTGAAATTAAAGCTGAGGAAAAAGCTTCAGAAATAAAATTATTACTGGAGCGAAACTTATCAATGCTCAGCACAATAGCTAGCATCAGCCCGTTGCTTGGACTTTTGGGAACGGTTGTCGGGATGATAACTGTTTTTAGCAACATTGATGTAAATGGTTCAGCTAATACGGATTTATTAGCAGCCGGAATTTCAGAAGCGTTAATTACAACCGCCTTTGGCTTAATAATTGCCGTGCCAGCCATAGTCTTTTATCGATATTTCGAGCAAAAAACCTTAGTTTTAATGTCGCTTTTGCAAGCTAATACCTCAATTTTCTTAGATTTTTTGTATAAGAAATGAAATTTTATAATGACAAAGAACGAGCTCTTTCAGTTGAAATCACACCTTTGATTGACATCGTGTTTTTATTGGTTATTTTCTTTGTTGTAACCTCAAAAATTGAAACCAACCAATACTTGACCCTTGATCTCCCTGAATCCGAATCATTTTCATCGTCTATTTCCAATGACTCTCAAAATATTATTTTATTAGATACTGGAAAAATGATAATTGATAATCAGGAATTCTTAATGTCTGAGCTAGATCAATTATTTGTTGGAGTGAATGCAGCTTTTTCCAGATCAGAAGTTGTGGTGCTATCTATAGAGAGCAAAGCTATCCACGAATGGGTTATTGAATTGATGGATGGCCTACAGCAACTTGGATTTCAAAACATACAGATTAAAACCTATAATGGTTAGTCATGAATCCTTTAAAAAGACTATTTTCGTATACCTTTCGATTTAAATTTTCATTTATTTTAAGCATTTTTGGATTCATTCTATTTGCTTCTGCAGATATTGCTGCTGTTGAATGGATAAGAAGAATTATTGAATACATCAATTCTGATCAAAATGATTTCAGTATCTATCTTGTCCTGGCATTAATTTTTATAGCTATTGGAAGAGGCGCAGGCTTTTTTATAGGCAATTATTTTATGTCTAGGGTTGGTTTTGGTATTGTTCATGATCTCAGGTCTGAGTTGTTCTCAAAGCTTATCAATCTTCCTAAGAATTTTTTTGATCAAAACCAATCAGGCCAACTGATTAATAGAATTACTTTTACTACCACTCAAGTTTCAGGCGCAGCTTCTAATGCAATCAAGACTTTTGTAAGAGAGGGATTTCTTCTTGTTGGCTTGCTAGTTTATATGTTTACTTTGAATTGGAAATTAACCCTGTTATTGCTGATCACCACACCATTTATAGCGCTAATTGTTTACATTGCGGGTCGAAGATTGCGAAAGTTAGCGAAAACTATTCAAACAGCAATGGGGGATGTAACTCATCTTGCGTCTGAAGCTGTAGATGGAAACCTAGAAATTAAATCATTTAATGCTGAAAAATATGAAAGAGATAGGTTCTTCGCTGCCAATGCTTCAAATAAAAATCAAAATTTAAAGCTTGAAGCAACAAGTAATTTAGCAACACCTATTATTCAGCTGCTAGTTTCAGTTTCATTATCTATAGTTGCGTATTTTGCTCTGGGTTCACAACTTGGTATAAAACTTAGCGCTGAAGATTTTGTAGCATTTATTACTGCTGCAGGTTTGATGGCAAAGCCTATTAGACAGCTATCAAATATTAATGCTGTTATTCAGAAAGGTTTGGCAGCTGCTGTTGAAATATTTGATCAATTAGATGAAAAAGAAGAGGATGATTCAGGTGAATTAGACTCAAAAATTACAGGAAATATTTCGTTTTCAGATGTTTCCTTTGCATATAACTCTAAAGAATTTGTCTTAGACAATCTAAATTTTGAAATCAGTCAAAATGAAACTGTTGCTATTGTTGGGAAATCTGGCTCAGGGAAATCAACAATTGCTAATTTGATTTCAAGATTTTATTCTGATTACTCAGGAAAAATCTGTATTGATGATATCAGCATATTAGATTATCAATTATCTCATCTCAGAAAATCTATTTCGATCGTAAATCAATCACCAACTTTGTTTAATGACACCATTGAAAAAAATATTGCCTATGGTGACAGTAAGATTGATGAAACTAAATTAAAAGAAGCAGCGGAAATCTCTGGCTGTAATGAATTTATTTCACGGCTTCCTGAAGGTTTTAAATCGGAAATAGGTGATGATGGCGTCTTGCTGTCTGGCGGTCAGCGACAAAGAATCGCTATAGCTAGAGCTTTTTACAAAGATTCACCAATCATTATTTTAGATGAGGCAACTTCAGCGCTAGATAATGAATCTGAATTAATTGTTCAAGGGGCAATAGAGCAATTAATTAATAATAGGACAACCATTGTAATTGCTCATAGACTTTCTACTATTGAAAATGCTGATAAAATTTTAGTTTTAGACAATGGCTCAGTTGCCGAGTCAGGCACTCATGATGAATTATTAAGCCAAGAAGGCATCTACAAGAGTTTATATCAAAATAAATTTAGTGATTCTAGCGATCAAAAAAAATCATCAAAAAAACCTGTAGGTCAAGAATATTTCCCAACCTTTACCGAGGAGCCAACCCAACAAGGCTACCTCATTGATGCTTGGTATAACAAAAGCTTTTGGTTATATATCTTGGCCCCTTTAACTTTTTTATTTACTTCTTTGGTTAAGATGCGAAGGAATTCATATTTAAAAAACCCTAAAAAAGTTTGGAACTCTCCTAAACCCATAGTTGTTGTTGGCAATATTTCAATGGGCGGAACTGGCAAAACACCTTTGGTAAAATTTATTGCAAACGAGCTAGCTAAACGTGGATTTAAACCGGGGTTAGTAAGTAGGGGATATGGTGGCAAATATTCAGGCACGCTTGAAGTTAACTCTGAAACTACCTATAAACAAACGGGTGACGAGGCTCAAATTTTAGCTAAATTAAATATCCCATTTTTTATTGATAAAAATAGATCAAGAGCAGCAAAAAAACTTCAAGAAAAACATGATGTTGATGTGATTATTTCAGATGATGGATTGCAGCATTACGCAATGGGTAGAGATATTGAAATTGCTGTAATTGATGGTGCAAGGAGACTGGGGAATGGCTTAGCATTTCCTGCAGGTCCTCTAAGAGAGCCTAAATCAAGATTGTCCGAGGTTGATTTTATAGTAAATAATGGAGGCCCTACTGAAGGGGATGAAATTTTAATGACTTTAAGTCCAGCTAAATTTATTCATTTAAATTCTGGTAAAGAATACTCTATTGACAAGTGGCCCATGCATAATCAGGTTCATGCAATAGCGGGAGTTGGTAATCCTAATAGGTTTTTTGATTTACTGCTTAGACTGGGCTTTGAGTTTGATAAAAATCCATTTCCAGATCATCATAAATACAACAAAAGAGATTTATATTACCTTGACCATCTCCCAATACTGATGACAGAAAAAGATGCTGCTAAATGCAAGCATTTTAAAAATTCAAAGATTTGGTATCTCAGCATTGAATCTAAGATAGAGTCCCAGTTTATAGATCGGCTTGAGGAGAAATTAAATGATAGATAAAGATATTTTAAATATTATGGGATGCATTAGATGTAAATCAAAGTTGATTGATAAAGAGGATCATCTTGAATGCGATCAATGCAACATCGGCTATCCCATTGAGGATGATATACCTAGGATGGTAGAAGATAGAATTTTTTCTCTAAATGACTAAATCTTTTGTGATTATTGTTCCAGCAAGAGCTGGTTCAACTCGTCTCCCCAATAAACCCATGGCTATGATTAATGGCCGTACTGTTATATCTCGAGTTATAGATTTAGCTAATACCTCCAATGCTAGCAATATATATATTGCAACCGATAGTGGTGAAATTAAAGATCATTGTGAGTCCCGTGGTGCAAATGTTGTGATGACTTCATCAGACCATATTTCTGGCATGGATAGAATTGCTGAAGCTTCTAAGAAACTTGATTTACCTGATGATGTTCCAATTATTAATCTTCAAGGTGATGAGCCATTTATGCCTGTTCAAATTATAAACCAGTTACCTATGTTGCTAAGTATAGACACGCCAATATCAACTGCATGCATTAAGTTCTCAAACAAAATGGACTTCAATAGCTCGCATGAAGTGAAAGTTGTAAGATCTCTTTCCAAAAGAGCCATGTATTTTTCCCGTGCTGTGATACCTAACTCATTTACCGCAGAGTATAAAAATTACCTGAAGCATCTGGGTATCTACGCTTATACAAATGGGACTCTGCAAGCATTAAGTAAATTAAAACCAACTGCGAATGAGGAATTGGAGAAGCTAGAGCAATTAAGATTTTTAGATAATGGTTTTAATATTTTTGTTGAAGATTTTGAATATGAAGCGCCAATAGGCATAGACACTCGTGAAGATTTAGAAGCTGCGACAATCTTTGCTAAACAGAACGATTAATCATGATGATATCTAACTCTTTTGGTCTCAAGGCAAAAGCAAAAAATCATATACACATAAATACCTTGGATGACTTATCTATGCTCGATGAAGTTAATCAAGATGAAATTTTGATACTCGGTGCAGGCACCAATGTGATTTTAAGTGACTACTATGATGGAACTGTTATTTCAGTTCAATTAAAGGAAATAGAGATAAATGGTAATTGTATTGCAGTTGGGGCAGGGCTTAACTGGGCTGATTTAATTGAACATTGCCTGATAAATCAGCTATATGGCATAGAAAATCTGACACATATACCAGGGTCTGTTGGCGCAGCACCTGTTCAAAATATTGGTGCCTATGGGGTTGAAATAAGTTCATTCATTAGAAGCATTGAATGTTTTAATTTAAGCACAAGAAAAGTTGAAACTTTAAATAATGATCAATGTGAATTTTCATATCGTCATTCAATATTTCAATTAAAAAATTATATTATTTTGAAAGTTAACTTCATATTTAATAAATCTTTTGAACCTAACTTAAGTTACCCAGCATTAAGTGATTTTCTTAAAGATAACTCGATTGATAGCTCATCTATAACTCCAAGAGCGCTATCTGAATCCATAAAAGATATTAGGAACTCTAAATTGCCTGATCCGAAGCTGCTACCTAATGTAGGAAGTATCTTTAAAAACCCCATATTAAGAACCAATGATTTTGATCGTACTTTTTTAGTTGGTCATCGTTGGGATCAGGCGGACGGATATTCAAAGTTCAGCGCAGCAAGACTTGTTGAGCTAATCAAACCTGAATTAATAATTCCTAATACTTTGGGTTTCTATGCTAACCACTCCCTCGTGCTTATCAATAATGGCGGCGCATCATTTGATGAAGTAATAAATCTCCTCAATCAAATACAATCAAAAATATATGAGCAATTTAAAATACAGTTAGTAATTGAACCTGAGATAATAGGTTCATGATGTTTGTTTCAGCAGCCATTGCTCATTTGTTAGCTGTCATGTCGCCTGGTCCAGATACTGCCATTATCTTTCAACAATCATTTGTTGGAGGTCGGGCCAAGGGCATACTTACCGCTCTAGGCATTGGCTCAGGAATATTTATACATTGTTTTTTTGCTATTTCCGGTATTTCATTAATAATTTATAGCTCTGAAGAAGCTAAATTTTTTATCAAATTTTTAGGAGCCTTATATTTACTCTATATTGGAATTAGTTTTTTTGTTTCACAAAAATCATCTAAATCTGACGAGGCAAAGGTCCTATTCAAAAATCCATTTGTAATTGGTTTGGTAACAAATTTGTTAAATGTAAAAGCATTTCTATTTACAGTTTCTCTATTCTCTTTTATAAATCTTACCTCTAATTCATTAATGTCGATAATCTACTTGTTATATTTCCCAATAGTGACCGCTGCTTGGTTTTCCTTTGTGAGCTATGCATTAACTCATAATTCAATGGGCGATATCTTTAACAAGCATTCTGATAATATTCAATTTATTTCATCAGCATTTATTGCTGGATTGGGCTTAATAATTTTACTGCAAACCTTATATGGACTTCGCTGATCTTTTACACTCTGTGAATTCAATTGAGGAGAAGTATCCTCCTGTGCATCTTTGGAATCCTGATTTATGTGAGGGGGTGGAGATGAAAATTGATAGGGAGGGAAATTGGTTTTATCAAGGCTCAATTATTGGAAGAGACAAATTAAAAATTCTATTTTCTAGAATTTTAAAATTTGAAAATAACAGATACTTTTTAGTCACTCCTGTAGAAAAAGTACCTGTAACAGTAGATTTAGCTCCATACATGATCGTTGATTATGAGGTTGATTCAGATCAAAAGAATATTATTTTAAAAACAAATCTGGATTTATCTATACCCTTAGATCAAGACCACAAGCTAGAAGTTAAAAAAATAGGTGGTGAATATATTCCATTTGTTCACGTGAGAAATAATATTGAGGGATTTATCTCTCGACCTGTTTATTATTCGTTAATAGAAATAGCCCTTGAACAAGATAATGTTTTTGAAGGCCAGCTATCACTTACAAGTTTTGATTGCGTGTTTGACCTAGGCAATATAAGCGATTAGTTTGACCCTTCTTCGATCCATTGATTAATATATTTTTCTAGTATATCTAGGGGCAGGGCGCCTCTTTTCAGCACTTCGTGATGAAAATCTTTAATATCAAAGCTATCACCTAGCTCAGATTCTGCTTTAGCTCTTAGTTCAAGTATTTTTAGTTGACCAATTTTGTATGCAAGAGCTTGTCCAGGCCAATTTATATATCTGTCGACCTCATTCATTACATCTTGCTTTGTTTTTGCAGAATTATCCAAAAAATAATTTATTGCATCTTGTCTGCTCCAATCAAAGTAATGCATTCCGGTAT
>CACJSU010000007.1 GCA_902596165.1 uncultured SAR86 cluster bacterium | reverse complement strand
GATTGTAAATCTAGGTGGCGAGCCGATCAACTAAAGTCAGATAAATGCCCGTCCTGTGGATCAAATAATCTAACAGATCCAAGACCATTTAATCTCATGTTTAAAACATCCGTGGGTCCAGTAGAAGACAAAGATTCTTTTGCCTATTTGAGGCCCGAAACTGCTCAGCATATTTTTACAAATTTCAAAAACGTTGTAGATTCAACATCTAAGCAACTTCCGTTTGGAATAGCGCAAATAGGCAAAGCTTTTAGAAATGAGATTACTCCAAGAAATTTTGTATTTAGGGTAAGAGAATTTGAGCAGATGGAACTTGAGTTTTTTGTTGCTCCTGGAACGGATGAGCAATGGCATGAGTCCTGGGTAGAGTCAAGATTAAGTTGGTGGGATGAGCAAGGAGTGAGCAGAAAAAACCTTGAGCTTTATCACGTCCCTGAAGATGAGCTTGCTCATTATTCAAAAGCGACGGTTGATATAATGTATAAATTTCCTCACGGGCTAGAAGAGCTCGAGGGTATTGCTAACAGAACAGACTTTGATTTGGGATCACACAGCAAAAATCAGGCTGATTTAGATATTCAATCTAATGTTTTAGAAAACAATGAATCAAATGCAAGGCTAGCAACACAAGACCAAGAAACAAAAAAATGGACTGTTCCATATGTGATTGAGCCATCAGCAGGGGTTGATAGGGGTGTTCTTGCTGTGCTCAATGAAGCTTATAAAGTTGAAGAACTTGATGATGGTAAAACTAGAACGGTTCTAAATCTCAAACCTCACCTTTCGCCAATAAAAGCAGCAGTTATACCGCTTAAAAAAAATCATGAAGGTTTAGTAGATACGGCGTCAAATATAAAAAAAGATCTGCAAAAACTTAGGCTCGGCAGGGTCTTGCTTGAAAACTCAGGAAATATTGGCAAAAGCTATAGGCGTCACGATGAAATTGGAACACCATTGTGTATAACCGTAGATTTTGAAACCCTCGAGGATAAGTCAGTAACTGTTCGAGATAGGAATACAATGCAACAAACAAGGATAGAGATATCAAAACTCTCAAAGTATTTAGAGGAAATGATATTAAAGTAGACAAAAGTTTATATTTTATAGGTTAAGATAATTAATATAGTTATATTTTATTTTATTTTTTTGATAAGCCTTGTTTTTGTCTCTTTAATTATTCTAATTTTATCTTTCTTCCTCTCCACACCATCTCTTCAATATATTGGAAAAACATGGATTTTATTTATTTTAAAAAGCCTTAAGTTTCTTTGCGGCATAGGTTGGACGATTAAAGGAATTGAAAATATCCCCAGCAGTCCATTTGTAATTGCATCTAACCATCAAAGTCCTTGGGAGTCTTTGTTTCTTCAAACATTATTTTTGCCAACCAGCAGCATTATGAAAAAAGAAATTCTTATAATTCCTTTTTTTGGTTGGGCTATTTCTAGACTTAGGCCTATTTCAATCAACCGGAAGTTAAAACTAAAAAGTCTGAGAAAGGTTATTGAAGTTGGCAGTAGAAGAATTAGAGATGGTTATTCAATATTGGTTTTTCCAGAGGGCACAAGAAAAAAACCTGAAGATGGAATAGGAAAATTTGGAAATAGTTGTGGGGTTTTAGCTGCTAATGAATCGGTTCCAATAATACCTATATGTCATAATTCAGGCAAATACTGGATCAATAAATCATTTAAGAAAAAAAGCGGTGATATTAACGTGGTGATTGGAAAACCTATTTTTGGTAATGATCCAAAAAAACTTACAGAAGAAACGCGCTCTTGGATAGGTAAAACTTATTCTGAAATCTACTAGATATCTAGATTTGATACTGAGAGGGCGTTAGTTTCAATGAACTCTCTCCTAGGCTCGACATCGTCTCCCATTAAAGTTTCGAACATATCGGATGCTTCTTGTGCATCTTTTATATCTACCCTCATCATTCTTCTATTCTCTGGATCCATTGTTGTTTCCCAAAGCTGGTCTGGGTTCATTTCACCCAATCCTTTGTAACGCTGAACATCGATACCCTTGGAGCCTGATTTAGAAAACTCTTTAATAGCTTGATCTTTTTCATCTTCATCTGACGCATAAACAAATGACTTGCCTTTACTTATTTTATATAAAGGGGGCATTGCAATATATACATGCCCTCTTTCTAAAATATCAAAATACTGCTGATAGAAAAAAGTTAAAAGCAAGGTTCTAATGTGAGACCCATCTACATCTGCATCTGTCATGATTATAATTCTATGATATCTAAGTTTTTCAATATCAAAGTCTTCTGTTCCGATACCACAACCCATTGCTTTAACAAGGGTTCCAATTTCTGCAGAGGATAGCACTTTATCAATTCTTGCTTTTTGAACATTAAGGATCTTTCCCTTAAGCGGAAGTATTGCTTGATATTTCCTGTTGCGGCCTTGTTTTGCAGAGCCGCCCGCTGAATCACCCTCAACCAAATATATTTCTGATAGGGCGGGATCTTTCTCTTGACAGTCTGCCAGTTTTCCAGGAAGGCCCGCTAACTCTAAAACACCCTTTCTCCTTGTCATTTCCCTTGCTTTTCTAGCAGCCTCTCGTGCTAAGGCAGCCTCTGAAACTTTAGAGAGTATTGCTAGAGCTTCTTTAGGATTTTCTAATAAAAACTCATTAAGGCCTTTATTTAAAACAGCGCTTACTATCCCTTCAACCTCTGAAGATACTAACTTCTCTTTTGTTTGAGAAGAAAATTTTGGATCCGGTACTTTTACAGAAATCACCGCAATTAGCCCCTCTCTTACATCTTCTCCTAATAATTCAACTGGTGAGTTTTTATTAAGCTCTTCTTTTTTTACAAAAGCTTTTAAAACACGGGTTAAGCTTGATCTAAAGCCAGATAAATGAGTTCCACCATCTTTTTGAGGAATATTGTTTGTATAACATAGGACGCTCTCGTTATATGAGTCATTCCACTGCATTGCAACCTCAACTGTTACCCCCTCTTGCCCGCCTTCACACTCAATTGTTTGACATAGCGCTGGTTTTCTACCCCTTAGGTAGTCCACATAACTAGATACGCCGCCCTCATTCTTGAATTTTTTAGATTTACCAGTTCTAGCATCTGTAACCTCAATACTAACCCCCGCATTAAGGAAAGAAAGCTCCTGTACTCTTTTATTTACTCTATCAGCCTCAAAATTTATTGAGGTAAAGATTTTGTCAGATGCGGTAAATGTTATCTCTGTGCCTGTGTCTTTAGATGCTTTAATCTTTTTTAATTTTGTTTTGGCCAAGCCTTCACTGTATTTCTGTTGATACATGCCGCCATCTCTACATATAGTTAGGGTAAGCTCTTTAGAAAGGGCGTTTACAACAGATACACCAACACCATGGAGGCCTCCAGATACTTTATATGAATTGTCATCAAATTTACCACCAGAGTGAAGAGTTGTCATAATTAGCTCTGCTGCTGGGACTCCCTCTCCTTTATGGGTATCTACAGGTATGCCTCTTCCATTATCTTTAACAGTAATTGATTCATCTTTATTTATTATGATGTCTATTTTGGAGCAATGACCTGCCATTGCCTCATCTATGCAGTTATCCACCACCTCAAAAATCATATGATGAAGACCGGAGCCATCATCTGTGTCTCCAATATACATTCCGGGTCTCTTCTTAACAGCCTCAAGGCCCTTTAAAACTTGAATGTTTGATGAATCGTATTTTTTATCTTCTGATTTCTTTTTTGGCATTTTTTTTATTTTAATTGTTCCACGTGGAACTTTTTAAATGTATTTTTATCAATGCTTATTTTACTACCAAATAGGTCAACAATGTTTGAAAAAACGAAACGATTTTCAATATATTTTAGGCTTGGCAAAAAACACCCCAACATCTCAGAGTCCAGCTCTGATGAAAGGTCATCAAGAAGAAGGATGGGGCTTAAGTTAAACGACCTTCCTAAATAAATATTTTGTGAAAGAGACCATAAAATCGATAATAGTTTTTGTTCACCGCGTGAAAAAATATCTTTTATAAGTAAGCCCTTACTTTCAAATATAACATCTGCTTTATGGGGTCCAACGGTTGTAATTTTCCTTTTTAGATCAATATTATTTGCGCTTGCAATGCTCTCCATGAGGCCAGCTTTACTATTGAAACCAGGTTTAAGATATATGTCTAAATCACAAAAGATTTCAGCTCTTTTGTTTTCATGGATAAGCTTATTAAGCAGATCATAATAAATTTCTTTCACTTCCGTAATTAAATTTTCTCTCATAAAATTTAGCTTTTCTCCATGATCTATCAAAAGTTGATCATAGGCTTTTGCTTGTGCTATATCACCGAGTTTTAATGCAGAGTTTCTCTGTTTTAATGACCGAAAATATCCGAACCAGTCTTTTGCATAATCTGAAGAAGCAACAAAAAGCCCCCTATCTAGCTGCTTCCTTCGATATTCTGGAGCATTATCATTATAAAAAAAGGTCTTACTATCAATAGAAAAAGAAGGAAAAGCCCTGACAAGCTCACTAATGGTTACCCTGGAGTTATTAATTTTTATATTGATGGGCTTGTTTTTAGCTTTTTTGACCTCGAGAATTGAGCCAGAATTATCGTCATAAGCCCTTATAATAAAGGCTTCGGAGCCTTTTTTGATAAGGGATTCAAGATTAGAGGTTCTAAATGATCTGCCTGAGCTTGCAATATAGATAGATTCAAGGATTGAGGTCTTTCCACAACCATTTTTCCCATAAAAAAAGGTTGATTGAGAGGATATATCGATAGACAAAGAATCGAAGCACCTAAAGTTTCGTAAATCTATTTTTGAAAAAGCCACTAGCCTAAATAAGGAGTGGCATTACGACATATTTAGGGGTATCACTTCCTGGGGGTGTAAGTAGGCAACTTTTATCTGATCCAAAAAAGTTTATATGGCATGTGTCAGTTTGCATGTGTGACATTATCTCTTGAAGGTAAGTAACATTAAATGCAATATCTAGTTCTTCACCACTATATGAGGCTGGAAAAAATTCTTCAGCCTCTTCTTGCTCTGGATTGTTTGCTGAAATTCTCACACCATCGTTAGAGGTAATTAATCGAATGCCTTTATATTTTTCACTTGATAGAACTGATACCCTGCTCAATGTTTCTGAAAAATCTTTTACATTAATTTCTAAAACTGAACTTTCGCCTGAGGGAATCACTTGTTGATAATCTGGAAATTTGCCATCTATTAATTTGCTTTTAAAAATTATATTTCCTACCGAGAGCTCTAAAGAGGCCTCATTAATTTTTAATTCGGCATCACCATCTTCATCAGATAAAAATTTTGCCATTTCATTAATTGACTTTCTTGGGATAATTCCTGAAAAAGAGTTATCAGATTGTATAGAGAGATTTGCAACTGCTAACCTATGAGCATCAGTGGTGACGGCAGTTATTTCTCCTTCTCTAATTGATAAATATAAACCATTTAAATAATGTCTCCAGTCCTGATTGCCCATGGCAAAAGATGTATTCTTTATAAGCTCTCTTAAGTCTTTTGCAGGAATAACGAGGGGAGAGTCTCCAGAGTCAATATCAAAAACAGGAAAGTCAATGCTGGGAAGCGTTGATAGTGAGTACTTACCATTAGTAGTTTTAATATTTAATTTATCCCCATTTAAAAATAAGTTGATTTCCTCTCCATCTGGTATTAATCGGCAGAGTTCATTTAGTTTTTTTGCTGAGGTTGTCGTTTTGCCTGATGATTCTTGATTGGATAGTGGGCCGCTTGTTGTAACCTCAGACTCAAGATCAGTTGCTGTTAATTTGAAAGTGTTTTCATCCACCTCCAATAAGACATTGGCAAGTATTGGAAGTGTTTGTCTTTTTTCTACCACGCCCAAGGTAGTATTAAGAGCTGAAACGATATCCTCTTTTTTAACAGTGATTTCCATTTAATTTGTTAAGGTCCTGTTTAGATTTCTATAATCTTCTTCAAGTGAAGGAATTTCTTTTCTCAATTCTTTAATCTTACTACAGGCATGTAAAACGGTTGTATGATCTCTTCCGTTAAATGCTTCTCCAATTTCAGGAAGGCTATGATTTGTTAATTCTTTTGTTAATGCCATAGCCAGTTGTCTTGGTCTTGTTATAGATCTGCTTCTCCGTTTTGATAAGAGATCAGATAATTTAATGTTGTAATATTCCGCCACAGTTTTTTGAATATTGTCTATGCTTACCATTTTTGCAGAAATAACAAAAAGGTCTTTTAACGCTTCCTTTACAAAGGGGATGTCTATCTCTTGATTTGCAAATCTCGAATTTGCAACCACTCTTTTTAATGCGCCTTCTAACTCCCGAATGTTTGATCTAATCCTTTGAGCTATATATATTGCGCAATCATCTGGCAGGCTAACCCCCATTGAATTGGCCTTGCTTAATAGCACTGCGGCACGCGTTTCAAGCTCTGGAGGCTCAATTATAACAGGCAAGCCCCAACCAAGCCTTGATTTTAAGCGCTCTTCAAGGCCGTCTATCTCCTTTGGGTACTTATCACAAGTCAAAATCATTTGATGGTTACGATCAAGAAGCGCGTTAAATGTATGAAAAAACTCCTCTTGAGACTGCTCTTTTCCAGCAAAAAACTGGATATCATCAATTAGGAGGGCATCCGCGTTCCTATAAAACTCTTTAAACTCGCTCATAGCCCCAAGTTGAAGGGCTTTCACCATATCCGCAACAAATTTTTCTGAATGAACATAAACTATCCTTTTTGAGTTATCTGATCGAAGTATTTCGTTGCCCACAGCGTGCATTAAGTGTGTTTTTCCAAGGCCAACTCCACCATAGATAAATAATGGGTTGTAATCTCCTTTGGGGTTAGCTGCAACCTGTTTTGCAGCAGCTAAAGCCATATGATTGGATTTTCCTTCTACAAAGGTATCAAAAGTAAAACCTTGAACAAGCCCAGGGGTGCTTTCCTCTGTAACATTCAATTTGTCAACAAAAGTCGACTTATCTAGTGTTTTAAATTTTACATTTAGTGATTCATTAGATTTGTTTACTAGATTTTCGATAATTTGGCCTAAGTTTTCTTTTACGTATGTAAGGACAAAGTCATTTGGAGCGCTTATTTCTAGATCATTTTTATTAATATCAGCTCGAAGGGGTTTAATCCAGGTGTTAAACTCTTCTTGTGAAAGCTTGGCTTCCAGTTTTTCGGTGCATTCAGACCAAAATTTCAATTTATAAGACCTCCAGTAGAAAAGTTAGTCTAACAAAAACTAACAAGATATCTACAGCATAAGTATATGTATTTTTTGTGGATAACTTGTTGGTATCTATAGGTTTTATTTTTGAGCTTTTTTTCTTTCAATTCACTCACAATGCTTTATAATTCTGCACTCATTTTTGAATAATTATGAAAAGAACATTTCAACCCAGCACACTAAAAAGAAAGCGAACCCATGGTTTTAGAGCAAGAATGTCGACCAAAGCAGGCAGGGCTGTTATTGCTAATAGAAGAAAAAAGGGCCGCAAAGTATTAACCGCTTAATCCATTAGGCTCTGTTATTTCCAAAAAAGTTTTCCAGTCCGATGTTGCATCAGTATTTTTTGATGTCGAATCACAAAATAGTAAATTAAAGATTATTGTTAAAAAGAAAGATTATTCTTTGGCTGTTGAGCGCAACAAAATCAAAAGATGGGTTAGGGAGATTTTCCGTAAAAAGTCTTTAAACCAAGGTTTTGTAGTTGCAATAAAACGAGGTTTTTTGCAAAAAGGGTTTAGAAATAATTATGATGCATTTAATCTTGGGTTGGAGAATTTTATAAACAAACAACAGGATGGTTAATATGAAAAAGTTTTTGGTGTATACGATCAACTTCTATCAAAAATATTTAAGCTTTTTGTTTGGAAGAAACTGTAGGTTTGAACCAACCTGTTCTCAATACGCAAAAGAAAGCATTGAAACACATGGCTCGTTTGTTGGTGGTTATTATTCTTTGTTAAGAATTTTAAGGTGTGGCCCTTGGTCAGTTGGTGGAATAGATGAGGTAAAAAAATGAGTTGGAGATATCTTTACATTGGCTCTGTTGTAGTTTTGTCATATGTTTTATTTTTAGCATGGAATTCAGAAAAAGAAATAAAACAGGAGTTTGCTGAGGCATCATCTATTGAACAAAATAAAAATGAGAGTCTGTTGCCCGCGGGGGAGAGTGTTGGTTTTGTAGAAATACAAAATGAAAAGCTTGTTGTTGAGATTAGCCCAACTTCTGGAAAAGTTTGGCAAGCAAGGTTAAAAGAACATACATATTTAAACAACAAAGACTCGCAAGGGGTAAGGCTTTTTGGGTTTGATACATCTTCTGGTTTTAGGTTTTATTTGAACAGTGGTTTTGTTTCTGAAGATAGTGGTTTTGAGGTTTTGGAGGTGCTGCCCTCGTCGTTAAAACTGATGTCTTTGGATGGGAATATTTCAAAAACAATTTCTTTAAAAGATGGTGATTATGAGCTCTTAATCGAAGACAGGTGGGTTGGCGAGATGCCGGTTGATGTACCAACTCCATATGTTGCTATGTATCGAACAGAGGGGAGGCCGTTAGACTCAAGAGATAATTTTTTTGAAAACAGCTCATATACTGGGGTCGCTTTTAATACCCCGGATGAGCCGTATGCAAATTTTAGATTAAGAAATATCGATGAAAGAATAGAATACTTTCAACGAGGTGGTTGGGTTGCATTTATACAAAAGTATTTTATGGCGGCAATTTTAACCCCCTCAGACAGAACACAAACTCTAGTAGCGTTTCCTCCATCAGGTGATTCTGCAACTTATGTAATGGGGTCTATCTCAAGAGAGGTTAAATCAAGTCAAGTGAGCTCAGGAGTAACTCACAGGGTTTTTCTTGGACCAAAGGTTAGATCAGATTTGTTAACTAGAGCTCAAGACCTAGAGCTTACAATTGATATGGGTTGGTTTTGGTTTTTAGCTCAACCATTAATGATGTTATTAAGCATTATTAACTCCCTTGTTGGTAATTGGGGTGTTTCAATTATATTGTTAACCTTTGTAATAAAGTTGTTGCTTTGGCCGGTTTCGGCTAAGGGTTTTTCAAGCATGGCAAAGATGCGAACAGCCGGGCCAAAGCTTAAAGAGATTCAAGAAAGATATAAAGATGACCGAGCCAAGCTCGGGACAGAAATGATGGCTTTATATAAAAAAGAAGGTATTAATCCTGCCGGGGGGTGTTTTCCACTCCTTCTTCAAATGCCTGTTTTTATTGCTTTCTTCTTTTGTTTAAGAGAAAGTGTTGAATTACGACATGAGTCTTTCTTTTTTTGGATAAAAGATCTTTCTGCTCCAGATCCATTATTTATATTGCCTGTAATATTTGCAGCTCTTATGTATTTAACACAGCAGCTCAATCCACAGCCTCCGGGGATGGATCCGACTCAGGCCCAAATTATGAAATTTATGCCTGTGATGATAGCGGTAATTTTTGTTATTATGCCTGCTGGTCTTGTGTTGTATTCTGTGGCAAATAGCGCCATTTCGCTTGTTCAACAAAGAGCTATGTATAAAAAATATGGGGCCTCTGATTTCTCTGGGCCAGGCGCTGGTGGTTAGGGGTATATTTTTTGATTTTCGCTCTTGCAACCCCAGTAGCTCAATCTGCGATAGGTGTATTCAGGGTTTCTGGAGCTGGGTGCTGTGATGTTTTTAATGAGGCCCTAAACAAACCAATTTCCAAATATAGAGAGGTTTTTCTTCGAGATGTTTTTTGGAATGAGGTTTTGATAGATAGGTGTTCAGTTGTTTTTTACTCGGGTCCTAATAGTTATACCGGGGAAGACTCTATAGAGGTTTTTTGTCATGGGGGTCTTTCTGTTATCAAATCTTTAACGGGTGTGTTTTTGGAACTAGGGTTTCGTGAGGCTGGTCCGGGCGAGTTTTCAAAAATAGCTTTTGAAAATGGGAAGTTATCTTTAAATGAGGCGGAGGCTGTTGCGGATCTTATTCACTCAGAAGATGTTGATAGGGGTCTTTTATCTTCAGAAGCTGTCGCTGGCAAATTAAGCTCCATAATTTCAAACTTGGGGAATGAGGTTGATGAGTTAAGAGTTTTTGTTGAAGGGAGTATAGATTTCTCTGATGAAGATTATGATTTTATTCTTGAGGGGGATGTGGAAAAAAGACTTATAAAAATAAAGTCTTCGTTGGTGGATTTGATTGACTCCTCTTTAATCTCGACAAAAAAATTAACTAAAAATAAGGTGTTGTTTTTTGGGCCGCCCAATACAGGCAAATCTTCATTGTTTAACCGTTTGCTTGGTTTTGAGAGAGCGCTTGTATCAAACTTACCAGGAACAACTCGAGATTTGGTTGACTCCGAAATGTTTTATAACAGTGTAAATATGGAGTTGGTTGACTCTGCTGGTATAAGAGACACAAGTGATTCGATTGAAGCCCACGGTGTTGAGCTTTCTAATAAAGAAATAAAAAATTCAGACTTGGTTTTAATTGTTTTAGATCATAACACCGAGTCCTATGCCGATAATTTTAAGTCTATGATGACTGAAAAAAATCACTTAGTTATATTTAACAAATCAGATGAAAAAGACCCAGTTGATCAATATGATTGTGTTGTATCTGCTAAGTCAGGAAAGGGTGTTCAACAATTAAAAAAAATGATTTTTGATTCTATAAAACAAAATAAAAACCTTTCAAAAAAAACTTTTATTATCAGAGAGCGTCATCTTGTTTTATTTAACGCAGCCTTGTCTTCATTGGATGCTTGTATTGAAAAAATTTCAAATGAAAAAGATGTAGATGTTGCTGCTGAAGACCTTAGGTTGGTTAGGTCTTCGTTTGATGAATTCCTAGGTGTTAAATATCCAGACGAGTTGCTTGGTGATATTTTTAATGATTTTTGCATAGGAAAGTAGATAAAATGTGGGTATTTTGTGGTTAAATTTTTTATTTTTTTTGTCCACAGGTTATTTAACAAACCCATACAGTTTATGAGGCTTGGTTTACATAGTTTATTAATGGTCGCGAACCTTATAGGTTGTGAATATAAGAACTTTATAAACAAAAAAGAGCATCTTAATAATAACAACAATAATATATTGTTGTTATAAACTTCTTATATATATGTTTGATGTAATAGTAATTGGTGGAGGGCATGCTGGAGTTGAAGCAGCTCATGCTGTTCACCGCAAGGGATTGAAATGTTGCTTGGTTACATTTAAAACCGAAACGATTGGTCAGATGTCTTGTAATCCAGCTATCGGTGGCCTGGGAAAGTCCCATCTTGTTAGAGAGGTTGATGCTCTAGGAGGAATCATGGCTTTGGCTACAGACCTTTCAGGCATTCAGTCAAGAACCCTAAACACCAGAAAAGGTTTTGCAGTCCAAGCCCTGCGTGTTCAATGTGATAGAGATAAATACAAACAGGCCATTCAGCAACTCTTGTCTGACACAGATATCACAATAAAAGAAGGTGAGGTTGTAGATATTTTGATTAAAGAAAACATTATTCAAGGTGTGGAGTTGGGCTCTGGGGAACAGATTATTTCCACAAGAACCATCCTTACCACAGGAACTTTCTTGAATGGTGTTATGTTTAAGGGCAACGAAAAAATATCCGGTGGGCGAGTTGGCGATGACACATCAATACCGCTATCAAAAAAACTATACGATCTTCAGTTACCTATGGGTAGACTTAAAACAGGAACCCCAGCAAGGATAAAACTTTCTAGCATTGATTTAAACCTCATGGAAGAACAACCAGGTGACCCAAACCCGCCATCAATGTCTTTGCTCCAACCACCAACAAAAAAACTCCCGCAAATATCTTGTTACATAACCCGAACCAACAAAATTACACACAAAATTATTTCTGATAACACACATCTTTCAGCAATGTATTCTGGAAAGATATCTGGAATAGGACCAAGATACTGCCCATCTATTGAGGATAAAATAAATAAATTTAGCGAAAAAGAAAGCCATCAAATTTTTATCGAACCAGAGGGCTTAGAGAAAGATCTTGTCTATCCTAATGGCATTTCCACCAGCCTCCCAACCAAAGCGCAGAATGATTTTGTTAAATCAATAAAGGGCTTGGAAAATTGTGAGATAGAGGAATTTGGTTATGCGGTGGAATACGATTTTATTGATCCCAGATCATTGCGACCCACATTAGAAACAAAGTTTATTAAAAACCTATATCTTGCTGGACAAATAAACGGCACAACGGGTTATGAGGAAGCAGCAGCCCAGGGTCTTGTAGCTGGCTTAAATGCAGCCCAAGCCATCCTAGGTAAAGCAGAGGTAATATTTGATAGAAGTGAAGCTTATATTGGTGTGTTAATAGATGATCTAACCCTCCATGGCGTAACCGAACCATATAGAATGTTTACTAGTCGAGCGGAGTTTCGACTCATGCTATCCCAAGACACAGCATGCCAAAGATTGACAGAAAAAGGGTACTCCTTGGGCCTCATAGACGAAGAAACTTTTAAAGAATACGAAAAAAAAGAACAAAACTATCAAAAGTTTTTAAAGGAAATAAAAAACATCAAAACAGAACAAAATAACAAACCAGTTACGGGCAACGACTTACTAAAAAGAACGGATTTGGACCCAGCAGAGGTGAAGAGGATTTTAAATATTTCAGAAGACAAAAAAGAACTATTTGAAAGAGCCGCGAATGAAATTAAGTATAGTGGCTATATTGCGAAACAAAAAAGAGAAGTTGAGAGCTCTAAGAAAAATGAAATGGCAACTATACCTAGCGAACTAGATTACTCAATCATCAAAGGCTTGTCGAACGAGGTTATTGAAAGATTAAACAAACATAAACCATCAACCCTAGGCCAAGCCAGCAGGCTTGAAGGTGTAACGCCCGCCGCAACTAACTTAATTGCAATAACTATCAAAAAAAACAAGCAACTTGAAAAGGCCTAGTCCAATCAAAAGCGAAAACAAAACCAATGATTCTATAAAAATCCTTATAAAAGAAATTTTAAAATTTAACAAAGCGCATAACATTGTTGGTCGCTTCTCAGAAGAAGAAATACTTTCTTTAGACGTTCTTGATTGCGAGACTATACTTGAGCACATAAACCCTTCACAAAAAGTACTAGACATTGGAAGCGGTGCGGGCCTGCCCGGACTAATTATTGCTATTAATCAACCCAAAACAAAAATAACCATGTCAGAAAAAAATAAAAAGAAGGCTTATTTCATCAGAAAAATGATTCGCACCCTTCGCCTTACAAACGCCACAATTTTAGATAAAGCAACAACCCCAAACCTCATCACCCAAAATAAATTCGACGTTATAACGGCTAGAGCGTTAGCCACAGCGCCATCAATAATAAACATGGCCGAACACCTCTTAAAGAGAGGGGGAAAGTTTGTTTTAATGAAAGGCTCTTTAGAAAAAATAAACGAGGAGGTTGCCCAGCTGGACAATAATAAATACTCTTATACTATCCACAAAACAAACATATTAAATACAAACAGACACATTTTAGAAATAAACCAAAAATGAAACACACCATTGCCATTGCCAACCAAAAGGGAGGGGTTGGAAAAACAACCACTGCTGTTAATCTTGCTGCAGCACTTGCTGCGACAAAAAGGAAAGTTTTATTGATAGATTTAGATCCTCAGGGGAATGCAAGCACAGCAGCCGGAGCCCCTAAAAATGACAGAACCCTATTCCAGGTTTATTCTCAAAATCTCAACATAAACGAACACATAATAAAGTCTCCGAGTGGGTACGATGTAATACCTGGGGGGGAAAACCTTATAGCGCTCGAGGTTTATATAAGAAACGAGAGCAAACAAGGCGAGTTAAAAAAACAATTAAGCCCACTCGAATACGAGTTCATTATCATAGATACCCCGCCATCACTTAACCAGCTAACGCTTGAATCATTGTTTGCCGCAACAGCAACACTCATACCGCTTCAGTGTGAATATTATTCGTTAGAGGGGATTTCATCACTTATCAACACCATCAACACCCTAAAAAACAAAAACTTAACAGAGAATAGGGTGTTTGGGATCATCAGAACCATGGTAGACATGAGAAACAATTTAGCAAAAGAGGTTTCTGAAGAACTAGAAAAACACTTTCCAGCCCTGGTTTTTAACACCCTAATACCAAGAAATGTTAAATTAGCAGAAGCGCCGAGTCATGGAACCTCAGCAATACAATATATGCCGTCATCTTTTGGCGCTAAAGCATATTTGGCTCTAGCTGGCGAGCTTATTAGGAGAATTGAAAGTGGCAGATAAAATACTTAACACAGGCCTAGATGCACTCCTTGGAGATGTTGCCACCCCAAACACACAATCTATAAAGGAGATTGAGTTAAACCAAATCAAACCCAACCGCTTTCAACCAAGACAATCGTTTGATGAGCAAAAAATAAACGAACTCTCACAATCCATTGCAAAACACGGGATTTTATCACCCATCCTTGTAAGAGAAACAGGGGCAGGAGGCTATGAATTAATTGCTGGTGAAAGACGATTGAGAGCTGCACAGCAGGCTGGCCTAACAAAAGCTCCATGTATGGTTGATTCAGCTGAAGATCAACTATCTTTAGAGCTTGCGCTTATTGAAAATCTGCAACGGGAGGACCTTAACCCTATTGAAGAAGCCAGGGGTTATGACCGACTAAAAAGAGAGTTTTCCTTAACACAAGACAAAATTGCTGAAGTTACAGGTAAAGCTAGAAGCTCGGTTGCTAACTCCATGAGACTTCTAAACCTCCCAACCTCTGTAATAGATCTTTTGTATTCCGGTGACTTGGAAAAAGGCCACGCCAAAATTCTCGCATCCATGGAACCCAAAGAAGCAGAAGAGCTTGCAAAAAAAATAGTTTCTTTGGGCATGACAGTAAAAGATGCCGCCTCTTCAAACAAACCCAAAACAACAAAAAACAAAACAAAACCCAAGAATAGAGACTTATTAAATGTAGAAGAAGAGCTTTCAGAAACCATTGGTCATAAAACCCAGATCGATCAGCAATCTGCCTCACGAGGAAAAATATCTATCTCCTATTCATCAAAGGATGAAAGAGAGTCTATTATCAGTAAATTATTAAAATTAAAGAAAAATTAAGCTTGTCCTTCAGACTATAAATTTTTATAATCAGCCCCTAAAAAAACATACTTAAATCAAAATTAATATACTTAAAAATAACCTGTTGTCTGCGTTAGGTCTTTTGATCTCAGTTGTATTGTTTCCAGTGATTGCTCAACCCATTTTTATTGGATACCTGTTTGCCTTAGCAGCTGTTATTTATCTCGCAAGCAAACCACAAAACGAAGTCTTAAATTTATACCTTGCTTTTATTTTTCGGTGGTCAGTTTTTATAGTTTTTACAATACTCTCATTAATGTTTATAACAGAAAAAACTCTTCTAGCTGTCTTTCTGCTTGTATACTTAAACTCAACTTTTAACCCCAAATCAATTACTGCATAAAATGGCTTCAGCATCAGGCGAACAAACAAGCGCAGAATACATTCAGCACCACTTAACCAACCTTGTGTGCGGCAAAACACCAGATGGCTGGACGTGCGACCATTATGCGGTTGATCAAATGGGTTTTTGGGCATTTCACGTAGATTCTCTTGGTTGGTCGATATTTCTTGGATTGGTTTTTGTGGGTTTGTTCCGCCTGGGCATCCCTAAGCTGTCAACCGAGGCCCCAAGCGGAATTCAAAACTTTGTAGAGATGTGCATTGAGTTTGTTAACGAAAATGTTCAGAGCATCTTCACCTCAGCAAAAAACAAACTAATAGGCCCAATGGCCTTAACTGTATTGGTCTGGGTTTTTCTTATGAATTTAATGGACTTGGTTCCAGTGGATTATTTGCCCACTCTTGCAGGTAAAGTTGCTGAAGCAACAGGCATGGTTGAAAATTCTAAAGATGCATATTTCAAGGTGGTTCCAACCACCGATCCCAACATCACTTTGGGGATGGCTTTAGCAGTTTTTGTTTTAATTATTTTTTACAGCATCAAGATCAAAGGTTTAAAAGGGTTTTTGGCAGAGCTTACTCTCCACCCCTTTGGGAAGTGGATGATGCCAGTTAATTTAGTTTTGGAAGGCGTCAACCTAATTGCCAAACCTATTTCGCTTGGTTTGAGGTTATTTGGCAACCTATATGCTGGTGAAATGATATTTATTTTAATCGCCCTAATGTTAACCTTTAGTTCTATATCAATAGGTTTACTTGGGGTGGGCCTCCATTTAATATGGGCCCTTTTTCATATTTTGATTTTAGCCTTACAAGCTTTTATTTTTATGGTGCTAACCATTGTTTATCTGGCAATGGCGCATGAAACAGAGGACCACTAGGTCTTTAATTTTTAGGAGAAAAGAATGGAACAATCACTTATATATATAGCATCAGGTCTTATGATTGGTCTAGGTGCTGTGGGCGCTGCTATCGGCGTAGGCGTATTGGGCGGTAAGTTTTTAGAGGGCGCAGCTCGTCAACCAGAACTTATCCCAATGCTTAGAACTCAACTTTTCATTGTAATGGGTCTTGTAGACGCCGTTCCAATGATTGGAGTTGGTTTGGGTCTTTACTTAATGTTTGCTGCATAAATAAACAATGAATATTAACGCAACACTCTTGGGCCAAACTTTAGCATTTGTTATTTTTGTAGCAATTTGCTGGAAGTACGTGTGGCCTCCAATCATCGCGATAATGGAAGAGAGAGAAAAGCGTATAGCAGATGGTTTAGAGGCGGCAAAAAAAGCAGATGATTCCTTAGAAGAGGCGCAGCTTGCTTTTGATCAAGAGATGAATAAAGCAAAAGCAGAGGCCGCTGAAATACTAGAAAAAGCCAACTCTAGGGCTTCTCAAATCGTTAATGATGCAACAGAAAAAGCAGAGGTTGAGGCTGAAAAGATTTTGTCCTCAGCATCTAAAACAATTGAAAACGATGTTAATAAAGCCAAAGAAGAGCTAAGGCAAAAAATGTCAGAACTCATCATCGATACTTCTGAAAAAATACTGGGTGATGAAATTAGCCCAGAGAAACACCAAGAACTGCTTAAGAAAGCAGCCTCAGAGTTATAGTAAATGATTGAGTTGTCTCCACTTGCAAGACCATACGCAAAAGCTATCTTTTCTGCGGCTCTGGATGCTGGTACTCATGAAGCGGTTGCACAGGACCTAGCTTTATTATCAGTGGTCTCTCAAACACAAGAGGTTTCCAAACTAATTGAAGATCCGGAGCTCTCAAAAGAAAAAATTGCTCAAATTATTATAGGTTTGGCAGATGGTGAAGTAGGCAACCTTGCCAATAAGATGTTAGAACTTCTCGCAGATAATAAAAGACTCAACCTTATTGAAGCAATTAACACCAGCTATCAAGAATTATTAGAGCAACACAACAAAACCAGCTCAATAGTTGTTAATGTTGCAAACCAACCCTCCGAAGATAATAAAAACACTATCATCGAAAAGCTCCTCGCAGAACATGGAGAGGGTTCCAAAATAGAATTTCTAGAAGATCCGTCAATCATGGGCGGTCTATCTATCAAAATCGGAGATGAAACTCTGGATCTATCCATTAGAGGAAAGGTCAAAAAATTAGTCAACCAATTAAATTTTTAAGGTGAAAAAATGAGCCAATTAAATCCATCAGAAATTTCCAGTGTATTAAAGGAAAAAATTTCAGGCCTTGATCTTTCAGCGGAAAGAAAAAACGAAGGTATTATCGTAAGCGTTTCAGACGGGATTGTCCGAATTCATGGCATGGGCGATGTTATGTATGGTGAATTGATTGAGTTTGAAAATGGGGTTCTTGGACTAGCTCTAAATCTCGAACAAGATTCTGTGGGCGCTGTGGTTCTTGGTGACTACCTAGGCTTAATTGAGGGCCAAAAAGCTGTTTGTACTGGAAAAATCTTAGAAGTGCCTGTTGGCGAGGAGTTATTGGGAAGGGTTGTGGATGCTCTGGGAAATCCAATTGATGGCAAGGGTGAAATTAAAACAGAGTCAACCGCGCCAGTTGAAGTTGTGGCTCCAGGAGTTATTGCCAGACAGTCTGTTGATCAACCCGTACAGATTGGTCTCAAGGCTGTTGATGCGATGGTTCCAATTGGCCGAGGTCAAAGAGAGCTTATTATTGGCGACAGGCAAACAGGCAAGACTGCTGTTGCGGTTGATGCAATCATCAACCAAAAAGGCACAGGCATTAAGTGTATCTATGTTGCGATAGGACAAAAACAATCAACTGTAGTAAATGTTGTTAAAAAACTTGAGGAGCATGGAGCTCTGGAACACACAATTATTGTCTCTGCCTCAGCGTCTGATCCAGCTCCAATGCAATATCTGTCTGCATACTCAGGATGCTCAATGGGCGAATACTTTAGAGACAAAGGAGAAGACGCCCTGATTGTGTATGATGATCTTTCCAAACAAGCGGTTGCATACAGACAAGTTTCTCTACTTTTAAAAAGACCCCCAGGAAGAGAAGCATATCCAGGCGATGTGTTTTATCTTCATTCAAGACTATTAGAAAGAGCTGCGAGAGTAAACGCAGACTACGTAGAAAAAGTTACAAACGGAAAGGTAAAAGGCAAAACGGGGTCTTTAACCGCGCTTCCAATTATTGAAACACAAGCTGGCGATGTATCAGCTTTCGTTCCTACAAATGTTATTTCAATTACTGATGGCCAAATTTTCCTAGAGACTGATTTATTTAATTCAGGTATCAGGCCTGCTATTAACCCAGGTATTTCTGTTTCTAGGGTGGGTGGCGCTGCTCAAACCAAGATCATGAAAAAACTTAGTGGCGGGGTAAGAACCGCACTTGCTCAGTATAGAGAGTTAGCTGCTTTCTCTCAATTTGCATCAGACTTAGATGATGCTACTAAAGCTCAGTTAGCTAGAGGCATTAGAATCACAGAGCTCATCAAACAAAAACAATATTCACCGATGAGCGTGGCTCAACAGTCGCTTAGCATCTTTGCCGCTGACAGGGGTTATATGGATGATGTTGAGGTTGAAAAAATAGGTAGTTTTGAAGAGGCGTTGCACAGCTACTTCACATCTGAAAAAGCTGACCTTGAAAAAAGCATTAATGAAACAGGTGACTGGAACGATGATATCGAAAAACAATTCACTGAGGTTGTTGAACAATTTAAAAAAACTCAAACATTTTAATTTATAACTAATGGCTAATACCAAAGAAGTAAGAAAGCAGATTGCGAGCATAAAAAGCACGCAAAAAATTACTTCGGCTATGGAAATGGTTGCGGCTAGCAAGATTAAGAAAACACAAAATGAAATGCAACTTGGCAGGCCTTATTCTGAGAAAATCAAAGAGGTGATCTCTCACATTGCTAATTCAAGCTCTGAATATTCACACCCCTTCTATGAGCATAGAGAAACCAAGAAAGCATGCTTTTTGGTGGTGAGTTCTGATAAGGGCTTGTGTGGGGGTCTTAATATCAACTTGTTCAAACAAGTGATCAGCAAATCAGCAGAATTAAAAGAGCAAGGAATTGAATCAAACTTCGCATTAATTGGTTTAAAGGCTGCTAGTTTTTTCAAATCTGTTGGTGGTGATGTGGTTGCTAATGTTCAAAAGTTGGGGGACAAACCAGATCCAGATGCATTAATTGGGCTTACCAAAACTGTTTTAGACCTTCATAGAAATGGTGAGGTGGATCAAGTATATCTATGTGGTAATGGCTTTGTAAATACAATGACACAAGAGCCAAAAGTTGAGCAACTGATTCCCTTGCCAACCGAAGAGACAGATGAACTTACACCAACACATTGGGATTATATTTATGAGCCAGAAGCTCAAGAATTATTGGAAGGCTTAATGACAAGATACATTGAGTCGCTAATTTATCATGCCGTTATTGAAAACAGTGCATGCGAGCAAGCAGCAAAAATGTTAGCTATGAAAAATGCTACCGAAAATGCTGGTGATTTAATTAAAGAATTGGAACTGTTATACAACAACGTAAGACAAGCAGCCATCACTCAGGAATTATCTGAGATTGTTGGTGGAGCGGCTGCGGTTTAAGGAGAAAGAAATGAGCAATGGTTTAGTAACACAAATTATCGGAGCGGTTATCGATGTTGAGTTTGAAAAAAACAACATCCCTCAGGTATACGAAGCTATTAAAATTACAGATACCGGCACTGTGCTTGAAGTCCAGCAGCAACTTGGAGACGGAATAGTTAGAGCTATTGCTATGGGAACAACCGAAGGATTAAAAAGAGGCCTAACCGCTGAGCGAACCAATGCTCCTATTTCTGTTCCAGTGGGTGAAAAAACGCTAGGTCGAATTATGGATGTATTGGGCAATCCTATTGACGAGTGTGGCCCCATTGGTGCAGATGAGCAAATGCCCATCCACAGAAAGCCACCAAGCTATATGGACCAATCTTTATCAGATGATCTTCTCGAAACAGGCATTAAAGTTATTGATTTGATCTGTCCTTTTGCAAAGGGTGGAAAAATTGGTCTGTTTGGAGGGGCTGGAGTAGGTAAGACAGTGAACATGATGGAGCTTATTAACAACATTGCAACCGAGCATTCTGGGCTTTCAGTTTTTGCGGGGGTTGGCGAAAGAACCAGAGAAGGAAATGATTTCTATTATGAAATGCAAGAATCAGGGGTTGTTAATGTTGAGAAGCCAAGCGAATCTAAAGTTGCCATGGTTTACGGCCAAATGAATGAGCCCCCAGGAAACAGGCTTAGGGTTGCCCTAACAGGGTTAACCATGGCCGAAAAATTCAGAGATGAGGGAAGAGACGTTCTATTGTTTATCGACAACATTTATCGATACACTCTTGCTGGTGTTGAGGTTTCGGCCCTTTTAGGAAGAATGCCATCAGCTGTTGGATACCAGCCAACACTGGCAGAAGAAATGGGTGCTTTGCAAGAAAGAATTACCTCAACAAAAGACGGTTCTATTACTTCAATTCAAGCCGTATATGTTCCTGCGGATGATTTAACAGACCCATCGCCCGCAACAACATTTGCTCATTTAGATGCAACAGTGGTTCTTTCAAGACAAATTGCTGAGCTTGGTATCTACCCAGCAGTTGACCCGCTTGACTCGACAAGCAGGCAGTTAGATCCACTTGTGGTTGGAGAGGAGCATTACAATGTTGCCCAAGGCGTTCAAGGTGTTCTTCAAAAATATAAAGAACTTAAAGATATTATTGCTATTTTGGGTATGGATGAATTATCCGAGGAAGATAAGTTGGCTGTAGCAAGAGCCAGAAAAGTTGAAAGATTCCTTTCCCAGCCTTTCACTGTCGCAGAGGTTTTCACTGGTTCCCCGGGAAAATATGTAAAACTCGAAGATACCATCAAATCATTTAAAGGCATTCTTGCTGGAGACTATGATGACCTCCCTGAGCAAGCCTTTTATATGGTTGGAACAATCGAAGAAGCTGTAGAAAAAGCAAAAACCTTATAATTCATGTCCACCATTAAAGTCAGCATAGTTTCATCAAGTGAAGAAATTTATTCTGGCGAAGGTACTATGGTTTTTGCTACCGGATCTCTTGGTGAAATAGGCATTGCTCCAGGCCATACACCTCTTCTAACTGGCCTTGCTCCAGGACCAGTAAGAGTTCAAAACGGTGATGATGAAAAAACCTTTTTTTGCTCGGGCGGGTTCATTGAAATACAGCCTGACTTAGTTACTTTTTTATCCGACAGAGCTGAACGCGCAGAATCAATGGATGAGGCCGAGGCTATCAAAGCTCAAGAACTTGCAGAAAAAAATATGCATGATAAAGAGTCAGAATTAGATTACACCAAAGCAGCAGCGCAACTTGCTGAAGCAGCCGCAAGAATTAAAACCATTCAAAAATTAAGAAAAAACAAGTAAGGTACTTGTATCAAACTTAATTCGTTATTACGTTGAATATTCATACTATTATCCTTGCAGCTGGCAAAGGAACTCGAATGAACACCAATTTGCCAAAAGTGATGCAGCCACTTGGCGGCCATTCCTTAATCTCTCACGTTATCAAAACCGCTAAAACAAATAGCAAAGATGTAACCGTCGTTGTGGGACATCAAAAAGACCTACTAAAAAAACACATAACCAGCATAGATCCAAACATTCAAACAGTAGATCAAAATGAACAACTAGGAACCGCACATGCGGTTAAAACCGCCTCTCATTTGATAAAAGAAAATGAAAAGGTTTTAGTTTTATATGGCGACGTTCCTTTAATCAGCAATGAGACCATAGAGGCACTTATTAGTTCTAAGCAAGAGTGCACACTTTTATCCATGAGGTTAAATGACCCAACTGGCTATGGCAGAATAATTACCAATGAAGAAAACCTAGCCCTAAGAATTATTGAACAAAAGGATGCATCTAAAGAAGAAAGAAAAATTCAAGAGGTCTTTACAGGCATTTTATTAGTCGATGGCAGCCTTTTAAAACCTGCTTTAGATGAAATCAATAACCAAAATGCTGCCAATGAGTACTATCTTACTGACTTGGTAGAGATACTTTCTGCAAAAGGGGTTAAAATAAATTATATTCAAGTTAACCCCGCCGAAGTTGTGGGGGCGAACAATAAACATGAATTACATGAGTTAGAGTCAATTTTAAGAAAAATGGGTGCTGAAAAATTATTAGAACAAGGGATTACTATCCTGGATGCAACTCGCATTGATGTTCGGGGTGAAGTTGAGGCTGGTAAAGATTGCTCTGTAGACGTTAATGTAATTTTTGAAGGCAAGGTCACTTTAGGAGATAACGTTACTATTAAATCAAATGTTGTTTTACAAGACGTTTCTATTGGAGACAACTCTACTATTGATTCTTTCAGCCACCTCTCATCTGCAACAGTAGGCTCTAATTGCAACATAGGTCCTTATGCCCGTCTTAGAGAGGGCTCAGAAATTGGAAACAACGCTAAAGTTGGCAACTTTGTTGAGACCAAAAAAACAAAACTTGGTGATGGCGCAAAAGCTAATCATCTTGCCTATCTAGGCGATGCTGATATTGGTGAGAGAGCAAACATTGGCGCTGGAACTATTACCTGCAATTACGATGGTACCAACAAACATAAAACAACCATTGGTGAAGAGAGCTTCATTGGAACAAATTCTTCATTGGTAGCGCCAGTAGAGATAGGTAAAGGTGCATACGTAGGGGCTGGTTCTGTAATCACCAAGGATGTTCCCGACGAAGCTCTTGCTGTAGCTCGAGGCAAGCAGGCGACCAAAGAAGACTGGGCAAAAAACAAAAAATAATATGTGTGGAATTATAGGAGCGGCATCATCTCGCAACGTTGGCAAGCTATTGGTCCAAGGCCTTCATAAAATGGAGTATCGCGGCTATGATTCAGCTGGGATAGCCCTCCATCAAAAAGACAGTATTTTCAACCTAAGAACTTTAGGCAAAGTTAGCTTGCTTGAAGAAGGAATGATTGAGCAGCGCCCAAAAAGTAAACTTGGCATTGCCCATACTCGCTGGGCTACACATGGCCAGCCCTCAGAACAAAATGCACACCCGCATGCATCCAGCGGAGATGTTCACATTGTCCACAATGGAATCATAGAGAATTACCTTGAGTTAACCGAAAAACTAACCAAATCTGGTTATACCTTCCAATCAGAGACTGACTCGGAGGTCATAGCTCATCTACTTCACCAACATTTTCAGTCCTCGGGCGATCTACTTCTTGCCATGCATGGTGCAGTCAAAGAGCTAGACGGGGCTTATGCTATAGCAGCCATTCATATCAATGACAAAAGCAGGCTCATTATTTCAAGAAATAAAAGCCCGCTTTTAATTGGGGTTGGTTTGGAAGAAAATTTTGCTGCTTCTGACCCCTTGGCCCTTTCTCAGCTCACCAATGAGTTTGTTTTTCTTGAAGATGGCGATGTTGCTGAAGTCTCAAAACAACACTATCAAGTGTTTGATGGTAAGAATTCTCCTGTGACAAGAGACATAACTGAAATAGATATAGCAGTTAACGCCGTTACCAAGGGTGAGTATTCTCACTTTATGGAAAAAGAAATACATGAGCAACCTGAAGCAGTCGCAAATACCATCAACGGAAAGTTTGGAGAAGACGATGTTTTAGATAATATATTTGGCCTAGGCTCATCTGAGGTTTTTAGTAAAATTAAAAGGATTCAGTTTGTTGCCTGTGGAACGAGCCTGCATGCAGGGAAGGTGGGAAGATTTTGGTTTGAAAAAATAGCAAAAATTCCCTGTTATGTAGATTTTGCTAGTGAGTATAGATACCGTGACCCGCTTGTAGAAGAGGGCACATTGTTTGTAACCATCTCGCAATCAGGTGAAACGGCAGACACCTTAGCTGCATTAAGGTATGCACAAGAAAAAGATTATTTGAGCACTCTATCAATTTGTAATGTACCAACCAGTTCGCTGGCCAGAGAATCCGAACATGTTTTATTCACCAATGCCGGTCCAGAGATAGGCGTTGCTTCAACCAAAGCATTCACTACTCAACTTGCAGGGCTTATGTTGCTTGCCATGTCGATAGCAAAAAGCCTAGATGGAGATAAAGGGGTAAGAAAAAATCTTGTCAACGAATTAAGATCCTTGCCTGAAATCATTAATCAAACATTAAAGCTGTCTGATAAGATCTCGGGCATAGTTCCCAACATTGCTGATAAGCACAATGCGTTATTTTTAGGTCGAGGAATGTTTTTCCCAATCGTGCAAGAGGGCGCATTAAAGCTTAAAGAAATTTCATACATCCATGCTGAAGCATATCCAGCAGGCGAGCTAAAACACGGACCATTGGCCTTGGTAGATGATCAAATCCCAGTGGTCGCCCTATCACCTGAAAATACTCTAACCGAAAAACTGGTCTCTAATCTTGAAGAGGTAAAAGCCAGAGGCGGAACGCTTTATGTCTTTGGCGGGCCCAATTCTAAAATCAATCTTGAAAGAGGGGTTTATATTCAAATGCCAGAGTGCAGCGAGTTGCTTGCACCCATTATTTATACCATCCCACTTCAAATCCTTGCCTATCAAGTTGCATGTCAACGTGGAACTGATTTAGATCAACCCAGGAACCTAGCTAAGTCAGTCACGGTGGAGTAAGTTTAAACAGCGATTTAAGGAGACCATTATGAAGTACACAGCAATATTAGTGTTTGGGTTTATAGCAACCTCTTGCTCTTTTACCACTGAAACCGAGACTAATAATTACTACTCTTTGGGAATTGATCCCGATCAAGCATGCATACTCAAAGATTATTATTTAGAAAATAATAAAACAATCCCAGAATCTGTAAAAAAGATACTGGATGAAAACAATATCGAGTGCTAAGAAATCACTGTTTAAACTCAATCAGTGACTGTGGAGTAGTCTTAAACAGTGATTTTCACGCATGACTAATCTCAACCTCTCTTACAAAGCACTTATTTTCTCTACATTAATTTTGATTATAGTTTGTGGGTCTATCGTTGAATGGTACGCAGTTAATTATTCTGAAAACCATCAATCAGGATGGCAATTTACAGGCATGATAATGATGGCAGCAATAGTAATACCCTTATCATTATTGCTTAGTCAAATTTCAGAGTATTTTAAAAAGAACATTGGCAAGAGGGTGTATTTGCTTGTGACATTAATTCTAGTTCCAGGCATCTACCTTTTGTTATGGTCAGAAGCATTAGCAAATTGAAAAATGTTAGAATCAAATCACTGTTTAAAAACACTCAGTGACGGTAGAGTAGTTTATGATTCGTATTGATAAAAAGTAAAATGGATTATTGGCTTCTGATGATTGCGGCTTTCCTTTCTTTAGCGGGAATGTTGTTTCATGGGTTCATCGGGGGAAAAATTTATATTAGCAATGTAAATGATAGCGATATGGAGGCATTAACAAAATCGTTAAGCATTGTTTCTTGGCACGTGTTCACCATCTTTCTTTTTATAAGTGCTTTAACTTTAATTTATATAGCCTATAACCCAGAATTTGCTATAGCTGCATATCCGGTAATTGGGATTAACCTTTTAGGCTCACTTTTATTTATTTTTCTTGGTTTGGGAAGACATAGAGCTTTATTAAGAATGCCAGGTGCTTTTCTAATGGGTATTACTGCATTGCTTGCTGGGCTGGGAATATGATAGAGCTCAAAGGGTTATATCTACTGGAAAATCCCCCAATACGAAACTTAAACAACTCCATAACAGTCGAATGATTTTGCTAGGTTTCTATACCTCTGATCCGTATGACATGAAGGAGTACCGATATTAAGAATTACGGATATACAAAAGAAGTATTCGGCCCTCGACGGCGCACTAGGGAGTTGACGTCTGTTTAAGCACATTCACATTGTTGCCTGCTCGCCGCGATCCGGTACTACTCTCTTGCACGAGGCGATGGTCACCTGTTTTCGGACAAACAAGCATTATGACCATGAGATTCGCTTTCACCTCGTAACCGCAAAAAACAACGATGTGGTTATCACGAAACGACCCAAAGATACGTTATACATGCCAGGAGTCATCGACGATCCTAATCTCTATGTCATTTACGTAACGCGCGATCCACGTGATGTCATCGTTAGCCGGCACGGTAAGAGCGAGGATATGTACTACTCGAACATTAGGCTTTGGCGTGAATTGCATGCCTGTGCACGCCCATTGTTCGGCCACGATCGCTTTCTCAATATCCGGTACGAGGATTTTGTAAATAACCCTGACGCCACACAAAGCCAAATCACTGCAAAATTTCCATGGCTTGAGAAACAACACAAATTTTCTGAGTACCATGAACAGGCGCAAGTGTCTGAAAAGTCAAAGGTTGCAATGCGTGGCGTCCGTCCTATTGGACCGACCAGTGTCGGTGTCTGGCGAAAACATCTCGGTCGCATCGTTCAACAGCAGGCAATCCACGGCACAATGACACCAGATCTGGTCGGTTGTGGATACGAATCATCGCCGGATTGGGAAGTTGTTCTGGACGGCATTTTACCGGATAAATCTAACAGTTGGTATCCGGAGAAAAAATATTTTTGGCAGAGAATTTCGCAACCCATTGATGCTTCGAGAAAAATAGCTATCTATCGGCGCAAGAAAGGACTTAGTCGAATCAGCAGGGCAACCAATGATTGTTAGCCATGCAAAGAAGTTTATTTTCGTAAAGACCCGTAAAACCTCGGGCACAAGCATGGAGGTTGGTCTGAGCCAAGTCTGTGGTCCCGATGACATCATCACTCCGATATCATTTGAAGACGAACTCGTCAGGCTGGACATGGGCGGCACGTTACCTCAGAACTACGGTGGTCTTGGAGAGCAGCGATATCGCGATATGATAAAGGCACGCAAGATGAAATTTTTACGCGCCAGACGCCGTGGCAAGTTTTTCAATCATATGCCGGCTGTTGCGATTCGCGAGTACGTCGGCAAAAAAACTTACGATGATTACTTCACTTTTTCGATCGAAAGGCATCCCTACGAAAAGGTTGTATCACATATCTATTATCAGGCGCGCGGAAAAAAGAACTGGAGTTTTGACAAGGAGCTTGAGCGTGTTCTGAAGAAGAAGTATTACGTCACTTACCCAACCTATTCAGACGGTGAAAAACCTATTGTCGATTTCATTGTCAATTTTGACAATATGCAGGAAGACCTCACGACCCTCGGCGACAGGCTTGAATTTGATATTGTCGCGCACTATCCACAAACCAAACACAAATTCCGAACTAACAGAAGGCCTGCATCCGAGCTGTTGTCGCAGAAAGCAAAGGACCAAATATATAAGAACTGCAGGATTGAGTTCGATGCAATGGGTTACGAGCGTTAGCATGATCACGACACGACGAAAACAATATCGAGTGCTAAGAAATCAATGTTTAAACTTAATCAGTGACAGTGGGATAGATCATAATGGAAATTAACTGGATAGCAGTCGGTTGGATTATAGACATGACTCTTAATGGTTTAGTGTGGCTCATTATCGCAGCCTTCTCTTTATTATTAATTGACATGACTGACTCATGGACAAGAAAAGCTATTAAATGGATGGATATAGCTGATAAACGGATAAGAAAATTTATAGATAACTTATTTGAATGGATTGAAAAGAGGAATCTTAAAATAATCAGCAGCATTATATTGTTAATCATCTTTGGTATTCTTGCTCAACTAGGAATAATACCTAAGCTGATAACTTAATATAAAAGGACATTCAAAATCGTGATTTGCATCAAGACAGAAATCCCAAAAGAAATCTGCGAAATAGATGATGAACTAAAAGCAATCTATCATTCACAGGATACTGTTTGCATATGGGTCTTCAAATCTAGAGAAGACAGAAATAATTTTATGAACGATACTGTTGGTATGAATAAGGAAGAGAGAGAACAATATTTTTCAGATAATTATGGATAAAATACTAAGTCACTGTTTAAAAACACTCTGTCAGGTGGAGTAAAATAAAACAGTGGATAATGTAATAGAGGGCGGATGTTTTTGTGGCTCAGTTCGCTATAGTTTTGAGCCCAACAATTACCCTTCTGCAAATTGCCATTGTTCCATGTGCAGGAGTATTTCGGGAGCTGCTTTTGTTTCTTGGATGGCTATTCCAAGACCTTGTTTTAAATACATAAAAGGTGATCCCAAAAAACTAATCTCCTCTTCCCATGGAGCAAGATATTTTTGCCAAGATTGCGGGACTCCCTTGGTTTGTGTTCTTGATGAAGATCAAAAAAATATTTATATCACCATTTGCAGTTTAGATGAACCACAAGAATTTGAGCCAAAAGGTGATATCTATGTTGAAGATATGCTTGATTGGGTAGAAAAATAAAGGAAAACCAATGGAAAAATTTTTAATTACAACTGGAAGAATATTGCTTGGCTTATATTTTTTATATCCTGGAATTACAAAAATTCCACGCTATGATTTTATGCTTGAATATATGACTCTTCACAATGTGCCTCTTGTAAACATTCTGTTGCCAATAACCATTGTATTGCAGATAGCGCTAGGGTTGATGCTCATCACTGGATATCGCATCAAGGAACCGGCAATAATCCTTGCAGCTTTAACCATATTAATAAACTTCGGAATGCATGATTTTTGGAACGAATACCCCAACACAGATGCTGGTAGAGAAATGCAAAATTTTGTTAAAAACCTAGGGATTTTTGCCGGGTTGCTTGTATTAAGTGCAAGCCATAATATTAGTCAATGGAGGCTCTTTAATAACTCCTGAGAGACAACAAATGAAACCTTTAATATTAGATTCAGCGCTTGGCACAGAACTTGAAAACCGTGGCGAGTATCTCCCCAGCTTCAAAACCTCTATTTGGTCAGCTTATTCCTTAATACATAATCCAGAAGTTATTAAACAAATTCATATTGATAATATAGAAGCCGGTGCAGATGTTATTACTACATCAAACTATCAAGCTACTCCTGAATTGTTAAAACGTGAGCCATCAGCACCCCCGTATGAAGATTTAGCAAAGCGATCGCTAGAATTATGCAAAGAAGCAGTAATTAAAACTGGGACACAAACCAAGATAGCTGGATGTTATCCTCCAATTCACGTAACTTTCAGACCAGATTTGAGCCCAAATGAAAAAAAATTAAGAAAGTTCTATGAGACATTGGGCGAAGTTTATAGAGGTGAAGTGGATGTCATTATTTGTGAGACCATGGCATCAATTTATGAGGGTATTATTGCCGCATCCACAGCAAAAAAATTTTCTGATACAGTGTGGCTAAGCTGGACAACCAGAAGCAACAAGCTTAATAGGTTGCCAAGCACTGAGCTGTTAGATCTTGCAATTAGTGAGGGCCTTAAATTGGATGTTGATTGCCAATTGGTCAATTGCGTTCATGCAGATACAGCAAGCATGGCAATTGAAAAACTAAAAAAAGAAAAAAGCTTTGGGATATACGCCAACTCTTCAATCTACAAAAAAAACAAGCTAGAGGGGTTTGTGAGCGATTCGGATGAATGGCATTATCACAATCATCAACCTATTACTCCTGTTGACTACAAGGATTTTGTAATGGATTGGATTAATAGTGGGGCATCCGTAATTGGTGGATGCTGCAGAACAACAATTGATCACATAAAAGAGATTAAAAGAGTTGTTGAAAAATTATAAGATGAACAATATTAATTGTTACTCGCAGATTCAGCCCGATTGATCAGCACATAATAAAGTGGCGTGAGCAAAACACTAAAGGCAATCACCTCAGGGCCGATTAGCTCAAACAAAGCAAATGTAATGACGCCTCCCACAAAAAGCAAAAATAATTCTATGTAGCCTCTTAAATATCCCTCATGATAGGCAGCTTTAATGATTAAAAAATTAATAGGCAGGTAGAGTATGGCTGCCGTTATGGCTCCAGGACTAAAGTCGTAGAAATAAACACTATAGAAAATATGAAAAAAGGCATTCACGACCTGAGTGGTCATCAAAAAAAACAAAACTATATGGGCACTGCCTCTGTTATTTTTGATTAAGTGGACAAAGACAAATATTAAAAGAAGCGCTATCAGCCTTACCAGAACCTCTTCTGTTGGAAGGGGATTATTATCTGGAAAATAGGCAAGCCGCCACTCCCTAAAATTAAAAAGTATGTGTTCTTCAAAATGATGCAGTGCGTATATTAAAGGTCCAAGAACTATAAGATTTTTAAATTCCCTCATGGCTTTAAATAAGCTTATTTTTTTCGTTTTACCCACTCAAAGGCTGCGCCAATTGCAACACCCAATGCTATCCAAACAGGCTCATTTGTTATAATAAAAACCGCAGCGCCAATTGCTACGCTAACGCCAATCCACTCACCTTTATTAGATCTTAAATTCTCTTTGCTATCTTTCATTGATTGAGGAACCACCAATACATAAACATAGTAAATATTACAATAAACCACAGCATAAAATTACTATTTCTTTTCATATATTTTCACGATACCTATCATTGAATTACAAGTCTTCAAATCTCTATATTAAAAGGCGAACATTCCGATCACAGCAAAAATAAAACTCATTATTGTCATAAGCTTAATCATGTGTTTTAAGGCAGTTTAAACAGTTCCTCAACAGTGCAATCAAGAGTTTTAGCTATCTTTAATGCCAGCACTGTGGAAGGAACGTAGATGCCATTCTCAATGGCATTAATGCTTTTTCTAGAAACCTCAGCGCTTTCAGACAGTTCTTGTTGCGTTAAGCCAGAAGATTTTCGCAGGTCCTCTAAATTATTTAAAAGTTTTTCGTGGCTCTTACCCATTTCGTGATTCTCTTAAATCACCAAGAGCAAACCAAACTAAAAGCACCCCAAAAATTAGCCATGCAAAAGCTGCGATTTGATAAATCATATTATTGGCCAGTGCAAAGCTCCAATTAGACCAATCCTGCATAGAGTATAGAACAAAAATACCAATCCCATTGATTACATACCCCGCTGTAGCAAGTTTGTAATATCTAAGCGCATTAAATTCATCATACAAAGCATTATTAGATTGTTCGTCACTTAGAAAGTAGTAAGAAAATGTTAAGTACCCAGATCCCAAGAAAACCAAAATGCCAGGAATAAACATCATGTCATGATTCATGAGGTGCCAAGCCAAACCAAAGCCAAGCAATTCAAGCAACAGGTAGGTTGCAAAAAAAACTTGAACAGCGCCACATATAAAAAGCACTAAAAAACGTTTGAAAAAGGTCATTTATTTCTCCTCAAATTCTTCAACAGCATCAGAGAGCTCCTTGGCCTCTGTATTCTCAAGTTTATCGCCTACATAATGCTCAAAAAAAACACTAGCTAGGTAGCCTAGTCCAAAGGCAATAGCAAAGCTTATTCCCCAAGAAATGTGCCATGAGTAATAAAGTACATAAAAGTTGATAAACCCAATCCCTACGCCGAGGCCCTGTGAAATTTCAGCCCAATTCTTTACTGTAAATTTATTCATCCTTACTCTATTATTTCTTTTCAAACGCATCTACAGCCTGATTTATTTCTTCACTTGTATTGGGATAAAGATAGCCAGCAATAATTTGCCCAATGCCGATGGCAGTTACTAATGCTCCAACCCCCATTAAGATTTCTCCTAAAAAGAAGACACCAAAAAGAAAAAGACCCACGCCAGTAAAAAGGGTAACCACACCAGTTCTTCTATAATCAATTGGCTCTTTCTTTCTTTCATCAAGCATGCCAATTAAGTCTTGCATCTTTGAAGGATCATCAATATTTTTAGATATCTCTAATATTGTTTTATTTTTATCCTTGCTTTCAAAATACAGCCAAATAAAAACTGATACAGGTATTATTATTCCGGTCATTATCCCCAATACAGGCACTATTGTTTCTGGACCCATGATGTTCTCCTATCTTTTTTCGAAGTTTTCAACGGCTTTGTTAACCGCCTCAACTTCACTTGAATGCTTATAACCTACATACATGCAAATTAGACCTAGCCCGATAACCATTAATCCTGTGCCTTGAAATAACAATCCTAACGGATCATATAAAACAACGCCAAACAGACCAAACCCAAGGCCTACATACATCATTAAATTTCCCTTTTCGTTTGAAGAGTGTTTCATTATTTTCTCCTTGCTAAAATGTAACGTAAACTTATCATTATTATTATGGGAAGTAAAGGTTACATTTTAAAAAAAATAAAAGAATTTTTAGATTGATAATTAGCAAGAAATGAAATAATTGTTAATTTAGTTTATATTAAGCGTATGTGTGATTGCTGTAGCTGTTGTAACTGCGATTGTTGCTCATAAGCAACAATTAAAGTCTTTCTTTTATAAGTTCTTTTTAATGGTCTGAGCACCTCTATATCAAAAATAAAATGCTAATAAAGCAAATACCTATCCGAAACGACCTTAAAAATTATATGTACCTAATGGCATGTGAAAACACATCTGAGGCAATAGCCATAGATCCATTGGATCATGCCTTATGTCTTGAGACGGCAAATGCAATGGGATGGAAGATAACAATAGTGGCTAACACTCATCACCATCATGATCATATTGGTGGTAATGGTCCAGTGATTGCTGCGACGGGTGCTGAACTGGTTTCTCATCAAGATGCAATGGATGCGATACCCAACGTAAACAGGGGCTTGAATGCTGGAGATGAGTTGCAGTGTGGCGACTTTATTTTAAAAGTATTGGACACACCCGGCCATACGATGAGTCATATCTGTTTATATTATCCTGGTAATTCAGATGAGCAACCCGCATTATTTTGTGGAGACACACTTTTTAATGCAGGAGTAGGTAGGTGTGATTTTGGTGGCGAGCCTAAAATTCTCCACAAGACTTTTGAGGATCATATTTTTCCACTTGCTGATGATGTTCGGATTTTCCCAGGCCACGATTACATTGAGAACAATATAGAGTTTACTCTTGATCGTGAGCCTGATAATAAGACTGCACTTTCTCTGCGAGATAAATTTAAAAATGGCTTGGATGCAGAAAGTTTTGTTAGTGATATTGGTCTAGAGCGCCAAATTAATGTTTTTTTTAGACTTAATGAAAATCAAGTTCGGGAAGGGCTTGCATCAAGCCTTGATCTGGATGTGGCAAGCCTAGATAACCAAAAAACCTTTATTGGTCTGCGTAAATTAAGGGATAGTTGGTAGAAACAAAGATACCACTTGACGACTATGGTTTAATGGTTGCAGTAAATGAATTTGTTCAATAGAATCAACTCCTCAAACGATATGAATACACAAGTAAACGCAGACAAGGCATCAATTACATTATCAATGGCATGCATGATTCATTGCCTTTTAATGCCTTCATTTTTAATTTTAACTTCCGGTTTTTTTGCTCTGTCGATAGATAACGAGCTGATCCACAAAGTATTCCTAATAATAGTGCTACCGGTGAGTCTGTATGCTTTGATCACTGGTTACAGAAACCACAGGATTCTTTCATATTTTTATATAGGCACTTCAGGTTTGTGGATCCTTATCTTTGCAGTTTTTTTTGGAGAGGGTGTGCTTGGAGAGTTTGCTGAGAAGTCACTAACTTTGTTGGGTTCGATTACAGTTGCCTTTGCACACTACAAAAACTATAAAGCCTGCAAAGAACTTGCTTGCGAATGTCATGATTAATGACAAAAATTACCTTAAGAAAATTTCATAGATACATCAGTCTTCTCATAGCAGTTCAGCTCCTTTTATGGACTGTCTCGGGCATCTATTTTTCTTTCAATAAAATAGAAAATGTGCGCGGTGAGCAATATCGTGTTGTTAAAACAGATGTATCAATAGCTAATAACCCAAAATTAGAAAAGCTAGATTTTGAATCTGCAATGCAGATCATAGAAGAAGAAACAACCCTTCAGCCACAAACCATAGAGATTGTTGAAGAGTCAAAACGTGGTTCAGAATATCGAGGACGAAAATTACCTTTGTATAAAGCTGTTTCCCTTTCCAATGAGGGCAAAGAAATCAATGTTTATCAAGATCCATTTACTGGCGAAATCGTTGCCATAAGATCTGCTCAGTGGAGAATCTGGGATTTGATGTGGGGTCTGCATATTATGGATTGGGTAGATAGAGATAATATTGATAATTTGCTGTTAAAAATTTTTTCATTTATTGCTTTATTTACTTCTATTTCAGGCGTGATACTATTTTTCAAAAAATCATGAAGCTTCTTTTAATATCATTGGCTTGCATTTCAATTGGTCTTTTTGCGGAAGACGGAGAGCCAATGCATGATCATTCCAAAATGAAAAAAATGAACTCAAAACATCATTCTATGAGCCACACATTAGCTCCAATTGGGATTATGGGAAGCATGCATCACAGCGGATTTATGTTCTCCATTAAGCAGGGATTGATGAAGATGCATGGCAATATCTTTGATGGAAAAAACATAAGCAATTCAAAGATTTTAGAGATGCCTAATCCACTAGGCAACATGCCAGCAAACCTCTCTGTGGTTCCCCAGAACATGGACATGAAAATGACAATGATTGATGTCATGTATGCCCCATCAAACAATTTAACATTTATGGCGATGGCAACATATGTGTCTAGAGATATGCAGCTTAATTCGTACTCTCCAATGATGGGTAGAGGGTTGGTGGGCCAATTTAATACGTCTTCAAGCGATCTTTCAGATATTTCTTTGAGTACATTGTTTCATATCAGCCAAATCAAGAATTCAAAATGGCATGGAGAGATTTCATTTAAAAAATCTATCGGCAGCGATGACTCAATGGCGCAAGTATTGACTCCAATGGGCAAGAAGATGAGCATGATCATGCCCTATGCTATGCAGCCTGGGGATGGCTCATCCAGCCTAATCTTTGGCCTAACTAACACCAGGAAACTTAATGAAGATATCACTTGGGGCACCCAACTAAAAAGAAAGATGGTTGTATCAGAGTCTGGTTGGTCTTTTGGAGATCAAACCGAGTTTAATTCATGGATACAGTATCCATTTTCAAAACAGGTTTCTGTTTCTTCCAGGTTAAAGTTTGTCGATCAAGACGCCTTGTCTGGAAGAAACCCATTAATCATGGCGCCTGTTCAAACAGCAAATCCTAACAACTATGGAGGCACAGAAATATTTGTCGGTCTAGGTATGAATATTAATTTAGATATCTTTTTCAGCGGGAATGACAGCATTGGCATTGAAATACTAAAACCTGTTAATCAAAATAAGAATAATCTTCAAATGAAAACAGATTATCAAGTCATCATTGGCTACCAAAAAAGCTTTTAATCAAAGAATGCAAAAAGCAGTAGATGTTTTTGGAACCTGGGCAGAACAAGGTAAAGACATTGGCATGGAAAAAGGCCATGCAGCAGCAGTCAGTGAAATGCTCGATTTTGCAATTAAGGAAAGAGAACATCTTAATAAAAATTTTTCATTTTTAGACTTGGGCTGTGGTAATGGTTGGGTGGTAAGAAAGATAGCTGAAAAATCAACCTGTAGTTATGCCCATGGTATTGATGGGGCCCCTCAAATGATTTCTAAAGCAAGAAAGCTAGGAGGCGGCGAGGAGTATATTCTTGCCAATATTGATGAGCACGAACCTACCCAAAGGTATGACCTCATTCACTCGATGGAAGTGCTCTACTATCTAGAAAACCCAGCTGCGATATTAAAAAAAATAGCTAACTCTTGGCTAAACGAGGGAGGAAGACTAATCGTCGGCATAGATTTGTACCATGAAAATAGTGATTCCCATTCCTGGGAAGAAAAAGTAGGCACCAGAATGCAAATGTTTAAAGAGACAGAATGGGTCAATTTTTTTATGCAAGCAGGTTTTAATCATATTAAAAGCTGGCGAGCCAATCAATCCAAGGACTGGGCGGGAACCTTGGTTTTAACTGGAAAAAAATAGTTACATAAAATGTTTAACCAATTAGATCACCTTATCGTTGCGGTTAAAGACTTGCAGGAGGCTGAAAATAATTATCAAAAATTATTTGGTATGGCACCTGTTTGGAGTGGCACACACAAAGAATTAGGCACAAGCAACTCCTTGTTCAATTTCCAAAATACTTATTTTGAGTTGCTGGCTCCTACCAGTGAAGGTTTAGGTGCTGACCTTGTAAATTATTACTTAGATACAACTGGTGAAGGTCTAATTGGCATGGTCTTTGCTACAGAGGATATTGCTAGCGTTCATAGCTCTCTTCAAGAAAGGAAGTTCCTCATGGGAGATCCTTCTGATGGGGAGGGTATAAATTCTTCTGATCAGCAGGTAAGAAAATGGAAAAATTTGTTCCTTCCCCCCGAGCTCACCAGAGGCATCTTTTCTTTTGTCATCGAGCACACTGAGGGAAATCTTCCTCAGCCCGAAAGCATAGAGTCATCATCTCCTCACAAATTAGACCATGTTGTAATTAATACCAATGACGCAGATGGCTTCATAGAAATCTATCAAGACATTTTTAACATTCGTCTCGCCCTTGATAAAGTTATTGAGCATTGGCAAAAAAGGATGCTCTTTTTTAGACTGAATAAAACCACCATAGAAGTTATAGAGCAAGAAGATAGTTTGCCGCCCAGCGATAAGATTTGGGGCCTGGCTTGGGATGTAAAAGATATAGAAAAAGCTCATCAACGACTTTTAGATGAAGGAGTTGAAGTAACACCAATTCAAAAAGGAGTGAAGGAAAAAACTTTGGTTGCTACAGTAAAATCGCATACCCAAAATGTCCCTACGCTTCTTATTCAGCACCTCGATTAAACGCAATATTTTTTTATTTTTGATCCACTTATGAAACATTTTGATAACTCTATTAACCTAAATTAAAAGCTATGATCGAAATAATTTTATACTCCTTGCTCTTATATTTTCTGCAACTATTTCTTCCGGTAACTCTTAAAGGAATAATGACAAAGGAGATGTTTCAAAGGTCAAGGCGTGCAACAGAAAATTTAAAAGAGTCGCTACCAGTATTTTTAGCACTAGCCATTCTTTCAATTATCTTCGATGTTCAGGTTAATGATGTTTCTGCATTTTTCTGGCTGCTTCTACGAGTAATTTTTGCAGCAGTTTATATTTCCGGTTTTAATTTAAAGCCTGCAAACGAATCTGGACATCAAGCTCAACCCTTAAGAAGTTTTGTTTGGGCTTTATCAATCGTTGCTTTATTTGATATGGCTATCAACTTTATTTGATAAAATGTTTGCTTGATGAAAAAATCAATACTCTTTTTATACATACTGATCTCTCCATTCTTTTGGGGCTTACTGTCTGCTTCTACCATTGATGCTACCGTTCATTCAGAAAAAATCGTTTTAGGCTCAGGTTGTTTTTGGGGAGCAGAAAAGGGTTATGAATCTTTGCCTGGGGTTATTGATGCTGTTTCTGGTTATGCCGACGGAAAAGGCGTTCGAGCAACTTATAGGGAAATTACAAAACTTAAAAATAAATTTAATGATAACAATCATGCAGAGGTAGTTGAGGTAACTTATAACAAGAATATTATTTCTACTGAACAGCTTTTAATGCATTATTTTGAGTCTCATGATCCCACTCAGCTAAATCGACAGGGAAATGATATTGGTACCCAGTATAGATCTATCATTTTGTATTCAACTGCAGAGCAAAAGAAAGTAATTGATAGGGTTCTTAAAACCTTTCAAGAGCTTTTGTCAGCAGCAGGTTATGGCTCCATTGCAACCTCAGTAAAGCCAATTAGAAAGTTTTACAAAGCAGAAAAATATCATCAAGACTATATAGCAAAAAATCCAAATGGGTATTGCCCAGATCATTCAACGGGGGTTAAGTTTGTAAAAAAAGAAACTATTGAAATTCTTGATAATTCAGACTTGCTTTCAGGAAAGCATATGATCGTGATTGAAGCAGAAGGCTATTGCCCCTATTGTGACAAATTTAGATCAGATGTTGTTAAGAACTATTATGGCGATATTCCCTTAGTGTTTAGGCTAGCTAACCAACTTCAGGGCTTAGAGATTAAATCTCCCACATGGGCGACTCCAACTATTTTATTTTTGGAAAATGGAAAAGAATCTTTTGGTTATCAGGGGTACCTTAGCCCTAAAGAATTTTATGAAGCTCTTGGCTACTTTAAGCTCAGAGATTCAGAAGCTTACAAAGTTGCCTTTCAGCAGGGAACAGATGCAAGATTTTGCAAAGAGTATGAAATTTTTAAAAATACCCCCGATGGTATTTTTGTTGATAAATTAAGTGGTGCTCCATTATTCGATACCAAAGACAGGTTTAATTCCAATACGGGATGGCTGTCATTTACGGCTCCAATCAAGGGTTCTGTTTATACAAAGCCTGATAATAGCTATGGATTGCGAAGGACAGAAATAAGATCTGTTACCTCAGATATTCATTTGGGGCATGTGTTTCCAGACGGCCCTAACGGAATGCCAAGATACTGTATTAATGCTACCGTGCTGGAATTTAAGCCTAGAGACGATCTGAGTTAGTTTAAATAGTAATTGCAAAATAATTACCATGTATTAAAATGAATTTAATCGTGATTTGATCCTATTGCCGCGATTTTTAAAGAAAGTGCTAAAACGGAATTTTTTCCCAGGATTTAACTAAAAGCCCAACAGCTGCTCTATACGCAGGTGTTACTGGGTTAATTTGAGGTATATAAATATGAAAAGACAATTACTTGAAAGATTAGATGAGGGCCCAGTAATTTGCGCTGAGGGCTTTTTATTTGAGGTAGAAAAAAGAGGCTATTTGGCTTCGGGCGAGTTTGTGCCCATGGTTGCATTGGAGCACCCAGAGGCTTTAGAGAATCTTCATAAGGATTTTCAACATGCTGGATCTGACATCGTTCAGGCTTTTACCTATAACGGACATAGAGAAAAAATGAGAGTTATTGGTAAGGAGGAGCTTCTGGAGCCACTCAATAGAGCTGCTCTTAAAATTGCAAAAAAAGTTGCCGATAATCCTATTGGTGGAGGAGAGCCCAATTTAATGTCCGGCAATATTTCAAATTCTAATATTTGGGAAGAGGGCAACAAGGACTCTCAGCTTGAAGTGGAGCGCATGTTTAATGAAATGGTTGAATGGGCTGTAGATGAAGGAGCTGATTTAATTATGGGAGAAACTTTTTATTATGCCGAAGAAGCATATAAAGCACTTGAAATTATTCAAAAGTCTGGACTGCCTTCGGTCATAAATATTGCTCCGATGGGAGAAAATATTATGCGCGATGGGGTTTCAATAGTTGATACATGTAAGGAGCTTGAGCAAAGGGGTGCCGACGTCGTTGGAATGAACTGTTTTAGAGGGCCGCAGACCATGCTTCCTTATTTAAAAGAAATAAGAGAGGCTATAAGCTGCCATATGGCTGCTTTGCCACTTCCATTCAGAACAACTGAAGAGCATCCAACTTTTTTCAATTTACCCGATAATAATGGTTGTACTTGCCATGCACCACATGGGAGAACATTCCCCACTGCCTTAGATCCGCTATATTGTAATAGATATGAGATGCGCGAATTCTTTAAAGAAGTCCACAGTATAGGCATTAGGCTGCTCGGTGTTTGTTGCGGAGCTACCCCCATGCATCAAAGAGAAGTAGCAGAAGCTGTTGGGCTAACTGTCCCAGCAAGTAAATATAGAGAGAAAATGGAAAATCACTTTATGTATGGCACAAACGAAAGAACAGCAAAGCATATGCAGGATTATGGAGACACTGCCTAAAATCTGATTGTTAAAAATGTGCTAAATGATCTAAATCATATTACCCTATCTTTTGGAAGGTAATATTTTGACTGATCTGACTGTAAATGAGGTTTACGCAATTGGGGTGCCAATTGTGATGGCGATGATTTTTGCCGAGCTTTTAATCTCAAACTGGCAAAATAACAAATACTACAAGAAAGAAGACACTCTTTGCACCATTGGTTTGCTTGCTGGAAATATTATTGTAGCTTTTTCTATTAAAGGGCTGATCTTAGCTTTTCATTTCTATCTATATCAATTTAAGGCTTTTGATCTTGCAAGTATTTTGCCTTTGTGGGCGATGTGGGTTTTAACCTTCATCATGATTGATTTTGTTTTTTATATTTACCATAGAATGTCACATAGGGTTAGGTTTCTCTGGGCAATTCATCTTAGCCATCATTCAAGTGAAGAAATGAATTTTGCAGTTTCTTTTAGGCAAGCATGGTTTGGCCCCATTTCTAAAATACCATTTTTTATTGTGCTTCCACTCATTGGATTTGATCCAACAATCATTGCAGTAGCTGGAGTTATGAGCACTTTATGGGGAATAGTTGGTCATACGCAAATTGTTGGTAAGCTTGGCTTTGTCGAGTGGGTTTTTAACACCCCTTCTCATCATCGAGTGCATCATGGCTCTAACAAGCAATACATAGATAAGAATTATGGAAATCTCTTAATAATTTGGGACAGAATGTTTGGAACCTTTGAGCCTGAAGAAGAGCCTGTGAAGTTTGGCTTGGTCAACAATGTAAATACTTATAATCCGACAAAGATAACTTTTATGGCTTGGGCATCCATGATTGACGATATTAAGAATAAGAATAATTTTGGCGAGAGGTTAAATGTATTTTTTGAGCCACCCAGCACCCATATAAAAAATAAAGTCTAGGGGATCTGACCACAAAAAACTTTTTGACTTCTCATGTTGTAGGGTTATATTTTTAAAACTATGAAAAATCTTAAAAAATTAATATTAAAAAAAATTCAGCGTGGATCATTTAAATTTAAGCCCGTCGTTTTTATTGGCTTATTTATTTTAAGTGTGCCTGCTTTTTCTTACAACTCAGACATACAACAGTGTCTAGATAAAATTGATCCAGCTGAAAGACTTGGCTGTTACGATTCCATTTTTAAAGAAAAAAAATCAATGCAAGAAGCATTAATTATTACCAAAAAACAAGAAGCTATAAAAATCGATGAACAAAAGGAAAAGGATTATGGTTTAGAAAAACCAAAAGAAGATTTTTCTATCACAGCAAAAATAGTTAATGTAAGTAAACGTGGCAACTACAAGATTTATATAAATCTAGACAATAACCAAACCTGGCGAAGCGTAAAGGATTTCTATGATCGAGCCCCAGTAAGTAAAGGGCAAACAGTTTCCATTTCTGAGGGTTTTATGAGCGGCTATGTCATGAAGGTCGAAGGAAAGAAAACCAGTTTAAGGGTGAGGAGGGTTAAGTAAAATGGAAACAAAAATTCCACCACCTATAGTTACCTTGATATTTGGTTTAGCAATCTATTTTTCTAGAGAAATGCTTCCTGTGGTTGAAATTCTGCATTCATCTTATCTTGGAATTTTTCTACTTTTGCTGGGTTTTTTTATTTTAATATCTGCTGTTCGATTATTTAGAAAAGATAATACAACCGTCAATCCCTTGAGCCCTGATCAAGCAACAAAGTTAGTTACAGATGGGATTTTCAAATATACACGAAATCCAATGTATCTTGGTATGGCATTTATATTAAGCTCAATATCTGTATCTTTTAATCTTTTAGGCGGCATTTTTCTGGTCGCTTTATTTTGCGCATACATAACAAAGTTTCAAATTATTCCTGAAGAGAGAGCGATGAAAGATCTTTTTTCTCATGACTTTGAAAAATATATTAAATCAACCAGAAGGTGGATTTAGTCCGGTAATAGATGCCTATGAAGCCCTCAAATTTCTTTCTTTTGTGGGTTTTTGGATTTTTTTTGCTTTTGTCATTTGATTTATTTGTTGAGGCATTTATCTTTGAATGGCTTGATTGGAACGGAACCAATAAAAATGATTGGTTTTTTGCTATATGGTGGGGTTTTGTTGTGGTTTGGGCTTTGTATGGCTCTTTAAAGCTTTACTCTATTTGGAGGGTGCCCGACTAAGGTTTTTGAAATGAAAAAGCTATTAACATACTTATTAATGTTCTCTATGTCTGCATTATCTGAGAATGTGATGAGTTCGACCAAGGAGTTTAATTTGGATAATCAAATTTATAAAGTGCTTACCCTGAATGAGTGGGATAAAGCTCAGGCTTTAGGAGTGATAATTACTGAACTGGATATAAAAGATGGTTTTATTCATCTTTCTACAGCAGCTCAACTTAATGCAACCTTGTCTTTGTATTTTGCAAAAGAAGAATCAGTCGTACTGCTGCAAGTTGATCATTCGCAGACCCATGACCGAATAAAATTTGAGGCCCCCATTCCTACCGGTAATAGAAGCGGCTCATTTCCTCATTACTATGGCGATTTAAATGTTGATGCTGTTTCACGGGTATGGCATTTAAAACGCGGCGCTTTTGAAATACCAATTGAGGTGATGTTTCAAGCCGAACAAGGCGCGAAATCTTGAAGCTTTACTGTAGAATTAAATTTTTATTGGATGAAAATTTAAAGAGCATTAATTTCATAAAAAAATGAAAACGCTTAAAGAAGATATTAGGTTTAATTGTTCTGCAGGGGAGCTTTGGTCCATCCTTTCTGATATCGGAAGATGTGATTGGGTTCCTACGATTGAGGAGATTACATTAGAAGGTGACTGTAGACATTTCGAAATGAAAGGGATGGGGCAGATTACCGAAAAAATTTTGAAACAAGACCATTCAAACATGATACTTCAGTATTCTGCTATACATACTCCTGCACCCGTTGAACATCATTTAGCTACTATGCAAATAGCATCTATAAATGATCAAGAGTGTATGCTGAGCTGGACTACTGAAATCTCTCCAGATATTTTTGCTGATGGCATTCATCAAGGAATGCTTGCATCGATTGAAGGCATTCAAAAAATTATTTAAAAATGATCTGTAATATCTGCAGGTCTAATGCTGTCTCAAGTTTTGAAACTCTAGATAGAAAAAAATATTGGAGTTGCAATTTTTGTGGAGGCAAGCATTTAGATAAATCTTATTTCATCGATACTGCAGAAGAAGAGCTGCGATACTTAGAGCATAACAATGATATTCAAGATAAAGAATATCGAGCGTTTTTATCAAAACTCTCTGATCCACTTAAAGAAAAATTATCGCTTGGTGCTCATGGATTAGATTTTGGCTGTGGTACAGGGCCAGCGTTAGCAGATATATTAACTAAAGAAGGTTTTAAGGTTTCTTTGTATGACCCATTTTTTTATCCCAATAAGAATGTGCTCTCAGAACAATATGATTTTATAACTTGTACAGAAACGGCAGAGCATTTTCATGATCCATTTAAAGAGTTTAATACTCTCAACGACATACTAAAACCAGGAGGCTGGCTGGGCGTGATGACTTCTTTTTTAACATCAGATGAGATGTTTGAGAATTGGCACTATCGAAGAGACCCAACCCATGTGACTTTTTATTGTGAAAATACCTTTGAGGTGATAGCCTCTCAGAGGAACTGGAAATGTGAAATAAAATCTAAGGATGTAGTACTCCTGCAAAAAAACTATGACTAAGGCGCCTGCTTCATTTATTCAGCGTATAAAATTTATTGGACCAAGCATTATTGTAACTGGCAGTATTGTTGGAAGTGGCTCAATAGCCCTGTCACCATTGTTAGGAGCAGCGACTGGTTTTGCTTTGTTATGGTGGCTATTGTTAAGCCTTTGGAGCAAACCGCTCATTCAAGCGGAGATTAGTCGTTATGTCATAACAACCAATCAGACTTTTCTAGAATCGTTTTCAGATATGCCTGGGCCAAAATCAAACCTTAATGGCAAGAAAGCATCGTGGTTGGTTTGGTTTATGTTCATTGGCGTGATTCCATCCGTTGCAGGCATGGGTGGTCTTGCAGGAGCAGTTGCAGAAGCAGGAAACTTAATGATCCCAATACTGAGTACTGAAATATGGGTTGCAACAGCATGCTTCATAACTTGGTTTATTCTATATCTTGGAACCTATCACACACTGGAAAAGATTCTTCTTGGGATGGTTTTCTTTTTTTCAGTGGTAACTTTAATTATTGCTATTTCAATGCAATCAACACCTTATGCAATTTCAGGCTCACAAATTATAGGAGGCCTAACATTTTCATTTCCATTTGAGCATGCAGCTTTAGCTCTTGCGGTTTTTGGTTTTACTGGAATAAGTTATGGAGAAATTATGGCATACACCTATTGGTGCTTAGAAAAAGGTTATGCCAAACATAATGGCGATCAAGATGAAGTTAAAGCTTGGATTAAAGTAATGCAAACAGATGTTTGGGCAACAGTCTTTTTTGTAACCATAGGCACTCTTCCGTTTTTTCTTTTAGGCGCAGCTGTCTTACATACCTTGGGGCTTTATCCACCCCCTGACGGAGATATTATTCAAACTCTCTTAAATATGTTTACCTCAATTTTGGGAACTTGGGCAAAATGGTTTTTTATTCCCCTGGCTTTTTTTGTTCTGTTCTCAACTTTGCTATCTGGAACAGCAGCATTCACCAGAACAATTTCAGACTATTTAATCTCAATGGGTTTGGTGGTTGAAAAAGAAAACACAAGAACACGTTTAATTAAAATTGTTGCATTTGTCATTCCATTGTTCTCAGCCATTGCCTATTTTTTACTTCCTAACCCAATTACTCTTTTGTTGATTGCAGGTATTTGGGCGGCGCTGGGGCTTCCAATTATTAATATAGGTGCATTGTATTTAACAGGTAAATTAAGCGAAGGCTTGCGGCCCAAATCAACAACAAAAATTATGTTGTGGGTCACTTTGATTTTACAAATCTCTATGGCAATACTAATTTTATACAGTCAAATCCTAGGTTTTAATTAGTAATAAATTTTTAAAAATATTTTTTATGGCATAAAATGCCGGACTATTTCTTTGATAAAAATGAATCATTTAGAAAAAAGACGATCCTATATTCATCCAGAGGGCTTCAAGTTTGCAGCAATCTCTATATCGCTTTCAATAATTCTCACATTTGTTTCGCAGATTGCATCCACACTTGGCTTTCTTCTAACTTTCTTTATTCTTTGGTTTTTTAGAGATCCTAAGAGAGATACACCCAAAGACCCTAATTTAATTATTAGCTCAGCGGATGGCAAGGTGTGCTTAATAGACGAGGCTTATCCCCCGCAGGAGACCCCACTTAAAGAAGAAAAAATGAAACGCATTTGTGTTTTTATGAATGTATTTAATGTTCATGTGAATAGAAGTCCTGTTCAAGGAGACGCACAACATATTATTTACAAAACGGGCCAATTCTTTAATGCAAGTCTTGATAAAGCCAGTGATAAAAACGAGAGAAATAGCTTGGTAATAAAAACAGAAAACGGAACCCTGATTGTTGTTGTCCAAATAGCAGGCTTGATTGCTAGAAGAATTTTAAGCTTTATCTCTCCAAATCATAGACTCCTTCAAGGAGAAAGATTCGGATTAATAAGATTTGGTTCAAGAGTGGATATATATATGCCATTGGATGCAATAGAAAAATGTAAGGTCGGAGACAAGGTCGTTGCAGGAGAATCAATTTTGGCAGCCCTAAGATAACAAATGAAAAAATTAGATTTTAAAGTTCTTCTTCCAAATGTTATTACATTGACTGGCCTCAGTTTTGGTTTGAGTTCAATTAGATTTGCCATCGAATTAGATTTTAATTTAGCCATCGTTTGTATTCTGCTTGCTGGAGTATGCGATGTGTTGGATGGGATGCTAGCAAGGCACCTTCAAAGTGAATCCGATCTTGGGGCTCAGTTAGATTCATTATCAGATTTCTTAAGTTTTGGCATTGCGCCTGGTTTGTTGATTTACATGTCTATTTTTAATCAAGATCACGGGATTGGCGCATTTGCTGCTTTGGCTTTCATAATATTTTCTTGTTTAAGGCTAGCCTTATACAATGTGAGATTAGAGAAATCCAAGACTGCTGATGGAGAGCCAGAGCACTTTTTTAGTGGCATCCCAACCCCCATTGGAGCAATTTTAATCATGTTGCCATTAACCCATTCATTTATGGGTTACAACTGGGCTTATGACAATCTTAATTTTGTAGCTGGCTATATTATTTTAATAAGTGGTCTGCTTGTAAGCAGAATTCCAACTTTTTCAATAAAACGAAAGGGAGTACTCATCCAATCAAAATTAGTATTTTTGGTTTTATTTTCTATCATTGCGTTAAGCATGATCAATTTTCTTTGGATCACCATCAATGTTCTAGCATTGATTTATTTGCTTACCATTCCCTTTTCTATAATGGCTTGGCAAAGCGGCTCTAAGTAGAAGCCCTATCTATTTAATAGGGCTTATATAAAAATTAACCACACTTAGCTATCCATTCACCATTCATAAAGGATACCAACCTTCTTTCATTTTTATTTGGTGTACTTGTAATAACCTTCTGTAGGTATCATCAAATGAGCATAATCTGTTCCTGCAAACATTACATAGGGCGCACCGCTCATAAAATCTGTAGGAAATTTTTCGATGGTAGCTGGATCTTTTGGCATGAGCATTAGGTGAGGTCCAGATTCAATCCATTCACCTGGAGCGGAATCCTCCTTATTTAAGACCCCAGCTTTGGTATTATCTTCTCCCATATCTCCATTAAGCATCCACATGAAACTATCCCGTTCCATCTCAGGTTTTTTGCCTTGCATATATGCCATCATCCATTTCATGCCCTCATCGTCATGACATACTGCCATAGCCTCATGAGGATTTTTCCAGCCTTTTTCAGGATAAGGTCTTGGATTTCCGGATTGACAAGTCCAGCCATTGCTGCCCTCTCTTATAACTTTTCCACTTGCGCCTATGATTGAAGCATTATCGCCAATAAAAGAAGGCGCAGCGCTGGAATAAGCCCATATTTGCCATTTGTCTGAGGTATGAGGCCCATAAGGCTCATATGCAGCTATTGAGACAGAAAACATGAACAGCGAAAGTAAGGTAAATTTTTTATACATTTTTATTTCTCCTGTAAACAAACTATAGTTATTCATAGACTAAGTTCGCCATGAATACGTTTCTTAAAATTATTGCATACTTTTGCATTGCTACAACACCTATCCAAATTATTGTTGTTTTATGGGGTATAAAAGTTGTGCTTTCATCTGATTATGAGGTTCTAACATTATCCAACATTGAATTTATTAAAAACTATTTCACATTATTGCTTCCAATAGTAGATTGGTTTTATTCATGGCTTTGGAATGTTTGGCTGAATTTCATTTTTTCATTGCCACTAATTATCTCTCAAACATTTAAAGCGATTGTTAGTACTTGGCTCGGTTTTTGGTTGCTTAAAAAAATAAATTAATTTATGTCAGCATATTTATCTTTATTAGGCGCAATTATTTTTGAAGTTGCAGGCACTTTAATGCTTCCTCTTACAAAGGAATTCTCTGAAAAGTTACCCACTTTCATTATGAGCATTTGTTATTTTGCTTCATTCTATTTCTTAACACTTGCTTTAAGAGCTATACCTCTTGCGATTGTTTATGCTTGTTGGAGTGGCTTGGGAGTATTATCAATTGCAGTTTTGTCTTATTTCATTTATGGGCAAGGGTTAAGCTGGCAAGCTATCTTAGGACTGTTCTTAATAGTAAATGGAGTAATTCTTGTTAATATATATTCAACTCATTAACCAGTATTAAGGACAAAATGGCAGATTCAATTGCAACCCTATCCAAAGAAAATGATATTTCAATAATTAAGCTTGATGACGGGAAAGCAAATGCTTTTTCATATGACATGCTATCTCAAGTAAATGAACTTTTGACAAAGGTACCAAGAGACTCAGGAGCACTCGTTATAACTGGAAGAGAGGGGCTATTTTCAGGTGGATTTGATCTTAAAACATTGGCAACAGGCGATATGGAAAAAATTACTAAAATGGTTCAGTTAGGATATTGCCTGCTTTTAGAATTGTTTTCGTTTGACAGGCCAATTGTTGCAGCTGTTTCCGGGCATTCAATTGCCCTTGGGCTATTTGTAACTTGCTCTGCAGACTATCGTATCGCCATTGATGGTAAATATGTTTGTCAGGCAAATGAAGTAAGAAATAATATGGATATTCCAACGCAAATTATGGAAATTATTAAAGCTAGAGTAAATAAAAAATATTTTTACCCAGCCGTCTATCATTCAGATGCTTATTCAGTTCAGGAGTCTATTGAAGTCGGTTATATTGATGAGGTTGTTTCTGAGGATCAATTTATGCAAAGGGTTATGGAAAAGGCGAAAGAGCTAGCAACACTTCCGCATCCGTTTTATGCAAACACCAAAAAAACTGCTCAAGACGATGTAAGACAAAAAATTGCAGATGCGATAGATAAGTATGAAAATCTAGCAGGCCTCAAAAAATAGAACTAGATACTAAAAGCATATAGACTACTCCCAATGAGCAAATACAAAATATTCATTCCAGAGCATTTGCGTGCATATAGGCCTAGACCGCTGAGATGGTTGGGTAAATTTTTAATGAAGATCACAGGCTGGAAAACAACAGGTCATTTACCAAAAGATGAGCGTGTTGTGCTAATTGCTGGTCCTCATACCTCAAACTGGGATTTTGTTCTCGCTATGTCACTGATCCTAAGTCTCGATGTTCATATTCACTGGGTAGGTAAGCACTCTATTTTTAAAAAAGGGTTTCGTAGGTTATTAAGAAAAATGGGAGGGATTCCAGTTAATAGAGCGAATCCAGAAGCTTTAAAAAATGAAATTTACAATGTCACTGAGAAATATAAAGGTTTCATCATTGCTATTGCACCTGAAGGTACCAGAAAAAAAGTTGAGAGGCTTAAATCTGGGTTTTTAAGAATTGCTAATGAAACGAACAGCAGAATAATGATGGCAGGAATTGATTTCTCAAATAAAACTGTTGAACTTGGAGATTTTTTTAGTCCGTCAGGAGATGTTGAGAAGGATTTAAAATTCATTCAAGAATACTTTTCTAATTTTTCAGGGAAGCGCCCTGAAATGTCATAGTCATCTAACAATCTTTTATTTGGATAATAAATGTTGAAAAAAATCTTCCTTTCGGCCCTCTTTATTCTTTTTATTTTGCTCTCAACAGCGTTATATAGAACTTTTACTCATACACCTTCCATTACTGGAATTATTGTAGGGGAAGAAATTTCAATTGATGAAGTTCAAGCGAGTCAAAACTTAGCTGCATCAATAAGATTTAAGACGATCTCTTATCAAGATGAAGGAATGTTTCCCTATGAGGAGTTTAATAATTTTATAAAATGGGCTGCAGAAACCTATCCAGAGTTTCATCAAGTCATGAAGGTTGAACAGCTTGAGCATTCATTACTCTTTAAATGGCGAGGAAGCGATTCAACGTTGGCCCCAATTTTATTTGAAGGCCATCATGATGTCGTGCCTATAATTCCTGGTACTGAAAATCTTTGGCAAGAAAATCCATTTGCTGGAGTAATTTCTAACGATAGAATCTGGGGTCGAGGCGCGCTTGATGACAAAAGCGGAGTCATTGGTTTAATGGAGGCCGCTACTTACTTAATTAAAAGTAATTTTCAACCTAAGAGAACAATATATTTTAGCTTCGGTCATGATGAGGAGGTTGGCGGTGGAGGCGCAGCTTTGATTACAGAAAAACTTAGACAAGAAGGAGTTCAGCTTTTATGGTCTCTCGGTGAGGGCTCATTCGTTAATAAAGGCTTCTTTCCTGGGATAGATAAATTTATTGCGCCTATTAATGTTGCTGAAAAAGGTAGTGCCAACCTTATGATTATTGCAAAGGCTAAAGGAGGGCACTCCTCCACGCCACCAAAAAAAACTGCGGTCACAATTCTTGCTGAAGCTCTTGTTAAACTTGAAAACGAACCATTGCCTGGAAGCTTAGAAGGGCTTAGTGCTGCTATGTTTAATGAAGTCAGCAAACATATGCCATTTGGGTATCGTTTTCTTTTTGCTAATAGATGGTTATTTGGAAGGACTCTAGATTCACAACTATCATCAACACCGGTAATTAATGCAATGATTAGAACAACAACAGCTCCAACCATGTTAAATGGGAGCGTAAAAAGCAATGTTCTTCCAATCGAAGCAACAGCCCTAATTAATTTTAGGCTTCATCCCAGAGATACGACAGAAAGTGTAACTAATCATGTTAGGAGAGTTGTTGGATCAAATGACGTAGAGGTTAGATTTTTAGGAGGTAGGGAGGCGTCTGAAATATCATCTTGGGATTCTCCCGGATTTAAAATAGTCTCTTCTGCCTTAGAAAAAGTTTATGGTGAGATTGTTTCAGTTCCAGGCCTAATGATTGCGGCATCCGATACTCGACACTACTCAAAAATTGCAGATAATTCTTTTAGATTTAATCCGTTTTTTATCGTTCCAGAGGATATGACTGGCATTCACGGAACCAACGAAAGCATAGAAGTCGATAGCTTTATTTCAGGCATTAAAACATACGTTGAAATTATAAGAGATGGCTCCAGCAACTAGAGCTTCATATGAATTCAAAATACAAACTGCTAAGCTTTCCTAAGAGTAATAAAAATGAAGCTCGGCTCCAATCAATTTATGATTTGAATCAGGCCAATACTCCAGAGGTTGGTTCGCTCGAATCCATGCAGCACTTAAAACAATTGATCGAGTTTAGTTCATACAATTTATTAGTTTTGTGCAATTATGAGATTGTTGGATTTATAATTTGCATGCGAGAAGGCTCTGCTTATGGGTCTGAAAATTATAAATTCTTTTCTAAAAGGCTGAAAAAGTTTTTATATGTGGATAGAGTGGCAATTGATGAGCGACACAGAAGAGCAGGCTTGGGAAAAGCTATATATGAAGACATTTTTACTCATGCCAGCAATGAAAATTTGCCAATAGCATTAGAGGTTAACACTCAACCCGTTAATCAGCCCTCATTAAATTTTCATGAGAAGATGGGCTTTGATCGAATTGGCGCTAAAGACTTTGATGATCATAGCGTTGCTTATTTTATTAAATAATCTATGAAACAAATTTTTTATATCCTAGCTGCTACTTTCTTTTTAACTGGTTGTAACAATGCTCCTCAGCCTCCTATTCAGCTCAATGATTTGAGTGATGAAATTTCTGTTAAAACATTGGGAAAGAGGCTAATTGATTTACCTTTTGGCTTGAATGCATTGGAGCTAAGTGAAGATGAGGCTCAGGAAGTTTTTATTGCCGTCCATGGAGGAAGCAGTGAGGGCTATGAATGGATATATCCCATTAAGACAATTGATACAAAGCAGAAGCATATGCACTTTTATCGATGGCCTGATAATGGATGTTTTCAAAGCTCTGCAGAAGAGTTAGCTAGTGAGATTAATAATCTATTAAGTCAAAATAGTTCTTATAAAAAAGTAACATTAATGGGCCATAGTTATGGAGGAATATTGGTTGCCAATGTTTTAAAACATTGGAATGCCGATACTCCAATAGAGGTTCATGTTGTTGCTTCTCCTTTATTGGGAATGCCAATGCTTACAAAGATATGTGGCTATGAACCCATTACAATGCTTCCAAAAAACTCATCACTTTTTGAATGGCGGACCCAACATCAACTTGATAGCGCATTCAAAGATCTATTAGAAGACCCTCAGCAAATCAATATCAAGGGCAGTTTAGTTACTGTTCTTCCAGATACTTATAAAGGGAATCGACTGGGACATAACTGGTCGATTAGCTGGGTTGCAGATGAGTTTTTTTAATTCTTCAACTGCTATTTAATAACGTCAAGGCTTAAGTTAAACTAGCTTTTTTTCTAAAAAGGATTAGCATGCCACTTCCTAAAATTTTACAAGATAATTTAGCAATTCCAGTTATTGGTTCGCCACTTTTTCTAGTTTCAGGACCAGAATTAGTTATTGCTCAATGTAAGGCAGGAATTGTAGGCTCATTTCCTGCATTGAATGCACGACCTCAACACGTACTTGAGGAATGGCTGATCAGAATTAAAAAAGAATTGGCTCAAGCAAAAGCTGAGAATCCAGATTTACCAATCGCGCCTTATGCTGTTAATCAAATTTGTCATGCATCCAATGATAGATTGATGGGTGATATGGAGCTCTGTGTAAAGCATGAGGTGCCGATTATTATTACCTCCCTCAGACCGCCTGAAGAGATTGTCACAGCCGCCCATTCTTATGGTGGACTTGTTTATCATGATGTTATTAGTGTTAGGCATGCAAAAAAAGCTGCTGAACAGGGCGTTGATGGTTTGATTTTGGTCTGTGCTGGAGCTGGCGGTCATGCTGGTACTCTTTCACCCTTTGCCCTTGTAAGAGAAGTAAGAGAATTTTTTGATGGAACGATTATCCTTTCGGGTTCCATAAGCACTGGAAGCGCAGTTGCATCAAGTCTTGCTTTAGGGGCTGATCTTGCATACCTTGGTACTCGGTTTATTGCTACCGAAGAAGCCAATGCTGATCAAGGATATAAAGATATGCTGATTGATAGTGCTGCTGATGACATCGTGTATTCCTCTTTGTTCACCGGCGTTCATGGTAACTATTTAAAAGGTTCTGTAGAAAATGCTGGATTAGATCCCAACAATCTCCCTGAGGCAGACAAATCATCTATGAACTTTGGATCTGGAGGCAATACAGATGCAAAAGCATGGAAGGATATCTGGGGCTCTGGTCAAGGCATAGGTTCAATTAAAGACTCACCATCTGTTCAAACTTTAGTAAGTCAATTAACCTCAGAATTTAAAGAGGCTGTAAAAGATTTAAACCAAAAATCTACTTATTAGACCAAGATAACTTTAGCAAAGAAAGCTTTTAATTTTATTCTATAAGTCTCCATCTTTTCTGTGCTCACTTCGATCGACTTCGAACTTTTCTCCATATCTTGCTTCAAGCTTATCTTGGTTTTCTTTGATAACCTCATAGGGATCAAGTTTTAAAGCCATACAAGCTGTAGCCCAATACCACATGATATCTCCAAGCTCTCTTTTCATATGAAAAATATTATCTTCTGATGCTGGCTTTCCTTGAAGGAAAATTTTCTTTACTATTTCCACAAACTCACCAGTCTCACTGCCCAATCCAAGAGCAGCTGTTAATAGTCTTGCAGATTCTATTGGAGATGAAGAGTCAATTTCTTTCATACGTGCATCTAAGCTCTTTTGATTCAAACTAGGCTCACTTGTTACTTTTGTAACAAAATCTCCATAACTATTTAAAAATTTTTTTACATCGTCGCTCATTTTTTCTCCTAAAAGTTTATTTAATTACGCATTTTCAAAATTAATTGAGTGAAATGGTTCAACCTTAGATTGAATTTCTTCAAAGCAGAAACTATTTGTTGCAACTTCTTCATCAATAATTTTTCTATTTAGTAGGTCTACCCCAGAAAGGATTCCAAAATCTTTAACAGATCTTAATGAGCCCAAGCCAAAAGGAGGCTCTAATTTATTATTAATTAGATTCCCCAATCTAGATTTGCTAAGCCGATCAAGTTCATTCCACTTAATTGCTCTATTCTTTTCGTCTTCAGGATCCCAATGGAGTTTTCTAAGAATATTATTTACATCTGTATATAAGTGAAATATTGGAATTCTAGGTATATGAACAACATCCCACATGTTTGTATATAGCCTCAGCGCGAGGCTCAATTCTTCACCATGAAAATAGAATTTAGGGTCATAAGGAATTAAACTAGTAAATTCTTTTTTAGCAAAAATAAAACCCCCAGCAACAAGCAGTCCCTTGGCTGGTAACTCGGTATTTGCAGGAAAGCTTTTTTGCATAGAATAGTATCCATCCTCAAACATTCTCTTTTCTCTAAATGTTATTCCAAGAGTTTCTTTATAAGCTGTATTCAATTCAAAAGTCGTAAGCTCTTTGTTAGGTTTAAACCCTCGAGGGTAACCAGAAATAACAAAGCTATTTTCAAGGCATTTTTCTAACCACGAATGATAATTTAATAAAATCCTATCCCAGCTTTTCGCAAAAATAGTATGAGAGTCAATTTGAAGAAAATATTCTTCATCTGTTATCAGGCGTTGAATTCTTGCCCTTGCCCAACAAGGCCCCTTTGCCATGACAGGATCTAATAACTCATATTTAATCTGATCTTTAAAATTTATAGATTGGACATCAATTCCATTGTCTGCTTGCTCACAAACACCAAAAACAAGAAGGTCTTTATTTTCTGCATTTTCGTAGGCACTGCACAGTGTCTCAAGAAGCAATGGATCTTGATAAGAAGCTACCGAAATAAAAATTTTTCTCGACATGATAGAAAACTTTTTTTAAATTACAATTATCTCATATGACAGATCAAGTATATCCAAAAAAAATTGCAGATAACGTTACTATGTATGCTGCTGATCCCATCTTGTATGTAGTAGATAATTTTCTTAGCAATGACGAATGTGATGCTTTTATTCAAGCCTCAGATGGCAAGCTGAAACCCTCGACCGTCATTAGTCCTGACAAGCATATTCAGCATGAAAGTAGAACAAGTGAAAATTGCTGGATAGAGCATGATGCTAATGAAATAGTACACGAGGTGAGTAAAAGATTTTCAATCTTGGTGCAAATGCCAATTAGAAATGCAGAGCAGTATCAGCTTGTTTATTACAAAAAGGGCGCTGAATACAAGCCGCATTTCGATTCATTTGATTATGAAACAGAAGATGGAAAAAATAATTGGGAACCAGGTGGTCAAAGAATGATCACGGTTATTGCATATTTGAATGATGTTGAGGAGGGAGGAGAGACTGGCTTTCCAGAACTTGGCGTAAACGTTCCACCTAAAAAAGGAGACGCCGTAGTCTTTCATAATACTTTGCTAAATGATGCCGCCACTCATCCAAAAATTAACCCAAGATCACTCCATGGAGGAATGCCTGTGATTAAGGGTGAGAAATGGATGGTCAATTTGTGGTTCAGAGAAAATCTTAGATATTAACTACTTTAGTTTTAAAGAATTCTGACTGGTCACAATATTAAATAAATGATCTTGTGCTTCTGGCTTAAGCTGAGCTACTCCAACCGCTAAAACATCAATAATTGCCATATAAGCCAATCGTGAGGTTAGTGGCCTGGTTAATCTGGCATTTTCTCCAACATCAATATCCAGCGAAATATCACATATTCTCGACAAGGGTGTGTTTGATGGCATTAGGCCAATCACGATTACTCCGAAACTTTTAACTGTTTTAATGCTTTCCACCAAAGCTGCAGTATTGCCAGATTGAGAGATGGCCACAACCACATCTCTGTCATTGAGAGAGTTTGCAGACATAAATTGAATGTGAGGATCAGAAATACATGAAGATGGAATTTTCAATCTAAAAAATTTATGCTGGGCATCCATAGCTATGGGTGCAGAACCGCCAAATGCATAAAATTCTACTCTTTTGGCATTGGCCAAAGTTTCAATCGCTTCTTCAAGTGTTTCTTGATCAAGCTGCGATCTAACGTTCAGAATTTCACTGATGGTGCTGTCAAACACCTTTTCTGTCAGCTTTTGAATAGAGTCTTCAGGATCGATTTCATACGAATGAAAGTAGTCATCTGCTGCCAGTTGCTGAGCAAGAGTAAGTTTAAATTTTTGAAAGCCATCAAAATTAACAGCTTTGCAAAATCTTATTAAGGTTGGCTCACTAACACCTATTTCGCTCGAAGCTTGGGCGGTAGTTAGCTCAATAATTGCACTTGGTTTGTTTAATATAAATTCAGCAACTTTGACCTCAGATTTTCTCAAGTTAGGCAGCGCTATTTTAATTTCTCTTAATAATTTAGTTTGCATAAAGGTTAGAATAGGCTTCTTAGATTAAAAAATGAACCCCTAATGGATGTTTCTCACATACTAGAAAATTTAAATGAACCTCAGAGAGAAGCGGTGACCTCAGAGGATAAAAGTCTTTTAGTGCTAGCTGGAGCAGGCTCGGGTAAGACGAGGGTGCTGGTTCATAGGATTGCGTGGAATGTTGAGGCCATGGGTCTCAATCCCTCATCTATTATGGCAGTAACTTTTACGAATAAAGCAGCGCAAGAGATGCAATCAAGAATTCAAGAGTTGCTGCAATCTCCTGCAGGCGATATGTGGTGTGGGACTTTTCATGGTTTAGCACACAGAACCCTTAAACGATTTTATAAAGAAGCAGATCTTATTTCTGGTTTCACCATCTTAGATAGCGATGATCAACTAAGGATTATCAAGCGTTTAGTAAAAGAAGCAGGCTTGGATGATGGGGCATGGCCACCCAAACAAATGCAATGGCAAATTAACAGTTGGAAAGATGAGGGCATTCGTGCTGACAAGGTAAATGATAATGGGGACTTTTATGCTCAAACGGTTAAAGGCATTTACATGCATTATGAAGAAGCTTGTCTTAATGATAGCTTAGTAGATTTTGCCGAGTTATTGCTGAAGGCTTATGAGCTAGTTAAGACCAATAAAACTGTCAAAGATTTTTTTCATAACAGATTCAAAGCTGTTTTGGTAGATGAGTTTCAGGACACCAACACCATTCAATATAACTGGCTCAAAGAGGTAGCCTCTGAGGCTTCGACTATCACTGCTGTTGGCGATGATGACCAGTCGATTTATGGTTGGCGAGGAGCTAAGGTTGAGAACATTGCCTCTTTTGAGGCAAGCTTCGAAAAAGCCAAAATTATTCGACTGGAGCAAAACTATCGTTCTACCAGTGTAATCCTGAGTGCGGCTAATGCATTGATAGACAATAATCAGGATCGTTTAGGGAAAAACCTATGGACAGATTCACTTGAGGGCGAGCCCATAACTCTTTACCAAGCATACAACGAGCAGGATGAAGCACGATTTATTGCTGGGACCATTAAAAACTGGATGGACAGTGGCGAGCTTTATCAAGATGTGGGTATTGTTTATCGTTCTAACGCTCAATCCAGAGCCTTGGAAGAGGCACTTTTGCGAATCAATATTCCTTATCGTATTTATGGTGGTCTTAGGTTCTATGAACGAATGGAGATTAAAAATGCCATGAGCTATTTGAAAGTAGTATTTAACCCGCATGACAATCCTGCATTTGAAAGATCTATTGCCAATCCAACCAGGGGGATCGGAGTTAAGTCTCAGGCAAAAATTAGAGATGCCGCTAAAGCCTATAACTTGTCATATATAAAAGCAGCAGCAAAACTTCTTGATGAAGGGAAAATGGGTGGCAAAGCTGGTCAGGGTCTTAGAGCCTATCTAGAGCTGATTACCCATTGCATAGAACTCCTTGATACAACTCCTCTGTCAGATTTGATGGAACTGATTATCCAAAAATCTGGTCTTTATCAGTACCACAAAAAAGAAGCTGGAGAAAAAGGTAAAACAAGAATCGAAAACCTTGAAGAGCTCGTGACTTCTGCAAAAAACTTTGAGCAATCATTTGAAAAAGAAAAATCTCACAAAGAGATTGCAGAAATCTTTCTAGATACTGTTTCCTTAGATGCTGGAGATACCCAAGCCGATGAGTTTCAAGACGCTGTTCAATTAATGACTTTACATTCAGCTAAAGGCCTAGAATTTCCATTGGTTTTTATAACTGGCTTAGAGGAAACTTTGTTTCCGCATGGTAGGTCTATTGAGTCTCCCTCCCAACTAGAAGAAGAAAGAAGGCTCTGTTATGTCGGTATTACTCGAGCCATGAAGAAACTTTATTTAACCCATGCAGAATCTAGAAGGTTACATGGATCCGATGTCTTTAATCCGCCTTCAAGATTTTTAAAAGAAATCCCTGCAGTTTTCATCGAAGAGATTAGACCGCGTGCATCTGTGACCACTTCTTATGTGCGAAAACCAAAAAAATCGACCATGGACTTTAAAGATGAGGTGGGCATTGGGTTAGGGCAAAAGGTAGTTCACCCTACCTTTGGGATCGGTGTCGTTTTAAACTATGAGGGATCAGGTGAATCAGCAAGAGTTCAAATAAATTTTGAAAAAGCTGGTAGCAAATGGTTAGTATTAGCCTTTGCTAAATTGGAGATGTTAGGATGAAAAATTTTTTAATTATTGGTTTGGTCTTAAGTTTGCTTATGGCATGTGGACAGGCAGAGAAAAGCACAGCGGGCAAGGCAAAAGCTCAGAACTTTTCATGGTCATTGGTTACCACTTGGCCCAAGAATTATCCTGGTCTAGGCATGGCTCCAGAACGTTTTAGTAAATTAGTTGAAGAAATGACACAAGGCCAACTTAAGGTAACGGTTTATGGAGCAGGAGAATTTGTTCCTGCCATGGGAGTCTTTGATGCGGTTTCTTCAGGCGCAGTAGAAATGGGGCATGGCGGCGCTTATTACTGGAAAGGCAAAGTTCCAGCTGCACAGTTTTTTGCTGGTGTCCCATTTGGTTTTACTGCAGATGAAATTAATGCATGGGTTAATCGGGGCGGAGGTTTGGAGCTTTGGGAAGAGCTATATAAACCTTTCAACATGAAGCCTCTGCCTGGAGGCAATACCGGCACCCAAATGTTTGGATGGTTTAATAAAGAAATTAATTCACTCGATGATATCAAGGGATTAAAAATGCGCTTCCCAGGCTTTGGCGGTGAAGTCTTCAAAAGAGCCGGCGGCATCCCAGTTAATATTCCAGGAGGCGAGTTATACACCGCCATGCAAACAGGCACCATTGATGCGGTTGAATGGGTCGGTCCTTACAATGATCTTGCTTTTGGATTTCAACAAGTTGCCAAATACTACTATTATCCAGGCTGGCATGAGCCTGGCTCCATGCTGGAATTCACCATTAATTTAGATGCGTGGAATTCCTTACCACCCCATCTCCAATCAATTGTCACGATAGCAGCCAAGGCAGTAAACCAAGATTTATTGGATGAGTACACAGCATCAAACAACAGAGCGCTTCAGGATTTAATCACCAACCACGATGTGCAATTAAGAGAATTGCCGGAAGATGTGATTAATGAATTTCGAGCTATTTCTGATGAGATCTTAGAGACTTCTGCTGCCAATGATCCGGATGTAAAAAAAGTTTATGATTCTTTTAAAACTTTTATGGCAGAAGTAAAAAGTTTTCATGCCATTGCCGAAGACGCTTTTGTTGAGGCGCGCACCAACAGTGACGACAGCTCCTGAGTTTCTGAGTTTAGGCGCTCAAACCTATGCAGATACGTATGAGCAAATGCGCTCATTGGTAAAAGCTGAATTTTTCAAAGATCAAATTTGGCTTTTAGAACATCCACCAGTCTTCACTCTCGGAACTGCAGCAGACAATGCTCATGTTCTAAATCCCGGAGATATTCCAGTCATCCAAACTGATCGGGGTGGCGAGGTTACTTTTCACGGACCAGGTCAGCTAGTCATTTATTTTTTACTAGATATTAAACAGAAGAAATTAGGACCCAAGGCGCTGGTTGAAAATTTACAAAACCTAATACAAAACATACTCAAGCATTACTACATTGAAAGCTCTTTTGTCAAAGGAGCGCCAGGTGTGTATGTTGGGGATAAAAAAATAGCTTCTATCGGCCTAAGAATTTCGAAGGGTCGAAGTTATCATGGTATCAGTTTAAATGTTGATATGGACCTAACCCCTTTTAGTTTGATCAATCCCTGTGGCTATGAAGGTCTGGAAGTCACTCAAATTAGTCATTTTGATTCAAATGTAACCCTTGAAGATGTAGAATCAGTCGCAATAAAAGAAATGCAATTATTATTTAGTTAATGGAAATTATCCCAACACAAAAAATCATTAATCGAGATGGCATCAAAGCTGTTAAAAATGGTCAGAAAGCCAACAAGCATGCATCGGTTCCAAATCAGAAGAAACCTGAGTGGATTAGGGTAAAAGCAACTTTTGATAAAAACTTTAATGCCGTCAAACAACAAGTCCAAGACAAACGCCTTAACACTGTCTGCGAAGAGGCTATGTGCCCAAATATTTCAGAGTGCTGGTCGGCTGGCACAGCCACTTTTATGTTAATGGGATCTGTCTGTACCAGGGCATGTAAATTTTGCTCAGTTGATACGGGCAACCCTAAAGGTTGGCTTGATTTAGATGAACCCATGCATACTGCCAAAGCCGTTAAGACCATGGGTCTTAAATATGTGGTTCTCACTTCTGTTAATAGGGATGATTTAGAAGATGGTGGGGCTGAGCATTATGCACAAACCGTTCAAGCCATCAAAGAGCTTAATCCAGATACTGCAGTTGAAGCCTTAACCCCAGATTTTAAAGGCTTATCTTCTTCTATTGAGACTTTAGCCAATTGTGGGCTGGAAGTATTTGCTCAAAATGTTGAGACAGTTAAACGACTTACCCATCCGGTGAGAGATATAAGAGCAGGGTACGAACAGACTCTTGAAGTTTTAGCAGAATCAAAAAGAATTAATCCAAATGTTTTAACCAAAACTAGCTTGATATTAGGCTTAGGCGAAACCGATGCTGAGATAGAAGAGACCATGGATGACCTCATTGCTAATAAAGTAGATATCTTAACGTTGGGTCAATACCTCAGACCAACCTTAAATCATTTACCAGTAGAGCGATGGGTAACTCCAGAGGAATTTGATCGGTATCGTGCAATAGGATTAGCCAAAGGATTTTTGGAAGTCGTTTCTGGGCCTATGGTTCGCTCTAGTTACCGAGCAGAGAGAGCATTAGAAAAAAACAATGCTGGCCTTTAGTGAGCCATATTAAAGACTGTTACAAATAGAATTCCTGTTCCAAGAACCCCAGCAATACATAACAACCAGTCGACCAAAAAAACTTTAAATAGCTTTGACCAAACCCCTTGATTTGGAGAATTAGAATCAAGCTCTCTTTTAAAAACTTCCATGGCAGCATATTTAAACCAAGAAAAAGTTACAAGAAAAGTAATGGCACCAAAGGCAAAAAGTAGAGAGTTTGAATTCATAGGTTTATAAAATAAAAAATGGAAAAATTATTACAATCAATAATACAGCTAGCTGAATCAAAATAAAGGGAACAACCCCTTTGTAAATATCAGTGGTTTTAATGCTTTCATCTGCTACACCTCGAAGATAGAACAAAGAGAAGCCAAAGGGTGGAGTTAAGAAAGAAGTTTGTAAGTTAATCGCCATCAAGATTCCAAGCCAGACGGGGTCAAAGCCCATCATTAAAAGTGGCGGTGCTACCAAGGGAATAATCACATAACAAATCTCTATAAAGTCTAAGATAAATCCAAAGAGGAAGATGGCCAGCAGAATAAATAAAAGAGCTGTGTATTTTCCACCTGGCATCATTTCAAATATCTGATCTACTAATAGATCTCCACCTATACCTCTAAAAATTAATGAAAAAATTGAAGCGCCAATTAGGATGCTAAAAATCATGGTGGTTACAGTTGCAGCTTTGTAACTTGTTGCCTTTAGCAGCTCTAGATTTGCACTGCCATTAAGCCCGGCAATAATAAGAGCTCCAAAAGCTCCAACACCTGCAGCTTCAGTCGGGGTTGCTATCCCAGCAATAATAGATCCAAGGACTACAAATATTAAAGCTGCAGGTGGAAGCAGGGTTTTTAAAATGTTTGCTTCACCCTCAATTTCTTCAATGGGCATAAATTCTTTTTTTCTATTAACAATGATGGTGTAAATTAAATAGCCGGCCACAATCATCATGCCTGGGATAATTGCGCCAACAAATAAGTCTCCTACTGAAACAGTTTCTTGCGAAAAGACTCCCATATTATTTTGTGCTCTTTGATAAGCATTGGACATAACATCACCAAGCAGCACCAGGGCAATGGAAGGTGGAATGATTTGACCCAATGTTCCAGTGGAGGCAACAAGGCCTGAAGCAAAATCTTTGTCGTAGCCTTGCTTTAACATTGCAGGCAGAGACATAAGACCCATGGTCACAACGGTTGCTCCGACAATACCAGTGCTAGCTGCTAATAAAGCACCAACAATAATAATGGAGATGCTTAAACCTGAATTGGTATTTTTAAAGACAATCGCCATATCTCTTAACATCTTAGCTGCAATACCCGATCTTTCTAAAACCACGCCCATGAAAACAAACAGGGGCACAGCAAGCAGAGTTTGATTGTTCATGATTCCAAAAATTCGCATGGGCAGCGTTTTAAATAAATTAGGATCAAAAAAATCTAATGCGATACCAAGCAGTGCAAATAAGATTGAAGTTCCAGCAAGCGTGAATGCAACTGGATATCCAAGCAGCAGGGCAGCACAGATGAGAACTATTAAAAGAATTGGGATTATTTCCATAATCTATATAGCTCCCTTATTCCTGCTAAGGCTAGAACGAACGGAAATAAAAAAATAAATGATTTTTGAATGTATACAATTTTTAGACCGCCTGGCTCAGTAGAGATTTCTTGAACAGACCAAGAGGCTGAAACGAAATCTATGGCGTAATATGCTAAGACACCTATCATTGGCAAGAGAAAAAATATTATCCCGAAAGTATTAACTGCTTTTTTATAAATAGGCGAAGCATTGCGATAAAAAATGTCGACTCGAACATGTTCATCTGCAGAATAGGCCCAACCAGCGCAGCCTAGAAAAATAAGGGCATGGATATACAAAGCCAATTCCTGGATATCCACTCTTCCAATCCCAAAAAAATAACGACCAACGACAACTACCATGACCAATATCAACAAAACAGGTATCAGGCGTGCAAAAAATCGTCCCAAGTAATCACTCATGCTATGTATATTAAAGAGATTTAGTTAAAATAAGAACCATGATTGTTTTATTATCACCAGCCAAGACTCTAGATTACACCAAAGAATTTGATGTGGAGCCGACTGCTCCAGCATTTTTATCTGATTCAGCCATATTAATTAAAGAGCTAAAAACAAAAGAGCCTAAGGACATTGCCTCACTGATGGGGCTCAGTGATAAGCTGGCAACGTTAAATTTTGATCGCTATCAAAGCTGGTCGGCTGCTAAAAAAATGAGCGCTGATAGCCAGCCAGCCCTGTTTGTATTTCAGGGAGATGTATACCAAGGTTTGCAAGCGGATACTTTCAATAAAAAAGATATTACTTTTGCGCAAAAACATTTACGAATTTTATCTGGCCTTTATGGCGAGTTGAGACCCTTAGATGTTATCAAGCCATACAGATTAGAGATGGGCACAAAACTATCGAATTCTAAAGGCAAGAACTTGTATGAGTTTTGGGGCAACAAAGTTCAAGAAAACATCTTGAAGGAACTTAAGGCTAATAAGTCCAACCTTATTGTTAACCTCGCATCAAAAGAATACTTCACCGTGGTGGGTTCACTGCCTAAAGAGGTCGAAGTTGTCTCTCCTGTTTTTAAAGATTTTAAAAATGGTGAATACAAACTCATTAGTTTCTATGCAAAAAAAGCACGCGGCTTCATGAGCCACTGGATGATTAAGAACAAAGTTACTAAGTCTGAGGACTTAAAGAATTTTGATGCAGAGGGTTACAAATACTCGAAAAAACTTTCGACTGAATCAGAACCAGTTTTTTTAAGGAACTAAACCGTCTTTTTCCCAAAATGAATGTGTTGGCTCTAAGTCATCGTAATTAGCTTTTGATTTTTCCATAAAAGCTTTCATCGCAGCCTCCATGTCTTGCCCACTAATTAATGAAGAATTCCAAGCAGCATGGTAATCAAGGGCTTCTTTGACGCTGTGATCGCGTGCGTAGTTTATTTGCTTTTTAATTACTCGAGTAACCAAAGGTGATTTAGAAGCTATTTCTTTTGCTAATTCCAGTGAACCTTTTTCAAGCTCTTCTTTGGTCTCAAAAACCTTATTCATAAAGCCTAATTCTAGTGCTTCGGCTGGAAGAAATTTTCTACCGGTATAAGCAAGCTCTCTGACCGCTCCGATAGGCATCAAGGTCGGCAATCTTTGGAGTGTTCCAACGTCAGCTGCAATCCCAATATCAACTTCAGCAATTTTAAAAAAAGCATCTGATGAACAATGCCTGATATCACACGCAGCCACCATATCAATTCCACCCCCAACACATGCTCCTTGAATGGATGCGATGGTTGGCATGCGACATTCTTCTAAAGCTGTAAAGGTATCTTGCAGCTCGAGCACTTCATGATAAAAAGTTTCACGCATTCGAGCAGGATCTTTTTTTGGGCCGTCCTTATCTGCAGGGGCAAAATTTGCTAAATCCATGCCTGCATTAAAGTGCTTGCCTTCTCCTTTAAGTAAAATAACTCTAGCTTCGGCATTCTTATCTAATTCTTTCACTATTTCTGGTAGCTCTTTCCAGAATAATCGAGTCATCGAATTAAATTCATCGGGGCGATTCATTACCACATGAGCCACGTGATCCTTAACGCTGACATTAAAACATGTGTATTTACTCATTTGAATCTACCTCATTTTTGATGTTTTGAACTATCTCTCTTAGCTCATCGACTAATTCGAACGTTTTGTGATGAGGGAGGACTACTTTTCTCTCAGTGCTGAGTTTTTTAAGTCCATTTTCTAACTCATCTAATTTGGTGATTATTTTTTTGCTCATGGCTACAATAGGTTTCTAAACAAAAAATTATAATAGCTTGAATCTATGAAAGCACGTCTCTGGCAAAGTTTATTTCTTTTAAATGCTCTGATCACAACAGAAGTGAGTTTTGCAGATGACGCAAACAAAGATGTTAGAGACCTCAAAGAACAAAATATCATGTCTGTTCTTTACCAACAGACGGCAGCCGAAAGACTGGCGGGAAGTCTGCAAACTTTTAGATCAGCTAAGCAAGCCTTAGACAATGCACTTACAGATCCATCTTGGAGCGCTTTGCCAGGACAAGATATTCAGGGAAAAAAGCCAGCCATCATCGTCGATGTCGATGAGACAGTTTTAGACAACACTGCTTATGAAGCCCGAATGATTCTTGATGGCACCAAGTATCCTGAAGGCTGGGTCAGTTGGGGTAAAGAAGCATCTGCTGCCGAGGTTCCTGGAGCAAAAGACTTTCTGAATTATGCCGCTGCAAAAGGCGTAACAATTTTTTATATCACTAACCGAGTGGTTGAATTAAAAGAAGCCACCCAAAATAATCTTACTAAGCTCGGCATACCCTGGGATCAAACCAAAGAGACAATTTTAATGCGTGGAGAAAATAATTGGGGTTCTGACAAAGGCTCAAGAAGAGCATTGGTGGCTCAAGAATACAGAGTCCTATTGATGGCAGGAGATAATTTGGGTGACTTTGTAGATGCCAAATATAATAATTTGAGCCCGCAAAAGAGAAAAGCCATTGTTGAAGAGTATGCAGATTATTGGGGCGAAAAGTGGTTCATGCTTCAAAACATTGCCTACGGCGATTGGGAAGGTGCTCTTTATGATTTTAATTATTCACTATCCCCTGATGAGGTGCATAATACTCGCATAGAATCATTGGAACCCATTAGGTAAGATCATGAAAAAACCCTTGCTCATTTTTTGCGCCTGCCTGCTCTTTGCATGCGGGTCTGGAGATAATATAGAGCTGGTCGCTATTGGCTCTGACACACAACCATCCACAGCTCTTCAAAAAGCCTCAAAATCAAAAGCAAAAAACGTTATTTTGTTTATTGGAGATGGCATGGGCCCCAATCAGGTTGCTTTAGCAAAATTTGCAACCGGTGGCCCCGATCATAGGCTGTCTTTTGAAAACTTTCCTATCACAGGTATTGTCTACAATCATTCTGCAGATAGTCTGTATACCGATTCAGCTGCGTCTGCTACAGCATGGGCTACTGGAGTTAAAACAATTAATCGATATTTAGCAGTTGATGCTGAGAAAAAATTTCTACCCACTATTCCCGAGCTTTTAAGTACAAAAGGTTTTAAATCCGGTCTGGTTGCAACCTCATCCATTACTCATGCAACACCTGCAGCTTTTTATGCGCACATTGATAGTCGCTACAAAGAAAAAGAAATCGCAAAAATGCTACTAGATTCTGACATAGATATCGCATTGGGCGGTGGCCAAGAATTTTTTAATGTCACACCATCAGCAGATACCCCTTTCATGATCTATGACAAGAAACTGTTAGATAAAGATTTACTCAATTCCAAACAACAGGTCATAGGCCTTTTTGCTGAAGACGGATTTGATAGAAGACTAGGAACTCCTACTCAGCTTGAAATGACGCAGGTTGCCCTGAATTTTCTTGAAAATAAATCTCAAAATTGTGCTGGATTTTTTTTAATGTCTGAAGGTAGTCAAATCGATTGGGCGGGACATGATAATAATACTCAATACATGCTGGTTGAATTTGCTGATTTTGATGCAACTGTCCAGGCTGCAACAGACTTTGCTATCGAAAATCAAGATACCTTGATTCTTGTAACCGCGGATCATGCTACCGGAGGCTTGGTTTTACAGCGCCCGAAGGGTTCAAATGTTAGAGCGCAATGGACCACAGGGAGTCATGACCTGTCACCGATAAATATTTATGCTTATGGCCCAGGCTCAGAGCTGTTTAGTGGGGTGATGGATAACACGGAAATCTTTGAGCGTATTTTGCAGGCTCTTGATTATGAGAACCTAGATTCAAGTAATTGCAGCAACTAAGTCGTTCAGACTAGGAAATGTTTCAATACCATTTTGTAAAATCCTATTTTTGCCAGGCGTGATCCAGATCACTTGTTTGATGCCTGCTTTAACAGCAGCTGTGACCACTTTAAAATCATCATCAATAAATATTGCATCTTCAAAATCCAAATTTAAATTATGCCTTGCCAAAGCCCAGAATTCTTTTTGTTCTTTGGGGTAACCGGCATGCATGCTGTAAAAGATTGAGTCAAAAAATTTTAGAAAATCTTGAATTTCAGCTTTATATTCCTGCGCCCTTGGATCTCCATTGGTCAGAATGTGCTTAGGGTTTTTTAAAACAGATAATTTTTGCAGAGCCTCATGCGACCCAGCTAAATAAGAACACTTCTCTTCTTTTGCTTTAATAATTTGCATGCAGTCAACATCAAGCAAATCATCCCAATAATTTAAATCATAAAAATTTAGAGTTCCTCTTTGTGTATCTATTTCTGCTTGAATCTTTGCTTGGGTTTTTTCTATGCTTTGATTGGTTTGATCTGCTACATGTTCTGGCAGCCACAACTCCCAAAACTTTATATCGTAACTAAGATCTAAGATAACTCCGTCAAGATCTGAGAGAATTGCAGTGGTAGAATTAAGCTTTACCATTAAAAAAATGTTATCTAAAAATTTAGAACCTATTATCCCTCAATTAGAGGAATTAACGCGTAGTTTATTTCCTGAGATTCTTAAAATTTATAGGAATCCTAGGTCTAGCGCTCAAGCAAAAAAAGATGGATCTCCAGTGACAGCTGCAGATATGTATGCTCATAAAGTTATCGTTAAATTTCTGAAGAAACACTTTCCTGATATTCCAGTTGTTTCAGAGGAGAGTTTCAAGCAAAAAAACTATAAGCCAGCAAAAGAGTTTTGGATAATTGATCCCATTGATGGAACTAAAGAGTTTGTTAATAAATCCGATGAGTTCACAACTAACATTGCGCTTATTCAAAATGGCAAACCTGTGCTGGGTGTTGTCGGTGCGCCTGCTTTTGATAAGGTTTGGTCAGGCATAGCAAACCAAAAAAGTAAGAAAATAAAGGCTGACACTAAAAAACGAGCAACTCTTCGGATAGTTAGCAGCAGAAGCCATAGAACGGTTGTAGATACTGCTTTTCTAAATTTTTTAGATAAAAAAGGAAAAAGATTGAAAATTATATCTAAAGGCAGTTCTCTTAAAATTTGTGCTTTGGCAGATAATAAAGCTGATATTTATCCACGATTTGGCCCAACTTCTGAATGGGATATAGCTGCAGCAGATGCTGTGCTTCGATCTAGAGGGGGAGGTATTTTTCAGATAGATAGCTATAAACCTCTTGAATATGGGAAAAAAGACAGCATATTAAACCCTATGTTCATAGCAATAAGAAATTTGAACGAAAAAAGGACAATTTTGTCTTTAATAGGTGGTTTTAGCAAAAATTTGCTATAATTATCTGTTCTTAATAACTATGGGTTATAATTAGTTATTAACAAAACATATATATGGGTACAGACTTACAAACAATAACGCTTTCTACTCCAGGCAAGGACATTGAATCCTATTTGTCTTGTGTCCATGCTATTCCTATCCTGACTGCTGAACAAGAACAAGAACTAGCGCAAAAGCTTTATGAGAACAACGATCTTGAGGCTGCTCGTCAGCTTGTTTTATCACACTTAAGGTTTGTGGTGCACATCGCAAGATCATACCAAGGCTATGGCCTGCCTCTGGCTGACATTATTCAAGAAGGTAATGTTGGGCTGATGAAGGCTGTTGATCGGTTTGATCCTAACAGAGGAGTCAAGGTTGTATCTTTTGCTGTGCATTGGATCAAAGCCGAAATTCATGAATACATTCTCAAGAATTGGAGAATGGTAAAGATTGCAACAACCAAAGCTCAAAGAAAACTTTTCTTTAACCTCAGAAGCAAGAAAAAAACTCTTGATTGGTTGACGCAAGAAGAAGCTGAAAAGATAGCTGAAGACCTCAATGTGGAGGTAAAAGATGTCTTGCACATGGAAAATCGACTGACCTCGCATGACTCAGCATTCGACGCTCCAGCTGGCAGTGATGATGAAGGTGATATTCTTTCTCCATCTCAATACCTTGAAGATAAATCATCCAGCCCAGAAATACTTGTTGAGGCCCAAGAAGTCTCTGATCATAATTCACAAGAGCTCTCCATGGCTTTATCAAGCCTCGATGATAGAAGTAAAGACATTATTGCTAGAAGATATCTTGCAGATGAGAAAGAAACCCTTCATGACTTAGCTGATGAGTACAATGTTTCTGCAGAAAGAATTAGGCAAATTGAAAATGGAGCATTGAAAAAACTCAAAGCCGCCATGTCTAACGCAGCCTAAGTAAGGCATTTCCTTATTAATCAAGATAAGCCCTACCTAACAAGTTTTGTAAAAAGACTTGGTCGCATAACTGCATCCCAAAAAAGCGCATTAAAATCCTTGGAACACCATCATTTATCAGGGGCTGATGAGCTCTTAAAATTAAAGCAGGGCTTTGAAAAAATTATTTTAGAGATAGGATTTGGCAATGGAGAAAACACAGCTTTCTTAGCAGCCAAAAACCCGAATGCACTAGTAGTTGCATCAGAAGTCTATCTGTCAGGAATAGGCAGCCTTCTTAATAGTATTACTCAGAATTCCCTAAAAAATATAAAAATTTATGATGATGATGTTCGCGAGCTGCTTTTAAAACTTCCAAATGAAATTTTTAATGAAATTTATATTATTTGCCCAGATCCATGGCCAAAAGCTAGGCATCATAAACGCAGACTAATTAAGCATGACTTTTTAAAAGTTTTAGCAAAAGTTTTAAGGCAAGAGGGGACGGTATATATTTCAACGGATTGGGAAAATTATGCTGAGTCTATTGAGGAAGAGGCAGAAAAATCTAAAGAAAATTTCTTATTCAAGAAAATTTCTAATGAAGGCATGCCCATCACTCGTTTCCAACAGCGGGCAATAAATGAGGGCAGATCGATTCATACTTTTTTATTAACCGTTCTAAAAAAATAGTTGAATGGTCTCATTGAGGAATTGATACCCCTTTTCAGTAGCTCCAATCTTATCTTTTAACAGCAAGCCTTCATCAACACCTCTTTGATATTTTTTTAAAAAACTTGCAGGCAGATTGATCGTTAAGTCTTGATGTTGCAAACCATTTTTAATTCTAAGGAGATTCATTGCAAGGTCCATATCAAGTTCATTGCCTGCAATTGTTTTTAAGTCAGCCAATTTTTGATTTTTTATGTAACTTTCTAAGGGTTTTATTTTTCTGTATCTAATTATTTCTTGCTGATTTGATATTTTGCTGTGTGACCCTGGTCCGACTCCTAAAAAATCTCCAAACTTCCAGTAATTTAAATTATGCTGACTTTCATATCCTGGTTTAGACCATGAAGAAATCTCATATTGCTCAAAACCATTTTTTTCAAGCAGATCTTTTGCTATGACTTCCATTTTCTCAATCGCATCTTCACCAGGTAGCAAAAGTTCTTTTTTATAAAAAATAGTGTTTGGCTCAATTGTTAATTGGTACAAAGACAGGTGATTTATATTTGAATCTATAATTATTTTTAAATTTTTAGCAACCGACTCAGGTGTTTGCTTTTCAATGCCATAGATTAAATCAATGGTTGAATTGATGTCTTTAAGTGTTTTGGTAGCTTGAATTGCAGACTTACGATCATGATTGCGCCCCAAAGCTTGCAATTCTTTATCACTATAACTTTGGATACCTAGTGATATCCGATTAATACCTGCTCCTAATAATCCTTCTACTTTTTTTTCAGAAACATCATTTGGATTCATCTCTAAAGTTATTTCAGTCTGAGAGGACTCAAGCCTATCTTTAATAGAATCTATTATCTGTTTGATTGATTGGTTTGAAGCAAGTGAGGGAGTGCCACCACCAAAATAAACACTTTTAAATTTTCTATTAGCTATGAAATCATTGGAATGTTTAATGTCTTTGATGATTGCTTCTGCTAGCCTAGCATCGTTGCCATCTACAGGTTCAGTGGTAATAGAAAAATCACAATAGGGGCATTGTATTTTACACCAAGGTAGATGCACATAAAGGCTGAGAGGTATTTTATTCAGAAGCAAACCCTTCAATCTTTCTTTTTAACGCTTGGATAGCTTTTCCTCGATGGCTAAGCAAAGCTTTTTCTTCTGTACTCATTTCCCCCAAAGATAAATTGCTATCCTTTGGGTAGAACATAGGGTCATAACCAAATCCATTGGCTCCTTGCATTGTTGTTTTTACATAGCCCTCAAGCAGCCCTGTTGTAATCAGAGGGAAGGGGTCTGTAGAAGCTTGTACCAAAACTAAAACGCAAACAAAGTATGCCTTGGTTTGATTTAAATTTAGCGCCTCAAGTTCTTTTCTTAGATGTTGTCTATTTTCTTCGTCCGTTGCATTCTCATGTGCATATCTAGCAGAGCGCAATCCTGGTAAATTATTTAAGGCTGGTATTATCAAGCCTGAATCATCTCCTAAAGATACCATGCCAGAAGCATTATTTGCTACTCGAGCCTTTTGGAGGCTATTTTCAAAGAATGTTTCACCAAGCTCTTCTTCTGGTGTAATGTTTAGCGAGCTTTGTGAAATTATTTTAAAGTTGGGTAGCAGAAGGGCAAATTCTTTTAATTTGCCTGAATTATTAGTTGCAACAACAATGGTTGGTTTGTCAGCCAATGAGATAAACTGCCTCAGCAGCAAATAAGTTAGGGAAAGTGTTAGCTAGCCACGAAGAACTGCCTCGACTATTCAAATACACCTTCTTTTTAATGTTAAAAGATTCTTCTGCACATAAGTCTTCAAAATCTGCAATTGTACAAAGATGAAGATTTTTTGTTTCATACCATTTAGCAGGGAGTTGAGCTGAGGAAGGCATTTTGCCTTTTAATAAACCCAGCCTGAGTTCCCAGTTTCCAAAATTAGGCAAAGTGATCACGCACTCATTTGCAACTTGCAAGATGTTTTGCATGGCATTCCTAGGTCTTCTTAGACACTGAATGGAGCTAGCCATAATTGCAACATCAAAGCCCATATCTATGAAGTTTTGAATACCGGCATCAATATCTTGTTGGATCACAGAGACGCCGTTGGCAATACATGAATTAATTTTCTCTCCATCAATTTCAACCCCATAACCGGTTACAGATTTTTTTTCGGCCAATATTCTAAGAAGAGTACCATCCCCACAACCAAAATCTATAACCATTGACTGATTCGGTATCCAATCTAGGACAATTGATTGAAGTTGATTATTCATTTGAATTTAAAAAGTTTTTTAGCGCGGCAGAATACCGATCAGAGTGAAAGAGAAAGCTATCATGACCGTAATCGCCCTGAAGCTCTATATAGGTGCTATTGATGCCCGCCTTGATGGCAGACATTTGGATTTCTAATCCATATTCTTTTGGGAACAGCCAATCCGAATCAAAAGATACAATCAGTAATTTGGCTTGAGCGTTTGCGAGGCATGTCACCAAATCATCATCAAAATCTCTTGCTGGATCAAAGCTATCCATGGCTTTGGTCATCAAAATATAGCTGTTCGCATCAAAGGTTTTAGCAAATTGCTCACCCTTGTATTGAAGATAATTTTCTACCTCATAGTTTACGTCTGCATCTATTTTATTTTCTGGATCTTGCAGCTTTCTGCCAAATCTTTTCCTCATATTAGATTCAGATAAATAAGTGATATGACCTAGCATTCTTGCAGCCTTTAATCCTTTCTGAGGCGATTTACCTTTAGCGAGGTAATAACCGTTATGAAAATTTTCATCCTTTTTAATTATTTCTCTGGCCACCTCATTTAATGCAATATTTTGGGTACTTATTTTTGAGGAGGCTGCAATAATTGCAGCTTTTTTAATTCTAGAAGGATATGATACTGCCCATTGAAGAGCCTGCATTCCACCTAAGCTTCCACCGGCAACCATTTCCCAGCAATCAATACCTAAATGATCAGCCAATAGTTTTTGAGACTCGACCCAATCACTTACAGATACCTCAGGAAAACTTGCGCCATAAGGTTGGCCAGACTCAGCAGCAATGGCAGTCGGTCCAGAGGAGCCATGACAGCCGCCAAGATTATTCAGTGAAACAACAAAATATTTTTTTGTATCAATTGTCTTGCCATCTCCAATTATTTCATCCCACCAACCTGGCTTTTTTTCTCCATCTTTTATCCCAGCTGCATGATGATTTCCAGAGAAGGCGTGACAGACTAAGACAGCATTACTTTTATCTGAATTAAGCTCTCCGTAGGTTTCTGTTATTAGTTCAAAACCAGACAGAACATCGCCAGATTGCAGTGTTAGAGTGTCTTTAAAAGATATTTTCTCAGATACAGTTTTCATACCATAGAGCTGATTATTTGTACCAACGAGGTATTAATAAGATTTAACACAAGCAATCCAATGATGGGAGTAAAGTCTAAGCCACCCATGGGAGGTAGAAACTTTCTAACAGGGCTCAAAATGCCTGCAGAAATTTCTTCAATAATTTGCAACAAAGGATGATTATTTCCGGGAGCCACCCAACTAAGGACCACTGAACCAATAACACAATAAAATAAAATTCTAAACCCAGAATTTAAAACATCAATTACAGAAATATAGAAAAGGGTTAGAGTTTCATAGCCAGATGAGTATGCCAAATAAAAAGAGCTAAATTTAAACATCAGGGCAACAGCAATTGCGGCAAAGAGAGGCGGCAAAAAAAAGAAAAGGCTTTTTGAGACTGGCTCAAGATAAGTCGCAAATATTTTAACTATTGGATTGAAATAGTTAACTCGTAGCAGCCGGAAAACTGCAAGGATTACGAATGCATAGCTTGCAAAGCCCAAAATTATTGCTATTACACTAATCATATTAATTAAAGCATCGTCTGTTATTGCTCATTACTAATCTCAATGGATCTATCTTCGGCAGCCTGAAAAGCATCTTGTAAAATTTTATCAAGGTTATTATTTTCAAGGGATTCTAAACCGGCCTGAGTAGTTCCTCCAGGAGATTTTATCTTATTTATAAGACTTTCAAAATTTAAGTCTTGAGAGAATGAGTCACCCAAGCTGCTAATAAAATCTTGAAACATTGATTTAGTAGCCACTTGATCGGTTGAAGATATTTTTTCTAATTCGTTAAGATAGGTATTAAGCACTAGAAATAAAAAAGCTTGGCCGCTCCCAATGATGCTAGTGAATCTATGCATTTCCTCTTCATTTTGCAGTGTTAACACATGCCCAACTTTTTTAAATAGACTTTTTGCTAAAATGAATGCCTTTGAATTTTGATCCACGGAATAGATAGCTGTTACTCCTTTACCAAAAGCGCAAGCTGTGTTCGGCATTGCGCGTATTATTGATTTGGGCTGTGAATACTTTTCTATACCAATCCCTGCAACTACGCTTAATATGATTGCTTTTGGTGCATGCTTAAAAATACTTTCTTCAGCGCTCAAAGCATCCTTGGGTTTTACGGCCAATAGAATTAAATCAAAACCCAGTGATGCTAAATTATCTAATTCAATTATTTGTAAATTCTGAGACTTAAGCAATTTCACTCTATGTTCATTTCTTTCAATACAGGCAATGTTAGATGGCTGCATACCACTTTTTAATAATCCATCAATGATTGCTTGTGCAATATTGCCGCACCCTAGAAAACAAATTTTCATAATCTTTTGCCTAGCAAGCTCTCGCCAATTCTTAAAATTGTTGACCCTTTGAGAATCGACTCCTCAAAGTCACCTGATGTTCCTAGAGACAGGTGAGAGCAACTAGGAATTTCGGACAATAAAGATTTATGTAAGTGAACTATTTTACTCATAGTTTCTATTTTAGCTTCTTTAGAAGCATTAATCTTAGGCATAAACATTAAACCTTCAAGGATTAAGTTTGGATAATGGGTGATTACTTTGTTCGCAAAATCAATTGTTTCCTCTGGCAAAATTCCTGACTTAGACTCTTCATGATCAATATTGACTTGGATCAATGCGTGAATTTTTTTGCCTTCAGATTCAAGGACATTATTTAACTTCATTGCAACTTTTTCTCTGTCTATGGAGTGCACCCACTGGGCATGCTTAGCAATCAAGCCTACCTTATTGGACTGGATGGGGCCTATAAAATGCCAGACAATATCATTGGGGCAAGCTGATGATTTTTCAGCTAGCTCTTGTGCATAATTTTCTCCAAAATTATTTATGCCAAGCGCATAAGCCTCTTTAATGACGTCAATAGATTGTAATTTGGAAACTGCAACCAGTCTTACCTCATTCTCAGCTCTTTGAGCTTGATGACAAGCTTTTTGAATCTTGCGAGAAATTTCTATCAGTCTATCTGCTATGTCTTGGTGCATTTTTTATAGATAAGAGGCTGCCTGCCATTTTTCATGAGCAGCTCTCTAGCATTATTTACTTCAGATTTATTGAGATAGGGGCCTGACATAACCCTGAATAATGGTTTATCTGGCTGCTTGGAGCTAAATGTTTTTTCAACATAAGACTCTAAGCCTAGAGCAAGCAAAGAGCTGAGTTGCTCCTGTGCATATACTCTTTTTCCATAGGATTCGATTTGCACTAGATACTCACAATCTTCTTGAATAACTATTCCCTCTAACTCAATCAGCACGGTATCCTTTGCTAACTCTATCGGATACAAGAATTCTACTTTTGGATTGGTGATATTACCCCTGATATTCACAACATCAGTTTGCAGAATTACATTTGATGTAAATAAAAGCAGAGCGCTCATAGCAACGATTATGAAAAGGTGTTTTATTTTAAGCGGTTGATTGAGCTCTCTTTTTGCCCGCAAAGAAGTCTTAATTCTCTTTGTTTTTGACTTATTTATGGGATGTTTTTTAGCAAAATCTTTCACATCAATTACATGCTATCTAAAGGCTCAATGCCTAACAATTTTAAAGAGGAAGCTATTACAGATTTTACAATGATTAGGCATCGAATAATGTTGTTCTGCTCTGATTCTTGTGCATTAAGGATATTTACGTTGTTATAAAACTGATGGAAGCTTTGTGAAATATCTCTAAGATAATAAACAATAAGATGTGGCTGTAAGTTTTCTCCTGCGCTCTTAATCACAAATTGTGCATTTAAAGCCATTTGTAGCAGCTCATCGCAACCATCAAAATCATCATTGTTAAATTTGTTAGGCAATGAGCCGCCTAATTCAAGATATCTTTTCTCTACTGAGCAGATTCTTGCATGTGCATATTGGACGTAATAATAAAGATTCTCTTTAGAATTAGATCTAGCAACCCCAATATCAAAATCAAGGTGCTGATCCGCCTGTTTGGACAAATAATAAAATCTTGATGCGTCTGGACCTATATCATCAATTAATTGTTTGAGCGTATAAAAATTTCCACTTCGGGTGGACATTTTAACCTTTGAACCATTTTCAAAAAGATTAGCAAATTGAACAAGCTGAACTTTCATTTGTTTTTTGCTATAGCCCATGGCCTCAATGGTTGCTTCGATTCTTTTAATGTATCCATGATGATCTGAGCCCCAAACATTAATAATGGTGTCAAAACCTCTATCTAATTTATTTCTGTGATAAGCCAAATCAGCCGATAAATAGGTTCCTCTTCCGTCTTCGCGGATGATGACACGATCTTTGTCATCACCAAATTTAGTTGACTCAAGCCAAACAGCTCCATTCTTTTCATAGGCATGATCTTTTTTAACTTGATCGAGAGCCATAGAAATTTCAGATTTTTTATCTGTAAGTTCTCCAAGCGAAGACTCAAAAAACCAGTTATCAAAGATAACCTTAAATTCAGTTAAATCCTTTTTAATAGATTTAATCACATAGTCCAAGCCATACTCTCTTATTAATAACCAACTATCTGAATAATTAATTTTGATGCGTTCAATCAACACATCTATTTTTTCCTCATCATCAGATGGAAGACCATCCACTAGAACCTCTTTTTCAGCTTGCGACAAAGTTGAATCAATTTTTATGCCTTGAGCAATTTCTAAAATATATGACCCTTTGTATGCAGAGCCAGGAAAATTATCATCATCAAAGCATTCCAATTTTCTTAAAAAAATGCTGCATGCAAGAATATCAATCTGCCTTCCAGCATCGTTTACATAATATTCTCTAGATACCTCATGACCCAATCGTTTTAAGATTCTGCCGATGGCGTCTCCGTAGGCTGCTCCCCGACCATGACCAACATGCAATGGACCAGTTGGATTGGCTGAAACAAATTCTATTTGTATTTTTTCATTGGATGCATGAGAGGAATCAGTAAAAGAATTTGGATTTTTGTGGGCATCATCAAGTTGATTTAAAAACGCTTCTCGAGTTAAAAATATATTTACAAAACCAGGACCCGCTAATTCCACCTTTGCAATTTCAGACTGCTTCTCTAGCTTAGGTATTAATGCTAAAGCTATGTCGCGAGGATTTTTCTTCGCAAGATTAGATGCAACTAAACATAGATTTGTTGTCCAGTGGCCCTTTTGTAAAGAATCTGCAAGAGTGAGTTTATGCTTACTTAATAATGCTTTTCTTTGATCAGCATGAAGAGATAATTCATTATCAATAAAATCATTTAACGAAGATAAAATTTGGTTATACAAAGTCTATACGCGCCCCGAATATTCACCAGATCTTGTGTCAACTTTAATTTTTTCTCCTTCTTCAACAAACAGGGGAACTTGGATGGTGACGCCGGTTTCCAGCTCAGCAGGTTTTGTTGCCCCAGAAACAGTATCTCCTTTAATACCAGGATCTGATTTAGCAATATTTAATTCAACGAACGGAGGAGCTTCAACTGAAATTGGTTCATCATTCCATATTACAACTTCACAATTTTCCTGACCAATAATCCATTTCTTTGCATCGCCTACAACATCGTTATTGATAGCTATTTGTTCATAGGTAGAAGAATTCATGAAATGCCATTGTTCTCCATCTGAATAAAGATAGCTCATCTCAACCGTCATTACATCCGCTTCTTCTACAGATTCTCCAGATTTATACGTTTTATCTATGACTTTGCCGGTTATTAGGTTTCTAAATTTTACTCTCATCACTGCTTGTCCCTTTCCAGGCTTATGAAACTCATGCTCGAGGATCGAACAAGGTTGATCATTAATTATAATTTTGAGACCGTTTCTAAATTGGCTTGTTGATATTTTCATAGTGTGATTTACTCTCTAATTGTAATTAAAAAGGGT
>CACJSU010000006.1 GCA_902596165.1 uncultured SAR86 cluster bacterium | reverse complement strand
ATTTCAGTTTCAGCTATTGCTGGAGAGGATATTGCTGACAGAAGTGTTGATAATCTTCAGTCGCTCTCAACCTCAGTTCCAAACTTTATGGTAGTGGAAACTCAAATTGATACCTCTATTTCTATTCGTGGAGTTAGATCAGGGGCGAATAAAGGCTTTGAACAATCTGTTCCATTGAACTTTGATGGTATTACTTACCCAAGAAGTCAATTAGCAAGAACTCCATTGGTTGATTTGGAGAGAGTTGAAGTATTAAGAGGACCTCAGCCCACTTTATTTGGTAAAAATGCAATTGGTGGAGCTGTAAGTGTTACTTCAGCAAAACCAACTGAAGAGTTTGAGGGAAAATTCTCTACATCTCACGAATCAGAACACGGGGAAGATCAATCACTTTTAGTTTTATCTGGAGCACTGTCTGACAATCTTCTTGGAAGATTAACTGTTTCAACAAGAGAAATGGATGGTTGGATTACAAATACAAGAATGAAAAGATTAGAGCCGCAAAGGGATGAAACATATATTAGAGGTCAACTTGCATGGACCGCTGGAGATGTTGATTACAATCTAAAAGTTGAAACGGCTGATTTTGATTCTGTCGGTTATGCAATGGAGGCTATAGCACCACAAGATGGTTATGGTCTTGTATTTAGAGGACCTATTGCAGTTGAAACAAATGAAGACTGGGTAAGATCTAGCGGTGAAACTTTTAGTCAAAACACTATGGATAACTTTGTACTAACAGCAAACTATCCAATGGATGGTGGCGGTACCCTAACCTCAATTACCGGGCATGTTGAATATGATTCATACGAAATGCTTGATGTTGACTATGTAGGTCTAGAAATACTAGATGGTACAAATCAAACAGAAAAATATGATCAGTGGTCGCAAGAAATTCGCTATACCTCGCCTGGTGGAGAGAATGTGGATTACATCATTGGTGCATATTTTCAGACTGCAGATGTTGATGTGACAGACTATGTACCATTAGGTTCTTTCCTGGCACTTGCTGGACCTCCAGTATCTTTATTGGTTGGAACAAATTGGGATAGGTTGTATGCACAATCTTCAGATATGTACTCTGTTTTTGGTCAAGCGGATATTAATCTTGAAGGTAACTGGAGATTAACTCTTGGTGCAAGGTATTCCAATGAAGATAAAGATGGAAGTAGAAAATTAACCTTGGATGGAACTGGTACAGCATTGGCGGGCTCACCATTATTGAATGTTTTATGGGCTGGAGTTCTAAATGTTGGCCCTCATGATATAGCTAGCAGCAGAAGTGAAAATTCTTTTGATCCAATGGTTCGATTAAGCTATGACTTATCTGATAACTCTCAAATGTATGTTTCATACACTGAGGGCTCTAAAGCTGGAGGTTTTGATATACGTGGTAACTCAATCCCAGGAACTCCGTTAGTTTCCAGTGCAGGTGGATGGGAGTTTGAAGAAGAAAATGCTACAAACATTGAATGGGGCTATAAAATGAAATCAGATAGAGCTTCTTTTGATTTTACATACTTTACAACCGAATATGATGACCTTCAAACAAGTGTTTTTGATGGTGTATTAGGTTTTAAGGTTGGAAATGCCTCTGCTGCAGAATTAGATGGTTTTGAAATGCAAGGCAGGTACATGATTACTGATAGCCTAGAATTCTATGCTTCAATGGCCAGCTTGGACTATAAATTTACTGATTGGAAGAACAGTCAGTGCGCATATGGTGAGGTTGCCACAAATGGTATTTATTGTGACAGATCTGGTGCCAGTGTTATTCTTGCTCCTGAAGATACGGCGAATGCTGGATTTGCATACGATACTGTTTTATCAAATAACTGGGTATTTGATGCCAATTTAAATGTTGATTATTCATCAGAGTACTTCATAACTACCAACCTTGATAAAAATATCAAAGAAAACGGCTACTCAAAAGTTGGTTTGGTGCTTGGCTTAACAAGTGCAGATGGTAAATGGAGAGTATCATTGATTGGAGATAATTTAACTGATGAAAGAATTAAAGTGGTTGGCGGAACCATACCTCTTGCAAGAACCTTTGTGAGACTTGCATCAGGAGGAGCTCTTGATGGGATAGCTTATGATGCAATCTATGCTAGACCCAAAAATATTGCTATAAAGTTAGATTACAACTTTTAATCTAGTTAATAGATAACTCAAAAGCCTCACTTTATAGTGGGGCTTTTTTACTGGTATTATTATTTAATGGATAACAAACAATCTAAGTTTACAAAAAGTTTGCACTGGACAACCATTGCAAGTGAGAAATTACTTTTAGCCATAATTGGTATTGCAACCTGCATAGCCTCTGCTATGTACATTTTTGAAATGGTATTAGCACAGGCTATTGCCCTTTCTGATCTTTTCATGCTATTCATATATGCTGAAATTATTGGAATGGTTGGAGCTTTTTATAGCACTAACAGAATTCCAGTTACTCTGCCTATCATTATTGCAATTACAGCACTTTGCAGACTTATAGTTATGCAAAGCAAAGAAATGGATGCGCTTGTAGTTCTTGGAGAAGCAGGAGCAATATTAGTTTTATCCGTTGCTGCTTTTGTGATGAGCTTAAAAGACAAGGTTAGTTTGGAAAAGATAAAAGATTTAAGAGATTCAGAGTCTTCAAATTAATTAATTTTTATTGATTGTAAAAACATAATAAATGCGCTCTTTTAGCTTTAACCAAAGAGTTGAAAATCTCTTTAAATCATATTTTTCAACATATCAAAACATCGGTATTGAGATAGATAAAAAAAAAATTTTAATCAATATAATAGATTCCAATAATTTAGACTCTGCTTCGATTGAACTGATTAAGTTTGAACATTGTCATCAAATAACTTTTTGGGATGGTTACTCTCAATCTGAAATCGTTGAGGCTATCAATGAGAGAGATTCTACGAAAACCCTAAAGCGTTTCATGAAAAAGCTCAAAAAAATTCTTGATAGATGAAAAATTTAATTAAAAAGACATTTCGAAGATTGTTCAAAGAAAACCCAAGCAAACTTTCTACTAAAGCTCTTGAGCGCGCTAGCAATATGCAAAAACCTAGAGCAGGAACTCCTCATGACTGGGAAGATTATGAAAAGTACTTAAAAGAATTTGAGAAAGAGCGTGATCAATAAATTAATTTGAAATTAAACTAATTTCTTTAATAGCTAAATCAACTTCAAAATCTCTTCCAAACCCAGCGATGCTGAGATCTCTTATGTTTTTAGCCTTCATTGATGCTGCAGAGAATCCGGAACTACGTTTGAGATTTTGAAAAAATATTTCATATTCTTGCCATTCATTTGTTACATCAAATGACTGACTGAAATATGACCAAGGTGGAATTTTTAATCCTTTAAGAGTGACGTGAATTTCATAGGTCTCATTATTTCCTTTGGCTTTGAACCTTATGCCTTTAAAGTTATTGCTATTAATATCAATTCTATTAGAAAGCCTTACAAAGCCTCCATTATTATCAGTTGATACATTTCCACTCATCAGAAATACACCATCATTATGCTGTATTGTTAAATCAGATACTCCACCCATTACTTGATCAGTTATTCCTCTCCAATCAGCTGGATCATTAAGTTGTTTAGAGAATGAATTCATAGATAAAAATATAAATAATATGGTGTGTAGTTTCATGTTTGACTCTTGTATGGTCGATTTATTTTTAGATTAAATGACTTAAGTAAAAAATTAAAGCGGGCCCTCAAAATTTATGCCTACTTTGCTTAACCTAGAAATTAATGGGGCGCCCAAGCCTGTGGCACTGGTGAGAATTCCTCCATATTCTTTTCCACCAGGAAGAGTATCTTCATCTTCAACCAAACAAAGTGCGCATTCAGAAACTAATTTTGAGGTTACTTTATAACCCGGATCTCCTTTTCCATTCATATTAAATACCGACTTAGTGCCATCATGTGTTTCAACTATATACTTGCAATCAAACCATCCATTCTCTTGCACACTCTCAGATGGACCTTCTCCTGGCTTTGGTAAAAAAGGTTTCACTAACCTTTTTAAGGGTGAAAGAAGAACTAAAACAGATAGGCCAGTTAAGAGGAGTGACTTAACGGCGCTAAACCAGCTCTTATGGAAGGCATGCTCTTGATAAGTAAAATCAGCGCCATAAGATTTTTGCCTTAATGCAAGCAAGGCCTCTGTTCTTCTTACAACTCTAGTATTTGCAGTGGCCATAATAAATGGTCCTGACCATGCATTAATTTCTGGTTTTTTTGCAATGCCAACTCTGTCACTACTAAGTTGCTTTTGTTCGTCCGAATAAGAGTCTGTAGGATTGAGTAAAAATGGATCTGTGAGGTCATCACCAAGATCTAATTCTCCCATTGAGAACATTGTCTCAAGGGTTCCTCCTGATGCCCCTCCCTCATATGAATGAAACGATTCAATTCTTTTGATGGGTTTTCCAGTAGCTTGGGCTGAAAAAAAAGTTCCTAAGTCAGAGGGTATTGAATCAAATCCACACGACGGAATGATCCTGATACCTTTAGCAGATGCCTCTACATGATGTTTTTCTATAAGACCCTTAACCCAAAAATTTTCACCAGTAATATCTACATAATGAGCGTGATTCTTGATGCAAGATGCCACCAACTTAGATCCATATCTATGAAAAGGCCCAGTTGTAGATAAAATCACTTTTGCTCTTGAGGTTAAATGATCCAAAGCACTTTCATCATCTGAATCAGCAATTAAAATTTCTACTTTTGTTTGATTATCTTCAGCAACTTTTTCCAGTTTTGTTAAGTTTCTTCCCGCAATTGCCCAGGTCACCGTTGTATCTAATGATTGAAAATATTTAACACAAAGTTTCCCAGTAAAACCAGTGGCTCCATAAATAATAATATCTATATCTTTTTGCATATTAGAAAATTGTTGAGTTATTTTATATCAGATAATAAAGTGAATAAGGTTCAGAGTAAATTATGAAAATACTTGCAATAGGTGGCTGTGGAAGCATGGGTCGTTACGCTATGAGAGTAGCTCAACACTATAGCTCAATTGACAAAATCATTATCGCTGATATCGATAAGGAAGCTGCAGGAACTTTTGCAAGAAGCTTAAATCAAAAAGTTTCTGCCATTCAGCTTGATGTCAATGATGCCAGCGCATTAAAAAAAGCTATGGAGGATATTGATATTGTTGTAAATACATGTGGTCCTTATTTTAGGTTTGGAGCTCCTATCCTTGCTACCGCAATATCTTCAGGCTGTAACTATGTAGATATTTGTGATGATTGGGAGCCTACTATTGATATGATGAGGCTTGATGCTAAAGCCAAATCAGCTGGTGTGTCTGCCACCATTGGATTAGGAGCAAGCCCTGGACTAACAAATTTAATGGCACTCATTGCCATTCGTGAATTAGATGAAGTAACTACAGTCTATACAGGCTGGGACATTGGTGGGACTTCATTAGATGAAAATGCAATGCAGCAATCTGAAAATGCAGCCATGATGCATGGAGTTGAACAGATGACGGGGCAAGTCAAAATATTCCAAGATGGGGTCTTTAAAATGGTTAAACCTCTTCAAAAAATCAACGTCGATTATCCAGGATTAACTAATTTTAATGGAAATATATTTGGCCATCCTGAGGCAGTCACTTTCCCAAATTATTTTCCTACACTCAAAGACTCAATCAATCTTGCTCATGGTGGTCATGCTGACTTTTTTATCCTTAAATCAATAATGGGTTTAGTAAACTTAAGATTACTAACCAAGCTAAGAGCGGCTAATTTATTTGCTTTGCTGGAAGGCAAGCAATCCCCCAAAAAGGGGTCTAAAGGGGTTGATTATCCTCCTGTTATGTATGGTTTCGCTCATGGCATCAAAAATGGAATGTCAGCAAGTGTGGGAGTCTGCATACCAAGTGATACTGAAGACTCAGATATGAATGAGCAAATTAAAAATATAGGTATGGGAGAAATTACAGGAATTCCATTAGCTTGCGGCATTAAGATGCTGGCAGAAGGTCACATAAATCAGGTTGGGGTCCTAGCCCCTGAAGCGGGTCACATAGAACCCCATGGATTTATAAGTGATGTTTTTGAAGAAATATCAAAGGTATTAGGGTTACCAATTGGTAGCCTTGGCGACTCTATAGAGATTACCCGTTCTTGGTAATTTATTAGTCTTACTTTAAGTTAAGTATTGCGCCAACTTAAACAAAAAATTTGTTAGGATTGCTATTAAATAAATAGGACTTCGTATGAAAAATAAATTAAATTTCTATATAAACGGTAAATGGACTGAATCAGATTCAAAGGAAAGAATTGAGATTATCAATCCTGCAAATGAAGAACTAATAGGGCATGTTACCTCTGGAACAAAAGATGATATTAATAAAGCAGTATCAGCAGCATCTGATGCCTTTGAAACATATCAATTTAGCTCTAAGGAAGATCGCATTGAAATCTTAAATAATATTATTGCTGAATACGAAAATCGTTACGATGATTTAGTTCAAGTGATAACAGAAGAAATGGGTTCTCCAATATGGCTATCAGAAAAAGCTCAAGCATCAACTGGAATTAAAAATTTACATGAAACTTTGGATGCTCTAAAAGAATATGAATTTGAAAAAAAAGAAGGTGATTACACATTAATAAGGGAACCTATTGGTGTAATAGGTATGATCACACCATGGAATTGGCCCATGAATCAAATTACCACCAAGGCATCAGCCGCACTTGCAGCAGGATGTTCAATGGTGTTAAAGCCGAGTGAAATTTCTCCATTTTGCGCACTGCTGCTTGCCGAGATATTTGACAAAGCTGGAGTCCCAGCAGGCGTCTTTAATGTGGTGAATGGATACGGTCCGATTGTAGGTGCTGCCTTATCAGACCATCCAGATGTTGCCATGATGTCTTTTACAGGATCAACCGAAGCCGGAATTGCAGTCGCTCAAGCATCTGCTGTTTCTGTTAAAAGAGTGCATCAAGAGCTAGGCGGCAAATCTTCAAATATTATTCTAGATGATGTTGCTGATCTTGAGAAATCTGTGAAAGGCGGTGCTGGGCATTGTTTCTTAAATTCAGGACAGTCATGTAATGCACCAACAAAAATGCTGGTTTCAGGGAAAAATTATGAGAAAGCAGTTGAAGTTGCTGCGCAAACTGCAAATAGTACAACTATTGGTGATCCCCAGGGAGAATTTAGAATTGGGCCTATTGCGAACAAACCTCAGTATGAAAAGATCCTGAGAATGATCAAAATAGGCATTGAGGAAGGTGCGACCTTGGTTGCTGGCGGCGTTGAAAAGCCAGAGGGTTATGAAAAAGGGTACTATGTAAAACCAACTGTTTTTGCAAATGTTACTAATGACATGACCATTGCAAGAGAAGAAATTTTTGGTCCAGTCTTATCAATTCTGAAATATGATTCAGAAGAGCAAGCGATTGAGATGGCTAATGATACTGAATATGGGTTGGCTGGTTACGTTCAAGGTGAGCCGGTTCATGCTAATCAAGTTGCAAGAAAGATTAGAGCTGGACAAGTTATTATTAATGGAGGTGCGAGAGGAACAGGAGCGCCTTTTGGAGGTTATAAATCTTCTGGTAATGGCAGAGAACATGGTCTTCATGGCTTAGAGGAATGCCTAGAGACCAAAGCGGTGATCATGCCGTGAACGCAATCTTTATAAATCTTCGGGCACCATCCTAATTCTTGATATCATAGAGTAATGAATATTAAATTCTTTAGCCAAGTATTATTTATTTTTTCAATTGCATTCAGCTCTTTTGAAATCCAAAGTCAGGAGATAAATAACAAATTTTCACTTTTAGTTCACAAAACACCAACTTGCGGGTGCTGCAAGAAATGGATCGAGCACCTTGAAAGCAATGGTTTTGCTTCAGTAACAAAAGACCATCAAAGTATGCAAGAGGTCAAAGAAAAATATAACATCAAGCCAGAATACAGATCATGTCACACTGCAGTATCAGAAGATGGCTACATTTTTGAAGGTCATATCCCAAGCAAATATATTACCCAATTTCTTTCTGAAAAAAATCCTGATGCAATTGGGTTATCAGTCCCCGGGATGCCATTAGGCTCACCTGGAATGGAAGTTGGTAATCGTTTTACGCCCTATGAAGTTCTAATTCTTTTCAGAGATGGAACTAGCGAAGTCTATGCTGAGATAAAGCAAAAATAATTTTTACCATGTTTAAGGATCCTATAACTCTTTGCAGTTACCATGTGGCTGCCAAAGATTTTTGTATAAATTTCTTGTGACTAGTAAGTATTATTTCAATGGTGGGCCCGGGAGGACTCGAACCTCCGACCAATGGATTATGAGTCCACTGCTCTAACCAACTGAGCTACAGGCCCGAAAAACTATTCGTCTAAGAAATTTTTCAGGTGACTTGATCTTGAAGGATGTCTTAACTTCCTTAAAGCCTTGGCTTCTATTTGACGAATCCTTTCACGAGTTACATCAAACTGTTTACCCACCTCTTCCAAAGTATGATCTGTATTCATGCCAATGCCAAAGCGCATTCTTAGAACCTTTGCTTCTCTGGCAGTTAATGATGAAAGAACATCATCAGTGGCAAAGTGCAGACTACCTTCAGTCGCATTCTTTAGGGGCGAGTGAATGACTGTATCTTCAATAAAGTCACCTAAGTTTGAGTCTTCATCATCACCAATAGGAGTCTCCATTGAAATTGGCTCTTTGGCAATTTTAAGAACTTTTCTGACTTTATCTTCTGGCATGTCTAGCTCATTACTCAGCTCTTCTGGAGTTGGCTCTCTACCCATGTCTTGCATCATCTGCCTAGAGACACGATTTAATTTATTAATAGTTTCAATCATGTGAACAGGAATTCTTATCGTTCTTGCTTGGTCAGCAATTGATCTTGTAATCGCTTGTCTAATCCACCATGTTGCATAGGTTGAGAATTTATAACCTCTTCTATATTCAAACTTATCAACTGCTTTCATAAGACCAATGTTGCCTTCTTGAATTAAGTCCAAGAACTGCAAACCTCTGTTTGTATATTTTTTAGCAATTGAAATAACAAGCCTAAGATTAGCTTCAACCATGTCTTTTTTAGCGCGCCTCATTTTTGTTTCGCCCATCGACATCGCTCGATTAATTTCTTTGATATCCTTTATGCTTAGACCTACTCTTTCCTCAACAGCTTTTATGGCTTTCTGCGCTATAAGTACATCAGGTTTGATGTGCTCTAGTGATTTCTTGGAGTATTTTTTATTACTCATTAAAGAATCAACCCATTTGACTTTGGTGATGTTGTCTTTGTACATTGCAATAAAGTCCTTGCGAGGAATCCGAGCCGATTTTACAAACAAAAACTGAATTCTTTTTTCATGCAAACGAATTTCAGCCAAATCACTGCGAGCAAAGAAAGCCAAATCTTCAAACATTTTTGGTGAGAATTTAAGGAACTGAAATATTAATCCAAGTTTTGCAAACTCAGTCTTAGCTTCTTTAGAATGCCTTCCTTTTGATTCAACTACTTTTTGTGTCTTATTAAATTGACGCTTTAGATTCGTCATGCGTCTTTGAACTTCAGCTAAATCAGGCCCATTATCAACTTCTTCATCGCTTTCTTCTAATTGTTTGGCCTTCTCACTTCCAGGTCCAGCCGAAGGGACTTCTTCCATTTCTTCTAAAAAACCAGTTAGTAATTCGCTGAGCTTTTTATCTTCACTCTTTACTTGCTCATAAAAATCAATAATGTGCTCAACGATTCCTGGGTAATGAACACTTGCATCAAGCAGATCGCGCATACCCTCCTCTATACGTTTAGCAATTTCAATCTCGCCTTCGCGTGTTAGGAGATCAACTGTGCCCATTTCACGCATGTACATTCTTACTGGATCGGTCGTACGCCCAGTTTCATTCTCCACAGCAGCCAAAGCTTCGGCCGCTTGCTCAAGAGCTATGTCATCTTGATCGTCAGATGACTCAGATAGCATAAGGGTATCTGCATCGGGTGCAGTCTCGTGAACTTGAAGGCCTAAATCATTAATCATGCCAATGATTTCATCAACCTGATCAGGATCTGAAATATCCTCTGGAAGATGATCATTTACATCTGCATAAGTTAAATAGCCTTGCTCGCGACCTTTCTCAATTAACTCTGCAATCCTTGAACCTTGTTTTTTTAACTTATCCACTCAATGCCTCTTTCTAAATCGTTAACTATATGTGATGCCAAACTTGATTTTTTCAATCCTGTTTCGAACTTAATTTTTCTAACCAATTTCGATCATCGTCAGTTATTTCTTGCTTTTTTAAGATGATTTGTTGTAAATCTCTTCTTTCTGCTGGCGTTATCGATTGGACATTATACTTGTCTTTGAGTGATTGCTCTCTATCTTTTTGATTTTTTAACAAAATATCCATGCAATCACTTACAAGCTTTAATGCATTTTTTTTGGATAAAACTAGTCCAGCTACAACAGCTTCTGAGAAATATCCCTTAATTTGATCAGATTCGAGGCTTTCGACCACCCTAGATGGCTTTATGTCAGGTTTTTGTTTATATAAATCTAAAATTACAAATAAGAAGTCAAATTTTGGATTATCCTTTAATTCATCAAAAAGAGGTTCTTTTGCTATAGCTGGAAAGGCTAATAAAGCACTAAAGATATTAATAACTGCTTTTACGCGTACCGGCGTGTTTGAACTTGAGCTGGCAACATTATCTGTTTCTTGTCTAATAGCAGGACTTGGGGATACATCCATGGTCTTAATATCCATGCCGCATAATTTTGAGACCTCGCTGATGTAAATTTCTTTAATGACTGAGTTATTTATTTTATTCACTATTGGAATAGCAAAAGATGCTGCCTGAGCTCTACCCTCCAATGTCTCTAAATTAAATTCTTTCACTTTTGATAAAAAGTATGATGAAAGCGATATTGATTCATCTAGGAGTTTTTGAAATGCTTCCAATCCATACTGATTAATATATGAATCTGGATCATGACCCTGTTCAAAAAATACAAAATGTATATTTACATCCTCCCGGATAATTGGAAAAGTATTTTCTACCGCTTTCCAAGCTGCCTTACCTCCAGCCAAATCACCATCAAAAGCAAAAAATATCTTATTGGTATAGCGCATAATTTTAGAAACATGGTTTGGTGTTATAGCCGTACCCAGAGTTGCTACTGCATTCTTGACACCATGCTCAAAGAGGCCTATTACATCCATATATCCTTCAACAACTATTAAAGAGGCGATATTTTTCTCCAATTCTTTCACTTCATACAAGCCAAACAACTCATTTGATTTATTAAAAAATGAAGTTTCAGGAGAGTTAAGATACTTAGGCTCTCCCTCATCTATTATTCTCCCGCCCATGGCAATAAAATCACCTTTGATATTTCTAATTGGGAAAATCACTCTGCCTCTAAACCGATCATAAAATCGATCATCTTTCTTACTAAATAACCCAGACTCGTCTAATTCTTTGCTTGGAGTATCAGAACCCAAATAATTTAAAAGACCATCCCATTTATTTTGCGCATACCCAATATTAAATTTCTTAGCTGTAGCGCCAGTAATCTTTCTGTCCTTAAGATATTGAACTGCATTTGGAGCAGTCGTTTCATTAAGATTGGCTTGATAAAATTTTACCGCTTGCTCAACTAAGCCACTGGGTTTAGATCTCTCTGATCTATTGTTCTCGTATGGCACAGTCATGCCTGCTGAACTTGCCAGAGTTTCAATTGCATCTACAAACTCTAGATTTTCATACCGCCTAAGAAAATGAATTGCATTGCCAGACTCCTGACAAACAAAACAATAAAAAAACTGTTTTTCTTGATTAACAGCCATAGATGGATTTGAATCATCGTGAAATGGGCACTGGCACCAAAAATTTGATCCCTTTTTATTTAAGGGAATGCGTCTGCCTACAACATCAACAATATCGGTTTGATCCAATAACTGATCAATAAAACTACTTGGGATTGACATGGCGCTCTATCCAATTATCTAAAAATATTTTGGCAGCTAAATCATCGATTCGGTCATCTCTTTTATTCTTTTGAGCCAACTGTTTAGCTTCAAATGAGGTTAATCTCTCATCAACTAATTCACAAGGAACATCACTAATCATTTGAAGTTTTTTAAAGAATGGGTCAATTTTTTTTATCATATCACTGGGCGTGCCATCCATGTTTAAGGGATTTCCAACTAGTAATTGATCTGGTTTCCATTCATTGATAAGGCCTTCAATAGTATTCCAAATTTTTTTGCCCTCTTGAGCAACATCAAGCACCATCAAAGGAGATGAGGTCCCTGTAATAGTTTGTCCAACAGCAACACCAATGTGCCGAGTTCCAAAATCAAAAGCTAAAATCTGCATTACTAAGAATTTGAAAAATTCCAGTCTCGAATAATTTCAAGCTTTTGGTAGTTGTCTAACATTTCTGTGGGAAAAGGCTCAAATGGAGCTGATTGGTATAAAATTTTTAGAGCTAAAGCATCCAGTATAGAGTTCCCAGAGGATTGTAAAATATCAGCATCAATTAAATTTCCCTTGTGATCAATAATGGACTTGATTTGAACTCTAAAATCGCCTTGAATCATGTCAGAACGAGATATTTCGTAATAACCAGTTGTCTCAACCTGTCTTTGCCAAGCATTTAAGTAGATGGTCTCGAAACTTTCCATTGTTGAATTTGACTCTAAACGTCTTACGCTCAACTGAGATTGATCTTGGAGATTAGCATCTCTAGAAATCATTGCAGTTTTTTGACTATTTTGTTGAAGAGATTCAAAGCCATTTACTGAACTGCCTTGCATATCGAATTCTCCATCAGCAAATTTAATATTCACAATTGCGTCTTCATTAAATTCCCATGGTTGCTGAATAACAACAAAGCTGACTCCAAAAATAATCACTCCATGGAATATTAAAGATACAAGCATGGATTTTTTAAATCCCCATCTTTTAACTCTTTGTTTATAAATTAATGGTTGCATTTTATATTGATTGAAGTAGGGTCTTTATTGGATTTTTGCCAGTTTGAGAGAGAATCTCCCTTGCGCCTGTAGGACTTGTTATATTTATTTCGGTTAGATAGTTTCCAATCATATCGATTCCTGCAAACAAAATGCCCTCCTCCGATAGTAACTTGCCAATTTCTGTACTAACTCGAACCTGATCATCAGATAATTCACGGGCTTCACCTATACCGCCAGCAGCAAGATTACCCTTGAAACTTCCTTCTTTAGGAATTCTTGCAAGTGCTATTGGAAACGGCTTGCCGTGAATGATCAAAATCCGATAGTCTCCATCATAAATTTCAGGTAAGAAATTTTGGACCATGACCATGGTTTGATAATTATTGGTTAGTGATTTAAAAATTCCTAAATGATCTGTTGAGCTTTCATCAAATTTGTAGATAGACTCTCCACCCATACCATTAAGAGGCTTTAAAATAATGCTCGAATATCTCTGTTTGAATTGTTTAAAGTCTTCCGCTTTACAAATAACATTTGTGTCGGGCATCCATTTAGAAAATCGAAGTGCAAAAATCTTTTCATTAAACTTCTGTAATGCTGAGGGTCGATTGATAACATTGGCGCCCTCAGATTCAGCCTGAGATAACATGTGCAAAGCATTCATAAAGTTTTCATCTACTGGAGGATCCTTCCTCATAAAAACATAGTCAAAATCCTTAAGTGCTTTTGTTGCATTAACTTGTTCACTAATCTGCGGATGATCATTTGGATCTTTAATTGCAGAGAAGCTAGCAAAAGTTTGTTGATCTGTATAAGTTAAATCACTCATCTCACACTGAAAAATTTGACTTCCCATGGTGAAGGCTTCTTGCATCCACAAAATGGTTGTATCTTTTTTTGGATTTAATTCATCCAAAGAATCGGTAATAAACAGTGAGGATGTGCCTTGCATCAATTTTCTCCTAACAAGCCGTGAAGCATAGATAATCCTACAATAGGCGCTGTTTCAGCTCGCAATACATAATGCCCTATTTTAAATGACTGCAATCCAAGTTCATTCATGATTTCACGCTCAGCTTCTGAGAAACCCGATTCAGGACCTGTTATAAAGCCAATACTATTTAAGTTCAAAATCTCATGCCCTTTGATAAATTGATTAGCAATTGTATCAAGAACGAATAAGCCCTCGAAATTTGTATTTATCTTTTCACTTTGGAGGCATTTTTCAAGACCATCAAAATAATCTATGTAAGGGATATGATTACATCCAGATTGTTCACATGCGCTGATAATAGATTCTTCCAGTCTAAGATTTAATTTAGATAGGTCCTTTTTTACTAATGATTGATCTAGACGTACCGGCTTATAGATAAGAATTGAATTCACTCCTAACTCTACTAACTTTTGTAATGAAATAATTAGATTCTCTCTTTTTAGGTACGGGATTATTGCTTGGTAAGACTTTTGATAAGGATTTTGAATAGATAAAATGTCATTCACATGAAAATTTATATGAGCCCTGCCAATCTCTTGGATCTTGCCAGTAGCGACATAACCCTTACCATCAAAAAACTCTACAGGATCGTCCTGTTGTAACCTAAGAACCTTGGCAAGATGATGTATTTGTTTTATGTTGGTGCACTTATAGTTTGGTGCAGTTAATTCAGGACAAAAAATTCTAGGCTTTCTCATCAAATAATTATAATTGGTATTTTTTACAATGAGTCAAAGTCATATCATTCTTGTTAGACACGGGGAAGCATCTGCTGCATGGTCTGCCCACCCTGATCCTGGTTTAAGTGAATTAGGCTCCGAACAAGCTGCTGAAGCTGGGAAATCTCTGATTGATAAAATTTCTAGCTACAGCCTGCTTTCAAGCCCCAAAAAAAGAGCTATTGAGACAATGGAGATGATGATTAAAGAAAAGCGGTGCTCTTTTCAATTAGATTCTAGATTTATTGAAATACCTTCAGACAATATTAATGTTGATGCAAAGCGTGATTGGCTGATAAAAATATTTACAACTCAAATTAAAGAGCTACCTGAAGCTGTAAAAGAGTGGCGCAATAATTTAATAGGCTGGCTCAATGAGGTTGAAGGTAACGTTATTGTGACGACACACTTCATGGTAATCAACACATTGGTTTCATACATCGTAAGCAATAATAAAATTTCATATTTTCATCCTGATTACGCGTCTAGAACAGAAATATTCCTCAAAAATGGAGAAATGACTAAATTAATTTTAGGCGACGATAAAAAAACTGTAATTAATCTTTAAAATCAGTTGAGCAATTTTTAATCAGCTGTAGAATTTATAGTTTGCAGAAAAATCACTACTAAATGACTAAAACAGTCTTACAAAAACCAAAAAACAAACCTCTTAGTGGGCAAGTAAGAAAGGCTATGAAAAAATACTTTTCTACTCTTGGTGATACAAACCCAGCAAATGTTTATGAAATGGTTATGGCTGAGGTTGAACCTGAACTTTTGAAGGCAGTAATGAAGTATGCCAAAAACAATCAATCTAAGGCTGCAACTGCTTTGGGATTGAACAGAGCTACCCTTAGAAAAAAATTACATCGATATAACATTACATACAAATCATGAGCCTAATTGCCCCAAAAACTGCTCTTGTTAGTCTCTCAGATAAATCTAATTTAGATGAATTGATAAAGTTTTTGCTTGATCAAGAAGTGAAAATTATTTCAACCGGAGGGACTTATAATGCTATCAAAAAAATTACAGATAAAGTTGTAGAGGTTTCAGAATTTACAGGATTTGAAGAAATGATGAATGGTCGAGTTAAAACCTTACATCCAAAAATTCATGCTGGCATTTTGGCCAGAAGAGAAACAGATTTAGAGGTTTTAACTGAGCGCGGCTATGAGGTCATTGACATGGTTATTGTGAATCTGTATCCATTTCAAGAAACTGTCGCCTCAGATTGCAAATTTGATGAGGCTATAGAGAAAATTGATATTGGTGGCCCCACAATGATTAGATCAGCAGCAAAAAACTTCAAAGATGTTGTGGTCATTTCTGATCCAAATGACTACGGTCAATTAATTCATGAGTGGAAAAACCAAGGGGGTATCAGTTACGAATTTAGAAAAGAGCTTTCACAAAAAGTTTTTCAACTCATGGCTGAATACAACTTAGCGATTGCAAACTATCTAAAAGATATCTCGTCTGATTCACATCAATATAACTTCAGTAAGAGTGAATCACTTAGGTATGGAGAAAATCCTCATCAAACTGCAGATTTATTAACATTTTCTAATTTAAAGAATAAAAATATTGCTAATGCAGACGTTCTTCAAGGCAAAGAACTCTCATACAACAATATCGTAGATGCCGATGCTGCCTGGGAATGTGTTAGAGCATTTGATGAGCCTGCTTGCGTAATTGTAAAACATGCAAATCCCTGTGGAGTTGCTGAAGCAAGCTCTATCTTTGACGCTTACGACTTGGCATTTAAGACTGATCCAACATCTGCCTTTGGTGGCATTATTGCGTTTAATAGAGAACTGGATAAAAAAACTGCAAAAGAAATTAATACTCGTCAATTTGTTGAAGTTGTCCTTGCCACCAGTTTTGAAGAGGCTGCATTGGAAGAGCTGGCTAAAAAGAAAAATGTACGAGTTTTATGTGTCGATTTAAAGCAAGACAACCCATATCCAGGCGTCATTAAAAAGGTATCTGGGGGAATATTAATTCAAAGTGATGATACTTTTATTGTTCCCAAAACAGGCCTTCAATGCGTAACTAAAAGACAACCGACTGCTGAAGAGGTCGATGACCTAATGTTTGCATGGAAGGTTGCTAAATTTGTTAAATCAAATGCTATCGTTTATGTCAGAAATAAACAGACTATTGGCATTGGTGCCGGTCAAATGAGTAGAGTTATTAGTGCAGAGATTGCCAATCTTAAAGCCAAAGAAGAAGGTCTAGAGATCAAGGGTGCGGCTATGGCCTCAGATGCATTTTTTCCATTTAGGGACGGCATAGATAAAGCTGCTTCGAGTGGAATAGCAACAATCATTCAGCCTGGTGGATCAATTAGAGATGAGGAAGTGATTGCGGCTGCTGATGAAAATAATATTGCTATGGTCTTTACTGCAACGCGTCACTTTAGACATTAAAAATGCACATTTTGGTTATTGGATCAGGTGGTAGAGAGCATGCTCTAGCTTGGAAATGTGCGCAAGATTCATCTGTATCAGAAGTTTTTGTTTGCCCAGGCAATGCAGGAACTGCGCTAGAAAGTAAAGTATCTAATGCTTCTGTGAATGTTGATGACTTTGCAGCAGTTAAAGATTTTTGCATCGAAAAAAATATTGCTCTTGTAATTGTTGGACCAGAACAGCCTCTTGTTGATGGGCTGGTAGATTATTTGCAAACGTTTAATATTAAAACTTTTGGGCCTTCTAGTGCTGCTGCCCAGTTAGAGGGCTCTAAGACATTCTCAAAAGACTTTTTTATTAAATATGGTATTCCTACAGCAACTTATGCGGCCTTCGATAATTTTGATAGCGCAAATGATCACTTAAAAAATATTTCATATCCAACAGTTGTAAAGGCAGATGGGTTAGCAGCAGGCAAAGGAGTGATTATTTGCCAAACTGAAAATGAGGCCTTGGAAGCTTTAGTCAGTATTTTTAAAGATCAAGCATTTGGAGATGCTGGAACAAGTGTGGTTATTGAAGATTTTTTAATTGGAGAAGAGGCGAGTTTCATTGCGGTGGTGAGTAAAGATAAAATTATCCCTCTTGCAACCAGTCAGGATCATAAAGCCGTGGGTGATGGTGATGTTGGATTAAATACAGGTGGCATGGGTGCATATTCACCTGCACCGATAGTTGATGAAAAACTTCACCAAAAAATCATTGATGAGGTGATGAAACCAACCATGCAAGGATTAATTGCTGAAGACTCACCCTATCTTGGATTTTTATATGCTGGACTCATGATCAATAATGGAGAGCTAAAAGTTCTTGAATTTAATTGCAGATTTGGAGATCCTGAAACTCAACCTATTCTGCTGAGATTAAAATCCAGCCTCGTTGAGCTTTGTCTTGCAGCAATTGATGATCAGTTAAACGATTATCAAATTCAGTGGACTGATGAACATGCCTGTGGAGTAGTGATCGCGAGTCAAGGCTACCCAGAAGACTACCCAAAAAATAATGAAGTAACATTTGAATTCTCTAATATGGAGGGAAAGAAACTATTCCATGCAGGAACAAAACTTCAAGATGATAAAGTTTTGACATCAGGAGGCAGAGTGTTTTGTGCAACTGCTTTAGGTAAAAATCTGCATGAAGCTCAATCAAAAGCTTATGATCTGGTAGAATCTGTATCATTCGATGGGGCTTTTTATCGAAAAGATATCGGCAATAAAGGATTGAAATGAATCTGTTAGAAAATTTTATAAACGAGTGCGACATTGCTTTGAAAACATTGTCATTCAAAAAGAGTGGTACGGGTAGATTGTATCCAGCGAATGAAGCTCCCTCTTCCTTATCAAAAGAAGAAAAAAATCTATCAGCGCAACTAATGCGAGTAAATTTAGCTGGCGAAGTAGCAGCTCAGGCACTGTATAGGGGCCAAGCAATGGTTTGCAAAGATGCTGAGATCAAAAATCATCTCGTCCAAGCTGGAGAAGAAGAAACAGATCATTTAATTTGGTGTAAAAAACGTCTAGAGGAGTTAAATGGAAAACCATCAATTCTTAACCCTGTTTGGTATGCAGGATCATTTGCTATTGGTGCAATATTTGGAAGCTTTGGAGAAAAAACTAGTTTAGGGTTTGTTGAAGAAACAGAAAAACAGGTAGTGAAACACCTTGAGAGACATTTGGATAAAGTTTCTAAGAATGATACACAGACAATTGAAATTTTAAAAACAATGCGAGCTGATGAAGATGAGCATGCTCAAGAAGCTGTTGAAAACGGAAGTGAATCATTATCTCAGCCAACAAAAAAACTTATGAGTTTCACTGCAAAAGTGATGACTTCATCAAGCGCTTATATTTAAAAAGAGCCCCTCATTAAGCTTTCTCCAATAAGAAAGACTTTAATGTTATGAAGTTTTAAATAATCAATATCTTCCCTAGATTTAATACCTGATTCTGCGATAAAGATATTTTTTTGTTTGAATGCATTTCGTAGGCGAACTGAATTATCTAGATCCACTTCAAATGTTTTTAAATTTCTGTTGTTTATACCTATTAAAGCATCTTGAAAATGCTCAACTCTGCGAAGTTCATTTTCATCGTGTACCTCAATTAAATAATCGAGCTGTAACTTTTTAGCAATATTAACAAAATCCTCGATTTGTTGATCAGAAAGAATCGATGCAATCAATAAAATACAATCTGCACCAATCAATTTAGATTCATAAATTTGGTATTCATCGATCATGAAATCTTTTCTTAAAATTGGTAAGGCTGTAATCTTTTTAACATTTTTTAAATAATCATTACTCCCCATAAAAAAATCTTCTTCGGTCAAAATTGATAATGCAGATGCTCCAAAAGCCTCATATTCAATTGCTTTTTTCGCCGGATCAAATTCTTCTACAATGACTCCTGCACTTGGTGAGGCTTTTTTTATTTCTGCAATAATGGCTTCATCTTTGTTCGAGATATTATCTTTAAATCTTCCTCTAGGAAGATCGAGATCTTCTAAAGAGCTCTTTATTTGCTTCAAAGATAATTCTTCCTTCTTATGAATAAGTTTAGCTTTTGTATTTGTAACTATTGATTGGAGAATGCTCATTAGCTATTTGAAACCCGAACGTATGAAGCTAATTTATCTGCAGCCATGCCATTGTTCATTAATTCAAACGAAAGCTGAACACCGCTTGCAATTGAATCTACTTTTTTTGCTAGATATAAAGCTGCGCCAGCATTAAGAGCAATCATATCCTGAACAGCTGATTTGTCACCTGAAAAAGCTTCTCTAATTAATTGCAAACTGTCATCAGGCGATGAAGCTGAGATCTCAGGTAGTGTTCCAAGAGATAACCCAAAATCTTTTGGGGAAATTTCGTACTCAGAAATAGTATTATCCTTAAGCTCAGCAATATATGTAGAGTCAGTGATAGTAATTTCATCTAAACCATCAAAACCATGAACAATAAGAACATGGTCCATAGATAAATTCTTTGCAACCGATGCAAAAGTTCTCACTAGATCTTTTTGATAAACGCCTAGGATTTGTCGCTTTGCACCGCATGGATTTGTATGAGGACCAAGCAAATTAAATAAGGTTTTTTTACCTATTTTTTGCCTTGCTGGCATTACATATTTCATAGATTGATGATGCAGAGGTGCAAACAAGAAAACAAAACCAACTCTCTTAAAAATTATTTCAAGCTTTTCTCTATCATGAGTTATGTCAGCACCAGCCGCTAACAACAAATCTGCACTGCCAGATTTGCTAGATACTGCCTTGTTACCATGCTTGGTTACAGCAGCTCCTCCAGCGGCAGCCACAAAGGATGAGGCAGTAGAGCAATTAAAAGTATGCAAGCCTGAGCCCCCAGTGCCACAGGTGTCTATATGATCTCCATCTCCCAATGGGTATGTGAGAGATTTCTCTTTCATAACTCTAGCTGCAGCTGTGATTTCAGTTTCTTTGATGCCTTTTGCATTCAAGGCCAGCAAAAATGCTTCGATAGAAAGATCATCAACTTCTCCAGTCATAATTGATTCAATTGCACACTGCATAGAATGAAAATCAAGATCCTCTTTCTTTTCTAGCTGATTAATAAAATCTTGGATCATATATTTAAAAAATTATTTATTAATTGCATTCCATGATCGGTATCAATGGATTCAGGGTGAAATTGAACACCATATATAGGTCTAGAGACATGCTCAACACCCATGATGATTGAAGGATCGTCGTCAACTGTGGAAATTACCTTTAAATCTTTAGGCAAACTAAGACTATCGATGATTAGGCTGTGATATCTCACCACTGAATATGGATCGGGGATATCTTTGAATAATATTGAGTTGGAATGATTAATGTTAGATTTTTTGCCGTGAAAAACTTCAGGAGCCTTGATGATCTTAGCTCCGAATGCTGCGCCGATTGACTGATGACCCAGGCAAACTCCTAATAATGGTACTTGAGATTCTTGAACAATCTCCACAGAAATTCCAGCCTCATTTGGAGTACAGGGCCCAGGAGAAATAACAATTTTTTCAGGATTCAGAGAATGAATTTCAGAAACTGTTAGTGCATCATTTCTTTTAACCAAGACTTCGTGGTCGCACTCTCCAATGTAATGAACCAAGTTGTAGGTAAAAGAATCATAATTATCAATTACTAAAATCATGAGATCATTTCCATCGCATCCATAAATACTTTAGATTTCTGCCTGCACTCTAACCATTCATTTTCGGGAACAGAATCAGCAACCACTCCTGCTCCTGCTCCTACATGAATTTTTTTATCTTTGATGACAGCAGTTCTTATTGCTATGGCTGTATCCATATTCCCATTCCATCCTATATATCCTATTGCTCCACCATATATACCTCTTGAACTTGGTTCTAATTCATTAATTATTTCCATTGCTCTGATTTTAGGAGCACCTGATAATGTTCCTGCTGGCAAGGAAGCTTTGAGCACATCAAAATAGCTTAATCCAGAAGCAATCTTTCCCTCAACATTCGAAACGATATGCATGACATGGGAATATTTTTCAATGGTCATTTTATCAGTAACTAGAACTGAGCCAATTTCAGAAACTCGCCCCACATCATTTCTTCCAAGATCAATAAGCATAAGATGCTCGGCTATTTCTTTTGGGTCATTGAGAAGATCATCTTCATTCAGTTTGTCTTCTTCGGGAGTTTCCCCCCTTTTTCTTGTTCCGGCCAATGGTCTTAGGTTAATTTCATTATCTTCAAGTCTTACTAAAATTTCTGGAGATGCTCCAACTATCTGGCATTCATCTAAATCTAAAAAATACATGTAGGGAGAAGGATTTAATTCGCGTATTGCTTTATATAAATTAAATGGGTCTTTATCAAAGTTAGCGGAAAAATCCTGAGCTAATACAACTTGCATTACATCACCTTCTGCTATGTAATTTTTAATAGCATTTACTGCATCACAATATTCCTCTTTGGTAAAGTTTGATTCAAATGTAAAACTATTTGTAATTGGTTTAAATTCTTTAGCTTCGCTCTCTGCATGCGTAGTTAATTTTTTCTCAATATCATCTAATTTAGATTGAGCAAATTCATAAGTCATGTTTTGAAGACTGGCATTAAAAATAACTTGAGTTGAGTTATTTAAATTATCAAAGATGATAAGTTGTTCTGCTTTTACAAGCATAATATCTGGCATGTGCTCAGCAAACTTAGAATCTTTGCCAGGCAATAACGCTATTTTACTCTCAGCATATTGAGCGCTCTCATAAGCAAAAAATCCTATATAACCTCCATAAAATCTTGGTAAATTTTCAATGTTGGGCGAGCGATGTTTTGAGATAATTGCTTCAATTTCTTGGAGGGGATTTTCAGCTTCATAGGTATCCTTGATTCCATCAATCATTGTTTCAATTACTTTTCCAGAAATTTTAATCGTGTCAATGCAGCCAAATCCAATAATTGAATATTGAGCCCACCTGTCTCCACCTTCAACTGATTCAAACAAAAAATTATTTTGTTGATCAGCTATTTTTGAATATAGAGACAATGGCGTTTCACCAGGAGCCACAATCTCTCTGCTCATAGGCAATACTGTGTAATCAGAATCTTTAAAATTGTCGTATTCTATATTTGTGATCATGAGTTTTTAACTAAAGGTTTGCTTTATCTCCAACAGTAATTTGATTTCTTGCAAACCATCCCTGATTAACTTCTACTGCCATTCTAACGTTCCTCATGGAGCAGATTGAGTCCTCCGAGAATGGGACCATATCATAAATCTCTAAAATTCTTCCATCAGATGAGAGATAGGCAACGCTAAGTGGCAGCGAAGTGTTTTTCATCCACATGCATTGTTTCTTGCTTGATGGCCAAATAAAGAGCATACCAGTATTTTTTTCCAAGAAAGCTTGATTCATTAAGCCTTTTCGCCTTGAAGCATCAGTATTAGAAATAATTAAATTTAACTTTGCATTTTTGCCTTCAAAGCTCATCTCCAATGCAGCAAAAGAAATCGCAGAAAATAAAATTAATGAGAGGCTAAGTAATTTTTTGACGAAAGCTTTGAATTGTTTGCTCATAATCTGATGATCCAAAAATAGCAGAACCTGCTACAAAAACATTTGCTCCTGCCTTTGATACTCTTGAGATAGTTTCGTTATTGATGCCACCATCAACTTCTAAGAATATCTGATGATCTTGTTGATCAATAAGTTTTTTTGCCTCAGAAATCTTTTCAATCGTATCTTCAATAAATTCTTGACCACCAAATCCAGGATAAACACTCATTAACAAGATAAGATCTATTTCGCCAATAATGTCTTGTAACACAGATAGAGATGTGTCTGGATTGATTGCGATGCCAACTTTACATCCACATTGCTTAATAATATTGATTGTCTCAGACACATCATCAACAGCCTCGGGGTGAAAACTAATGAGATCTGCGCCAGCATCTGCAAAACTCTTAGCCAATTCATTGACAGGGGTAATCATTAAATGAACGTCTATAAAATCTTTTATGCCATCGTCTCTTAATGACTTACACACCAAGGGACCAACCGTAAGATTTGGAACATAATGATTATCCATTACATCAAAATGTATCCAATCTGCACCAGCTTCCATTACAGAATTTATCTCTTCTCCAAGTCGTGCAAAATTAGCTGATAAGATTGATGGGGCTATCAAGGAATTAGAGTTCATGATCTTAATTTTCGTCTTTTAAAACTTTCCTTGCAAGCTTTAATCTATCCTCAGTACCAACATCAATCCACAATGAATCATCAAAATTAGCACTAACCATAGACTTTGCAATCAAGGGTTTCAAGATGGTATTCCAGAGATCAAATGGATACTTTCTTGATAGGTGGGCTTCTAAAATATTAGGGTTTAGAACTGATATTCCAGAATAAGTAAAATCATTCATTCCATCATTAATAAAAACGGTGTTTGTCCTCATGGAAAAATCTCCCTTTTGATTATGTTCAGGATTTTTCACTGCAACTAAATGAGCCGCCTCAACAGTTGAAGGTAATTGATTAAAAGATGAGTCAAAAACAATATCTGCTGTTGATAGAATAAAGGGGTCATTTCCTAAAAAATTCTTTGCATTAACCAATGCCCCGCCAGTTCCGTAAGGAAAAGGTTCATCTATAAAAATTATTTTAGATATTGCATCAGTTGACTTAAGAGCCTCCTTGATCTGATCTCCAAGATAAGAGACATTAATTACAAATTCGCTCACTCCAAAAGCAATTAACTGATTTATCAATCTTTCTATCAATGAAATCCCACCTACATCTATTAGTGGTTTGGGCAACTTATTTGTTATAGGCCGCAGTCTTGAGCCAAGTCCCGCTGCTAGAATCATAGCTTTCATAGATTTGCCAATTTGGTTTCTAAAGTTTGCGAGACGTTATCATTAAGAAAATTTGCCAAACTTACTTGGTTTAATTCCCTAGATATTATTTCTGTGTTCATAACTATTTGAGGTAAATCATGCATTCTGAACGAACGATTTAATCTCAGATAAAGTTCTGTTAGAGTTCCCATGATCCTTAAATTCCTTTGCAAGCCTCCCCACAAAGTTGCACTAATAAGATCTTCTGTAGATATGTCATATACGGAGAGTTTTGAAAAAATGCTGCAATATTTTTTTATTGTATCAACCTTGCAAGGAACGTAGTGATCAATCAGAATCCCCGCTAAATCAATCCCTATTGGCCCAAAACACATATCTTGAAAATCTATTAATACAAGTTCGCCATTTTCTAAAAGGTGTATATTTCTTCTTTCAAAATCAAAATGACAGTTAGTCCATTGTTGATCCATTATTTGAGGTCTCATATCAACATAAACATCTTTGTACCCATCAAACATATCAAGACCCAGGAACTCATTACAAAAAACTTTTGAAAATTTTTTTGAATGCGATTCTAAACCCATCCAAAAAGTAGAATGCAAATCAACATGCTTAGATTGTTGCATTTGATTAAGAAGCTCTAAAGATGAATGAACTAGTTTTTCTTGCTGATAGAAATTTTTTTCATCAATTAAAGAATGATCTCCAAGATCTTCTAATATGGTTAGATTGTTATCTCTCTCATACTGATAGATCTTGGGAACTCTAACATTACTGTCTATTAATTCATTTGCTCTGTTAATAAAAACTAACTGGCCGTTTACTTCTCTATCATCATGTGAAATGACATAAGAGCATTCCTTGGAGGATGCTCTAAAATATTTTCTTCCACTTGCTTCTATTTTAAGAGGCTCTAATGATGTTAGATCCGCGTCAAAAGTTTGGGCATACTTAAGTATATTGGCTTTTGATATTTCAGCTATTTTCAATCTCCGAAGGCAATGGAGTATCATCCGGTAAAAAGAAATCCAGAGCCAATTCAGCAAATGGCACATCTGCATACTTAGAAAAATCTCTTATTCCGGCATCATACAAAACCAGATCATCAATACAAAAATTGCCAGTGAAAGTTGAGGAATCTTTGTTGAAAATTTCATATGCGGCATCTGCCATAATTTCAGGAGTTCTAGAAATATTCATTAATTCCTCACCACCCAAAACATTTTTAACAGCTGCAGTTGCAATTGCAGTTCTTGGCCATAAACCATTAACAGCTATGCTGTCAGACTTCAATTCTTCAGCCATACCTAAAACACACATACTCATGGTAAATTTTGCCATTGTGTAGGCTAAATGAGGCCCAAACCATTTTGGCTTCATATCAAGAGGTGGGGCCAAATTTAATATATGAGCATTATTAGATTGTTTTAAATGAGGAATGCAATATTTACTTACTAAATATGTTCCTCTGCCATTAATTTGATGCATTAAGTCATATCGCTTCATATCTGTATCTGGGGTACTTGTTAGGGATATCGCAGATGCATTATTCACACAAATATCAATCCCACCAAAGTGAGAAACGGTTTGCTCAACAGCCTCTCTAACATTCGTCTCATCGCGTACATCTAGAATAACCGGTAATGCTTCACCCCCTGCAGCTACAATTTCATCAGCTGCAGTGTATATTGTCCCCGGAAGCTTGGGATGAGGCTCTGACGTTTTTGCTGCCAAAACTACCTTAGCACCATCTTTAGCTGCACGTTTACCTATTTCAAGGCCTATTCCTCTGCTGCCACCGGTAATAAACAAGACCCTACCTTTTAAATCCATTGTATATCTCCAACTTTTGTAATAATTATTGATTGATGTTGCATTTTTAAACTGGTTGATGCAAGTTAAAGAATTATTATAAGCATAAGAAGTGAGGACGACTATGAATGTAGATTTTATTTTTGACTTTGCAAGTCCAAATGCCTACCTATGCCACAAGGCAATTCAAAATCTTGAAAAAACTCATGACATAAAATTTAACTACATACCATGTCTTTTGGGCGGCATCATGAAGCTATCGAATAATCAGCCTCCTATGGTCACCTTGGCGGAAATTCCGAACAAATCAAAATATGAGTTTGATACAGCTTTCAATAGATTTATGAAGGAACACAACATCACAAAATTTAAAATGAATGAACATTTTCCTGTCAATACTATATCCCTTATTAGAGGCGCCATAGTTGCGCAAAAAAATAATTTTTTTGATTCTTATGTTGAAATAGTTTTAAGTGGGCTTTGGGAGCAATCCCTCAAACTAGATTCACCTGAGGCGCTTCACGAACTGTTAACTAAGAATGATTGTCATGCAGATCAAGTCATTGAGGGCATTGCTCAGGATGAGATCAAAGCGGAACTAATTGCTAATACAAGCGAAGCTGTTAAAAAAGGAGCTTTCGGAATTCCAACATTTTTTGTTGAAGATGAAATGTTTTATGGAAAAGATACTCTTAGAGAACTCAAAGAAATGTCCTCTTGAAACGTTAATTGTTGAAATTTACTGAACTACAAACTCAATCTAAAAGGAACTTTTTCGTGTTTCTTTTAATAATCTTTGCTAATCCTCAATTAACTGCATCTGCTTTTAATGAGCCTAGCTCATTAAATCTTAAGCCTCTTGAGGGCTGTGTGAACCCAGGTTATCCCAGATTAGATGATCAATATGAATCTGGCTTTGTTAATGCTGGGAAAATAGATATCCAATCAAATGGAGCTTTGGTGCTTGATGAGAACGTTTTGATTGGACTTGATAAAGGCATTATCAATGCTACTAGCGCAGCGTATCTTCAAAACCAAGGCTTAATAAAAGATATTAAAAATGGGGATATTTATTACTCAGAAAACTACTTCAAATTTTTGAGTGGCTCTCTTGAAAAAAATTCTGGAAGCTTGCAATTAGTTAATGGAGAGACTTACCTCAGAGAAAGAAATTTATTAATCCAATATCAGTTATTGGAGGGAAATTTAGATCAAAATCTCAAATTTCAAAATGCAAATCTCAGCTCTTGCAATAATAGCTCTGAGGGCTGGGAGATTATAGCAAAAACAATTCTTATCAATGAGGAATCAGATCGCGGCCACATTAAAGATCTAACTCTGAAAGTACTAGATAAGACAATTTTAAAACTACCTTATTTACCCTTTCCGGCAACAACAAAGAGATTAAGTGGCTTTTTGGAACCTGAGCTAAGCCTTACATCTGACGGAGTGGATCTTTATTTGCCGTATTTCTGGGTTTTATCTAAAAAGTCAGATCTTACAATCGCCCCAAGAGTTTTGAAAGAAAGAGGGAGTGGTATAGAAGCAAATTTTAGGTATTTAACAAATTCAAATTCCTCTAATTTTGTTGATCTGCTATTTTTTCCAAAAGATAAAGAATTCAAGAAACAACATGCTAGAGACGATAATGATAGATGGGCATTTCGCTTAAAAGAAGAAAGAAGGATTTCAACTATTACTACATCTATTGATTGGGCAAAATCTTCTGACTCAATTGTATTGCTAGATTTACCTTCAAGTCTCACAAGCATTGCTAATCAACGGGACCACTATCTCAATCAATCAGTTTCAGCAAATGTGTTAATAAATAATTTGTCGATTAACATTATGCGTCAAGGTTTTCAAAGCTTAAATCCATTCATTACTAATGGATACATAAAAAAACCAGAAGTAAATCTTGAATATAATAAATTTGGTCCTTCGCTTTCATATTTTGTTAAAGCAAATTATGCAGACTTTGATGTAAACAAAAATCAACATCTGCCTATAAATATTAATAGGATTAATCAAATTGGAAAACGATTGACCACAGAAATCGGAATGGAGCTTCTGCATGATTTTAAGTATTTTGACTTATCGATCAATGGGTTACTTATAAATAAAAAATATAACCTTGATAATGCTCAAAGTAATGGAAAGGCAACTTCAATCCCAACAATTAAAATAAAATTTTCCTCCCTCCTCAGGAAGTTATCCATGGATAATCCGGCGCTTTTAGTCCCAGAACTTGTATATCAAAAAACAAATTATAAAGATCAGTCTTTAGATCCCATTTTTGACCTTCATCAACGAAATTTTGGGAATTTTAATAGACTGAATACAAAATATTTTTTTGGTAAGGACAGGGTTCCTGATACGGAGTTTTTGCTTGCGAGATTAAAATGGCAAAAGAGGCTAAATAGAGATGCGAGATTAAATTTTCAAATAATAAAAAAGAATGAATTGAAACCAAGTAAAGTTATTAGTGAGATGCTTAATCAGATCACCGAAAAAGATGACCAAATTGGTACAAATTTATCTTTTGAAAATAAGACAGTTAGAGCATATGTTGCCACTAACTATTCTCAAAAAAGAAATAAGCTTAACTTTGGCATGACAGGACTAGAAATTAATCTGCCAGAGACACGGCTGGCATTTTCAAGAAATTTTCAAACCAATATACCCCTTTTAAATTACGAAAATAAATTAGACTACGCTGAATTTTCAATTGAGAAATTAATGTCTAATGGATATAAATTTATTGGTGGGTTAAGCAAAGATTTAGATACTAATAAGAATTTAGAGACATATTTTGGTCTTGGTTTTGAGAACTGCTGTATAGCTTTTAAAATCTATGCATCAGATAAAAGGTTGTCTGAGTATAACCTTCTTGATTATCAAGCTATGCAATTTCATCATGAGAACTGGGACAAGATGATTGAGATTGAAAATAAAAGCAGAATTAACTTTGAATTTGAGCTGAAGGGATTAACTGGAGGTAATAAGAAATTAAATAGCTTCTTCTCTAATGTTTTCTCGAACCTTTAATGCAAAAAAGTGTCTTAATGATTAAGAAGTTTTCTTGTTTTTCAATACCTCTGTAAACATTTAATTAAGTACAATAGTCATTATGAAAAAATATATTTACATTGCTTTTTCAATCCTAGCCACCTTTTCGGTGAATGCAAAGATTGAAATCCTCGATAGAGTTGCAATTATTGTTGGTGAGGGAGTTGTCCTTGAATCACAAGTTAACAATATGCTTGAAAACATAGAAAAACGATATCAAGAGCAAGGTGCCCCAATGCCACCTAAAGAGGTTTTATTAGAACAAGTTCAAGAACGTCTTATTATTGAAGAATTGCAATTACAGATGGGCAGACAGGCTGGCATAAGAGTTGGTGATGGTGAATTAAATCAAGCATTTGAAAATATTGCACAAAGCAATGGGTTATCTCTTGAGGACTTCATTCAAACATTAAAAGCTGAAGGTGAATCCTACGAAGAGCTGAGATCACAGGTTAGAAAAGAGATGATCATTCAAAGAGTTCAAAGGGGTCGAGTGGGAAGAGAAGTAAACATCACCGAACAAGAGTTAGATGGCTTCTTAGCAACAGAGGGAGCAGTAAAAGAATTATCTCCTGAATTATTTGTGCGTCAAATCCTTATTTCAGATAAAAATAAAGCTGACTCGCTTATTGCAGAGATAAATGATGGTGTAGATTTTGCAAATCTGGCCAAAGAACACTCAAAAAGCAGCAATGCCTCCATTGGCGGAGAAATGGGATGGAGAAATCTTGCTGATCTGCCAAGTTTATTTGCAAACGCTCTTAAGGGTAAGAAAAAAGGCTATATCTCCCCTCCATTAAAAGCTGGTTCAGGTTATTACATTCTGCACCTAGAAGATAAACGAGGTGATCTTGTTCGATTTGAGGAGCAATGGAATGTTCGACATATATTAATGATGACAACAAAATTGAGAGATGAAACTTTTACAAAAAAAGAGCTGGAAGAAGTTAGGGCTAGAGTCCTAGCTGGAGAAGACTTTGGCCTGCTTGCTAAAGAATTTTCTGAAGACCCTGGCTCAGCAAGTCGTGGCGGTGATTTAGATTGGCTTAGTTTAGGTCAAACTGCTCCAGCTTTTGAGAAAATGATGCTTGCATCACCTATAAATGATATCTCTCCTGTCTTTGAATCTGAATTTGGCTTCCATTTCCTACAAGTTCTTGATACTAGAACAGAAGACTTAACTGAAGAGGTTATCAAAGATAGAGCCTATGGCATTCTATTTGCTAGGAAATTTGATGAAGAATTAGAAAATACTCTTCGCACTACAAGGGCTGAGGCGTTTGTAGAATTTAAAGAACTAGATTGAAGAGACTCCTCTACTCTCACGGTGAACCAGCAGGAATAGGCATTGACTTAATTCTACATCTATCAAAATCAAAGTTTTGGGAACAAATGCAGTTTCCTTTAGTATGCATTGTTGATAAAGCCCTCCTTAAATCAAGGTCTAAGATTTTAAACTTGAAAATAAATTTTGTTGAAATTGAAAGCTTAGATAAAGCAAAAAGAAACAAACTTGCCGCACTACAGTTTATTCAAATTTCTAAATGTAAGGATTTATCTCCAGGATCTCTGAATCCCAAAAATGCAAAATATGTATTAGACAATTTAAATTTTGGAATTGCGGAAAGCCTTAAAAATAAAAAAGTTGGCCTAGTGACTGGACCCATTCAAAAAAGTAATATTATCAATGGTGGCTTTAAAAATTTTCAAGGCCATACTGAATGGATTAAAAAGAAAACAAAATCGAAAGATGTTGTTATGCTGTTATCTTCAAATAAAATTAAAGTTGCCCTTGCCACAACACATATTCCACTGACAGAAGTTTCCAAAAATATTCAAAAATCAAAATTGGTTAATACAATTAAAATCTTGCATGCTAGCTTAAAGTCAAAGTTTAAAATTAAACATCCATCAATTACGGTACTTGGATTAAATCCTCATGCTGGAGAAAATGGAAAGATGGGAGAAGAAGAAATTAAGAAAATTAATCCAGCAGTACAAATTTGCAAGGATTTAGGCATAAATGCTTCATATGCAATTTCTGCTGATACAGCTTTCACTGCTAAAAAATTAAAGCATACTGATGCATACCTTGGCATGTATCATGATCAAGTCCTTCCAATCCTAAAGACCTTAAGTTTTGGTGAAGCGATAAATATAACTCTTGGGACTCCAATTATAAGAACATCTGTTGATCACGGCACAGCATTAGATCTTGCTGGAAAGAGCAAGCCTAACCTTGGATCGATCAAAGAAGCTATTTCAGTAGCAACAATTCAGCTTAAATGAATGAAAGAGCGCATCGACGAAAACTGGGGCAGAACTACCTAATTGATCCAGTTATTTTGTTCGAAATTGAGAGAGCAATAAATCCCCAGAGTAATGATCTTTTTTTTGAAATTGGTCCCGGCACTGGGGCATTAACGAGTCACTTGATGGGCAAAGGCATAAAAGTGACAGCCATGGACCTTGATAACAAGAATATAATGATTCTCTCAAAGAAATTCCCAGAAGATGCCCACAAGTTTATTCATGGTAATGTGCTAAAAGAGTCTTTAGACTTTTTAAATAAAGCTAAGCACAGGGTTGTTGGTAACCTTCCTTACAATATTTCTACACAAATAATTCTTAAATTAGTGAATTACTTTAATGGTATTGAAGATATGCATTTTTTAGTACAAAAAGAAGTTGCACATAGAATCTGCGCCTCGAACCAAACAGGAGATTGGGGCAGGCTTGGAGTAAAAATTGCTGCGCTATTTCAAACATCCATTTTATTTGATGTGCCACCCGAGTCGTTTGATATAAAACCAAAAGTTCAATCATCATTTATCAGACTAATCCCTCGAGCGAATCCTATGATTGATTTAAATAAATTTTTAGAATTTTCTAATTTAGTAGATAAATCTTTTGCTAATAAAAGAAAAGGGATTAAAAATAATCTCCATGGATTAGAAATTAATTTCGAAAGCCTTAACATCAATCCACTTTCAAGAGCAGAAGAGTTATCTATTGAGGACTTTATTTCAATTTTTCAAATGCTAGATATTTAGATGAGCACATATGTAATTGGAGACGTCCACGGATGTTTTGATCAATTTATCAGATTACTTGAAAAAATTAATTACGATACGAGTAATGACCAAATTATCTTAACAGGCGATCTCATAAACAGAGGACCAAAATCATTAGCTGTTTTAAATTATTGTATAGCTGATAGTAATATCACTACTGTACTTGGAAATCATGATCTCTACTTACTGTATTTAATGAGCAGGAAAGAAAGCAAAGGCGAATTAAAAGAAGTAGTTGAATCAGAAAACAATCAAAAGATTTTTGAATGGCTCATTGCACGCCCCTTTATCCTTCAAATTCATATTAACGCAACAAAAAATGATTTTATTATTTCCCATGCGGGTATTCCAGAGATCTGGTCTGTAAAAAAAGCAGAAGACCTTGCTCAAGAAATTTCCAAGGCATTAATTAGTAACCCATCAAAGATACTTCAATCAATGTGGGGCAATGAGCCAAAATCTTGGAATGATACATTTATAGGGAATGATAGATATCGAATTATTATTAACTACTTTACTAGAATGAGGTTTTTGGATGATTCAGCTAGCCTAGATTTAGAAAATACTAGTACTAAAGCATCTAAAGGATTCAAGCCCTGGTTTAACTATGAATCTAATTGCTATAAGAAAATGAGACGCTATTATGTATTTGGCCACTGGGCATCTCTTAAGGGCAGAACAAATAACCCTCACTTTATTGGCTTAGATACTGGATGTGTCTGGGAGGGTGAGCTAACAGCGCTTAGGCTTAATGATTTAAAAAAAATTTCGGTAAAGTATTAGCATGAAAGTTTTTCAGGTTGGCGGGTCTGTTAGAGATGAGTTGCTTGGGATCGAACCCAAGGATCGCGATTGGGTTGTGGTAAATTCGAGTCCTAAAGAAATGGAAAATAATGGGTTTAAACCCATCGGTAAAGATTTTCCAGTTTTTCTGCATCCAAAAACAAATGAAGAATATGCCTTAGCTCGAACTGAGAGAAAATCTGGTGTTGGTTATAAGGGTTTCAAATTTTACTTTGATTCAAGCGTTACCCTTGAAGAAGACCTCAAACGAAGAGATTTTACAATTAATTCAATAGCTAAAGATCAAAATGGAAATATCATTGATCCATTTAAAGGAAGACTCGATTTAGAAAAAAAAATCTTTAAGCACACATCATCAGCTTTTGATGAGGACCCGCTAAGAGTTCTAAGATATGCAAGATTTAAATCATACGAGCAACTCAGTGATTTCAATCTTCATGAAGAAACAAATATTTTCTTTAACAACATCGCTACTTCAAAAGAGCTAAAAGAGCTTTCTCCAGAAAGGGTTTGGATGGAAACCAAAAAAGCTCTTGAAAACACATACAGCGAAGAATTTTTCAAGGCAATTAAAAGATATAAACTTACTAGTCCTTGGTTTGAGGGACTTAAGAATATTTCCTGTGATGGAGATTTGCCAGAATTAAAATGGGCTGATATACAAAGAGTGAATGGCTTTAAACTTTCAGAATTACTTCCAGCCCCAAAAAAATTTCAGAAAACTCAGGAGTCTTTTAAACAGGTGCTTGATTTAATTGCTTGTAAAAATAAAAAAGAAAAATTTAAGTTAGTTGCGAAAATGAATATACATAGAAATTATGAAATATTTCAAAGTGTCTATACTCATTCATCTCTAAAAGAGCACCAGAATTACTTAGAGAAAATATTTCAATCGGTCATGGATATTGATTTCTCTGGTTTATCAACCATTAATAGCTCTGAAGTTTCGCATCAAAAACAATTGCTTTATTATGAAGCCTTAAAAGAAATCTTATGAGTAAAACAATTCTAATTACTGGTGCGGCCAAAAGAATAGGCAGAGAAATAGCATTGTCATTTTTTAATAAAGGTTGGGATATTGTTATCCATTACAATAGCTCAAAAAATGATGCTCAAGTGTTAGCAGATGAGATGAATGCTCAAAGAAACGATAGCGCAATTATTGCGCAAGCAAATCTCGATAATGCAGATGAAATAATAAAATTAGCGGATCAAACCCTTTCAAAAAATAATCGGATTGATGCGTTGGTAAATAATGCTTCAACCTTCTATCCCACCCCTATAGGAGATTTCTCAGAGGATGACTGGAATTCACTAATGGGAAGTAATTTAAAGGCTCCGCTTTTCTTAATGCAGTCATTCTGCAAAGAGCTCAAAAAAAACAAAGGTTTTATTATTAATATTACTGACATTAACGTTGATAAAGCCCTAATCAATCATTCAATTTATCTTGCAGCAAAGTCTGGTTTACAAACCCTCACACAAGCTCTTGCAAAAGAACTAGCCCCAGATATTAGAGTAAATGCAATTGCTCCAGGCGTCATTCTTGAGCCACCCAACACAGAGTGGACAACAGAACAAAAAAATACCATTATTAATTCAGTTCCATTGGAGAGAATGGGATCTGAAAAGGATATTGCAGATGCAGCAATATTTCTTTCTGAAGCAGAATATGTAACTGGCCAGATATTAAACATAGACGGAGGAAAGTCTCTCTCATGAATGATACGAGTTCAAATAATCCTGATGGCAACAAAATATTTTCAGGAACTAAGGAAGTAGCTGAAAACCTCAGATTTAATGAATCAGGCTTAAAAGAATGGTTTGGGGATAATATTTCTTCAGCTGGAAAAATCTTAAAGATTGCTCAGTTTAAAGGCGGCCAGTCAAATCCAACGTATAAAATAACAACTGAAAAACAAGAATTTGTTTTACGCAGAAAACCACCAGGAATCTTGCTACCATCAGCTCATGCCGTAGATAGAGAATATAAAGTTATGACAGCCCTTCATGATACGCGAGTTCCTGTTCCAAAAACTTATGGTCTTTGTGAGGATGAGGAGGTTATTGGAACGCCTTTTTTTGTCATGGATTTCCTTGGCGGTGATATTTACTGGGATCTATTACTAGAAAATAAAAATCCAACAGAAAGAATGGAAATCTATAGAAGCAAGAATAATGTAATTGCACAGTTACACATGGTTAACTATCAATCAGTTGGATTATCTGATTATGGTAAACCTGGTAATTATATTGCTAGACAAGTGTCTAGATGGACCAAACAATACATAGCTTCAGAAACTCAGGACATTCCTGCAATGAACAAGCTGATAGATTGGCTCCCATCTAATATTCCAGATGAAGATGAGACCTCAATTGTGCATGGAGATTATCGACTAGATAATATGGTTTTTAATGCAAATAATAATGTCATGGGCGTCTTAGATTGGGAACTTTCAACCCTTGGGCATCCTATTGCAGATTTTAATTACCATTGTATGGGCTGGAGAAATATTCCACAGCTAGTTGATGAAAAATTCTGTAAAGAAAATGGTATTCCAGCTGAGAAAGAATACAGGGATATGTATTCTGAAATTACAGGCAAAAACCTTGATGAGCATTGGGAGTTTTATACGATTTTTAATTTCTTCAAACTTGCTGGAATTTTGCAAGGAATTTTGGGCAGAGTAAGAGATGGAACGGCTGCAAGCAAGCATGCTGAAGAGCGTGGTGATCAAGTCATTCCTCTAGCCGAGACTGCTTGGGACTTGGTCGAAAAAAACTATAAGTAGATTCATAATAATTCTTCTAGCGGCTCAGAAACAAAACGATACTTAGCTATCTCATCACTCTCAAAAAGTATTTCTTCATCATCGCTTATTTGAAGAACTATATCTATATCAAGCGTCCTAGATGAAAATTTAGGTGCATTCCTGTCTCTGCCAGATTTATCTTCAATATTTTTTAACTTTTTATTAAGATCATCAAAGGAAAGTGAAGATACTCCACAAAAAATAAGATTTAAGAAATCATCCCCATCAAACCCCTCTGCTTCAGTGGTGTATACCGAGGAGCACTCCGTTTCAGAGAGAATTTCTTTTAATGCAGAAATAGCTAAATCAAGATTTGATTCTGGATCAATATTACTTCCAAGTGAAAGAAAGTACTTCATTATCTATAGATAATTACTCCAACATCTTCGGCATGCCTTAATGCGCCTGGCTTGGAGACTCTTAACTTTAGTGAGTTAACTTTGAATTCATTCTTTACAAGTTCGGCTATGCCTTCCGCCAAAGTTTCTTGCAGTTGAAATTCAGATTCTTCAACGAACTTTATAATTGCTTTGGTAATTTTTTTATAATCAATAGCATCTTCAATAGCGTCTGTTTTTGCAGCTCTCTTGCAATCAAAAGCTATCTCTAGGTCAATACTCACTTCTTGACGAACTTCCCGCTCCCACCCAAATATTCCTATGATGGTTTGGACTCTTAGGTCTCTGATATAAATAATATCTTTCACCCTATTGCATCCCCCAAAGGCCAACGCGGTCGAGCATGAGAACTAAGCTGATACGTTGCTTCATCTGTCTTCAAACTTCCTAGGTATGCAATCATTGCAGCATTATCTGTGCAATGCGCAATTGGTGGATATAAAACTTTAATATTTAAGGATTGCTGGAGGGTAGAAATTTTTTCTCTGAGTAATTTGTTAGCTGCTACTCCACCAGCCAAAATAATCCCCTCTCTACCAGTATCAATTAGAGCTTTAGATATTTTTTTAACTAGCACTTCTGTTGCAGCATGTTGAAAAGATGCGCATATATCTGCCTGAACTTCCTCAGTAATCTTGTCCAAGTCTTGAACTGAATAAAGCACAGAGGTTTTTAAACCACTAAAACTAAAATCATAGTCATCACTGTGTAGCATTGGCTGAGGAAACTTAAATTTCTCAGGATCGCCCTGCTGAGCCATCTTTTCTATTTCCGGGCCTCCCGGATAACCCAAACCAATAAGCTTTGCTACTTTATCAAAGGCTTCTCCAACAGCATCATCCCTTGACTGACCTAGAATCTCATAATCATTTAAACCCCTTACATCAATAATTAATGAATGTCCTCCGGATACAAGCAGCGTTAAAAAAGGGAAATCTAATTTTTCTCCACTTAGAAAAGGAGCCATCAAGTGCCCCTCAAGATGGTTAACAGGTATTAATGGTTTGTTAAGAGCAAGTGCAAGACCTTGAGCAAAGTTTTCACCTATTAACAATGTTCCCAGTAATCCAGGTCCTGCTGTATAAGCTATTTGATCAATGCTGCTTGGATGAGTTTTTCCTAAAGCTTTCTTATAAATATGAGTAATTTTTTGACAATGATCCCTTGAGGCAAGTTCTGGTATAACTCCACCATACTCTCCATGAAGTTCTATCTGAGAAAAAACTGCCTCGCCAATAAGTCCTTTTTCAGAATCATAAAGCGCTACTGCGGTTTCGTCGCATGATGTTTCAATTCCTATAGTAATCATAAAAAGTTTTTGCATTCACTCCATAAAAAGAATAAACTACCCAGCAATTATGCCTTCTATAATAATAAAAGATACAGAATACTTCGACGTTGGTCTAAGAAAATTTAAGCGTGCTTGTGAAAAAGCTGCGATCGTTCCAGAGATCCGCGCTAGAGAATTCTATGAAAAACCAACAGCCGTAAGAAAGAGAAAAATGGCAGCTGCAATTAAGCGAGCACATAAAACTAATAGAAAATTTAGTTTCTCAAGGCAAAGATCCTATCGCTAATTTGTCTCTCTTAGACACCATCAATCAAGACTTAAAGGCAGCCATGCTGAATAAAGATGTTGTCACCCGAGATACTCTTCGAATGTTAATCTCAGACATTAAAAAATTTGAGATTGACGAAAAGGTTGAGGCTGATGATGCCAAAATTTCTACTTTAATTAACAAGAATGTAAAACAACGTAGAGACTCAATAGAGCAATTTAAAAATGGAGGTCGTGATGATCTTGTTGCTAACGAGCAAAACCAATTAGATGTAATACTCAAATACTTACCCAAGCAATTATCAGAAGAAGAAATCCAATCGCTTATTCAGGAAGGAATTACAGCAGTCTCTGCTGAGAGCATGCAAGATATGGGCAAACTGATGGGCCATCTTAAACCTCAATTTGAGGGAAAGGCTGATATGTCAGTTGTCAGTAAACTTGTAAAAGAGCTCTTAGGTTAATTACCCTTAATGTTTATATGAAGAAGGCTTATCTTCTTTGTTAGTATACCTTTCAGTTAATTGAGAAGATCGGGAACTTAAATTCTGTAACCGGCCCTCTATCATTACAATTTTAGGGAAAGAGGCTGGCTCTAATGGATCTCCGTCCCAAACAATAATATCAGCCAATTTACCAGGTTCAATTGATCCTCTGTTATCAAGGTTAAAAGTTTGAGCTACTGTCTGTGTCATTCCCTTGATTGCAGTCTCATAAGACATGCCATGAGCAACTGCATTTCCAGATCCCTGTCTCATAAGGTGATAATTATGACTTCTTTGAGTGCTAAACATAATTGGTATGCCCGCTTGATCTAATATTCTTCCTAAATCCAAACTTGAGCCGAGTTCATCAAACGAATTTGGGATGTTATCCATTGGGTCTATAATTACCGGAGTATTGCTTTCTTGAAGTTTAGTTAAGACCATTGGTGCTTCTTCAACGCTAGCTAATACTAAATTCAAGTCGTATTTTTCCTTCATAGCTAATGCTTGGAGAATATCAACAGCTCTGTTAGTTTCTATTACAAATGGCATGTCATCATTTACCACTTTGCCTAATGCAATAATATCTTGAGCTTGCAGCTCTAACTTGTCAGCAATAGTCATTTCTAGAATTTCTTCAACAGGTTCACTCTTTGCCAGTTCTCCTATTTCTAATAACGACTCAAGGAGTGATAAAGTTTCAGCACGAGACCCATAAGAAGAACCCAACCTTCCAAACATAGCTATATCTTTGGCTCCCTTGATTTCAAGACTTCCATCTAAAACAAAATGTGAACCTAAACCAAAAATTGGGAAAGAAGATGCGCTTGGAGTACTAATTGCACTAGTAACTCCATTGCTTCTATTCCAGGGAATTCCTGTTGAATGAGGGTTAAATGCATTAAAAATACTAAAGCCAGCACTTAAAAGATCTGACTCATCATCACGAGTCACATCCAAAGCATTAATCTCTACTATTCCTAAATTACTCATTGGCGAAATTAATCCTGGTGTAACTGGTAGCCCATTCACCTCTATCACTCTAGTATTACCATCAATAATTAAATTATTGCCTACAGCAACAATAATATTTTCAGAAATGAGAATGTCTTGCACTGTTGCAGTTCCACCATTACCTGAGTGCACTAAACCACCTTTCAACAAAACCGTTCCTGACAAAATGGGGGCTGTAAGAAAAACTAAAACTAATGTTGTAAATAATTTTTTCATGCTACTGAACTCTATTGGCTTGGGGTTGAATAATTCCTAAATCAAAATCAGTGATAGGTTGAATTTTGGGGTTGTTCATATCGAATGCTACAGCACCATCTATTAAAACTGTTTCCGCTCGAGAATAAACACTAAAAGGGTTTCCAGTCCAAAGCACTATATCAGCATCTTTACCAACCTCTATACTGCCTGTTTGATCCAGTATTCCTGCTGCTTTAGCAGGATTACTTGTGATCCATCGCATGGCATGAGCCTTAGAAATTTCATAGCCCGCTCTATTACCCGCAGCCATTGCCTTAGCTGCCTCTTGATTGAGATGTTGAATTCCCACAGCATCATCTGAGTGAACTATAGCGCATCCGGTTCCATTTCTGGCTTGATCAATGATTGCTACATTTGCTTGAACCATGTCATATGCTTCATGCTTGAAGCCCCACCAATCAGCCCATAAAGCAGCACAAATTCCTTCATCTGCTAAAAGATCAGCTATCTTATATGCTTCAACGGCATGGTGAAAAGCGGTAATTTTATAATTAAACTCTTTTGACAGATCTATCATCATTGCCATTTCCTCAGCACGATAACAATGATTCTGAATAAGGATCTCCCCTTTTAAGACCCCCATTAAAGTATCCATGGCTAAATCCCTTGTAGGTCTTCTATCTGAGTCTTTTTCATTCATTCCATCAGTGTATTCAACGGCATCTATCCAAGCACTCCGATAACCTGCCATGTTACCCATCCTTGTTGAAGGAGCTTGTCTACGGTTTCCATAAACCCTTTTAGGATTTTCTCCGCAAGCCATCTTGAGTGAATGTGGCGCACCAGGAAATTTCATTGCTTGAACAGTATTTTGCGAAACATTTTTAAATGTTGCGCCTCTGCCACCAAATAAATTAGCTGACCCGGGCAATACATGGAACGCAGTTACTCCCCCTTTTAAAGCGAGAGCAAATTGAGGGTCTTGAGTCCACAGTGAATGCTCGGCCCAAACTTCAGCGGTAACTGGAGCAGTTGCCTCATTTCCATCAGAGCTAGTAGAAACTCCAGGAGCAGAATAGACTCCCATATGAGAGTGAATATCAATGATGCCTGGTGTGATCCATTTATCAGTTGCATCTACAATCATAACGCCAGACGCTGTTATAGATTCACCTACTTCTATAATTTTGCCTTCTGAAAGCAATAAATCATAATTACGAAATTCTCCTCCCAAACCATCATAAATATTAGCTGACTTAAAAAGCATGGGTTCAGAATTCATTGGAGCATAGGTTGAAGCAAATGCATTTTCCATTCCTGGATTAATTGAGTCTGACTTCGAATCTCCAAATGAAACGTCAACATTAAAACTTTCAGAGCAACCGATGATAGTAAAAAGGAACAAGGGTAAAAGTGCTTTGTTATTCATAATAGATTTTCCTCTAAGAAAGATTATAGGACCATTTAAAGAGATATAATATATATATGACAAGAAGTAATAACAGATCAAATGATGAAATGAGGCCTCTGGAAATTGAGGTTGGTGTGAATAAACATGCGGAAGGTTCGGCACTAATAAAGTTTGGAGATACTCATGTAATTTGTACAGCAAGCATTGAAAACCATGTGCCAAGATGGATGAGAGGCTCAAATGAAGGATGGATTACTGCAGAATATGGAATGTTACCTCGGTCAACACATGAGCGAATGAATAGAGAAGCTAGCAGAGGTAAGCAAAGTGGCAGGACCATGGAAATTCAACGACTGATTGGCAGATCTTTAAGACAGGCTGTTGATTTAAAATATCTAAAAGACAAAACAATCAATATTGATTGTGATGTCATACAAGCAGATGGTGGAACAAGAACAGCTTCTATTTCAGGTGCGTGCGTTGCTTTATTTGAAGCCATCAAAAACTCTCATGATGATCAAAGAGCAATTAAGGAGTATGTTGCTGCCGTTTCAGTAGGATTAAAAGATGGCCACTCTCTTTTAGATCTGGATTACGACGAAGACAGCACTGCTGAAACAGATTTAAATGTGGTGATGACAGAAAGCGGAGGAATCATAGAAATCCAAGGCACAGCTGAGAAAAATCCTTTCACCAAAAATGAGCTCGATGCAATGATTGAGTCTGCTTCAAATGGTATTGCAGATATAGTAAGTTTTCAAAAATCATGTCTGAGCTAAAAGGCTTTCAAAAAACGTTCATTGAATTAGCTCTTCAATCACATGCCTTGGAATTCGGAAAATTTAAATTAAAATCTGGAAGAGATAGCCCTTATTTTTTTAATGCAGCAAAAATGCTGAATGGCTGTGATTTATTTGAACTTGCTAATTGCTATGTAGATGCTATTCAAGACTTAAGTTTGGAATTTGACTGTTTGTATGGTCCCGCATACAAAGGAATCTTCTTGGGATCAATCGTTGCAACGGCATTTAGCCAAAGAGGTACGCCTTACCCGCTCTCTTTCAACAGAAAAGAAATGAAAGATCATGGTGAAGGTGGCAACATTATTGGAGCTGCTCCAGCTGGCAACGTATTAATTATTGATGATGTTTTATCTGCAGGAACTGCTGCAAGAGAATCTATTAAAATTTTAGAAAATTTGAATGCAATACCAAAAGTATTCCTTGTTGGCTTAGATAGACAAGAAAAAGGAAGTGGTGAGTTATCTGCTAAAACAGAGCTTGAAAAAGATTTTGGTATTCATGTCTCATCTATTATCAACCTGGATGCTCTCATAGAGTACTCTAATGATAATCAAAATTTTCGTTCCTATGTAATGGAACTAGAAGAATATAGAAGTAGTTGGGGCGCATAATGTTTACTGGAATTGTTACTGGCAAAGGCCATATTCAAAAAATTATTGAATGCGAGGATTACATAACTTTGATCATCAAAGCTCCAAAAGGCTTTTCTAGAAATTTATTAAAAGGTGGTAGCGTCTCTGTAAATGGGGTCTGCCTAACTGTAAAAAAGGGTAAAACAGATACATTAGAGTTTGATGTTATCGAAGAAACGTTAAAAAAAACTAATTTAAAAAATATCTCTACATCATCTAAGGTCAACCTAGAGCGCTCTATGACTGCTAAAACAGAAATTGGCGGGCACCTGGTCTCTGGTCACATTCATGGAACCGGAGAGGTATTAAAAGTGATCAATAGACAGAAAACAAAAGATCTGAAGATTAAAATTCCTGCAAATTTGAGAGAATATTTTTTTTACAAGGGATATGTGGCATTAAATGGATGCAGTTTGACTATTGGAAAAGTGCTCAAGTCATCATTCTATATTCACCTTATTCCTGAAACAGTATCAGTGACTACTTTTAAAGAAATAAAAAAGGGAGATCTGATTAATATTGAAATCGAACAAGCAACAATCAATACTGTCGAGACAGTAAAGAGAGTTATGCTTGAGAGAAAAGTTTAGTTAAAACCGCCATTCTCATACCGACTCCATTGAAAATCTGGTTTCTAATCTTGCAATTTTCTAACTCGCTTGCTTCTTTGCTTAATTCAATTCCAAAGTTTACCGGTCCAGGATGCAGTAAAATCATTTCAGGATCAGCTACCTGAAGTGAGTCAACATTAATTTGGTACCTCTCAATGTAATCCTTTGCGCCGATGGAAAGTTTTTCTGATAATCTCTCATTTTGAATTCTTAATGCCATCACGACATTAGCGTCTTGCAATGCGGCCTCTAGCTCAGGCTCAAAATTACCGATCGGGCTCTCTACAAAATTTTTACAAAGATCAGGGTGACCGCAATAGGTTATGCTCTTGTATCCAACAATTTGTATTGCTTCTATAAAAGAATTCACCACTCTGGAATGATCAAGATCACCAACAATAGTTATATTTAGGTTCTCAAATTTATCTTTTGATTCGTGAATGGTCATTAAATCAATTAATGTTTGGGTTGGATGAGAAATTGAACCCTCACCAGCATTAATAAACTGCATATTTGAAAAGTTTTTTATCAAATCATGTATCACTGATTCAGTGTGACGCAAAATACATAAATCAACCCCCATCATCTGCATAGCATCTAGGGTATCCTCAAGAGTTTCACCTTTATTCATAGATGAATTTGATAAATCAAAATCTATAAATTTCGCGCCAAGGTTATGTGCAGCTATTTCAAAAGAGACCTTGGTTCTTGTGCTTGGCTCACAAAACATAGAGACAATCTTTTTATCAGGAAATAAATTTTCATTTCGGTAATCTAAAGAATCTTCAGACTTAAAATTATTTGCAAGCTCAATTAAATCAAAAATATCTTTCTTGGAAAGGTCAGAAAAATTAATTAAGTTCCTAGACATTAAACTTCAATAGATAAAATAGCATCCATCTCAATATTTACGTCTTTTGGTAATCTAGATACCTCAATTGTTGAGCGTGCAGGAAAAGGCTCAGAGAATCTCTCTTTCATAAGATTATTCACAGCATCAAAATTGGCAAGATCGGTTAAAAAAATACTGAGTTTTAATATGTTATCTAGGCTTCCTCCTGCTTCTTTGCAGATTGCATCAAGATTATCTATAACTTGGTTAACCTCATCCTCAAAAGTGTTGTTATTGAGTTCTCCAGTTGCGGGAATAAAAGCCACCTGGCCCGAAATAAATACTACGTCTCCCCATTGAATAGCTTGAGAATATGGCCCAATGGCTGCTGGTGCTTTATTTGTAGAAATTAGTTTTTTCATTTTTGGTTTTGGTATCATTTACTATTCTTGAACAGCTTGTCACATATCTCAATGAGCGTAATTTTACCATCAATTTATTCAACGAATCAGTGTTCAGAACTTCAACCTCTACAACAAATTCAATGATCATTGCGTCAATATCTCTGCTTAGAATATTTACTATATTAAGATTGGATTTAGTAAAAACTGATGCAATATCAGCAAGAATCCCGGGCCTATCTTCTGCATGAATTTTAACATGCCCTTTATAATGAAGCTCTTTGCTATCACTGCCCCACATCGCTGGGAAATATCTTGATGAAATTTTATGGCTTCTATGTGGCGCAACCTGTCTGCACCTTGAATGATGAATAACAATACCTCTATCAGTATCTGAATGAGCGGTTATTGGATCTCCATGAATGGGCATGCAACATTTTGCATATATAACTGACACGCCTTCAATTTGATGATCAGATAAAATCATTGCTTTGAGTTTAGGGTTTTTATTTTTTCTGAGTTTTAAAGCTGAGAAGAATCTCTCAGCAACTAATGCACCTGTTTTTTTTCCAGACCCTAGATCGGTTAAAAGTTCATTGAGAGATTTCACACCTATCATCTCTAAAATTCTAGACATTTTACTGCCTCTGTAATGATCAAGGCTAACGCCACCTCTCTTCAACTCGCTTTCAAGCATTAATTTACCCGCTTTTCTAGATTGTGAAATTTTTTGATTTCTAAGCGCCAATCGTATGGAAGACCTAGCCTTACTAGTCACTACAAAATTTAGCCAGTCCGGGCTAACCTCTTGTTTGTCGGAAGTAATAATTTCGATTGATTGTCCGTTTTCGAGCCGTATATTGAGTGGCGCATATTTCCTGTTAACCTTACATGCAACCGCCTGATTACCAAGGTCTGTGTGAAGCTCATAGGCTAGGTCAATTGGCGTGGAGCCAGATTTTAAATTTACAATTCTGCCTGCTGGCGTAAAAACATATACCTCGTCATAAACCAGATCAGTTTTAATGGCCTCAACAAATTCATGTGTATCAGCCGAAGCTTTATTTAAATCAGTAAAACTTTCAATCCATTTTTTTGCACCCATTGTTTCAGAGGTTACGCTATCTTTTGTTTTGTATGACCAGTGGGCTGAAATACCATTTTCGGCAATAATCTCCATGCTTTTAGTTTGAATTTGAACCTCAATGGGTACTCCATCCAAGGCAATAAGGGATGTATGAATTGCCTGGTACCCATTTGATTTTGGAATGGCAATGTAATCTTTAAATTTATTTTCAATAGGTTTGTGAACATTATGGATAATGCCTAATGATCTATAAGCATCATCAACAGAATTTACAATAACCCTAAAAGCATAAACATCTAGAATTTCTGAAAATGGTTTTTTCTTATTTTTAATCTTTCTATAAATGCTGTATAAAGTTTTTTGCCTTCCTTGAACTGTTGCCAAAATATCATTATTTTTTAAATGATATTTAAATTGTTTCCGAAGCTTAGAAATGATCTTTTGCCTTCCCCCAACAGCTTGTTTAATTGCTGATTCCAACATTCTTGCCCGCATAGGATGAATGCATTTAAAAGCTAAATCCTCAAGCTCAATACGAATATTTTGCATGCCAATTCTAATTGCAATAGGGCCATAAAGATCCAGAGTTTCAATTGATTTTTTGATTTGCTTTTCTCTAGGTAGAAACTCAATAGTTCTCATGTTATGCAATCTATCGCATAACTTAACAATTATGACTCTGATGTCCTTAGACATAGCCAAAGCCATTTTTTGCAAATTGTTAGCATTGCGATCTTCAATGCTATCGAAATCAAGCTTATTTAAATTACTCACACCATCTACTATTGCGACAATATCTTTGCCAAAAAGTTTTTCCAAGTAGGATTTTTTAATGAAGCTATCCTCTAAAACATCATGCATTAAGCCTGCGCATACTGTCTCAATATCTAAATTAAGCTCAATTAAAATTGATGCAACTGCAACTGGATGAGTAATATAAGCAGAGCCTTCTTTGCGAAATTGATCCTTGTGCGCTTCGAATGCAACATTGTATGCAGTTTGCAGAAGGTCTAATTCTTTTTTTGAGAAATAAGCTCTTGCAGATTCGTAAAGGTTTTTTGGAACTGGTGAAAGAAGTTTTCTATTAGAGAAATCTAAAAGGGCTTGGTTGGGTATAGCCCGGTCACTCAATTAGAAGCTCCAGGATTAACATTAACCGATAATTTCGTCTTGTGGTTTTTCTCTGTCAATAGCAAACTCGTCTAAAAGGACATCTTCTTCAAGAGTTTTATCAAGGATTTCTTTTGTAATAAGACCTTCTTCAATTTCTCTTAAAGCAACAATGGTAGGTTTGTCATCTTCCCATTCTACCATTGGCTCTCTGCTAGTTGTTGAAAGCTGCCTTGCTCTTCCAGAGGCCAACAGGATTAATTCAAATCTACTTTGGACTTTATCTAAACAACCTTCTACTGTAATTCTTGCCATAATGTATTCTCCGAGGGCGTATTTTAGTGTTTATTTGCCTAATAAGACAATAGCTGAGCTAAAAACTGTTGGACTTCTTCAGTATTTTGCCTATTAAACGACTTTTCTTGAGCAATAATTCCAAAAAGCTCATTTTCTGCATCATCAAAAGAATCGTTGATAATAATATGCCTATACTCATTCGCATAGGCTAATTCGTCTATTGCATTTCTTAACCTTAAATTAATTGACTCTAGATCTTCGTCTCCCCTACTTTTTATTCTTTCTTCTAGAGAATGCATGGATGGAGGGAGAATAAAAATCGAATCATAACTAAAAGATAAATCATTAATCTGCCTAAACCCTTGCACATCAATCTCAAGAATTAAATTTACTCCTGAGCTTAGCTTTGACTGCACAAAATCTAGAGAAGTTCCATACCAATTGTCATGAACTTTGGCATGTTCAAGAAAAAAATTAGAATTTTTTTTCTCTATAAACTCTTCTTCTGAAATAAAGAAATATTGATTACCATTTGATTCACCTTTTCTTGGAGATCTTGTAGTGTAAGAGACAGATAACTCAAGAGGTAAAAGAGACTGATTTGCTTTAGCTAAAACCGCATCAATTAATGAAGATTTGCCAGCACCAGACGGAGCAGAAACCAAAAATAGTTTTGGATCTTTCATCACTCTAAATTTTGAGCCTGCTCACGCAGCTCCTCTACCTTTAACTTCATGGTTAATGCCAAATCTTTTAAATCTGGTTTATCTATCTTAACTGAGAGAGTATTTACTTCTCTAAATAATTCTTGGAGGATAAAGTCCATTTTTTTACCATGCGCATTTTTAAATTTGAATAATTTATTAAGCGACTCAATATGAAAACTAATTCTTTCAAGCTCCTCAGCTATATCATGTTTTAGCTCCACACTTGATAGCTCATTAGCTATTTCATCTTTGTTAATATCAAGATTCTTTTGGATGAACTTATTCTTGATAGTTTTCACTCTGTGCTTGAGCAATGAAGGTGCCGACTTCGATAATTTTTGATGAGCATTTTTTAAAAATAATGTCTTAGCTAGAACAATTTTTTCTATTTTTTGACCTTCCTTAGCCCTAGAATCAACTAACTTCTTTATTGCAACATTTAATGCTTTTTTGCCTAAGGTTGAAATATCTTTTTTTGAAGTCCTAACTGTTAAAAGGCCTGGAATATCTCTTAAATCGCTTAATTTAAGATTTAAGTGTTTAAAATCTTTGCTAGCTTTCAAAGTACTCTTTAAGTTCCTGATACTTTCTTGATTAAGCTCATACGAATGCTCTGATTGGAAATTATCGTGAATTTTTACCTCAAAAGATCCTCTAAGAAACTTTTTCTTAATCTGATTTTTTATATATTCCTCTAAATCATTTGGCAAGCTATATCCTCTGAAAGAAATATCTATAAACCTGTTATTAACTGACTTAATTTCACACAAAACCTCCATCTTCTTTGAAGTTGCTTGTCCTGTTCCATACCCTGTCATGCTGTAAAACATAAGATTCCTAAATACTTTTCATCATTATCTCATTAAACCACTGTCTAATAACTTTTGCGGATCAAATGACTTACCAATATTATCTGTACTAATAAAAAAATCTTCAAAAGAGTGTTCGGGGCAAACAAGAGAAAAAGTCTCACTATACTTCTGAGTTTTCTCGCTGCAGATTAGTGGACCAGATATGTAAGCTAATTCTTTATTGCAGATATAATTTGCTATAACCAATGCAAGATTATCTCTACTAAACATATTGCCTTCAGCAAATCGTAGAGGATATTTTTTTCCATCAAAAGTATTCACATGGTTTCTCATCCAATGAGATCGATCATCATATAATCCTGATGGCCGCAAAATCAGTGGTTCAACTTTTGATTTACGGGATACAAACTCTTCATACTCTAAAATAATTCTTGCCTGTTCATCATCAGGCAAAGGCTTCACCGCTTCAGTAATATCTCTTCCATTGCCTAAACCATACACTCTAGTTGAAGTGACAATAAGTAATTTTTCATAACTTATATTGTTATTAAAAAAATCCATAATTTGATATGAGGCATCTAAAAATCCTTTCTGATAGCCATCACTGTCTGGGGAGGTTGGCTTTAATACCATCACAATGGTTGAGAAGTCTGTAGATCGCAGCTTCAAGCTTGATTGATTAATCCAGTCTTGTTGAATGAATGTAACATTATCTAGGTTGGAAGGCGCGCTTCTGGAAACACCTATAAATTCTTTGCTGGGAAGGCTGGCCGCAACCCGTCTTCCAATATCTCCGTAACCTATAATTAAAACTTTTTTCATATATATGTTTCTAAAGTCCTTATATTAAAAGTATTATCGTTAAGTGGCTAATATTGAACTCACTCAATTAAAGGGCATCGGACCCTCTATCGTTGAAAAACTTCATCTTATTGGAATTTTTAACTTAAGAGATCTCTGCTTTCATCTTCCTTTTGGGTACCAAGATAGAACAAAAATTTCATATATAAGTGACCTACAACCAGGAGATGAAAAATTAATTAAAGTAAAGATTTTGTCGACACAGGTGCTATATAGACCAAGAAAGATGATGGTGCTTAAATCAGCTGATTCATATTCTAATATCAATATTCGCTTCTTTTATTTCCATCCCGCCCAAACTAAGCAACTTAAAGCTGGAACTGAGCTTTTATGTTATGGAAAAGTGAGCCTAAGTAGATATGGGTTAGAAATGATCCATCCTGAGTATGAAGTTATTTCAAGTGATCATGAATTAAAAGACAAAAAATTAACGCCTGTGTATAGAGTCCCCAAGGGCATAGGACAAAAAAAAATTAGAGGATTTATTCAAGCTGCAATTTCAAAATTAAATTTTGAAGAAGACTTTCTTGATGTTGAAAAATATGATGCATCTTTAAACATGAAAATTATTGATGCCCTGCAAATTATCCATAATCCTGAGGCAGATATTGACATCAATGAAATGCTGCCAGGTGGCTCTCATCCAGCAAGAGTAAGACTATTAAAAGAAGAAATGATTGCTTTTCAAGCTGGTATGGCTTTTTTAAAACGCAAACAAAAACGCCACCATGCCTATTCATTAACTAAAGAAGGCGAATGGACAAAAGAAGTTAAATCAAATTTTCCTTTTGAATTAACTGGAGCCCAAGCAAGAGTTGTAAGTGAAATTAAAGAGGATCTAGCACAAGAAGTTCCTATGATGCGATTGGTCCAAGGAGATGTTGGATCAGGAAAAACAGTGGTGGGCGCTTTGGCTGCTGCCTTGGCTCTTGATTCATCGTTTCAGGTTGCTTTTATGGCCCCAACCACACTTCTAGCAGAGCAACATTTTCTTAGTTTGAAATCGTTTTTTAACAAACAAGCAGTAAAAGTGGCTCTTCTTACTGGTAGCACCTCTGCAAGCCAGAGAAAAAAAGTCTTAGAGAATCTTAAGGATAGTAAGATCAAACTATTGGTTGGAACTCATGCTTTATTCCAAAAGAGTGTCGAGTTTTCTAATCTTGCCCTCATAATCATCGACGAGCAACATAGGTTTGGAGTAAATCAAAGACTAGCCTTAAGGAAGAAAAATGATTCTGAAAAATCTGCGCCTCATCAGCTCACATTAACAGCTACCCCAATTCCAAGAACACTGTCGATGAGCGTATATGCAAACATGGATGTTTCAGTGATAGATGAATTACCGCCTGGCAGAAAACCAATTCAAACATCATGCTTGCCGCTAAGTGGAAAAGATAAACTCATTAAAAGAATCTCAGCTGCTACAAAAAAAGGTAGCAAAGTATATTGGGTATGCCCCTTAATTGAAGAATCTGAGAACTTGGATTTAAATGCTGTCATGGAAACCCACGAAGATTTATCTGAGCATTTTGGTCAAGATAAAGTTGGTTGCCTGCATGGCAAGCTCTCAGCAATTAAAAAGCAGGAGCAGATTCAAGCTTTCAAAGATTCTAAAACTTCAATCTTAGTATCAACGACCGTTGTTGAGGTTGGAGTTGATATTCCTGATGCAGATATCATGGTGATTGAAAATGCTGAAAGGTTTGGTTTGGCGCAATTGCATCAATTGAGAGGCAGAATAGGCAGAGGAACCAAAGAGAGTTATTGCATTCTTCTGCACAAAGATAAGATTCATGATATCTCATCGCAAAGACTCCAAGTATTGGTAGACTCTCAAGACGGTTTCAAAATTGCTGAAGAGGATCTGGTCATAAGAGGCCCTGGAGAGATCATGGGCGCTCAACAAACAGGCATTGTGCCGATGAAATATACAAATCTAGTTAGAGACAGTCAGTATTTAATGGAAACCAAAAAAGTTGCTGAATCAATATGTAATGAGGAGCCTGAGCTTGCTAATCAGTTGATAGAAAGATGGATTTCAGGTTCTATAGCTTTTGCTGACGCTTAGTTATCTAGTCAAAATTTTCAATGATCCTAAGCAATTAGCTGAGAACAAGCCATATAGGCGATAATTAGCCATCCTACAGCAAATAGTAAGAATCTTACTAGCACCATGTTAAATGTTAACTGAACTAGTGAATGAATGATTCTTAAGATCACAAATGCCCATGCTAATTGAACGATCAAAGAATCAAAATTATTAATTAAGGCGATTGATAAAGTAACCACATAAAATGCAACGGGCTGCTCAAAAAGATGATTATAGTTATCTCCCGTCCTTTCAACCCAAGCAGGCATTGCTCCTTTTAGATCTTTTGTATGAGCTGCATCCTGAGGATTGTCCATAGATCTGAGCCTGCCAAAAGCCATCACTAAGAAAATTGTAAAAGTCCAAAGCGCCAATACTAGAACTGGTGCCAAAAGTGCTGTTTGATTCATATTTTTACCTCTCTAAATCAGATTATCATACTAAAACTTTAAATTAGAAATAAAAAAACCCGCTATTGCGGGTTTCTTATTTTTAGCTAAAGTAATTTTTACAACATTCCATTCAATGTTAATAACGGAGCTATGACTAAACTCACAATTGCCATAACATTGATTAAGATGTTCATTGATGGTCCAGATGTATCTTTGAATGGATCTCCAACCGTGTCTCCAACAACGACTGCGGCATGAGTATCAGAACCCTTGCCACCATAATTGCCCTTCTCAACATATTTCTTAGCATTGTCCCAAGCTCCACCTGCATTTGCCATAAACAAAGCAAGTGCAACACAACCTAATAGTCCACCAGCAAGCATTCCACCTAAAGCCATGGCGCCCAAACCAAACCCAATGACTGCAGGCATTGCTACAGCAATAACACCAGGTAACATCATTTTCTTAAGAGCAGCTTTAGTTGCTATCTCAACGCATTTTTCTGAATCAGGATCAGCATTGCCTTCCATTAAGCCGGTGATTTCTCTGAACTGTCTTCGAATTTCATTGATCATTTCAAATGCAGCATCGCCAACGGCTGTCATGGTAATCGAAGAAATTAAGAATGGAATACAAATTCCTATAAACATTCCTACTAAGACGATTGGTTGGCCTAAAGATAACGTAAATGCTTCACCAAAATTTAAACTAACAACTGCAGAAAATGCAGAAATAATTGCAAGTGCTGCTAGAGCTGCAGCTCCAATTGCGAATCCTTTGCCGATAGCTGCTGTTGTATTTCCTAGCTCATCCAAAGAATCGGTAATTTCTCTCACGTCCTCACCCATGCCAGCCATCTCAGCAATACCACCAGCGTTATCTGCAACTGGTCCGTATGCATCAATCGCCATGGTTATACCAACTGTTGAAAGCATTCCTACTGCAGCAATACCCACTCCATAAACTCCTGATAGAGTTGTTGAAATTAAAATAATTGTTGCTAGAACTGAAATTGGAATTACAACAGATTGCATTCCAACTGAAAGACCAGAAATCATAACAGTCGCAGACCCGGTTTCACCTGACTCAGCAATTTTCTTTACTGGGTTTCCACCGGTGTAATACTCAGTGATTAGTCCAATTAAGACTCCACCAATAGCACCACAGACAACTGCCCACCATACATTCATTGACACGCCATCTATGCTATTTGTTAAAAAATATGCCATAACAATAAAAATTGCAGGAGCTAAAAGAGTTCCAGAGCGTAAAGCACTTGCAGGCGCTTTAGCAGATTGCAGTTTAACTATTATGATTCCAATGATCGAAGCTATTAAACCAATTGAAGTTAAAGCCAATGGAAACATCATCATTTCCTTTGAGCCTAAAGTGTAGGCTATAGCAATCGAAGCAATCATTGACCCACAGTAAGATTCAAAAATATCTGATCCCATTCCAGCGACATCACCAACATTGTCACCAACATTGTCTGCAATAACTCCTGGGTTTCTTGGATCATCTTCAGGAATTCCTGCTTCAATCTTACCTACCAAGTCCGCTCCAACATCAGCGCTCTTAGTAAAAATACCTCCACCAACACGAGAGAATAAGGCTACTACAGATGCTCCCATTCCAAATCCCTCAAGAGCATGAACATGAGATTCACTAAAAAAATAAAAGAGACCGCCTAGGCCAATTAAACCAAGAGAAGCAACACATAATCCCATGACTGAGCCACCGTAAAAAGAAACGCTTAATGCTGCTGCTGCACCGTCTTTTTGGGCTGCAGTTGCAGTTCTAACATTTGCTTTTGTTGCTGCATACATTCCAATAAACCCTGCTAAAGATGAGCAGGCAGCACCAACTACGACTGCAATTGCTGATTGGATCGTAAGAAAGGTCGCGACCAATACAACTAATACGGCTACAAAAATTAATAAATAGGTATATTCGGTTTTCATGAATTTCATTGCGCCCTTATGAATTTCATCGCCAATCTTTTTAACTTGGTCCGTTCCATCTGAGTAACGCATGACCAAACTGAACACCACAAAAGCAGCGACCAAACCAAGAACACCCAATGCTGGGGCAATTAATATATTCATCCTTTCTCTCCTATAAACAAGCGTTAGATTTTATCAAATAAAATTGAATTTAATTAGTAATTAAGCCTTTGAATTGAAAATATTTTCATCCAATTGGTTCTCTGTCTTCGCAACTATACATGCAATTGCAGCATCGCCGGTAACATTGACTGATGTTCTGATCATATCTAGCACTCTATCAACTGCAAGAATGATCCCTATTGCTTCAAGTGGCAGATTAAATTGTTGCAAAATTATTATCAAAGTAATGGTTCCTGCCGATGGAACAGCTGCAGTTCCGATCGAGGTTGCTACTGCTAACAACACCACCTGAATGTATTGGAAAAGTGTTAGATCAATCCCAGACATTTGAGCAATAAAGACTGTTGCTAAACCTTGCATGATGGCTGTTCCATCCATGTTGATCGTAGCGCCAACAGGAACAACAAAAGATGCAACGTTTTGGTTTACGCCCAGGTCTTGATTAACTGTTCTGAGGGTTACTGGAATTGTTGCTGCGCTTGATGAGGTAGAAAAAGCAAACAAAGCAACGTCTTTCATTTTTCTGTAAAAAGTTAATGGATTTAGTCCTCCAATAAATTTTAAGAATAATGAGTAAGTAAAAGCTGCATGAAATAAGAGCAACGCTATTAAAAGAACAACATAAGCTACAACGTCTTGGAAAATATCAAGACCATCAGCAATAACAAACTTTCCGATTAAGCAAAAAACTCCCAAAGGCGCAAAGCTCATAATCATTACGATAAGTTGTAGAAATACTGTATTTAATTTAGTGAATGAATCGCTTAAATTTCCAGTTAAGTGATTTGTCTTATTTAGAGCCAAGCCAAATATAATGCTAAAAAAAACTATTGCTAGCATCTGATTATCAGCCATGGCTTGAATAATATTTGAAGGGAAGATACCGACAATTGTTGAGTAGATGCCTTGCCCTTGAGGCAATGAACTTGGAGCAGCCATAGCTATATCAGATGAATAGTTTGAACCTGGCTGAAAGAAAGAGCCTGCTATAAGGGCCAAAGAAACAGCGATGCCTGTAGTAAATAAGTAAAAGCCTACTGTTTTAAATGTAAGTTTTCCTAGAGACTGTGAACTTCCGAGAGAAGAGATCCCTGTCACCAAAGAGAAAAAGACCAAAGGCACAACCAATAACTTGAGGAGATTCATGAAGATGTCTCCGCCCATCTTGAAAATATACTTTTCTACAAAAGCATCTACTGAATTTGGAAAGAAATCTGTATAAAAAAGAAAAGAGCCCACAACAAAACCAAGAATCAAACCTATGAGAATGTTTCTGGTTAGGTTTTTTGGCGTATCAATCATTAAATCTCTACCATTTCAAAATCTTCTTTGCCTACTCCACAATCAGGACATAACCAATCATCAGGAACATCATCCCAAGCAGTTCCTGGGGCAATACCATCATCTGGCCAACCCAGTTCTTCATCATATATTAGTCCACATACAATGCATTCCCATTTTTTATATTCCATTTTATCTCTCTTATTTATTCTGACTCAAAAAGTCTCATTTAATGAAAATTAAGCAGGCTATAATATCAGATTTTAGAGATCTAATTCATGCAAGTAAAAAGAATTGATAAATGGCTGAATGCTAAAGAATTAAGTGATCATTTAACAAAAAACAATATTCTAGATTGGTTGAAAGAGGAAGGGTCAATTACTGCGAGAATTTCATCTCATGCTGAATTCAAACTTGAAATTTTAAATGATGATATTGGTGTTGCCGAGGATGAAGAGTATATCGCTTTGGAAATACCTCCAGAAGAAGTTCGTATCAGAGAAGTGGTTTTATATGGAGATCTAGTACCTCTTGTTTATGCAAGGAGCATTATCCCAGAACTAACCGCATCAAAAGGCTATCCTGGATTAGGGACTATTGGATCTAAGCCACTTGGTGATTTGCTCTTTCAAAGTGAACTATTTAATAAAATACGTCGAGAGTTTGCACAATTTCAAACTTCTTCCAAAGAACTTGTCTGGGGGAGAAGGACTCATTACCTTGTTCGAGGATATCCCTTAAGTGTCATGGAGGTATTCTTATTATCATGAATAAGGCGTTGGCCATTTTTGAATTGATGCGTCTTGATAAACCCATTGGAATATACCTATTGCTTTGGCCGGCATTATTAGCCTTGGTGATTAGCACAAACGGCGATTTTGAGTACGCTGATTTATTAATAGTTATTGCAGGAAGTATTTTGGTAAGGTCAGCAGGCTGTGTTATCAACGACATTTGGGATAAAGACCTGGATGGCGGAGTGGAAAGAACAAAAACAAGGCCAATTCCCAGCAAAAAGCTCTCTATATCTGAAAGTTGGACTGTTTTTGCAATACTTGGTGTTTTGAGCCTAATGTTACTTAGCTTAACCAATACAAATACTATTTATGTGAGTATCTGCTTTGGTTTAATGATAGTTATATATCCTCTGACAAAAAGATTTTTTATTGGACCTCAGATTTTTCTTGGTCTTACTTTCAACCCAACAATTATTGTTTATGCGATGACAAATGAGTTGAATAATCCAACGATGATTTTTCTCTACCTTGCGATCGCTGCAAAAACTATTGCCTTCGATTCTTTCTATGGATTGTGTGACATAGACGATGATAAAAAATTAGGCATCAATTCGACTCCTTTATGGTGGGGGTCAAAAACTTTATTGATTATCGCTATCTTACAATTTACTGTAATTGGTCTTTTGCTCATAGTGGGTTTAAGGGCAGGACTTTCATCTGCTTGGTACATAGGAATAATTTTGTTAAGTAGTTTTTATTTTTATCAGCATAGGCTTGCTTCGCAAAAAAATTTCTTGCTAGCTTTTAAAAATAATCATTGGGCATCTTTATATTTACTTATGCTCTCAGGATTTTGTTTTCTGATAATCTAATTTCATGTCATCTGAAATCAAAACAATTGATTTACAAGAGAAGCTTTATTCAATAAAAGCAAATAATCCTTTTGAGGATTTTTCATATTTACTAGCAATGGAGCAAAGTGATTCTGCATCAGAAAAATCGGGGTGGATCCCAGATCACCTTGGCGAAATAAAAAATAAAAAATTAATAAGTTTTCTCCCTTTATATAAAAAATTTAATAGCTATGGGGAATTCATTTTTGATCATCAGTGGGCAAATGCATTAACTAGAGCCGGTAGAAATTATTATCCAAAATTACTAACAGCGATTCCTTTCACTCCGTGTGAAGGAGACAGAATCTTAGGCAAAGATAATCAATCTAAGTTAAATCTTATTGATGCTGGCATTAAAAAAATGGAAGCTGAGGAAATTGAATCATGGCATATTCTTTTTCCAAATGAATCAGGCAAGAGTGTCTTAAGAGAAAGAAATTTTGTTGAAAGATATAATTATAGGTTCACTTGGGAAAATGAAAATTTTATTGATTTTGATAATTTTCTATCTATATTTACTTCTCGCCAAAGAGCCACCATTCGCAAAGAAAGAAAAAGCATTTCTAAACTAGGCATTGAATTTAAATGCAAAAAACACAATGAAATCACCAATGAGGATTGGGATTTATTTTATGTGTTTTATCAAAAAACCTATTATGAGAGAGCTCAAAATCCATATCTAAATAAAGAATTTTTTAAATTAATTAACGCCGCAAATCAGCAAGTTAAACCAGTTATTTTTTTTGCTGAAATTGCAGGAGAGCCAATTGGTGCATCGTTATGTTTTGAAGGTGCGAATACCCTTTATGGGAGGCATTGGGGAGCAACAACAAAAATAAAAAACCTTCATTTTGAATGTTGTTACTATCAGGGCATAGAATATTGCATAAAAAATAATCTCAAATTTTTTGATCCTGGCGTTCAAGGAGAGCATAAAATTAGGAGAGGTTTTAAACCTCATTTAAGTTCATCATTTCATTATTTTTTAAGAGATGATTTTGGGCAAGCAGTAAGCGATTTTTGCAAATCAGAAAGGAGTCAAATAGAAAAATATATTGAGGCATGCAAATCCTATACACCATTTAACAATGATTATAGAATCAAGTAAATGTATAAGAGTTTAAAAACAAAAAATCATTTAACAACTTGCAGTGCAAATTTTTCTAGGCTGAGAAAAATCCTATGTAATTTTGAGAATGATACTTATACATTTGAAATTCTAAATCACGAACAAAAAAATCAAGCTGAATTTTTAGTAATCTCAAGAACGCCACATACTCTCATGATCGAAGCAAAATTTAAAAATAAAGATGCGGCCTTTGTAAATTTTTTGCTGAGAATAAATATTTATATTGATGCAAAGTTAGCGGAAGTAATTTCTTATCAACAAGAAAAACCTGTTCCATTTTTTATTCCCTCTCCATTCTCACAATCACAAGATGAAAAATATCAACAAAATAGAATTCTGACTGAGTGGCTTGAAAACATTTTTTTAAATGGAGCAGTTGAAGCAAAAGAAATAAATTTTTTAAATGACTGAAACTTTATATGGATTTCAAACTAAATTACTTGAAAGCATATTTTTTAATTAAGAAGTTGAAGCAAAAGAAATAAATTATTTGAATGACTAAAATTTTATATCTCCATGGATTTGCATCATCTGCAGATTCAACGAAAGCAAAAGTACTTGAATCTTTTGTAAAAAAAAATACCAGCTCAACTAAGATCTTAATTCCTAATATAGATAATAATATTAAAAATGCTTATCAGCAGATTGAAGAAATAATCAAAGCAGAATCTCCATCCTCAATTATTGGAAGTTCCTTAGGCGGTTTTTTTGGAACATATTTTTCAGAAAAATATGATCTTTTGTGTGTGAATATAAATCCAGCAATTCCGCCAATAGATATGTCTGAATATCTTGGAGAAAATCAAAACTACTCAACTGGAGAAAAGTTTTTTATTGATCAAGACCAATTAGATTTCCTCGCCCTAATGAATAAAAAAATTAAAAACTTGAAAAAGCATAAGAATTTCTTGACTTTGATTCAGTCGGGAGATGAGGTCCTTGATTATAAACTGGCTATTGAATATTTTTCTGCAAGCCAGGTTGAGGTGATATTTGGAGGAAATCATTCTTTCGAAGACTTTGAGTTACATATTCCAAAAATACAGAAATTTCTAAATATGCACTAATTTAGTGCATATATATGTTCATTGCCCTATAATAAATCATATTTTGCACATTTTTTGTGCAATTATATTGGCATAGATATTGCATATTTAAGTTAAGTACTTAAAATTTTTAGGAGAAATAGAATGTCAAATTATAAAACTTACGAATATATATGGCTTGATGGATATCAGCCAGAACCATCAATGAGAAGCAAAGTTAAAGCTACTGATGCAAATAGACCACCAGACTGGTCTTTCGATGGCTCATCAACACAACAAGCCGAGGGCGGAAGCTCAGACTGCTTACTTCTTCCAGTTCAAACATATGAAAATCCTAATGGCCATGACCTAGTTATGACGCAGGTTCAATCGGCTGATCATACCACCCATCCATCAAATTTCCGTGCTGCAGCTGAAGCAGTTGTGACTGATGAGTGGTGGTTTGGATTTGAGCAAGAATTTTTCTTTACAGATCCTGAAACTGGCGAACCTCTTGGCTGGGAAAATGGAGAGCCTCGTGCTCAGGGTGATTTTTATTGTGGTGTTGGTGCAGGCAATGTTGTTGGGAGAGAAATCTCTGACCACCACTTACAGGCCTGCTTAGATTTAGGAATTACATTAACAGGTACTAATGCTGAAGTTGCACTAGGACAATGGGAGTATCAGTGCCTTGGAAAAGGTATTAAAGCTGCAGATGATCTTTGGGTCAGTAGATACATGCTTTATAAAATTGCTGAAGAGTATGGTGTGGGCGTAAATATTCACCCAAAACCTAAAACTGGTGACTGGAATGGTTCAGGAATGCATACCAACTTTTCGAATGAAGAGATGAGATCTAGAGGGTCAGAAGAATTATTTTCTTCTTATTGTGACAAGCTTGGTGAAGTCCATGAGGAAGGTATTGCAGCCTATGGCTCTGATAATGACATGAGGCTCACAGGTTTACATGAAACTCAAAGCATTGATACATTCTCTTATGGTGTCAGCGACCGCGGGGCAAGCATAAGAATTCCTGTTTATACAGTCGAGCATAATTGGAACGGCTATCTTGAAGACAGAAGACCAGCTTCAAATGCGGATCCGTATAAAATCTTAGCTCACATTGTTGGAACACTGACAAAATAAATTAAAAATTGAATAGCTATCTCACTGAAAAATATATAAAGCCCTTTCTTCCAAAGGGCTTTATTTTTTAGGTAAGAATTATGGATTTCACAGAGTTTAAAGCATTTGATAATTTAAATACTGAAATTATTATTTTAGACGGAGATAATTTTCAATTGTTGTGGATCAATGATGCAGCAAAAGCAGCGAACTGGATTAGTGACTCTTCAAAATTTACTGAAAAAACTATCTCCTCTTTGCTTGATGAAGAAACAGGCTCTCAAATCAATGAGATTCTCAAAAAAACTAGAGAGAATACAGGATCTGTTACCAAGCGGGACTTTGAAATTGTTCATCAGTCTGGAACTTCAAGAACAGTAGATCTAACAATAACTTTTTCAGAGAAAAAAAATCTTATTTTTATAGAAGCGGTGAGTATTGATAATCTTAATAAAATAATAGATTCAACAAGAAGTTTTTCAACACAAAAAATAGCTGCGGGCTTGGCTAGAACTTTAGCTCATGAAGTTAAAAATCCTTTGTCAGGAATTAAGGGTAGCGCTCAAATTTTAAAGTCTAAATATGTTGATGATTTTTCAAAAAAATTTTTAAAAATTATTGAAGAAGAAACAGATAGGTTAAATGAAATTGTTACAAGAATATTAACTCCAGCAAAAAAACCAACCTTTGAATATTTTAATTTACATGAGTCTTTACAAAGAGTGTTGGCATTAAGCAATGCTGAATCTCAAGAAAACTTAATCATAGATAGGAATTATGACCCAAGCATCCCTGAAATTTATGGTGATAAAAATTTATTTATTCAAGCGTTAATTAATATTACTCAAAATGCGGTTCACGCATCTACAAATTATTCCGAAGAACCTTATATCGGCGTTCAAACTAAAATTTCATACAGACAACCGATCAATGGAACCGTTCATAGCACCTTGGCTGAAATTATTGTTAAAGATAATGGTCCTGGAATAAATCCAGAAATTAAAGACCAAATATTCTTTCCAATGATATCTGGTAAGGAAAATGGCTCAGGTATAGGACTGTCTATCTCTCAAGATATTGTAAGAATCCATGGTGGCGCAATATCATTTGACCGGAAAGATGATCAGACACTATTCTCTATATTAATTCCTATATCTAGCAATAGTATCAATGGTGCTCAAAGTGCCTAAAGTTTGGATTGCTGATGATGATGAGGCTATTCGCATGGTTCTCGAAGAAGGCCTGAAAATTGCTGGTCTTGAGATTGCAACCTTTGCAGATGGTGAATCATTGATAGATGCTTTAAATGATGAAAAGCCAGATTTAATTATTTCAGATATAAAAATGCCAGGAATGCATGGCTATGATTTATTGAAACACGTAAAAAATAATTATGACAAATTACCAGTCATAATTATGACTGCATTTACGGACATGCAGGCTGCAATAGATTCATACGGAGGGGGCGCTTTTGAATATATACCTAAGCCTTTTGATTTAGAAGAAGCAATTGTTACGGTTAAAAAAGCCTTAGAAGAGCATAAAGATGCCAAACCAAAAAAAGTGTCTAAATCAGAGATCATTGGTTCGGCTCCCTCAATGCAAATTGTTTTTAGATCAATTGGAAAGCTTGCTAACACAAATGCAACTGTTCTCATTCAAGGAGAGTCTGGAACAGGCAAAGAGCTAGTATCTAAATCTTTGCATAAAAATAGCCCTAGACATGACATGCCTTTTATAGCCCTAAATATGGCTGATATTCCAAAAGAATTAATTGAATCAGAATTATTTGGACATGAAAAAGGGGCTTTTACAGGTGCTGTTGAGCAAAGAATCGGTAGATTTGAACAGGCAAATGGAGGCACACTCTTTCTTGACGAGATTGGAGATATGCCTCTTGAGACACAAACCCGCTTACTTAGAGTGCTATCTAATAAAGAATTTTTTCGAGTTGGCGGAGATAAGCCAATTAAGGTAGATGTTCGAATTCTTGCGGCTACCCACCAAAGCCTAGAATCACTGGTTGCTTCTGGTACCTTTAGAGAAGATCTTTACTACAGGTTAAATGTAATCAGAATTGATGTCCCGCCTCTAAGACAACGAAAAGAAGATATTGGTGACCTATCCTCTGCTTTTTTGAAAAGACATGCAGATTCATTAATGGATGATCCAAAAGTACTTTCTCCAGAAGCTCTCCTGGCTTTAACTCAATATGATTGGCCTGGAAATGTGAGGCAATTAGAGAATACATGTTATTGGATTGCGCTCATGGCACCAACTTTAAATGTTGAATTAGAAGATCTACCCAGTGAAATTATTAATAATGGCGAGCCACCTCATGCACAAAGTGATGACTGGCAATCAGGTTTTTCTAAATGGCTAGGTGAAATTTATCAAAGCAATTCAGAGAATATGCTTGAAATCATCGAACCAGCATTGGACAAAGTCATGATTGATTTTGCTCTAGAAAAAACTGGTGGCAAAAAACAAGAGGCAGCAAAAGTTTTAGGCCTTGGAAGAAATACTCTTTCAAAAAAAATTAAGGCGCAACAAGCCTAACTTAAAGACTGGAGTAAATTACCAGCTGAATGCAGTGCATGTAAATCATCACATCCCCCAATATGATCTTCGCCAAACCATATTTGAGGAACAGATGTTTTTCCAGCCTTTGATGCCATTTCGGCTCTGAGCTTAGAATTAAAATCGACAGAAACTTCTTTATAGGGAATATCCAAACTTTTTAATAAACTTTTTGCTTTGTAGCAGTATGGGCAAGTTTTCGTTGTATATATGATTACATCCTTCATGATTAAATTATTAATTATTTTAATTTTATATTTTGCAAAGTATCTCCCCGAACCTCAAACTTTGCCTGCTCAAAAGAAGGTGCGGATAATTTTCCCATAGCATTATTAGAGAACCCAAATTGCTCTTTTGGAATACCAAGAAAATTTTTGTCAATTTTTAAATTTTTATTAGCATCAACAAAAAGAGCAATTGCATAGACCCCCTCTGGCAGATCAATAACAAACTCATGGATTTCTTTCAGCTCTATAAAACTCTCTATCCCAGAAAATACGCCTTCTTCTGATCGCTTTTCTCCCTTAACAGAATAATTGTATGCTTCAGCATTATCATAAATAGCCAAAGACAATACCCCTTCTTTGGTTTGCCCCGATATATTAATGGTTAATTCATCAGCTGAAATATTAAAAGCAAAAAGCAGAAGAAGTGGAAAAAATTTATTACAAAAATTCATAGATTATTTTACTTTAACCAGCGGAAGTCCTTCTTGCTGCCAAGTGGTAATTCCCCCTTTCAAAACATGGGTTTTGTTATATCCATACTTTTGCATCTTTTCACCAGCTAAAGCTGCATTTCTTCCCATCTTGCAAATTAACACCAATGGGTTTTCTTTTTCTTTTAATAATTCATCATTTCTATTATCAAGTTCCTCAAAGGGAATGTTAATTGATCCAGCTATTGCCCCTGTTTCAAATTCACTTTTAGGCCTCACATCCACCAAACAGGCAGATTCCTTATTCACTAAATTAGTCAACTGATTGCAGTCCACTCGATGACCGCCTCGTCTTGTTTCTGATCTAAACCATAGAATAATTGAAAGAAACAAAGGAACAGAGAAGTACCAATAGTCTATTAAAAATAAATTGAATTCTAGCATTTGCATATTATCGCTTAAAATATATTTAATGGTGAGGTTTATATTATGAAAGAGCAAAATTTTTTAGTGCTTGTGCGTCATGGACAAAGTGAGTGGAACGCCAAAAATTTATTTACTGGTTGGAAGGATCCAGGGCTGACTAAAGTTGGCGAAAAAGAGGCTTCCAATGCCGGCATCCTTATCAAAGAAAGAAATATTAAATTTTCCATGATGTTTACTTCTGCTTTGAAGCGAGCGCAAATCACAGGTCAAATGATTTTAGAGAGCATAGCTCAAACAGATATTCAGGTTATAAAAAATCAAGCTTTGAATGAAAGAGATTATGGAGATCTTTCTGGTTTAAATAAGGATGATGCCAGAAAAGAATGGGGCGAAGAGCAGGTTCATATTTGGAGAAGATCCTATGATGTACCTCCTCCTGGCGGCGAGAGCCTAAAAAATACTGCAGAAAGGGTTTTGCCTTATTTTAATTCTTCAATCTTGCCAAAGCTTTTAGAAGGAGAAAACATTTTAGTGGCTGCGCACGGAAATTCACTTAGATCTTTGGTAATGCAGCTTGATAATTTATCAAAGGATGAGGTAATAGCACTTGAGATTCCAACAGGTGCGCCAATAATTTACTCTTTCGATGGTAGCAAGGAACCAATCTTAAAAGAAAATCTCTTTGAATAAGCGATATCAACTTTTCTCTCAGCAAGTTGTTCAGTGGTACTTGAACCATGGCAGACATGATTTACCATGGCGAAAAAAAGTTACCCCCTATAGAATTTGGATCTCAGAAATCATGCTGCAGCAGACCCAAGTCAAAACAGTCGTACCTTATTTTAAAAATTTTATTAAAAAATTCCCGTCTCAAAAAAGATTGGCTGAAGCAAGCGAAGATCAAGTTTTAGCTGCATGGTCAGGATTAGGGTTCTATCGTAGGGCTAGAAATATATTTGCTACAAAGGAAATTATAAAAAACAATTATGGGAATAGATTTCCGAATCAATTTCAACAAATCATAGAATTACCAGGAATTGGTAAATCAACTGCTGGGGCAATTATGTCATTAGCCTATCTTGATCCTCATCCAATACTTGATGGAAATGTTAAAAGAGTTATATCAAGATTCTTAAAAAAAGAATTAGATCTACTAAAAGAGGCTGAACTTTGGAAACTGTCTAAGGAAATGGTGAGTAGAGATGATTGCTTTTCTTACACACAAGGAATTATGGATCTGGGAGCAACGATTTGCACGCCATCAAATCCATCTTGCGATGAATGTCCGGTCAATTCTCAATGCTTGTCAGCATTCAAGGTTAGATCAATAAAAAAAAATAAAACAGCATCGGCAAAAAAAGTAATTGTTATGAATTTATCATTAGTACAGACTAAAAAATCTTTATTGCTCGTAAAGAATGAAACTGATTCAATATGGAAGAATCTTTGGCTGCCTTTTGATTCAGGATCTATAAAAAATCACATCAAAAATTTTAAGCTCGCAACTAAGGAAAAAATTAAGCATGAGCTTACACATAGAAGACTGGAAATAAATTTAAAAACCTACTCATCATTAAAAGAACAAGAAATAGAAACCAATAAAACATATAAATGGATAAAAAAGGATAGAATAGATGAATATGGACTACCTAAACCTATAATCAAAGTTATTAAAGAATTATGAGCAAAACTGTTTTTTGTAAAAAACTTCAAAAGGATTTACCTGCTATGACAGTCCCCCCAATGCCAGGACCAAAGGGCTTAGAGTTAATGGAAACAGTCTCTCAGGAAGCATGGGAGTCCTGGAAATCTCATCAGACAACGCTTATTAATGAAAAGCATCTCGACTTATCACAGGCTGATGCTCGCTCTTGGTTGCTAGAGCAGATGGAAAAATTCTTTAATAATGAAGAGGTTGAGCAAGCTTCTGGTTTTAAAGCTTTAGACTAGTGATTCCACCAAGCTGTATCTGAGAAAGCCCTAATATCGACTTCATGACTCCAAGCAGATCGATGCTGTTGAGACAAGTGAAAATATGTTTCAGCAACTCTCTCAGGCAGAATCAATCCATCATGCTCCATGCCTTTTGTTTCTCTAAGTTGTTGAAATAATTCTTTTCCCAGCATCTTGCCTAAAGTATCCGGAGCATCAACCATGCCATCAACCACAATATGGGCTACATGAATTCCCTTTGAGGCAAACTCAGCATTTAGAGTTTGACATAGCATTCTCCTTCCACCCATTGCTGCAGCATGGGAGTGTTGATTCTTGTTTCCGCGCATAGCCGCTGTTGCAGAAGTAACCAAAAATGTACCTGACCCTCTTTCTTCCATAAGTGGCATTAACACTTTTGCTACTCTAAATAATCCTAAGTCAGCCATCCTCCAACCCCACTCAAATTCTTTTAAAGTAGTCTCATTTAAAAGCTTCATTCCTGTTTGAGCGCCAAGGTTATATACAAGAACCTCAATAGGCCCTAAGTCTTTTTCTATATTTAAAATTAAATCTTCAAGAACATTTTCTTCAATGGCATTAATGAGGTAGCCGTTTGCAGAGCCACCTTTTTCTTCAATATTCGATATCAATCTATCCAATCCGTCTTGATCAGACCTTCTGCATAAACATGAGTGATAGCCTTCTAAGGCAAACTTTTTTGCAACGGTTCCGCCAATTCCAGCGCCCGCACCTAAAACTAAACAAACTGGCTTCATAGCTACTTAAGTCTCAGAAACGATTGTAGTTTTCATAGACTTTCCACTGAATCTCCAAATAAAACTTAAAACTTTCACTGCCAAAAGTCGAATTGTCTTATCGAAAAGTGAAACCTCTGATATGCCTGTTTTTACTTCACAAACTTGCTTTCCTCTAATCAGTTTCCCTGGCAACACTCCGTTTGCTTTCCCATTTTCAGAAACTACTTGACCGTTCTTTATGGTGGCAACATAACCTGTAGCATCTTGTACTAGGCGCCTTCCACCTAAAGGAAGGTCATGAATCATTGTGGGATGACTTACATTTAACTTATTAAAATCAATGATATTAATGTCAGCCAGCATGCCGGCTTTTATTTCTCCTCGATCAAATAAACCAAAGGTCTCAGCGGTATCTTTGGTTTGTTTCTTGATCAACATCTCAAGTGGAAACTTTCTACCCGCTTCTCTGTCTCTTCCCCAATGCGAGATATTTGTTGTTGGCATGCTTGCATCACATATTAATCCACAATGAGCACCACCGTCACTGCCTCCAGCAACTGATGACTTTAATCGATATGCCTGCTCAACAAAATCAAGCTTGTATTTTTCATATGGCGTAAAAGCGGCATAAATTAAATTGGTTCCTTGATTTTTTAGCATCTCATCATACATAACCTCAAGCTCAGATATATTATTTCTCAAAGCTATTGAAGCGATACTATCTTCTTCTTTAGGTTCATAGTTTGGAGGAGTTCCTAGAATGAATTGGGTTTTGTAGTTAGAGGTTATGGTTGTGGGAAGTGCGACATCTTGGGCAATTTCTTCTCTAGTTTTATTGGAAGGATTGTCTGCAAGTCTTGCTCTTATTTCTGTTTCAAAATCTGGCTCTTGATTGAGTAATTTTTCTTTAAAAATAGGATCTTTTAAAATTTCATATTTTTGATCCAAAGGCAAATCAGCAATTTCTTTATAGGCTGGAAACTGCATAAACGGATTGACTGAAGTTTCCCAGCCAAACATTAAACCAACATTTCTACCTGGAAATTGGGGTCGAATATTTTTACCTTTAAGAAAGTGCTCCTCAGAAAATAGAATTGTTTTTACTGCATCGCCTTTCGTTTGAAGGAAAGTCAATCCACAATCACTTTTTTTAACATATTCCTTCATCCAAGACATTTCCATCTCTTCATCTAGCCAGTCAGATGTAATTTCTAACGTTCCTTCGCCAGCTTTATCAACTCCAAATGCAAGGGCTCTCATTTCTTCTGAGCTAGCTTCAGTGCCTGGTACATATTTCCCGTATATATCTCTATGAAGAACTGTTCTAGAGGTACTAAACCCAAGAGCTCCAGCCTCTATGGCTTCAGTGACAAGTTCTGACATTTTACTGATCTCTTCATCAGATGCATCGACTTGATTTTGGCATCTCTCATAACCCATCACATAGCTTCTCAAAGGCCCATGTCCCATCATAAATCCAACATCCATAACAAATTCTTTTTTATCAATGGCATCTAGAAATTCTGGAAAGGTTTCCCAATCCCAATCAATTCCTTCGTGCAATGCTGAGCCAGGAATATCCTCAACACCTTCCATTAATTGAATAAGAAAATTTTCATCTCCAGGTCGCACAGGTGCAAATCCCACGCCGCAATTTCCCATAACGGCAGTTGTCACACCATGCCAGCTTGAAGGAGTGAGATAGGGATCCCAAGATACCTGTCCATCATAGTGAGTGTGGATATCAACCCAACCAGGAGTTACCAAATTGCCTTTTGCATCAAACTCCTCTTTGCCAGAGTTCTCAATCTTTCCGACTGATGTAATTTTTCCGTCATCAATAGCAACATCACCAAAAAATGGTTTTTTCCCAGAACCATCTATAATTTTTCCATTACGAATTACCAGATCATGTGTACTATTATTTATTTCCATAAGTTTAATTTAACGTCAAATCATTTGATATGGAATCATATTTATTGACATAAAATATGTCAATAGTTACTAAGCAATAAAAAGTGATGGTGCCCAGAGGTGGAATCGAACCACCGACACAAGGATTTTCAGTGCTTTATTTTTTTAAGAAACCTTATCTGCTAATTCAATACCTTTGTTCCAAGAATTTTTTAGACAAAAACTTCTTTGGATATAATCATCACCATCATATTGTGTGACCTTTTGTAAATTATCTAGATCAAGAGTCATATTCATATTTGTTTCAAGTGCACTGCTATATCTAGTCCAATATATTTTGTTACCTCTTTGACTCATTTTCATTTTAATCCATCCACTTCTAGAACCTTTTACGTATGCATTCTCTCCATCAAAGAGAATAGGTGACTCTTTTAACCAGTCCCTAATAATATACTCGTCTGTGTAACCATACATTCGACCATTTTCTATTGTTTTTTCAGTTGCACATGAAACAGAGAACTTTTTAAACTCTTCAGAAAATAAATTTTGATTTAAAAATAAGCAGGAGAAAATTAATAAAATAAATTTAATCACTTTTATCAAAAGCACCTAATAGATAATCAATTACTGTATAGGTAATAAAAACAAACCCACCCCAATATAAAAATTCCTTAATACCAACGTCAGCAAGACTTAAACCAACTATACCAATAAATAATATTACTAGTGCTAGTCGACCTACGAAGTCTCTAAAATTTTTCATTAATAAATTATGCCAAATATTTATTGTGTTAAATAGTGTGTTAAATCTAACACACTAGAATAAGAAAATGTCTGTGTGTTAATGTGTGTTAAAAATTAAATCTTAAGAAACCTTGTAAGAATGGTGCCCAGAGGTGGAATCGAACCACCGACACAAGGATTTTCAGTCCTTTGCTCTACCGACTGAGCTATCTGGGCAATTAAAGAAAAAGAATTATAACTGAACTGTGCTTAGTGGAGAATAGTTACTTGGAATATAAATATTAATGGATATATTTCACAGATTTTTAAATTTACTCTAAACTAAATCAATGGGAATTCAACATGTCAGTCCGGATACAGATATAAATGTAATTCTAGATATCATTGAGCGTGATGCAGCGGTCGTCATTGATGATGTGTTAACCAAAAAAGATCTTGATGATATTAAAACTGAGCTGGGCCCATATCTTAAAAATGATATAGAGGGTGATAATGAGTTCACTGGATTTCAAACCAAAAGAGTTGGAGCTCTTATGGCGAGATCGCCTAAGTGTCGTGAGTTAGCTCTTGATCCAACAATCAATGCTTTATCGGCAAAATTTTTAGAACCCCACTGTGATGGATACCAACTCCATTTCACATCTGCAATTTCTATCGGACCTAATGAAACACCTCAAATCCTTCATAGAGATCGAGGGGTATGGGGGGGATATGTGCCAAGGAAAATAGAAACACAATTTAGTACTGTCTGGGCCATAACGGATTTCACTAAAGAGAATGGTGCCACCCAAGTTGTTCCAGGTTCACATAAATGGGATAAAGAGAGAATGCCCCTTGATGAAGAAATTGAAAATGCTGAAATGAGTGCAGGTTCCGTATTTATTTATACTGGATCTGTAATGCATGGTGGAGGAGCTAATCAAACGTCAGAAAATAGGCTTGGTGTTTTTTTGCACTATGCTCCAAATTGGCTAAGACAGGAAGAAAATCAATACCTCTCTTGCCCTCCCTCAATAGCAAAAGAGCTAGAGCCTGAACTTCGAGATCTTATGGGTTACTCCCAAGGCGGTTACGTTTTAGGTTTCTTTACTGACCCAACAGATACTGAGGGAAAATTTGAATCTGTATCACCCAAAAAACTCTTCGGTGAAGATATTGATCGGTTTAAAATTGCTTCATCTGAAGAGCTGGTTAAAAGCTCTACCAAAAAAAATTAAGAGAATTTTAATTAAATAAGATTTTTTTCCATGACAGAACATCTAAAACTTTACCCTGCAATTAAGCCCTATGATACTGGCTTCATGATTGCTGGTGAGCATAAAATTTATTATGAACAATGTGGCAACCCAAATGGAAAGCCTGCTGTCTTTTTACATGGCGGTCCTGGCGGAGGTGGAAGTGAAGCTGTCAGAAGATTCTTTAATCCGGAGGCTTATAGAATCATTGTGTTTGATCAAAGAGGATGTGGCAGAAGTAAACCTCATGCCTGTTTAACAAATAATACCACTTGGGATCTGGTGGTGGATATTGAATCCTTGAAACAAAAATTAGATATAGATAAATGGTTGGTGTTTGGCGGATCATGGGGAAGCACTCTGGCATTAGCTTATGCTCAAACTCATCCAAATTCAGTTAGTGAGATGATCCTTCGCGGGATTTTTATGCTGAGGAAAAAAGAACTTGATTGGTTCTATCAAGATGGAGCCAGCCGTATTTTTCCGGAGGCATGGAAAAATTTCATTAATCAGATTGATGAATCCAAGAGAGATAATTTAATGCAAGCCTATCACGAAATTTTTGTAGGGTCAGATCAATCAAAAAGCTTAAATGCAGCTATTGCCTGGTCTAAGTGGGAAGCTGCTTGCAGCAGCATAGATTATTCTCCTGAGAGAGTTGAAGAATTCTCAAATCCAGAATTTGCCTTGGCTTTTGCGCTCATTGAAAATCATTACTTTATGAATGCAGGTTTTTTAAATGATGAAAACCAACTCTTAGATGGTGTAGAAAAAATTAGATCGATTCCAACTGTTATTGTGCAAGGTAGATATGACATTGTTTGTCCAGCTGGGACCGCCTATGAACTTTCAGAGCGATGGCCAGAGGCTTCTTTGGTTATCGCCCCCTTTTCTGGTCACTCAGCTTTTGAAAAAGAAATTACTCATGAACTAATTTTAGCCACTGACAAATTTGGTGGCGTGAATATATAAATGCAATCATATATTTTGCATTTAGAGTGTTCTAAGACAGGGGTTATTTATCCAGTAGATCAAATTCATAATCTTTCAGATGATGGAATGCCATTGTTGGTTAGATATGATCTTAAAAAAATTAAAGAGGAACTTTCCAAAGATAGTTGGTGTATGGAATCAGCGCCAGGTTTTTGGCGCTATCAAGCATTGCTTCCTGTCTCAAACGCTGCTTCTAGAATTTCTTTGGGAGAGGTTATAACCCCTCTAATTCCTCTAAAAAAAAGCTCAGATGTGCTAGGTGGAAAGCAAGGGAATATTATTGTTAAAGATGAGGGGAGGCTCCCAACTGGGTCTTTTAAAGCCAGAGGCTTGGCCCTTGCTGTTTCTATGGCACATCAATTTGGGCTTAAACACCTGGCAATACCCACCAATGGAAATGCTGGAGCTGCATTGGCAGCTTATGCAAGACAAGCAAATATCAAAGCAACAGTTTTTTGTCCAGATGATACGCCTAAGGTAAATGTTCAAGAAATTCAGCTTCAAGGAGCCGATACATATCTTGTCAATGGACTAATTAATGATTGTGGGAAAATTGTGCTTGAAGGAAGAGAGCGAGCAGGTTGGTTTGACGTCTCAACACTTAAAGAACCATATAGAATTGAAGGCAAAAAAACCATGGGCTTTGAGCTTACAGAACAAATGAATTGGACTTTGCCAGATGCAATCTTTTACCCTACAGGTGGGGGTACAGGCCTTATAGGAATGTGGAAAGCGTTTGCAGAATTAAAAGAACTGGGATGGCTTACAGGCAAACTTCCTAAAATGATTGCTATTCAATCGACAGGGTGCGCACCAATTGTTAATGCCTTTGATCAAGGTTTAGAGCATGCTCCTTTATGGGATAATGCTCAAACCGTTGCTTCCGGTATTAGGGTGCCAGCTGCCATTGGTGATTTTTTGATACTTGATGCTATTCGCCAATCAGATGGCTGTGCTCTTGCCGTCGAAGACGAGCACATTATTAATGTCAGAGATATGATCTCCAAAGAAGATGGATTATTGCTCTGTCCTGAAGGGGCTGCAACCGCAGCTGGATATCAAATAGCCCTTGAGAAAAAAATAATTAATGAAGACGAAAAAGCTGTGCTCTTTAATTGCGCTTCTGGATTGAAGTACCCTATGCCTGATTCAAATCAAACTATTGATAAGAACTCTGTGATTGAATATAGCCAGTTTGCTTAAAAAAATTTCTTACGATGCTAGGCTAAATGCATTTGCATTTCATCATGAGCATCATAATCATGAATTCTCTTTAAATCATTTCCTGGAATATTTGTATACCTCATTGCCGCATTTCTCATTGCAACTAATATTGGATTTTTTAGATGATAGACTTTGCCCTGCATCATTGAGAGTTGTTGAATTTTTTTAGTTCGTTTGCTTCGAACATAATCATAAGCTTCTTGAGCATTTGCCATGTTAAAAATATGCTCTCTACAAGCCATAGCAAATGAATACGAATCTTCAATTGCCATGCAGGCGCCCTGTCCCAAGAATGGAACCATGGGATGAGCAGCGTCACCAAGCAGAGTGATATTTTTTGAAATCATTGATTTTAAAGGAGGTCGAATATATATCCCCCATTTATAAAGTGTTTCAGAGTCTTCAAGTGCTGGAAATATCTTTGAGTCATAAGTAGAAAAATCATCCAATAAATCTGAAATAGAGCCCTCTTCTTTCCATGATTCTTTAAATTGATAATCTTCTTTCCTAACTGCAACAAAACTAACATCTCCTTCTTTATTGATTGGATAACTAACGATATGACTGTCAGGGCCAAGTGCAAAATGAATTTTCTGAAGATTGGATTTACCTATACCCCTCCAGGCACTATAGCCACTATATTTAGGATCTTGATTAGCTGCAAAAAAAGTATCTCGAATTGATGATCTAATGCCATCGCATGCTGCTAAATGCTTAAGGATGTATTTATTTTCATTAGTAAATGTAACTTCGCATTTAGCCACATCAAAGCTGGCAAAATCATGATGGTGCAAAATCACTCCACCGAGATCTATGTATCTAGAATACAGCAGTGACATTAATGTTTGTCGACGTGTTGTTAAGACTTCTGGTGTTTGGAATGAGGATATTTCCTTTTGCGGCCCTTGAATTGAAGCCGCAGAATGAACGAATGATTGATTCTTTAAATCATTATAAATCTCTAGTCTATCTAGCAAGCGCAATGCATTCGAAGAAAGGCTAATTGCAGCACCATGTGAAGTTTCTTCTGGCATCTTTTCAAAGATAATTGCTGGAATACCCTGTTTTAAAAGAGCGCATCCAAGTGTTAAACCTGCTATTCCTCCCCCAATAATTCCAATGTGATTTCTATAATCGCTCATTTAATGATTTTCCTTGACTTAAAGCATGCTCTAAGTTGTATAGTGCTTTATAGATATTACTATTTAAATCACTTGAGGAGATAAAATGAGCACAAATAAACAAATTACTTCTACTGTAACTGATGCTGGAAAACTAGAAATAGCCATTACTGAGTCTGAGCGTCCTGTTCCGAGTGATGATGAGGTGCTAATTCAAGTAGAAGCGACTCCCATTAACCCCTCTGATTTGGGTTTATTAATTGGACCGGGTGATATCAATACACTCAAAGCTGAAGACTCAAAAATCATAATGGATGTTCCAAAAGCAATTATGGGCGCCATGAAACCAAGACTCAATAAACCGATGCCAGTGGGTAACGAAGGCTCTGGAGTGGTTATCGAAGCTGGAACAAATGCACAAGAATTACTAGGCAAGGTCGTAAGCGTTGTTGGAGGCGGAATGTATTCTCAATATAGATGTCTACCTGCAGCTAGCTGCATGGTCATGAATGAAGGAACTGAGCCTCGAGATTGCGCATCAAGCTTTGTAAACCCGTTAACTGCCCTTGCCATGGTTGAGACAATGAAAATGGAGGGACACACAGCCCTAATCCACACAGCTGCTGCCTCAAATTTAGGTCAAATGCTTGTAAAAATATGCTTGGATGATGGAGTACAACTTATTAACATTGTTCGAAAACAAGAGCATGTTGATTTGTTGAAGTCTATTGGCGCACAATTTGTATGCAATTCATCAGATGATGATTTTATGGAACAACTAACCTCAGCTATTACTAAAACAAAAGCTACTCTTGCATTTGATGCTACTGGCGGTGGAGAATTAGCTGGGAAAATTCTTGCTTGCATGGAAGTTGCAGCTAGAAAAAATGCAACTGAATACAGCCCCTATGGATCTACTGATCATAAGCAAGTTTATATCTATGGAGCGCTAAATCAATCAGGCATTACATTGCCAAATAATAGAAGCTTTGGCATGTATTGGGGCATAGGTGGATTTTTGTTAACACCATTTTTAGGCAAAGTTGGATTTGAAAAAGTGGGTGAACTTCAAACTCGTGTTGCAAATGAAATTAAAACCACGTTTGCAAGCAAGTATACGAAAGAAGTTTCTCTTGAAGAGGCGCTAAGTCTTGAATCCTTGATGGTCTATGCAAAACAAGCCACTGGAGAAAAATTCTTAATCAATCCAAATGGTTAGAGAATAAGATAAATTAAAATCATTCATTGCAAATAAAAAGGGGGCTTTAGCTCCCCTTTTTTAATAAAAAAAATTTTTCTAAATTAATGCTAGCGCCATCATCACTAAACAGACAACTGAACCAAGCCACAAGAGTGTTCTGATTCTTGCAAAGCCAGTAATATATGTAACAACATGCCCTATCCTAAATGCGAGCCACCAACACGCAAGTTCTGTTACATCGATAGATAGCTGCATAGACAAAAGAGCCAATGCCAAAAATATTGGCAAAGTTTCTTGTAAATTTGTATTTGCTCTCATGGCTCTGCCTGCCATGACTGTTAACTCATGAGGCATAGGCTCATCTCTATTCGAACCCAGCCAAGGAAAATTCTTCATATTGAAAGATGCTGGAATAAGCCATGTTTGAAGTAAAGCAAGCAGCAAGGCAGCAATAATGTAAGTCGTCATAAATTCTCTCCGAAATTATTAAAGTTAGAGTTTAAACGATTGAAATAGTCCCTTCAAAATAAATTACGCTGTCACCCGAAATCAAAACTCTCTCATTGGCTAAACTACAATTAAGTTTGCCGCCTCTTTCGGAGAGTTGATACGCATCAAGTTCATTTTTATTTAACTGAGTTGCCCAATAAGGAGTTAACATCGTGTGTGCTGATCCTGTGACAGGATCCTCTTCAATACCTGCTTCGGGGTAAAAGCACCTAGAAACAAAATCTACCTCATCTCCTGGAGCAGAAATTACAAGGCCTCTAGCATCGACTTTTTTAAGAAGAGAAAATTTAGGCTGCGTTTCTTTAATTTGTTGTTGATTTTTCAATACCGCTAAATAGTCATCTTTGCCTCTGAGCAGTTTAATTGGCTCAATGCCCAAAATTTCAATAAATAAAGAGTTTAATTCCACTTCAGCTGGATAATCAGCAGGAAAGTTCAGACAAAGGCCCGTATCAGCTTTTGTAACTTTTAGGCTTCCGCTCTTGGAATCAAAATTAATTTCTTCTCCAGCAAGGGTCGGATAGTATTCAAATAATATTCGCGCGCTCCCTAAAGTGGCATGACCGCAAAGATCCACTTCAATAGATGGGGTAAACCATCTTATGGAAAAAGGACTTTCATAAATGCTTACAAAAGCTGTTTCGGATAAATTGTTTTCTGCAGCTATTGATTGCATGACATCATCTTTGAGAGGTGATTCTAGGATGACAACTGCAGCAGGATTGCCTGAAAATAATTTATTGGCAAAAGCATCAACTTGATACATTTTTAATTTCATAAAGTTACCTTACTTAAGCAAGCTTTCAAAGCTAGAATGAATCAAAAGGATCAACTTGCAATAAAAAACTCTTAAAACTTACCTCTTTTAAACCTCATGCGTATTGAGTAAACCCTAATCAAGGCCACAAGAGTAAGGACGGCCTGAGTAAAAATAGAGATTAAAAGCGTATTAGTCCAACTCCAATTATCAATGGTCAGCCAAAGCAAAAAGGTTTGAAGAGGAAAATTAATAATCATTCCCATCATTACAACAATGACACTTTCTCGAAAGGCTGTTTTTTCAGTTTTATTCATTTCTATCTCAGTTTAAGTAAGTAGTTTGTAGTTACATTTTTTCATGGTTTCTGGTGATAAAGAAGAGTTAATAATTTTAATCAGTCCCTCCTCTAACTCAGGAATCTTTAATGACAACGTAATATCCATTTCTTTATGCCGCCCTCTGCCATTCACATAATCATTCATTTTAACCATAGGCATATCTTGCATGCTCAATATGTCTGCCAAGTGTTCATGAAATTTTTGTTGATCTGCATGAAAATCTTCAACATTGATAATAATTGAGTTGGGAACCTCATCTGACATTCTAAAGTAAGAATTATTCTTTTGATTCCACATGGCTATACAATTCTCATAATCTTCAATAGAAAACTGAAGGAAATCTTCTAAAGATAAATCTTTTATTTTTGGATAATGATCATAATATGGTTCTCTGTGCATGGCTTGCGCCCATGAATAAGGGTTACGCATGCAGAAAATGAATAAGCAATTTTGCACTTCAAATTTTGACCACTCACCTTTTTGTGGAGCAAGTCTATGCTTCCAACCTAAAAAATCATAATGCTGAAATTTTAAATTAAAATTTTTACCAACAAAATAACCTATAGCATTAGTGCCGCTATGCCGCTCGCCAAAAACTTTGATTGAATCAATCTTCAAACTTCACAGCCGTGCCATATGCAATAACTTCTGAAGCAGCCGCAGCAATGGTTGAAGTTTCATATCTAAAATTCACTACAGCATCTGCGCCCATCTCTTCAGCATTTTTGACCATCCTTTCCATGGCCTCTTTTCTTGCCTGAGCTAAGAGGATGGAATAACTTTTTAATTCGCCTCCAACTATATTTTTCAATGTTGCTAAGATGTCAGTTCCTAAATGCCGAGCTCTTACAGTGCTTCCCATAACTATCCCTAAATAAGAATCAATTTGTTTGCCCTCTATTGATGGCGTGCTGGTTACTAACATGGTTTGCTCCAAAATTTGATATGATTAAATTAATTATATGGATAATATAAAACAAGAGTTAGTTGAAACAAAATTTGCCATTGGAGCAGTTGTAAAGCATCGTTTCCTTGATTTTCGTGGGGTTATATTTGATGTTGATCCAGAGTTTAATAACACAGAAGAGTGGTATCAATCGATCCCAACCTCCATTCGTCCAAGAAAAAATCAGCCCTTCTACCATCTCTTTGCTGAAAATGGTCATATCTTTTATGTTGCATATGTTTCAGAGCAAAATCTACTTTATGACGCCTCAGAAGAATTACCAAAGCACCCAGAAATTAAAAATTTATTTTCTCACTTTGAAGATGGTAAATTTGTGCCCCTCTCAAGAGCTGTAAATTAATTTATTCCTCAGCAGCGATTTGCAGAGAGGTTGTAAAAACTTCCATTGCTTCTTTTAAATCCTCTAAACTTAAGAAAGTTGGTGCTAATCTTATATTGGAGTCTGTGGGATCATTGAAATGCGGATAAGTTGATCCGGCAGGGGTGATTAAAACTCCAGCCTCTTCGCACAGAGCTATAACCCTTTTAGCAATGGGTTTGCTGGTGTTGTAAGAAATAAAATACCCGCCCGTTGGTTTTTTATAACTGCCTATCTCTGAACTTATGGAATCCAATGCTTGAAAGGCTACTTCAAATTTTAATTTTACAATGTCTGCATGCTTGCTCATATGATTTAAAACATCTTGCTTATTTTTAAGAAATTCAACATGGCGCATCTGATTCACTTTGTCTGAGCACACGATCATGGACCCTCTTTGTCTTACCAAGAGGTCAAAGAGCTTAGTGCCAGCTGCAGCAAAAGATAACCCACCGCCACCAAATGTTACCTTAGAAAAAGAACAAAAAATTGCTGTTTGATCTAAAGCATCAAATCTCTTCGCTAGCTCCCATGAGGGCGTTTGATCCAAAGTTGGTGAAAAATCATGCAGCAAATATGCGTGATCCAAGATAAACAAAAATTCATTTGAATAAGATTTTCCTGCCTCTAGAAGCTCTGACATATTTTCATCTGTATAAATATCGCCGGTTGGATTAGAGTGACGTGGAACACAGATGATGCCTTTAATATTTTCATGTTCTGCAAGCAATGCTTTAAATTTACTAATATTAACCCCGGATCCAGTTAAAGGAACTGGTAACATCTCTATCCCAAAATCATCTAATAGTCTGAAATGCCTATCAAAGCCTGGAACAGGGCAAATAAACTTCAAATCTTCTTGATTCTTCCATGGCGTCTCTAGACCAAATAGATAATTTGCCAGAATAAGTTGATAGATAAGCAGCAAACTAGATTGCTCTCCAACCAAGGTGTTATCTAAGGGGGCTGATAGTAACGCACCCCCCAATTCTCTTGCTTCTGGTATACCTAAGGGGTCTCCATAATTACGGACATCTACCCCGCTTGGGCTCTCAGCAGGCACCCTACGATTTAAAAGGTCATTTGAAAGATCTAGCTGATCAGGTCCAGGTTTGCCACGAGTTAAATCAATCTTTAAGTTTTTAGATTTTAAAGTGGCAAATTTAGATTCTAGAGATTCATCCATAGTATCATTGGGTACATTAGTAAATATATTTTATAGGATAAATTTATAAGTGACATATATATGGATTCTTTTGGTGATAATAATCCTACTTTTAGGGTTCTTGATCTATCTAAATATCAAGGACAGTTCACAAAGCTCAGATTCTAAAGAATCTCTAAGGGATCTCGATAAGGCTGTTGAAAGGCAAGAAGCTAAACTTTCTGACTTATCAAATGATATTCAATCCTTCCAAGATCCTCTGAGCAAACTTAATCGGTATTTATCTGGCGGCGCCCTTGCTGGGACCTTTGGTGAATGGTCGCTAGATGCAATTGTGAAGGATATTTTTCATCAGAATCAATTTATTGCTAATGCAGAAGTGATACCTGGTTCGGGTAAAAGAGTTGAATTCGCAATTAAATTGCCAGAAGGTTTGCTGCTTCCAATTGATGCAAAATTTCCATCTGGTCTGTTTGATAACTACTTATCTGCTGTTGATAATAGGAACCCTCAACTCATAAAGGCTTCCTCAGATGCAATTAGAAGGCACGTTCAAAAAGATGCAAAAGATATTAAAGATAAATATATCCAATCTGGCATAACGATTGAACTAGGTATTATGTACATCCCTAGTGAGTCACTTATGCAACTCATTGATTCAATCGACAATATTAGAGAAGAAATATTTAGGGATAATCGAGTCCTCATTATGGGACCAAATTCTCTTGCTGCATATCTAATAAGTGTCCATATGGGATTTAGAACCCTCGCTCTTAATGAAAGAGCGAGTGAAATTATGAAAGAGTTCGGGAAGCTCAAAAAAGAGTTTGAAAATTTTGGAAGTTCAACAGAAGAATTACAGAGAAAGACCAATGCAATAATAAAAACTGTTAATGAACATGCTACAAGGGAAAGACAAATGAGTAAGGCAATTAAAAATATGGATCAAGTAGAAAGTTAAAAATTAATTAGCGAATAATGATCTTGTCTTCTTGAAATTCTATTATCCTATCTGAAAAATACTCGGCCTCTTCTTCATCATGAGTTACTAATAGGACAGATAAATCTTTATCTTTAAAGATTTTCTTGGCCTCGTCATGCAACTCATCTTTAAGATTTTTATCTAGCGCACCAAATGGCTCATCAAGTAAAAGAATGTCTGGATTTGTAATTATTGCTCTGGCAAATGCAACTCTTTGTTGCTGGCCAGCAGAAATTTCATGAGGATATTTTTTGCTTAGTTCAGCAACCTTAAATAGACCAAGGTATTCTTGAGCCAAAGATTCTCTTTCATGAATATGGTTAATGCCAAACATTACATTCTTTTCAATATTAAGATGTGGAAAAAGGGCTCTGTCCTCAACCACCAATCCTAAATTTCTTTTTTCTGGAGGCAAAAGAAAATTTTTCTTTGAAACAACTTTATCACTTATCGTTACTTCACCATCCATCACATGCTCTAATCCAGCGACGATTCTTAAAAGAGTTGTTTTCCCTATGCCAGAAGGACCAAGAATTGAAACTATTTCACCTTTCTTTAAGGAAAAACTAAAATCTTTAATTGTTAATGTATTTTGATCATAAGCATGATATAAATTTTTAATTTCAAGTATATTTTTCATTAGCTCTTTTCCAATCTTGATGCCCTGATCATTTGTGAGATAAAGAAAATCGGTATTAATCCAATTAATATTATTGCGGTTGCTGGAGCTGCTGCCTCAACCATTCTTTCCTCAGAAGCATAAATATAAGTTGAAACTGCCAAAGTTTCAAAATTAAAAGGTCTCAAAATTAAGGTGGCTGGTAATTCTTTTACAACTTCAGATGTTACTAAAAGGATGCTTGTAAAAAAACTTGTTTTTAATATAGGGAAATGGACTCTCAAAAGAAGATTTAGTCCCGTCGATTTAAGAATACGCGCACTGTCATCAATTGTTTGGCTAATTTTTTGATAGCCAGCTTCATATGTTGAGTTGGCCAAAGCATATGATTTGATGATGTATGCAAAGATTAAGCCAAATAAGCTCCCGGTAAGGAAATATTCCTCAAATGAATTCAAGATATTTGTGTCTAAAAATACAAATAATTGAACAATTCCAACGGCAAGAATCAAGCCTGGAACAGCATAGCCAATGTTTAAAAAGGGGTTTATAGATTTAATTACAGGGCTATTTGTATATCTGATTGAAAAATTAATAATCATTGCAATAAAAGTGCATAGAATTGCTGAGAGAATTGATAATAAAACTGTGTTCAATGATATTGAAAAAAATTGTTCATTAAAAAATCTCGTGTTAAATCTTAAAGACCAATTTAAAATCTCAAGTACAGGCAAAATAAAACCAATAAATATTGGAACAAAACATATAAAGAAGCATGCAGAGGACCTAAGTGAGCTCAATCTTTTCACTGGTGTTGGTTTAAAGTTTGACCCAATAGTGGAATAGCTAGCATTTTTTCTAGATATGCGCTCGATAATTAAGCAAAAAGTGATAAAGATTAACAACATTGATGCAAGCTGCATTGCTGTTGTTAAATCATACATTCCATACCAGGTTCTAAAAATACCAGTTGTAAATGTTGAAATAGCAAAGTGATCAACTGCACCGAAATCAGACAAGGTTTCCATGGCTACAATCATTGTGCCTGCAATTAAAGCAGGCCTAACCAAGGGAAGAGCGAGTTTTAAAAAAATTGATGCCTGGGATAAGCCCAATGTTCTACCAACTTCAAACATAGACCTTGATTGATTGAGAAAAGCAGTTCGACAAATTAAGTACACATACGGATATAGGGTGAATGAAAAAACTATAATTGCGCCATAGATATTTCTGATATTAGGAAAGAGCATCTCATTTTGTTTTAAATTAAATACTGAACGAGCAATTTCATTCATAGTTCCATATGAATCAAATAATCCGGTAAAGGTGTAAGCCAAAATATATGGTGGTATGGCCAAAGGTAATATGAGACCCCATTCAAAAAATCGTTTTCCAAAAAATTGATAGTTTGTTACTAACCATGCTGTCAGAGAGCCAATGGTCATAACTAGAATAGAGACTCCTGATACCAAAATGAGTGAATTTAGAATGTAGTCAGCTAAGACATACTCATATATGTGGCTCCAGTTTTCTGAGAAATCAGCGAATACACTAGATAATATGATAAGAATCGGTGAAAGGAAAAACAAAAGGATGAAGAGCGGAAGGCCATGCCATACAGAAAAAATTTTTGAAGACCGCACTTTATGAAACTGATTTTAGTTAATAAATGAGGTTATCACAGTATTGTTATTTCCAGCCAGCTCTGTCCATAAGTTTTATAGCTTCTGAATTAAACTTTCCATATTCTGAAACCTGAATTTTGTCCTCTAGAAAATCTAAGCCTGAGCTGGCTATATTTGGATGAGGCAATACATCAGTTAGAACAGGGTATTCAAATGAATTATTTACCATGCTTGATTGCATTTCTCTTGAAAGCAAAAACTCAATAAATCTGTTTGCATTGTCAATATTTTTCGCGTTCTTAAGAACTCCCAGCCCACTAATATTTATATGGACCCCCCTATTGTTTTGATTAGGAAAAAACATTTTTACTTTTTTGGCGGCTTCAATCTGATCATTTCCCGCCTTTCCAGACAACATGTATCCATAGTAGTAGCTATTTGCGATTGCAAGGTCTGCCATCCCATTAGCGACGGCCATAATCTGAGATCTATCATTCCCTTGTGGTTTTCTTGCTAAATTAGAAACAAAACCTTTAGCCCACTCTTCTGTTCTTTCAATTCCGTGTGTTGATATTAATGATGCAACCAAGGATTGATTGTAAATATTATTGGAACTTCTGATTACAACCCTACCATTCCACTTTTTAGTTGATAGGTCCTCATAACTGAGATCTGAAAGCTCTTCATTTGATACGGTCTTAGGATTATAAAAAATTACTCTTGCTCTTTTAGCAATTGCAATCCATTCATTATTTGGGCCTCTCAAGTTCATCGGGACTATTGAAAGAGCTTTTGCAGATGAAATGCTTTGAAAATATCCCTCTTTTTGAATTTTCCATAAATTACCAGCATCAACAGTAAAAAAGATATCAGCTGGAGAGTTTTTGCCCTCTGACTTTAATCTTTCCAATAAAGCGCTGCCATTTCCTGAAATGACATTAATTTTTATTCCTGTTTCCTTGCGAAAATCTTCATAAAGCTGATCATCAGAGTCGTAGTGTCTAGAGGTATATATGTTTACTTCATTAGCAAATAATATAGAGCTAGCGAGCATAAAAAAAATTGGAAACAAAGATTTAAGCATTGATAACCTCGTAAGTATTAATTGAGAATGATTCTCATTTGGATTATATATAAAGAAAAGCTCTTTTCAAATTAACTGGCTTAATAAAAATGTTAGTATGCACTGCTAAAAGGAACAATATCAATGAATAAGACACCGCTTTATGATGCCCATATTAAACTGGGCGCTAAAATGGTTAACTTTTCTAATTGGGAAATGCCAATTAGCTACTCATCTCTTATCGAAGAACATAATGCAGTAAGAAATGCAGTTGGAGTCTTTGATGTATCTCATATGTCAATTTTTGATTTTGATGGCGGAGATCAAGTTGCTTTCTTTGAGAAAATTTTTGCTAATGATGTTAAAAAAATCTCTAAGGGTAACAAAGCAATTTATGGTGCTTTACTTAATGAAAAAGGTGGCATTTTAGATGACCTCATTATCTACAATGCAAATGATAAATTTAGACTTGTTTCAAATTGCTCAACGCGAAACCAAAATAGACAATGGTTCGAGAAGCATGCTGTTGAATTTGGTGTGAAGGTAATTGAAAGGTCTGATATGGGCATACTTGCTATACAGGGGCCCGAGGCGATGAGTAAAATTTTGGCAATCAAGGAAATTCATGCTGAAGCAAATAATCTCCAATCATTTGGATGCATGTTTGATGATGACAGATTGTATGCAAAAACTGGGTACACTGGGGAAGATGGTCTTGAATTAATTGTTCCAAACATGGCTATCAATGATCTCTGGGATCAAGCTTTGGAGGTTGGATGTGTGCCTATTGGTTTGGGGGCTCGTGATACCCTTAGATTGGAAGCTGGCCTTAATTTATATGGCAATGATATGACAATTAACAACCATCCATATGAATCAAACTTAGGCTGGACAATCGATATGAGTGATGAAAGCCGACAATTCATTGGCAAAGATGCCCTCTTATCAATTGATCAAAGCAAATCACAAAAAATAGTTGGGGTTATCCTAAGAGATAGAGGAATCCTAAGATCTGGTTATGAGATCACTCATGAACAAGGCAAGGGTGAAGTTTTAAGTGGCTCATTTTCTCCTACACTCCAATCCAGCATTGGTCTTGCAAGGGTAGATCAGGGTTATCAAGAAAACGGGAAGGTTTTTATAAGAAATAAGGCACTTAATATAGAATTTGTATCGCCTAGATTTATTAGAAAGGTTAAAATGCAACCATGAAAAATATACCTGGCGACCTAAAATTTCTATCATCTCATGAATGGGCAAGAGTCGAGTCAGACGGCACAATTACCATTGGCATAAGTGATCATGCTCAAGATCTTTTAGGAGACATTGTTTTTGTTGAATTGCCCGAAGTTGGACAAACTTTGGATGCAGAAACTGATGCTGCAATTGTTGAATCAGTCAAAGCAGCCTCTGATGTATATTCTCCTCTTTCTGGAGAAGTCATGGAAGTAAATTCATTGCTTGAAGATCAGCCAGAGATAATAAACACTTCTCCTTATGAGGATGGATGGTTCTATAAACTAACACCTTCTGATCTAAGTGAGTTAGATAATTTACTTTCGCCTGAAGATTATAGTGACGTCTGCGAAGACTGAGTCTCCGCACATACAACCTCACTGGTGGAGTTAGGTACTCTGTAATATGGATAATTTTGATAGCTTTGCACTAAGACATATTGGCCTAAGTCAGACAGACATTGATAATCTGCTGAATCAACTTGGTTACGAGAGCTTGGAAGAGTTCTCAAAGTCTGTGCTCCCTAAAAATATCTTTACAGAAGAAAAGCTTGAGCTTAGTGATGCTATGTCTGAAGAAGAAGCCCTTAAAGCGCTCAAAGAAATATCAAAAAAAAATACTGTGTATCGCTCATTTATTGGTCAAGGCTATTATGGAACGGTGACCCCCAAGGTTATTTTAAGAAATGTTTTCGAAAACCCTGGATGGTACACCTCTTATACCCCGTATCAAGCAGAAATCTCTCAAGGCAGATTAGAAGCGCTCATAAATTTTCAAACCATGGTTGGAGATCTCACCGGGTTTGAAATAGCCAATGCATCCCTACTTGATGAGGCTACTGCAGCAGCAGAATCAATGACTCTTGCGCATAGAGTGTGCAAATCTAAATCCCAAAGATTCTTTGTAGATCAAAACTGTTTTCCTCAAACAATCTCTGTGGTAAGTGCTAGAGCAAAACCAATTGGCATTGAGGTAATAGTTGGCGATCCGCAGCAATTAACTGATTTAGATAAAGAGACGTATTTTGGTGCTTTGCTTCAATATCCGGGTAACGATGGAGCGGTGATTGATTTCTCTAAAGAAATTGATAGCGTGCATGCGCAAAACGGCCTGGCAATAATGGCAACTGACTTGCTGGCTTTAGCCTTGCTAAAGAGTCCAGGTGAGATGGGGGCTGATATAGCAATAGGAAGCTCACAAAGATTTGGGGTACCTCTTGGCTTTGGTGGGCCACATGCAGCTTTTATGGCTACTAAAGAAAAATACAAAAGATCCTTGCCAGGCAGATTGGTTGGCGCATCAATTGATGAGGCTGGCAGAACAGCGTATAGGCTAGCACTGCAAACCAGAGAACAACATATCAGAAGAGAAAAAGCTACAAGCAACATATGTACTGCCCAAGCGCTCTTAGCAATCATGGCAGGTTTTTATGCTACATATCATGGCCCAGAGGGGCTAAAACAAATTTCTCAATCTGTACACTATAGAGCAATTGCCTTGGCAAAAGGCATTAATGAGCTAGGATATAACCTTAAGTCCTCTAGCTTTTTTGACACTGTAACTGTCCGTAGCGAATCTCATACTCAGGAAATTTTTTCTACAGCTCAAGATCAGCTGATGAATCTTAGAATGCTAGATGAAAATCATCTAAGCATTTCATTGGATGAAACAACTACAGACCAAGAGATCGAAAACATCACAAAACTGTTTAGGGTTTTGCCGAAAAATGAAAAGGTTATTTCAAGCTTTGGTCTTCCGGTTGATATCCAAAGATCATCTGAGTACCTTACTCATCCAGTCTTTCACCTGTATCGAACCGAAACAGAAATGTTGAGGTACATAAGAAAACTCTGTGATAAAGACATTGCTTTGGATAGAGCAATGATTCCATTGGGCTCATGCACCATGAAGTTGAATGCAACATCTGAAATGATCCCTATTGGCTGGGAAGAATTCTCAAATATTCATCCATATGCCCCTCACGATCAAGCGGCTGGCTATAGGATTCTTATAGATGATCTTGAGACTAAACTCTCTGAGATCACAGGTTATTCAGCCATATCTTTACAGCCAAATGCAGGCTCCCAAGGAGAATATGCCGGCTTATTGGCGATCGATGCATTTCATCGAAGTAATGGTGATGAACAAAGAAAAATATGCTTAATTCCCGAATCCGCTCATGGAACAAACCCTGCGTCTGCGCAAATGGCTGGCATGAAAGTAATACCAGTAAATTGCGATAAAAAAGGCAACATTGATCTAAAGGATCTTGATGAAAAAGCTGCCAAATATTCTAATGAGTTAGCTGCCATTATGATTACCTATCCTTCAACTCATGGAGTGTTTGAAACGACAGTGACTGAAGTATGTAAGATCATTCATGATCACGGCGGTAAGGTATATATCGATGGAGCCAACCTAAATGCGATGGTTGGTTTATGTAAGCCGGGTGAATTTGGGGGTGATGTGTCACATCTAAATCTGCATAAGACATTCTGTATTCCGCACGGCGGAGGTGGCCCCGGCGTTGGTCCAATTGGTGTTGGAAAAGATTTGATGCCTCATTTACCAGCTGATCCTTTAACATATAAATCCTCCTCAGAAGATGTTGGGCCAATCTCAGCAACTAATTTTGGAAGCGCTTCCATTCTTCCAATTAGCTGGATGTATATTCAAATGATGGGGGCAGCAGATCTAAGAAAAGCTACACAAGTAGCAATTCTTAGTGCTAATTATATTGCGCATAAATTAAGCCCTCACTTCAAGATCTTATACACAGGTAAAAATGGATTGATTGCGCATGAATGTATTATTGATGTCAGACCATTAAAAGAGTTATGCGGGGTTGAGGTTGATGATATTGCAAAGCGATTAATAGATTATGGATTCCACGCTCCCACTATGTCATTTCCTGTTCCTGGGACTTTAATGATTGAACCAACTGAAAGTGAATCGTTGGCAGAGTTAGATAGATTTATTGAAGCGATGATTTGTATTCGCAATGAGATTGCACAGGTTGAGGATGGAGCATACACTATTGAGGAGAGCCCTCTAAGAAATGCGCCCCATTGTGCTGAAACGTTGACTAGTGATGACTGGCAATATAAATATTCTCGTTCTATAGCAGCCTATCCTGTAGATCCAAAAGGTAGAAATAAATATTGGCCCCCCATTGGAAGAGTTGACAACGTATATGGAGATAAAAATCTAATGTGCTCTTGTCCCTCCATGTCAGATTATCAAGAAGAAAGTTAAATTCTCGGCAAATAAATTACCTCCCACTTTCTCTCATTAGATATTGCCTCAAGTTTTATGTCTGGGTTTACAGCCTTTGGAAATTCGACAGCTTCCAAGAGAGGAAGATCATTAATCGAGTCAGAATAAAATGTAACTCCAGAAAAATCATCGAATTGATGGGTTTTCATCCAGGCTTTTACTAATTTTAATTTTCCTGAGCCCAATGCTGATGGGGGAATAAACTCGCCTGAGCATTGATTATTTTTAAATTCAACCTTGGTGCCTATGACATGATTAATACCGAGTCTTTCAGCTATTGGTTTAACAATTAGTTCATTTGTAGCGCTTGCAAGCAAAATTGTATGGCCATTATCATGATGATCATGAATCAATTTAAGAGCAAAAATATTAATCATGGGTTCAATTATTGTCTTTACAAAAGGTAATATTATTTTGTTGATTTCATCTTGTGTCATACCTAGATAAGGCTTTAAGGCAAAATGAGTATATTCATTAAAATCTAAACTACCGTCTTGATAGTCTTGAATAAATTCATCATTTTTTAACTTAGCGGCCTCATCAAGAAGATTAATATCTACCAAATAATTAATCATCGAATAATCTGAATCTCCGTTTAGAATGGTATTATCTAAGTCAAAAATGGCTAAATCAGGCTTGCTCATAAGGGGTTAATCTAACATGAATGATAAATCTTACAGAAAAAATGTTGGCTTAATTGTCTTAGATCAAAAAAACCAACTTTTAGTTTGTAGAAGGAAAGGGAAAAAAACTTGGCAATTTCCACAAGGTGGAATTGATGCTGGCGAATCTCACATCAAGGCAGCATACCGAGAATTATATGAAGAAGTAGGCATTAAGAAAAATCAAGTCAAGGTTATTCAAAAAAGCAAGCATTGGTATCACTATGACTTGCCTGAGAAGTACCAACCAAGACCTAAAAGTTTAAAGAATTTTAAAGGTCAAATCCAAAAATGGTATATGTTTAAAGCTGATGCAGAACTAGAAATAAACCTTCTAAATGAAATGCCTCAAGAATTCGTAGAATACAAATGGTCTACCTATTGGCATTCTCTAGCAAGCGTTGTGCCATTCAAACGAGATGTTTACAGAAGAGTCTTGTCTGAGTTCCTGCCTAAATACATTCAACTGCACAATGATTGAAATTCTAATCTACCTTTTACTTGGTGCATGTACGGGCTTGCTTGCAGGCATGTTTGGGATTGGTGGAGGAAGCATATTGGTCCCATCCCTTATTTTTATTTTTTATAACATGGATTTTGAAAGTCCGATTATCGTGCTGATGGCAATAGGGACGTCATTGGCAAGTATATTTTTTTCTGCCATTTCTTCTGCTCTTTCTCATCATAATAAAAAAAGTGTGGAGTGGTCATTAGTTACGCCTCTATCCCTGGGTATGATTTTGGGGGCTATTGTAGGGGCTGGATATGCAGCAACTCTTTCGAACGAATACCTAAAATGGATAATTACAATTTTCTTAATTGTTATTGGCATAGAAATGATCTCAGGATTGACACAAGCCCTAGCAAAAAAAGATAAAAAACTTATTCCTATGAGCAAGTCTATTGTCCCAGTTCATGGGACCTGGATAGGTTTTTTGTCTGCAATTATTGGTATAGGGGGCGGCTCATTTACAACTCCACTAATGATTGCTGGAGGCTATAATATTCGCAAGGGAATTGGAACTGCTGCAGCTTGTGGAGTTCCCATCGCGGCTGCAGGAGCTATTGGGTATATGTATTATGGACAAAACACTGATGCAAATCTCCCTGTAGGAGCCATTGGATATGTTTTTTGGCCAGCGGTAATATCCATTTCCTTAGCTAGCATTTTTACAGCTAAACTTGGAGCAAATATTAGTCACTCAGTTTCTGAGAAAACCCTTAAAGTCTCTTTTGGTTTATTTTTAATCTTTGTAGGGATTATGGTGGTCACAAATTGATTATCGAACTATCAGATTTTTTTAATAACCCTAGCCTAATTGAAATTGGTTGGCTTAGAATTCAGTATTATGCTGTAACCTGGGTCCTGTCAGCGATCTTCATTTTTCAATATCTTAAAAATCACCACATTATTGGAGAATTAAAACTAACTAATGATCAGGTAAATGATATTGTCTTTTTATACGGTTTGATATTTGGTGCCATGCTGGGTGGCAGATTCGGTTACATGTTTTTCTATGGCATGGATCAACTAGCATCTAATCCCCTTAGCTTATTTTTTATTTGGGAAGGTGGCTTAAGCTTTCATGGTGGTTTGATTGGAGTCATTGTTAGTTTATATGTCTACTCATATCAACATAAAATTTCTTTTCTAAGGCTGGCTGATTCTATTTGTCTGGCAATGCCGATTGGACTTGGCATGGTAAGAATTGGAAACTTTTTGAATGGAGAGCTCTATGGCAGACCAACTGATGGTACCTGGGGTTTTATTTTCCCTACAGATCCATATGGCTATACAAGACACCCATCTCAACTTTATGAAGCATTTCTTGAAGGCTTATTTCTCTTTATTTTACTTAGGTTTATTGCTTCTAAAAATAATAAACATGGGGTTATCAGCGGTAGTTTCTTATTGGCCTATGGTTTAATTAGATTTTTTATTGAATACTTTAGGCAACCTGATTCTCACATGGGTTTTGTTGCATTACAATTAAGCATGGGCCAACTTCTTAGCATCCCCATGGTTATAATTGGGCTCATTTTACTAAGAAAATCATTAAGAAGAAATGAAGCAATATCTTGAGCTTTTAGACTATATATTACAACATGGTGAAGATCGTGGAGATAGAACTGGCACGGGTGTTATTTCATCTTTTGGTCATCAAATCCGCTTTAATCTTGAAGATGGCTTTCCGGCAGTTACAACCAAGTCGCTTGCCTGGAAAGGAGTAGTATCAGAACTATTATGGTTTCTAGAGGGCTCTGATGATGAGCGCAGGCTAGCTGAAATTCGATTTAAAAAAGATAGATCTGAGCTAACCGATTTAAGTAAATTCTCGACCATTTGGACAGACAATGCAGACAATCAAGGTGTTGAGCTTGGCTATGAAAATACTGAGACGACTAAAAAACTAGGTCCAGTTTATGGTGTTCAATGGAGAGACTGGGGAGGTGTTGATCAAATTAAAAAATTAATCAATGATCTTCAATCTAATCCCAATGGACGAAGACATATATTGAGCGCATGGAACGTTGAAAAAATTGATTCTATGGCCTTGCCCCCCTGCCATGTTATGTCTCAATTCTATATTTCAAAAAGTGGTCGGCTCTCCTGTCAAATGTACCAAAGAAGTGCAGATATGTTCCTAGGAGTTCCATTTAATATTGCAAGCTATGCTTTACTTCAATCTATTTTAGCGAATATCTTAAATCTGACTCCTGGTGAATTCGTACATACATTCGGAGATGCGCACATTTACAAAAATAGCATCGACCAAGTTAAAGAGCAGCTTAGCAGAGAGCCTAAAAAGCTCCCAAAATTAGTTATGCCTAATATAGATTCAATAGACTCACTTAACAACTATTCTGTTGATGACTTTGTATTAGATGGATACGAATCTCATCCTGCCTTAAAAGCTCCAATGGCAATATAAATTGATGATTATTTCCCATTTAGTTGCTCTGTCCAATAACTCAGTAATAGGTGTGAACAATGATCTGCCGTGGAAACTAAAAAAAGATCTTCAACATTTCAGTGCCTATACTCAAAATAAAGCGATCGTCATGGGTAGAAAAACATTTGAATCAATTGGGAGACCCCTACCAAATAGAAAGAATATAGTGATCTCATCTACATTGAATCCTCAAGAAGGTATAGAAGTAGTATCCAGTCTAGATCAAGGAATCAAATTGGCCAGTCAGTGGAATAATGATAATTCGAGGAGCGAAGAAATAGTACTAATAGGGGGCGGCTATGTCTTTGAGGATAGCAAAGATATAGTTAATAAATTAGTTTTAACTAGGGTTGAGTGCGATATAGACGGTGACGTATTTTATCCAGAAATAGATTTAAGTAACTGGGAAAAAATTTCAACAGAATCTTTTAAACAAGACAGTGAAAATGAATATGATTTTAAGGTTGAAAGTTATATAAAAATTAATAACTCTTAGCTTTTAGCCTTTGCCTTTGATTGCTGAATAAAATCTCTTCTCAATGCAAGATTCTTGACTCTAATTTCTTCATTTTCAGCATATTTTATCCAAGAGTTTGCAGTCTTCTTGATCCTTTTGTTTTCATCCCTTGCTGCAGCTCTAAATTGCTTCTTAGCCTCTTCAAAATTTTGCAGCTCAAAATGAGCTTGGCCCAAGACTAAAAGGGCTTGGGAACGACTTTTGACTTTAGGTTTTTTTAAACCAGCCTCAATAGCCCTGATAGAATCTTCCATTCTGTCTTCAAAAAGATATAGGTTGCCTAATAAGATATAGGTATCTCCATCCTTAGACATCTTCGCAGCTTTTTCTAACACTGGAATAGCCATATCAATTTCTTGCGCCATTCTCCATGCATCAGCCAATAACTTTAATGTTTTTTCTTTTTCTTTTACTACAGCCACAACCTCTTCTTCACCAGTATCTTCATCTTTAATAGTTACTTTCTTCTCTTGTCCAGATACTAAAACTTGTGCAGCCCAATAAGGATTTTTCTTTAATAATAATAATTGGGCGAGAGCTAGATACTCACCCTCCTTGTCTAAAAGGTCTTTATCATATGCGGCTTTGAGTGTAAGCATATAGTCTTCTTCTCTATCCATTTGCTGATAAGTTCCACCTAATTGAAGAAAATAAAGCTTCTTAGGATAGTAGTTAACTAAAATTTCATAAATTCCTACTTGTTGCTCTAGAGCATATTGAGCGCTTATAATTTTTTTATCTTTTAGCTCGCTAAAACATGCAGCTAATAAAACATACCAACCTTCTTTTGGTCTGTAACCTTCTACTTCCTCTGCAAGTCTAATTGCTTCTTCCATATTCGTTCTTGCTCTCACAAAATCTGATTTTTGAAAATAAGCAGAGGCAAGTAAGTAGTATGATTGAGCTGTAACAGTTTCAACTTCATCCATCCATTGAAGAATTAAACTTATGCCTTTGTCCCATCTTTCTTTTACCAAATTTAATTGAGCAAGAGTTAGTAAAGATGATGTTCTTAAAGGTATTGTTGCCTCTGGTTCTTTTAAGAGCTGCTCATAAGCATACATCGCTTGGTCATAATCTTCGTCACTGAAATAAATATATCCCCAATAATTCCACATAACTGAGCGATCATAGCTTTTCATCTCTGCCCTATTATTAAGGAGCTCTGTTAATATGGCTCTTGCTTCGGCCCAATCTGGATCATCTTCTTCTTTTTCAATGAACTTACCTTTATTTTCTGGGTCTGGAACTT
>CACJSU010000005.1 GCA_902596165.1 uncultured SAR86 cluster bacterium | reverse complement strand
AAACCAGTTACTTCAGATTGGTCAATTCCATCAAGCCAAGCATTGTAGCTAATCAACGCATTACTAAGATCTTCTTGTCCCATGCCCTCATTCAACGTGCATGGACTGAATGCTGCGGCAAAAGAACCATCTTCTGGTGATTCACCAAAAGCATAGGGATCATAAGGAAAAATAAATTCGTAACCATCTCTATTCTCTCCATCGCATTCAAGAATTTTAGAATTCTTCTCACTCCATGCTATTGCATCTTCATTGGCAACCCATTCCTCCCAGGCAGCATCAGCTTCTTCTTTTGAAGACCAACTTAATTCCCAGTAATTATTGAAAGAACTTTCTTCTGGAGATACTGATACATAACCCCAACCTCCAAGCAAGGATTCTGATAATCCAAGACTTCTCCATGAGTCAATCATGACATCAAGAGCTTCTTGGCTGTATTCCTCTCCTGCAGTGCACTGCATAAACTCGTTGTACATATTGTAATTGGTTACATCCCAAGTAACTTTAGACTCCTGTACCTCATCAGAATTTGAACATGAGATTATAAATAAAAAAGGTACAGACAGAAAAAACGTTTTAAATTTTTTTTTCATTTTATTTTTACCTCAAATAAAAAAATTGTTCTTAAATTAAATATACATTATTTATATGTAATATTCATACAAAGGTATAATTTACTCATGCCTAATTCACAAAATTCATTAGATATTATTGTTATTGGCGGAGGTCATAACGGTTTAGTCTGCGCCTATTATTTGGCAAAAAAGGGCTTAAAAGTAAATGTCTACGAAAAAAGATCAATTGTGGGAGGCGCAGCAGTTACTGAGGAGTTTCATCCTGGGTTTAAAAACTCAGTTGCAAGCTACACAGTCAGTTTGCTAAATCCAGAAATCATCAAAGATATGAATCTTAAGGAATATGGTTTAGAGATTATAAAGCGCCCTATTTCAAATTTTCTTCCTATTAATGATACTAATTATTTAAAGCTAGGTGGCGGCTTCGAGAGAACACAAAATGAATTCAAAAGATTTTCTGAAAAGGATGCTGCTCGATTGCCTGAGTATTATGATCGGATTGAAGCAGTTGCAGATGTTCTCAGAGATCTTTCAATTAAAACTCCACCTAATCCGAAGCAAGGTTTAAGGGCTGCTTTAAATGCTGCTTTGCAACTTTGGCCTATAGCCACTAAAGGCAATCAAGTACACAGGGATGTATATGATCTATTTACGAAAAGCGCTCGCTCATTTCTTGATTCATGGTTTGAAAATGAGCATATTAAAGCTGCATTTGGTTTTGATTCAATAGTAGGAAATTTTGCCAGCCCTGACACACCAGGTTCAGCTTATGTTTTATTACATCATGTCTTTGGAGAAGTTGACGGAGAAAAAGGAGCATGGGGTCATGCAATCGGTGGCATGGGCGCAATTACTCAAGCAATGCAAAAAGCATGCATTAATATGGGAGTTGAGATTTTTACAGATGCGTCTGTGGACCGGGTCATTGTTCAGGATGGTGCCGCTGTAGGCATTCAACTTGATAGTGGAAGTTTAATAAAAGCCAAGAAAATAGTCTCTAACCTCAATCCAAAATTACTATACAAAAAGTTAATATCGGAAAATGATCTTGATCCAGAATTTAATCGCAGTATGGATGGCTATAAGTGTGGATCTGGAACCTTTAGGATGAATGTTGCTCTATCTGAATTACCAGATTTTTCTTCTCTGCCTGGTAAAGAAGTGGCTGAACACCATCAAAGCGGCATTGTAATTGCCCCAACATTAGACTACATGGACAAAGCTTACATTGATGCTAAATCTCATGGCTGGTCTTCAGCACCAATTGTAGAAATGCTAATACCATCTACGATGGACAATACCCTAGCTCCAGAGGGTAAACACGTTGCTTCACTGTTTTGCCAACAATTCTCTCCAACTTTGCCTGATGGAAGTTCTTGGCACGATCATCGTTTGGCTGCTGCAGATACTATTATTGAAACTGTTACACAACATGCTCCTAATTTTAGAGAATCAATTTTAGGAATGATGATTTTGTCACCATTGGATTTAGAAGAAAAATTTGGACTGATTGGTGGTGACATCATGCACGGACAAATGTCTCTTGATCAAATGTGGGCAGCTAGGCCATTGATGAACTATGGAAACTATCGAGGACCCTTGAAATCATTGTATATGTGCGGTTCAGGAACTCATCCTGGGGGTGGAGTAACTGGTCTGCCAGGAAAAAATGCAGCTAGAGAAATTATTAAAGATTTATAAATCAAGAATTTGAAGGGATTTTCTCTAATGCAGCAAAATAATCTCTAGCCTTCTCAATAACTTTTGGCGCCAGCCAAACTGAAGAAATTAATGTAGGTATAGCCATTAAAGCAAACGAAATATCGATAACATTAATTGCTGCCTCAATTGGTATAACAGCAAAAACAATCACAAATAATATAATGACCCATTGATAAATTTTTACTCCCTTTTCTCCAAACAGAAACTGAGAGCAAGCTGAACCATAAAATGAGTATGTGAAGATTGTGCTGGCTCCAAAACTCACAACACATATAAATAATACTGCATAACCTGTGGGACCAAGAAGAGCGCTAAATGCTTCAGCAGTCAAAGTTACACCCGTTGAATCTGAGGCCAGCCAAACTCCTGAAATAATAATTAGCAAGGCAGTTGAGGTGCACATAATTAAGGTATCAAAGATTGGTCCTAGCATTGCAACCAGACCCTGTTTGACAGGATTAGATGTCTTGGCAGAACCATGCACAAGTGTTTCAGTTCCTATTCCAGCCTCATTTGAATGTGCTCCTCTCCTAACTCCCATAATTATTACGGCAATAACACTACCTCCAGCAACTGCAGAACCTGTAAAAGCATCTTCAATAATAATTTTGAATGCTGGAATGATAGAATCAAAGTTCAGCATCAATGCAATCAATACTGAACAAAAATACAACAAACTCATTGAAGGAACCAACCACTCAGAAACTTTAGCAATCCTAATCAATCCACCAAGAATAATTGCTCCAGTGACTCCAGCCAAAACTATTCCGGCTATCAAATTGAAATTATCAAATTGAAACATAGGAAGATCGCCCATAATTTGAACCAATTGATTGCTCTGAAAACCTGGAAGAGCTCCAATTAATCCGGCAGCAGCAAAAAAGTATGCTAAAGGCATCATTGATTGAGGAAGTGCATTTTTAATAACGTACATTGGACCCCCACGAACTGTCCCATCCTCTGCAACATCTCTATACATGACGGATAAGGTGCAAGTAAAAAATTTAGTTGCAATACCAACAATTGCAGTGAGCCACATCCAAAAGATTGCGCCTGGTCCAGCTAACTTAATTGCGATGGCCACACCAGCAATGTTACCTAAACCAATGGTTCCAGATAAAGCAGTTGTTAAAGCTTGAAAATGAGTAACATCACCAACATCATCTTGTTTAGAGTGTCTGCCCAAAATTAATTCAAAAGCATGCTTTAAATATTTAAATGGGGTTAACTTTGAATAAAGTAAGAAAAAAATTCCAGATCCAACTAAGATTGGAACATTCCATGTCCAGACGAATCCAGCAAGATCATTTATAAAGTTTTCCATTAATTTAATTTTAAGATTTAAATTCTTATTGTAGAGCTATCCAAAATATTCTGCATGAAAATCTTGTATATCAGGATCAACAAGCGCATCCCTAACTTTTAACTCACGGTACAAATTTAAAGAGTCTAAAGTTTTGCATCGACTTAATGCTACATATGCCTGCCCTGTCGCAAAGGCCCCATCACCCAAATCTACTGAACAACTCTCCAAAGTAAGACCTTGGGCCTTATGTATTGTCACTGCCCAACCCAATTTAAGAGGAAATTGCTTGAATGATGAGACAACTTCTTCTTCCATTTCATCATTAAATTCATCATAAACATATCTCACCTTATTCCATTCTTCACGCTTAACCTTAAAAACATCACTACCAACTTTTACCTTGATCACTTTTTTATTTTTATCAGAACAATCAATGACAACGCCTATGGTTCCATTGACCCATCTGCCATCTGGATCATTTTTAATAAACATGACTTTGGCATCCTCTTTAACGCGAAGTTCTCTAGGAGCAGGCAGATCATTTTCATTTAACTCGCCTTGCTCTTTTGATTTAGCTACAGTTACGGGACCATCGATTAAATTTAACATTTCTTCATTGATTTGTTCTGCGCGGTACTTTCTTGAAGTAATAATCAGGGACGACTCGGTATCAAACTCTGGATTATGACAAGTCTGATTGATTATCTTAATAGACTCCTGAAGGTTTTGCCCAAGACGAACATTGTTCAACAAATCATAAAATTCTTTATCATCCTGCTGCCTAAAAGAGCTGACTAGTTCAAAAAATGAGGGTTTCTCAATAGCTTGAAAGTTATTTGCGCTAAAAAAATATACCGATTCATATCTTTCAAAAATTGCAGTTTCTTCATTCTCTTTCACCACTGGTGGTAGCTGAAACAAATCACCGCAAGCAAGCACATGTATACCTCCAAATGGCTTGGATGAATTACGATGGATTTGAAGGGTTTCAGAAATAGCATCAAGCATGGGTGCTCGAACCATAGAAATTTCATCAATAATTAATAGCTCTAAATTTTTTAATAATTTTTTAAAGCGTGGATCTTTTGATTCTTGGATGACCGGAAAAGTATCAAAACCAATTCTAAATGCTGAGTTAATCGTGCTGCCACCAATATTCAATGCCGCAACTCCAGTTGGAGCTACAACCATTTTTTTTAATAAGCACTCATCCTTTACATGCTCAATCAGAGTTGTCTTCCCAGTGCCTGCTGCGCCTGTTAGATAGATAAAATGCTGAGTATCCTCCTCAAGTAACTGCAAAATGTCTTCAAGGGTATCATCAAATGCAGACGCAGGATTCTTAGAATTTAATCGGCTCATATAATTTTAAGATAGGAGAAATTTAATAAAAGATTCTAACAGTTACTATAATGATCATGGGTATTAAAATACAAGAATATGAATGAGTTTACTCACAGAATCGCAACTTTTAATGATATTCCAGCCATTGAAAATTTAATGAAACTTTCGATTGATCAACTCCTTGGCCCACTGCTCACGACAGATCAATTAGAGGCCTCTTTGGATAGCATGGGCTTAGATGATCAACTAATCAAAGATGAGACATATTTCATGATCTTCAGCAAAGACATATTTGTTGGTTGTGGTGGATGGAGTAATAGAGAAACTTTATTTGGTGGTAATCATACGCCTAACAGAGACGATAAATTTCTTGATCCTAAAATAGATTCTGCTCGCATAAGAGCTATGTATACTCATCCTGACTGGATAAGAAAAGGTGTTGGTTCATTGGTAATGAGTTTGGGTGAAGAGGCTGCAAAAAATCTTGGATTTAAAAAATGTGAGCTTATGGCGACTCAATCTGGAATACTTCTCTATGAAACTCAGGGATATCAGCGAATCGAAAATGTTCTTTATAAGACCAATTCTGGTAAAACAGTACCAATGGTTCGAATGGAAAAAGAGATTTAGCGCTGGCGGAGAGTGAGGGATTCGAACCCTCGATACAGTAAACCCATATACCTCCTTAGCAGGGAGGCGCTTTCGACCACTCAGCCAACTCTCCGATTTTGGACAGAAATTATAACGCTTTAAAACAAGAAAATAATACTATCTATCGAATTCTATTTGCATGCCAAATGGCAGATCCTTGGTTACCATGCCATCTTGAAAAGCAATATTGCCATTAACAATGGTCATAAATATCGAAGATTTAAAGCTGTGCCCCTCAAATGGCGACCATCCACACTTATATAAAATATTTTCTTTGGATACTTCATAGGGCTTTTCATGATCCAAGATTGCTAGATCAGCATAATATCCCTCTCTAATATAACCCCTGTCTTTTACTTGAAATCTTTTGGCTATGTTATGACTTGTCTTTTCAACAATGGTTTCAAGAGATAAAACATCCTGATGATAAAGATCCATTAAAATCTGAAGGCCATGTTGCACTAGAGGCAAACCAGCTGGAGCTTCAGTATAAGCTCTGCTCTTTTCCTCCCATGTATGAGGAGCATGGTCCGTGGCAATAATATCAATTTTGTTTTCTAGAAGTGCTTTGATTAGCGCCTGACGGTCTGATTCTTGTTTAATGGATGGATTGCATTTAATTTGATTTCCAAGCTCAGCATAATATGAGTCATTGAAATACATATGATGCACACAAACTTCTGCAGTAATCTTCTTTTGGTCAGCCTCACCAGGAGAGAATAATTCCATTTCTTTTTCAGTGGTTAAGTGAAATACATGAAGATCAGCATCATATTTTTTAGCTAAGCTGACTGCCAAAGAGCTAGAGATATAGCAGCTTTCAACATCCCTTATCAAATGGTGATGCTCAGGAGAAACCCCTTCACCATACTTCTCATGGAATAATTGCTCGTTTCTTTCGACTGTTTTTTGATCCTCACAGTGAGTTACAACTATCAATGGGGAATAATGAAAAATATCGTCTAATGCATCTAAATCATCAACCAACATGTGGCCGGTTGAAGCACCCATAAAGACTTTTAATCCTGCAGCTTGATGAATATCTGCTTTTTTAATTTCTTCAATATTGGTATTGCTTGCTCCAAGATGAAACGAATAATTGGAAACAGATTTTGTACTGGCTAGCTGAAATTTTTTTGTTAAATTCTCATTTGTTGTTGTGGTTGGATTCACATTAGGCATCTCAAAGTAACTTGTAACCCCTCCCGCAAGACCAGCTTTTGATTCTGTAGCAATCTCACCTTTATGAGTTAAACCAGGTTCTCTAAAATGAACTTGATCATCAATGAGTCCTGGAATTACATATTTGCCTTTAAGGTCAACAGTGCTTTTTGATTCTGCATCTATTGAGGATGCAATTTTCTCAATTCTATCTCCTTTAATTGCTATATCAGATTCAAAAATTTTCCCTTCATTGATAAGAGTCCCATTTTTTAATATTAAGTCGTACATTAATCTCCTAAATTAAATGCTGAATGCAAAGTTTTAACTGCTACTTCAAGCTGGTCACCTGAGATAACAATTGTAATTTTAATTTCTGAAGTGCTAATCATTTGAATATTTATTCCAGCATCTGCTAAAGCATTAAATGCAGTGCTAGCGATTCCCGCATGAGAGCGCATGCCAACACCTACCAAAGAAACCTTACCGATGCCTTCGTCAATGATTAATTCATCGTATGAAATGCCCTGCATTTTTGTTCTTAAAACTGATTCAACCTCAGCTCTATCAGCGTTTCCAACTGTAAAAGTAAAATCTGTTTTTCCAGAAACACTCACATTTTGAACAATAACATCTACTTCAATGCCTGCATCGCTAACTGGGCTTAAAATACCAGAGGCAATTCCAGGAGTATCACCGACTCCATGCAAAGTAAATTTTGTCTGATCTTTTTGTGAGGCAATACCCGTAATCACAGCATCTTCCATTCCCTCTTCCTCCTGTAAAATAAGCGTTCCTGAGCCTGGTTCGAAACTTGATAAAACTCTTACTAGAACCTTATATTTGTTCGCGAACTCAACCGCACGTATTTGCATAACTTTAGCACCCTGACCTGCTAGTTCCAACATTTCTTCCATGCTGATTGAATCAAGTTTTTTTGCATTTGGAACAATTCTAGGATCTGTTGTATAGATACCATCAACATCGGTATAGATATCACAGCGCTTAGATTTAATTGAAGCAGCTATTGCTACTGCAGTAGTATCACTTCCACCTCTTCCCATAGTGGTGGTATCACCGTCATTGTTGACGCCCTGAAATCCAGTAATAATTGGGATATAGCCGTCTTGAATAGTTTTGAAAATAATATCCTTATCTAAATCTAGGATTTTTGCTCGCGAAAAATTAGAAGTGGTCTTCATACCAAATTGAGCAGCAGACAGCGATTTAGCTTTTAGGCCTAATTGATTCAAGGCAATGGAAACCAAGGAGGCGCTAACCTTCTCTCCAGTAGAAACAAGGGCATCAAACTCTCTTTTATTAGGTTCAGCTCCAAAGGATTTAGCTAAATCAATTAAACGATTCGTTTCTCCGCTCATCGCAGAAACTACAACAACGGGTGAGGCTTCTTTACATGCGGTTTTAATTAAATTTGCAACAGCAGATATTCTGTCAGTCGACCCAACTGAGGTACCACCAAATTTTAATACTATTGTTTCCATCATTAATGCTTAAAGATTAAGCGATGGATTGTACGATATCAGGAATAGAATTAACAAATTCTTCAAAATTATCAGCTACACCTGCTCCTTGAGCAAAATCCTTGCGACCACCACCTTTTCCATCAGAGGCCTTGGCGATTGCTTGAATAACATCATTGGCGCTCAATGATTCTTGAATATCTTCAGTCACTCCGCAGACCATCACAACTTTAGAATCTTGGTGGCTCAAGATTAAAACGCATCTTCGCGATTGGTCTTTTTTAGAACTATCAACCAGCAGCCTTAAATCTTGGATATTTTGGTTATCTGCCTCTATCAAAACCAAATCAAGGTTCTTAATTTTATGAATCACTTCTTTAAAATCCACTGAAGATTTAGCTTTACTTGTATTACCTTTTTTTAAGGATTTATTTTCTTTAACCAAGTCTTCAACTTTGGAACTTACCTTAGAAGCTCCAACATTTAATATTCCTTGAACATCTTGCAGTTGAGATCGTATCTCGAGTGCTAGTTCTAATGCCTTAGCACCTGTGACAGCTTCAATTCTTCGAACTCCTGATGAAACGCTGGATTCGCTAAGAATAACAAACATACCAATATCGCCGGTCCTTGTAACATGGGTTCCACCGCAAAGCTCTACCGAGAAACCATCACTCATTGATAAAACTCTAACCTCATCATCGTATTTTTCGCCAAACATCGCCTCAGCACCAGATGCAATTGCATCATCCAGTTTCATTAATTCAGTTTTTACTTCAGCATTGTTTAGGGTATGTTGATTAACCAATAATTCTATTTGTTTTATCTCATCTTTTGTTACTGCTTTAGGATGAGAAAAATCAAAACGTAGTTTTGAAGCATCTACCATTGATCCCTTTTGCTCAACATGACTACCAAGAACATGTTTCAAGGCAGCATGCATTAAGTGAGTTGCAGAATGATTAGAAGCTGCTGAAGCCCGCTTATCAGATGCGACTGCAAGTTTTAATGTCTCGCCTGATTTAACTTTGCCCTCATCAAGTTTAATTGTATGAAGAAAGATTTTTCCCTGTTTAATACAATCTAATATCTGTCCACTTCCGCTAGAGCCAGAAAATTCTCCCTGGTCTCCAACCTGGCCTCCTGATTCTGCATAAAAAGGAGTTTGATCTAATGCAAGAAAATATTCTTTATCAGAAGTTGCAGAATCTACTTGCAGATCATCATTCCATAAACCCAAGATCTTGCCTTCAGCATTTAACCTGTCATAGCCAAGAAATTTGGTTTCATCAATTGAGGACAAGTCTAATTGAGTGCCTTTGAACTTACTGGCTGATTTCGAATTTTTCACTTGCTCTTCCATACATTGATTAAAACCTGCTTCATCCAACTTTAAATCTTGTTCACGGGCAATATCCGCAGTTAGATCAAAAGGGAACCCAAATGTATCATGAAGTTTGAACACAACATCTCCAGGAATAACCTTTGAATCCATGTTAGCAATTTCTTTCTCTAAAATTTCAATTCCTTTATCTAAAGTTTCAAGAAACTTATTCTCTTCATTGTGAATAATTTCCTCAATTTGTTTTTGGTTGGAAGCAAGCATTGGGAATGCAGACTCCATCTCTCTTACTAATGACTTCACCAAGGAATACAAAAATGGTTTTTTGGCACCAAGCTTATAGCCATGACGAATAGCCCTTCGCATAATTCTTCTAAGAACATATCCTCTGCCTTCATTCGACGGAGTTATGCCATCAGCAATTAAAAAGCTAACACTTCGAATATGGTCTGCAATTACTTTATGCGATGCTTCTCCAGGAGACTGAATAGCATCCTCAGAGGCCTTAATAAGATTAAGAAAAAGATCCGTTTCATAGTTTGAATTCACGCCCTGCATCACAGCAGCAACCCTCTCTAATCCCATGCCAGTATCGACAGAAGGCTTTGGCAGAGGTGTTAATTTACCTTTAGCATCTCTATTAAACTGCATGAAAACTAGGTTCCAAATTTCTACAAATCTATCTCCATCATCACCTGGTGATCCAGGGGGAGTGCCTTCATATTGCTCACCATGATCATAGTAAATTTCTGAGCAAGGTCCGCAGGGGCCCGTATCACCCATTGACCAGAAATTATCCTCCTCATCCAATCGAACGATTCTCTCAGGATCAACGCCAATTGTTGATGACCAAATTTCTGCAGCTTCATCATCTTCTCTGAAAACAGAAATCCATAATCTTTCTTTGTCCAAATTTAGCTCATGAGTTAAAAAATTCCAGGCCAGTTGAATTGCTTCTTCCTTAAAATAGTCTCCAAAACTAAAATTACCCAACATTTCAAAGAAAGTGTGATGTCTAAGTGTATAACCTACATTTTCTAAATCATTGTGTTTTCCGCCGGCCCGGATACATCTTTGAGTTGTAGTGGCTCTTATGTAGGGACGTTTATCAGATCCTAAAAATACATCTTTAAATTGAACCATACCAGCATTAGTAAATAGAAGTGTATCGTCATTAGCTGGGATTAAAGGGCTAGAATCAACCAATTCATGGTCATTTTTTTTAAAGTAGTCTAAAAACTTAGCTCTCAGTTCACTTGTTAACATTACTAAAAACTTCCTCTAAAAAATTAGACATTGCAGTCCAGGATCTTATATCACTATCATGATTATAAACTGTTCCCATTTCAATATCGTTAGCTGCAGGATTGGTAAAAGCATGGTAAGTATTGCCATAGCTAATGAATTGCCAATCAGCATCTGATTCTGTCATTTCATCTTGCAAAGCCAAGATTTGATCTGAAGAAACCATAGGATCTTTGTCTCCATGCAAAACCAATAATTTAGCATTCACCTTTTGGAACGGCTGATCAGATTGATTTAATAACCCATGAAAACTAACGCATCCCGAGAGCTCATAGCCTGAGCGAGCAAGCTCTATAGCCGCAAGACCGCCAAAACAAAATCCAATCAATGCTATTTTTGATGCATCAACACCCTCAATAGTTTTACCAAACTCAACCGCACTAATAAGACGCCGCCGAAATAGCTGTCTATCTTTTACAAAAGGCTCAATTAAGGCCTGATTCTCCTCAACGCTGCTTCCATTAATACCGCTGCCAAAAATATCAATCGACATGGCAGCATATCCTAAACTATTTATTGATATCACTTTTTGATCTTCAAACTCAGATCTACCTTTCCAGGTATGGGCAACCAAAACCAATGGCACGGATTTTGAAGATTCAGGCAGCGAAAGATAACCTTCACACTCTATTGAGTCATCATAATAATTTACTATTCTTCCTGACATGAGACTAACCTAGCTCGGCCTTATACCTTTTGTAGTTTTCAATGTAATGATGCGCATTTAAAGATGGGATTTCTTGCTCTTCAAGGGTGAGTTCTTTTTTAACCTTTGCAGGAATGCCCAAGACCATTGAACCATCAGGTACCTCCATACCCTCTGTAATTAATGCTTTTGCTCCGATAATACAATTTTTCCCTATTTTAGCTCCGTTTAGAATAACTGAACCTATGCCAATAAGTGAGCCATCTCCTATTTCACAGCCATGGAGCATAGCCATATGACCAACTGTAACAAATTTACCAATAGTGCATGGAAATCCTGGATCTGTATGGATCACTGAATTATCTTGAATGTTAGTTCCCTCCCCTAAAATAATTGGTTCATTGTCTCCTCTGATAGTGCAATGAAACCATATACTTGTATTTCTAGCCATTTGAACATCCCCAATCACGGTTGCATCTGGAGCAATCCAAAAATCATCATTCTCTGTCTTTAATTTTTTATTATTAATACCTATGATCATGGAATATTAACCCTCTAATATCTCTATGTTCGCATCAAAACATACATTTAAAAAGTTTACTGTAATCATGGCAGTTAATCCCCATATCTTTTGATCTTTTATTGTCCAAGTTGGTACTTGCCATACACCGCCTTGTCTTTCGATGGTTTCTCTTTGAATATTTACTGGATCAAGTAAAAAATCTAATGGGACAGTAAAAATCTCTTGTATCTCCTCATTGGGTTTTAATACTTGAGGTTGATCAACGGAAGCAACAAAAGGATTTACCTCTATTTTATGTCGAGAAATAAGATAATTTAATTTACCTAATTCAGTGACATCTTTGCTATTAAGGTTCATCTCTTCATTAGATTCTCGCAAGGCTGTTCCAAAAAGACTTGGATCTGATTCGTCTGATTTCCCTCCAGGAAAACTTACTTCACCCGAATGAGTTGAAAGGTGGCTGGAACGCTGCGTATATATTAATTCAGGAGATTCAATAAATTTTCCATAATTTAAAATGGCTATTAAAACTGAAGCCTGAGGTCGACCGCTTGGCTTTTCAGAATTAAGCAAATTTAGTTTATACTTGATGTCTTCAATCATTGCGTAAGTTTAACTTCTTACGACATTTTATTCTCTAAGAAAGGAGCACTTTTGAGATATTGTTCAAAATGCGGAAGCGATCAAATTGATTTTAAAGTTCCAGCTGATGACAATTTAAAGCGGTATATTTGTTCTGCCTGTGGTTCAATTTTTTATACTAATCCAAATTTAATTGTTGGTACGATATGCATCAAAGATGATCATGTCCTTTTATGCAAAAGAAATATAGAGCCTCGCTTTGGTCGATGGACCTTGCCTGCAGGATTTATGGAGAATGCAGAAACTCTTCAAGAGGGAGCGTTAAGAGAAACCAAAGAAGAAACGCAAGCTACACCAAAAATTATTGCCCCTTATACAGCATTTAGCCTGACTCATATTAGTCAAGTTCACTTTTTTTACTTGGCTAACTTGGGTAATGAAAAATTTGGTCCAACTTCTGAAAGCTCTGAAGTAAGGTTATTCACAAAAGATGAAATTCCTTGGGATGAAATTGCATTCCCAACCGTGACAAAGACATTAAAGTATTATTTTGATGATGTGGAATCTGGTGAATTTCCTTTCAGAGAGGAAGCTTTAAAGCTTTGGTAGTTAAAATATTTAAGAACCTTGGCTAAATTTATATGCATTTATAAATATTTGCATCCAGGGAGAATACTCTTTCCAATTCGATGGCTTCCAAGATAGTTGTTGAGATCGAAAAACTCTTTCAGGATGAGGCATCATAATAGTTACTCTCCCGTCTCTAGTTGTTAGGCCAGTAATACCCTCAGGAGATCCATTTGGATTTAAAGGGTATGAAGAGGCTATAGCTCCCTTATTATCTGTAAATTGAACTGCTATTTGATTATGCTCAGAAAGTTTTGCTAGCGCTTCTCCTTGAAATGAAGCTCGACCCTCTCCATGTGCTACAGCAACTGGAATTTGCCATCCCTCCATATTGGCCAAGAGAACTGACTTAGATTGAGTAATAGTGACTTGAGATAGACGGGCTTCAAATTGATCAGATTCATTCCACAAAAATTCAGGCCAATTTTCAGCACCTGGAATTAAGTTTTTTAAATTAGATAACATCTGACAGCCATTGCAAACACCAAGAGTAAATGTTTCATCTCGATTAAAAAAGTGTTCGAATGAGTCTCTAACAGTATTGTTATAATTAATGCTTGAAGACCAGCCTCCTCCAGCTCCCAGAACATCACCGTAAGAAAAACCACCACAAGCTGCCACACCCTGAAATTTTAAAAGCAAGTCAGGGTTATCAAAAAGGTCTTGCATGTGAACGTCAAAAGCATCAAATCCAGCCAACATAAATGCTGCAGCCATTTCATTTTGACCATTAACTCCCTGCTCTCTAAAAATTGCTACCTTGGGTTTTATGTTTTTATTGAATGCAGGTAGATGAGCAGAAAATTGAAAATTGTCTTTAGCAACCAAGCCTTGATCATCAAATTTGTCAATCAGATCAAACTCTTCTTTGGCGCTAACAGGATTATCTCTTGAAGATTTAATTGAGTGGGAGGTTTCATTCCAGATCTTTTCTAAATTTACCACTGAATCGGAAAACTCAAGTGTGTTGTTTAAGGAAATAGAAATCTTCGCATCAGATCTTAGTGTTGCACACTTTTGAAACTCAATATTTACCTGTTTCAAGAAATCTAGTGCTTGATCCTGAAATTCATTATGAAATTGAATGACAGCCCCTGTTTCTTCAGCGAAGAGGTATTGCATCAACCCGTCATTTTGAACAGTTTCTGGAGCAAAAATTTCTATGCCAACTTTATTAGTAAATGATAATTCTGCAACAGTGGTAAATAATCCTCCATCAGAAACATCATGCAAAGCAACAATCCAGCCTCGCCGGATTAACTCCTGGATTGAATTAAATAGGGTTTTTAATGATTGAACATTGTCAATATCTGGAACCCTTTGAATGCTTGAAGAAGTAACTTCCTCAAAAATAGAGCCGCCTAATCTGGATTCATCATTCAAAAGTAAATGATACAAATCTATTGAACCATGCTCACTAAATTCAGTTGTTATGGCCATTGAGACATCTTTAACTGGAGCCATAGCAGTAATGACGCCTGACAAAGGGCTCTTCACTTCAAACTGCTGACCATCTTCATGCCACTTTGTTTTCATAGACAAGGAGTCTTTGCCCACTGGTATAGCAATTCCTAACTCAACGCATATTTGTGATAGCGCTTCAACTCCTAGTCTCAGTGCATAATTATCATCCTCATCTTCACAGGCTGCCATCCAATTTGCAGAAAGTCTAACTAGATCTAGGTTTTTGACTGGAGCAGAGATTAAGTTCATTAATGCCTCAGCTAAAGCCATCCTCATAGATGCCGCTGGATTTTTGATTGCAAGGGTTGGCTTTTCTCCAATTGATAAAACATCTCCCTCATTACTAAGAAATGATTTAGTAGACATGGCATAGTTTGAAGTAGGCACTTGAAATCTTCCTACTAGTTGATCGCGAGCAACCAATCCACCAACGGTTCTATCACCAATAGTAATTAAAAAGGATTTTGAAGCTACAGAAGGATGCGAAAGCACTCTCTGAATTACTTCAGATAAATCTACATCATAATTAATAGAATCAGCTAGTTGTTTAGCTGCTGGGCGATTAACTGACATGTTAGAAATAGGTAAGTCACCAAATAACATTGATAGTGGTACTTGAACAGGGAATTCATCTCTTTCAGAGTCATAAACCTCTACCGCATCTGATGAGGTAGTTTTGCCAACAAAAGCAACTGGGCATCTTTCTCTGCGACATATACTTTCAAAAATAACTTTGTTTAGTTTTTTAATTGCTAAAACGTAACGCTCTTGAGATTCATTTGACCAAACTTCCATAGGAGAGAGGCTTGGATCTGCAACGGGTATCAAGCTTAAATCTATAGCAACACCCAGATTACAGTCTTTAGCCAATTCTGGAATTGCATTTGAAAGCCCCCCTGCTCCAACATCATGAATAAATTCAATAAGGTTTGGTGATTCAAATGCACATTGATTAATTACCTCTTGGCATCTTCTCTGCATTTCGGCATTTTCTCTTTGAACAGAAGCGAAATCTAGATCTTCATCACTTTCTCCAGATGACATGGATGAGGCCGCCCCGCCTCCCAATCCTATAAGCATTGAAGGACCACCTATAACAACAACTAAATCACCAACTTCTATGGGATTTTTAATGCTATTTCTATTTTTAACCTCACCTATGCCTCCAGCCAACATAATTGGTTTGTGGTATCCGTAAGTTTGATTGTTAACAAAGGGCTGCTCAAAAACTCTAAAGTAACCAAGAGTGCTTGGTCGTCCAAATTCATTATTAAAGGCTGCTGCCCCAATAGGTCCCTCAATCATAATTTGCAAAGGAGAGGCAATCCTTGAAGGGATGTACGAAACTTTTTCCCATGCACGAGGAAAATCCTCTAATCTAAGATTAGAAACATTAAAACCAACCAATCCCATTTTAGGCTTTGCGCCAGAGCCTGTTGCACCCTCATCCCTTATTTCTCCACCAGAACCGGTCGCAGCTCCTGGAAAAGGTGAAATAGCTGTAGGGTGATTATGAGTTTCAACTTTTAAAGTTGAATTAATTTTTTCAGAAGAAAAACTATAGCTATTTTTTAAATTTCTATTCAGTGTCATCACAGCAGCCCCTGAGATAACAGCAGCATTATCTTTATAAGCTGAAATCAAATCTAGTTTGTTGCCTTTGCTTGTTTTTTTGATTAGGTCAAATAAAGACTCCTCTTGAGAAATAGAATTTATTATCCAAGCTGCATTAAATATTTTGTGCCTGCAATGCTCAGAATTAGCTTGCGCAAACATCATTAATTCAGCATCAGTAGGATTACGAGAAACAGACTTATAAAAATGATCTAGATAATTAATTTCTTCCTCAGACAAAGCTAATCCTAAATCTTGATTTGCTTGAATTAAAGAATCCGTAGATCCTTTGGAAATATCAATACTTATCAAAGGCTTTCTTTTAACGGCGGCACCAACTGAAGCGATATCCTTTGAACTCATAAAGACTTCCTGGGTCATACGATCAAATAAACATGACACACTCAAATTAACTTCATCGCTTTTATTGTTTACAAAGTAACCAAAATACTTTTCAATTCTTTCGACACCTTGAATACCAACATTAGCAATTATTTCACTTGTTTTAGATGCCCATGGGCTAATAGTTCCAGATCTTGGACCAATAAAAAAATTAGGTAAATTTGAGGTTTCGCTAGAGTTCAATAACTCTATTAACTTTACATTATCAGAAAAATCTTGACTTACATCTACAGAATAAAAATCACAGCTACTTAATTCATCAATTTGAAAATTATTCTCTGAATTCAAATCAGACTTAAGAGATGCAATTTTTGACGGGGAGAAACTTGAGGGACCCTGAAGTAGCAAATTAAGATTTTTTGACACTAGCTCTCTAGTAAAATATTGTAATAATTAATTATAAGGATGTTTAAAATTAAAAAAATAAAAACGATGCAATTCCTTGCAAAAAACTCAATTATATTCATCCTGATTTTTGGTCTATATGCCTGCACAAAAGAACCTGTAAACACTCCTGTATCGGTTTACTGCAGCATTATTAACGAAAAATTATATTCCTTTTCAAGGCTTAGCGATTTTGAAAAAAATAAATTTGATGAATTAAAAAAATCAAGATTCTTAAAATACAAAAATGATTTTATTGAAGCTGCGCAAACTTTTGATATTGAGTGGGAGCTTCTTGCTGCTGTTGCTTTTCAAGAATCGCAATGGAATCCAAAGGCTAGGTCAGCAACCCAAGTTAAAGGCATGATGATGTTAACCCTCCCGACAGCAGCATCAGTAGGCGTTACAAATCGCTTAGATCCGATTCAAAGTATTTATGGCGGCGCGCAATACATTTCTGATCTCAAATCAAACATCAACTATGGAACCTCATCGGGTGACAAAATTGCATTTATATTAGCTTCATACAATTTAGGCACTACAAACATAAAAAATGCAATTGATGCAATAGATAAAAAACCGATTGAAGTGACCTGGTTAGATTTGGAAGGATATTTGCTCAATTTAAAGACCTCTATGGATTCAAAAGATTATTCTAGAGGTCAGCAAACTGTAGATTTTGTAGAAAGAGTTAGAGATTATTATTATCTCTTAATCGCCCAAAACTGCAGTGATAGCTAGATTTAGGAATTAAGAAGCTGCCACTTTAAATTTTTAATTTGATCTCTACAAAACGCAGCTTTTTCATACTCAGTTTCTTTTGCATAAATGTACATCTGTTCTTCTAATTTACTAATTGAGGTTGAAATCTCATCAGGTGTTTCATTTTTAATTTTAAAAGGTAGTTCCTTTTCAAAATATTGAGGCTTAGTTTTCTTTGCTTGTTTAGTAACTCTTGCTCCCTCCATTATATCTTTTATATCTTTAACAATTGATGTTGGGGTGATCTTGTTATCTTTATTAAATTTGACTTGAATTTCTCTCCTTCTGGACATTTCATCCATGGCTCTTTGCATGGAACCTGTAACCTTATCGGCATACATAATTGCCTTGCCTCGAATATTTCTTGCTGCCCTTCCAACTGTCTGAATAAGAGTGACTTCTGACCTTAAAAAACCCTCCTTATCAGCATCCAATATTGCAACTAAACTAACTTCAGGAATATCAAGACCCTCTCTTAATAAATTAATCCCCACCAAAACGTCAAAATGGCCTAGTCTTAAGTCTCTAATAATTTCAGTTCTTTCTACTGTATCTACATCAGAGTGCATATAACGAGTTCTAATACCATTTTCTTCTAAATAGTCAGTGAGATCTTCAGCCATCCGTTTTGTTAGAGTTGTTATCAGTACTCTCTCTTTTAAAATAGCCCTTTCATTGCATTCACCAATCACATCATCGATTTGAGAGATTGCAGGTCTAATTTCAATCTCAGGGTCAATCAATCCAGTTGGCCTGACCAATAACTCAGCCATATTATCGGAATGCTCTAACTCATACTTGCCAGGGGTTGCAGATACATAAATTTTTTGAGGTGTAACATCCTCCCATTCTTCAAATTTTAGTGGACGATTGTCCAAAGCAGATGGCAGTCTGAACCCATACTCAACCAGGGTCTCTTTTCTTGATCGATCACCTTTATACATCCCTCCAATTTGAGGAACTGAGACATGAGATTCATCCATAAAAACTATTGCATTTTTAGGTAAATAGTCAAAAAGACATGGTGGCGGCTCTCCTGGGTTACGCCCAGAAAGATAACGTGAATAATTTTCTATGCCTTGACAATATCCCAACTCTTGCATCATTTCTAAATCATAGGTTGTTCTCTCCTGAAGCCTTTGTGCCTCAACCAACTTATCATTATCTTTTAAGAACTTAATTCTTTCTTTTAATTCCTCTCGAACCGTTTTTAAGCAATCCAAAACTGTCTCTTTGGGTGTTACATAATGAGTTTTTGGATAAATTGTTGCTCGAGGCGTTTCATTGATAACTTCCCCAGTTAATGGGTCTATCCAAAGTAAACGCTCTACCTCATCTCCAAATAATTCAATTCTCAGTGCATCTCGCTCTGAATCAGCTGGATATATATCAATCACATCTCCACGCACCCTAAAAGTTGCACGTCTAAAATCAATATCATTTCGAGTATATTGCATTGAAGATAAACGACGCAGAATTGTTCTTTGATCTATTGTCTCACCTCTGTCTAAATGCAAAATCATATTCAGATAAGATTCAGGAGCACCCAATCCATATATCGCTGATACAGTAGCGACAACTATAGTGTCATTTCTTTCCAGCAGAGCCTTGGTTGCCGAGAGACGCATTTGCTCAATATGCTCATTAACAGATGCATCTTTTGCAATGTAAGTATCTGAAGTGGGCACATATGCTTCAGGTTGGTAATAATCGTAATAAGAAACAAAATACTCAACAGAATTTTTTGGAAAGAAATCTTTAAGCTCTCCGTATAATTGGGCGGCTAATGTTTTATTTGGAGCCATGACCACAGCAGGCCTTTGAGTTGATTCAATGATTTTAGCCATGGTATAGGTCTTTCCAGACCCGGTGACACCAAGCAATACTTGATGCAGCAATCCATCATTTAGGCCATTAACAAGAGTTTTGATTGCTGTTGGTTGACTGCCAGCAGGCTCAAACGGAGATGTAACAGTTAAATTTTTTGTCATTATCTTGTTTTACTTTATGAATTTTAATTTATAATTCTCAACTTGTTCCCTGATAGCTCAGCGGTAGAGCAGTTGACTGTTAATCAATTGGTCCGTGGTTCGATCCCACGTCAGGGAGCCATTCTTTTGGCCAATCAATAATTTTAATCTATTTACCTTTCACATGCATGGTGAACTTTTGGTTAACGTTATTTAATGCCTTGTTTGAATCAATTGAATGACAAGCCTGTAAACAAAAAATGAATTTTTGAAAACTTTATTTTTCTTTTCACAATGTTTCGGTAATAATCATTAAATGAAAAGATTGCAAGATAAAGTCGCAGTAATAACAGGTGCTGGAAGTGGTATTGGTAAAGAAACTGCATTATTGTTTTTAGAACAAGGAGCTAAGGTTGTTTTAGCAGATATAAATAAAAAATCCCTCGAAGAAACGTTTGAAATTATTAAACAAAAAAAAATGGATGCAGATGCATGCATAGCTGTTACTGATGTTTCTTTAGAAAATGATATAGAAAAAATGATCAATATTGCAGTTGATCATTTTGGTGGTTTGAATATCCTTTTTAATAATGCTGGTATTGGTGGTGCAGTTGGTCCTATTACTCATATTGATGCTGATGAATGGGATAAATCATTCCAAATGCTTCTCAAATCAGTTTTTCTTGGCTGCAAATATGCTGCAAGAGTAATGATAAAAAATAATGTTGGAGGCTCTATTATAAATACAGCTTCAATAGCTGGAATGGGGGGTGGCTCAGGTCCTTTGGCTTATTCTGCAGCGAAAGCAGGAATTATCAATTTTTGCATTAATGCGGCCATTGAATTAGGTCCAAATAACATTAGAGTAAATGCAATTTCTCCTGGCACCATCAATACTCCACTCCTTGCCACAGCAATTGAAGATAGTAAGCTTGATCAACCTATAAAAGACTTTGGTATGCCAATTGATATAGCAAATACTGCACTTTTTTTAGCTAGCGACGAATCTAGATTTATAACTGGTATAAATATTTGTGTTGATGGAGGCATAGAATTAGACAGATCAGGTTTAATGAAAGATGCTGCTGAGCACTATGCCAAAATGGGCATTGAAAGGGTTGTTGGGATGAACATGGGTTCAACAGGTATTGAGTCTGTTATTGCAGACTTGCAAGAAGATGATTAAGACTTCTTCCAGCTAGTTCCATCGCTAGAGTCATCAAGCAAAATACCTTGTGCTGCCAATTCATCTCTTATCTGATCAGCTTTTTGAAAATCCTTATTATCTCTTGCCTGATTTCTTTCCTCTATCTTCTGATTAATCTCTTCATCAGTTAAATTCGCGCCATGCTGTAGAAAAGCTTCAGAACTATCATTAAGGAGCCCTAAAACTTTGCCCAATTCTCTCATAGTTGATGCATACATGATCTGATCTTGAGTATCCTGACTGCTATTAATTGATTTTGCTAACCTAAATAGAATACTTAATGCCTCAGGGGTATTTAAATCATCATTCATTGAATCTTTAAATTCCTTAACACTATCATCATGCAAGTCTGACTCTTCTGATGGTGCAAGCAATAAAGCCTGATAAAGTCTTGTTAAAGCTGATCGTGCTTGATCAAGAGAGTCGCTATCAAAATTTAAAGAGCTTCTATAGTGACTAGAGATTAAGTAATATCGAATGACTTCTGGATGATAAGAAGCAAATAAATCTTTCAGCATTGCAAAATTACCCAAAGACTTTGACATCTTCTCACCATTTATTTTTAGTAATCCTGAATGCATCCAGTAGTTTGCAAATTTATGATCAGAGGCACATTCAGATTGAGCAATTTCATTTTCATGATGAGGGAAGAGTAAATCTGGGCCTCCCCCGTGGATATCAAAATGCTCGCCTAAATTTTCTAGTGACATTACTGAACATTCAATATGCCAGCCAGGTCTTCCAAGACCCCAAGGAGACTCCCATGATGGTTCATTTGGTTTAGCACTTTTCCATAACACAAAATCTAATGGATCTTTTTTAGAGCCATCCTCTTCAATTCTAGAGCCTGGATTCAAATCATCGATATTTTTATTTGACAGTTTTCCATACTCAGGAAATGTGCGCACAGCAAAAAAAACATCCCCACCTTCAGAATGATAAGCATGTCCTTTATCAATAAGCGTGCTAATCATTTTAATCATCCCTGCAATATGATCAGTTGCACGAGGTTCATTTGTAGGAAGCTCTAACCCAAGCATAGCAAAATCTTCTTGCATGCTCCTAATTGTTCTGTCCGTAAGAACATCTATCGTCTCTTTATTTTCATTAGCTCTTTCAATAATTTTGTCGTCTATATCAGTAATGTTGCGAATAAAATTTACTTTATAATTTTGATATCGAAGGTAGCGGGCAAGAATGTCAAAAGCCATCATTGCTCTTGCATGACCCAAATGACAATTATCATAGACTGTCATTCCACAGACATATACCCCGACCTCACCCTCGCGTATGGGTACAAAATCTTCCTTCTGATTGGTTAAGGAGTTATAAAACTTAATTGTCATCTATTATTTGATATATGAATCACTTATTATAAAGAACTTAATTGGAATGTAGGTTTTATTAATGTCAAAAATACAAATTACTGCCTTAATAATTATTGTAACCGCAGTTGCATCAATCTTCTTCCTATCACCCATTAGTCAAAAAGATCAGACTGAATATTATCCAGAGGAGGATCAAATGTCGCTTGTTACTATTTCTACTTCAGCCGGAGACATCCACTTAGAGCTTGATGCTGATAACGCGCCCATAACCGTGGCGAACTTTTTAAAATTAGCTGAAGACGGCTATTATTCAGGCACAATTTTTCATAGAATTATTGAAGGATTTATGGTGCAAGGCGGTGGTCTAGATGAAAATATGACTCCCAAGCCAACAAATACAGATCCAATCCAAAATGAGGCCAATAATGGATTGAAAAATGATCGTGGCTCTATTGCTATGGCTAGAACCATGGATCCTCATTCTGCTACTGGTCAATTTTTTATAAATCATAAAGATAATGACTTTCTAAATCACACAGCCGAAAATTCTCAAGGCTGGGGTTATGCAGTTTTCGGTTCAGTGATTGATGGTATGGATGTTGTAGATCAAATTGCTCTAAGCACAACCTCTACTGTTGGCGGCTATGCTGATGCACCTCTTGAACCAACCATTATTAATTCAGTTACAGTGAGTGAATGAAGTTAGGATTTATATCTGATCTTCACTTATCTGAAAGTACGCCTTCTGTAACAGAAGGCTTTTTTAAATTTTTAAAAACCGCTGCACAAGAACTTTCTCATCTATACATATTAGGCGATCTGTTTGAGGCATGGGTTGGAGATGATGATGACTCCAAGCTTGCCACTAGTGTGATGCAAAAATTAAATCATGCCACTTGCAATGGTTTGGAGATATCTTTTATTCACGGCAATAGAGATTTTTTATGTGGTCAAAAATTTGCAGAGCAATCCAACCTCACTCTTCTTCCAGATCCATTCTTTTTAAACTTCTTTGATCTAAAAATTGCTCTCTCACATGGGGATAGCTTTTGCACCGAAGATCTTGAATACATTAAATTTAAAAAAGAAGTTAGGTCACAAAAATGGCAACGGGAATTTTTGCAAAAACCCTTAATTGATCGTCTCAATATTGCGTCAAACATGCGTGATGCTAGCCAAAAGAATAATAGAAAGAAAGATCTTGCTATCATGGATGTCACTCCTGCTGCCATTGAAGAATTTTTTGATGAACATCATATAGATTTACTAATCCACGGTCATACCCATCGACCAAATACTCATCAAACCAATACCGGTACTCGAATTGTATTAGGCGACTGGCATAAAACTGGTTGGTGCCTAATGCTTGATGAGCAGCAACAAGAATTAAGAGAATTTACCCTTTAAAACTATTGTTTGTTAGCAAATAATACTGTATAAATATACAGTATTTTAAATTCCATGACTATTAATTATCTCGGTTCAATATCGGCAAATGATCTGCCTGCTACTTTTACAAAATTTTTTGTAGAGCCAGTATCCGTTGGCTTTCCAAGCCCGGCCAATGATTACTTAGAGAGCCCTATTGATCTAAATCAGTACCTTATTAAAAATGGTGCAGCTACTTTCTTGGTAAGAGTATCTGGAGATTCGATGCTAGATGCAAATATTGCAGATCAAGCCATTTTAATAGTTGATCGAAGCCTTAAACCAAAGCATGGAAGTATTGTAGTTGCTTCTTTGGATGGTGATTTTGTATGTAAACGATTGCAGCTAAAACCGCGACTGTGCTTACTGCCAGAAAATCTGAAATATAAACCCATCTACATTCAGCATGGTCAAGATCTCGATATTATGGGAACAGTAACTGCAGCTATTAATAAGTTTGAATGAAGCTTTTGGCATTAGTTGATTGTGATAACTTCTATGCCTCATGCGAAAGAGTGTTTCGACCAGATTTAAAAAAAACACCTATTGTTGTGCTGTCCAATAATGACGGATGCGTGATTGCCAGAAGCAAAGAAGCCAAAGCCATGGGTATAAAAATGGGCGTTCCTTGGTTTCAAGTGAAAGAAGCATATTTAGCTCAAGGAGGTAAAGTATTTTCATCTAACTTTGCCCTATATGGGGATTTATCTAAAAGAGTCATGAATATTCTCGATGGAATGGTAAAAAGAATTGAGATTTATAGTATTGATGAAGCATTTTTAGACTTGCAACATATACAAAACAAAAATCAAGCATATGAGTTTGGCGTTTATTGTCGCAATACTATACGGCAATGGATTGGCATACCGGTACGCATTGGAATTGCGCCAACTAAAACTCTCACCAAGGTTGCAAGTCATATTGCAAAAAATACAAATGATGGCACAGGGGTCTACTGTCTAACAAAACAAAAGGATATCTTTCATATTCTTCAAACATTACCTATTAGAGAAATTTGGGGAGTTGGTCACAACCTCTCCAGACAACTTAATCAATTAGGCATATATTCAGCCTATGAATTAGCACAAATGGATATTAGGTTTATCAGAAAAAAATTTAGTGTTGTGTTGGAGCGCACGGTTCGAGAGTTAAGAGGAGAACCATGCATCCAAATAGATGATCATTCTGAGCCAAAGAAACAAATTGTTGTAAGTCGAAGCTTTAGAGACAGAATTGAAAGCTTGAGCGAACTTAAATCACTCATTAGTAATTTTGCTGTTCGCGCAGGAGAAAAACTTAGGCATGAAAAACAAAAATGCTCTCAAGTCTCAGTATTTATTTCTACCAGCAGGTTTAATAAACAACTACAATATCGTGGATTTGATAGCTTTCAACTCCCTTGTCCAATAGATGACACAAGAAGCATTCTAATGGGTGCAAACAAAGTATTAAATACTATCTTTAAACACGGTTATCCGTACGCAAAAGCAGGGATATTGCTAAGTCAATTTTCACATCCAGCCTTTATTCAAAAATCTCTTTTCAAGACAACAGATCAGCTACATTTAAAACAAGATGAAAATTTAATGCAAACTATAGATGAGCTCAACAGCATTCACACGCAAATTTACTACGCATCGCAATGTTCTGGAGGGCTATCACCCATACAAAAAAAAATGGTATCGCCTAAATACACAACGAACTGGTGGGAATTACCAACAACTAAGTAGAAAAATATCTGTCATAGTGAGCTTCAGAAAGCTCTAAAAATTCTGAGTAAATCTGCTCTTTAAGCTCAGCAAGATTAATATTTACATGACAAATAATTCCAAATTGACGCAAGTCTAATTCTTGTGAGCCAGCGGCTCGGAGAAGATCGAAGATCCAAGTCATTGGATCTAAGGAATCATTAAAGTTTATTCCTTGATCATTTAGTCGAGATGCTAAAAGCTCAGCATCTGAAACAGAGAATCTATCCTTTAAAACAGTTAACTTAAAACTTTCAAGCCGAGAATTAACTAATTCCTTTTCTGGGACAGCATACTTGTTCCAATTAATAACCTCATGAACAAAGCGCTTGCAGCCCTTGCATACATTATCACCATAAGTTGTGGAGCATATTCCAAGACATGGTGTAGAGGCTTTGTTTTTCTTCATAAACTGGATAATACATTATTTAATACTAGGAAATACAAAGAAACAAAGAATGGGCTTGGGGATTTGAAGATACCGCAGTAAAATGACGACCCAGGGAGAAAATTATGCTTCAAGATTATAAAAAACATTGTGAAGAAAGGGGAAAACAATCAATACCACCTCTGCCACTTTCTGCCCAACAAACATCCGATCTAGTTGAACTGCTAAAAGCAGAACATAAAGAATCAGAATTATTGTTGGAACTTTTAAGAGAAAGAGTGCCTGCAGGTGTAGATCAAGCAGCCTATGTAAAAGCTGGATTCTTAGCGGACATTACAACAGGCGAAACAAGCAGCCCTTACATCTCTAAAAAAGAAGCTGTAATGATTTTGGGAACAATGCTTGGTGGCTATAACATTCAGCCTTTAATACGGTGTTTAGAAAGTGATGAATTAGGTGAAGAAGCAGCCACTGCTTTAAGTAAGACTTTATTAATATTTGATGCATTTAATGAAGTGCTGGCCCTTTCAGAAACAAATAAAAATGCAAAAACTGTTATTGATGCATGGGCTGATGGTTTATGGTTTACGGAAAAACAAGAAATCGCAGAGCAGATCAAACTAACTGTTTATAAGGTACCAGGTGAAATTAATACAGACGACTTGTCTCCAGCAACAGATGCCTGGTCTAGACCAGATATTCCGTTGCACGCATTAGCAATGTTTAAAATGCCTAGAGAAGGTCTAGAGAGACCTCTTGAAACAATTACAGATTTAAAGAAAAAAGGAAATCCTTTGGTTTTTGTTGGAGATGTAGTGGGAACTGGTTCATCACGAAAGTCAGCAACTAACTCTGTACTTTGGCACATGGGCGATGAAATCCCATGCATTCCCAATAAAAAAGAAGGCGGCTTTTGTTTTGGAGGGAAGATTGCGCCTATTTTTTTTAATACTCTAGAGGATTCTGGAGCATTTCCAGTTGAGTGTGATGTCTCTAAATTAAATATGGGGCAAGAAATCATATTTGAACCATTTAATGGAAAAATCTTAGATGCAGATAGCGGAGAAATTTTATCTACATTCGAACTCAAAACACCTGTAATTCTCGACGAGGTTCGAGCAAATGGTCGTATTCCATTAATTATTGGAAGGCAATTAACAGATAAAACCAGAGAAGCTCTAGGCTTAGAGCCAACTGATATATTCACAAGGCCGGATGCTGAAGATGCTTCAGATAAAGGCTTTACGCTGGCTCAAAAAATGGTTGGTAAAGCATGTGGAGTAAAAGGAGTGAGGCCTGGAACATATTGTGAACCAAGAATGATGACAGTAGGATCGCAAGATACAACCGGGCCAATGACCAGAGATGAGTTAAAAGAATTAGCTTGTTTAGGGTTTTCAGCAGACTTAGTAATGCAATCCTTTTGTCACACAGCTGCATATCCCAAACCAGTAGACATAGATACACAGCATACATTACCTGACTTTATTATGAATCGAGGTGGTGTATCTTTAAAACCAGGTGATGGCATTATTCATTCTTGGTTAAATAGAATGTTGCTCCCAGATGGGGTAGGAACTGGCGGAGATAGTCATACAAGATTTCCATTAGGCATAAGTTTTCCAGCTGGATCAGGATTGGTAGCTTTTGCTGCCGCCCTTGGTGTTATGCCGCTGGATATGCCTGAATCAGTTCTTGTAAGATTCAAGGGAGAAATGCAGCCTGGCATTACTCTAAGGGACTTGGTTAATGCTATTCCATATGCTGCAATCCAAAAAGGTCTCTTGACTGTTGCAAAAGAAGGTAAGAAGAATATATTTTCCGGCCGCTGTCTTGAAATAGAAGGTTTGCCAGACTTAAAAGTGGAACAAGCATTTGAATTATCCGATGCATCTGCTGAAAGATCTGCATCAGGTTGCACAGTTCGATTAAACAAAGAGCCAATTATAGAGTACTTAAAATCTAATATTGTGATGCTTAGGTGGATGATTGGCAGTGGTTATGGCGATGCTAAAACTTTGGAGAGAAGAGCTCAAGCAATGGAAGAATGGATTGCAAACCCCGAATTACTAGAACCAGATGAAAATGCCGAATATGCAGAAGTGATTGAAATTGACCTTAACAAAATTACAGAGCCTCTTCTAGCATGTCCAAATGATCCAGATGACATTAAACCCTTATCAGAGGTCGCAGAGACAAGCATTGATGAAGTCTTTATTGGATCATGTATGACAAATATTGGTCACTTTAGAGCTGCAGGTCATCTGCTTAAAAAATATAATGGAACAAAAGCAAGATTATGGGTAGTTCCACCTACCAAGATGGATGAGAAACAATTAATGGAAGAAGGTATTTACAATGTCTTCGGAACATCTGGTGCAAGAACAGAATTACCCGGTTGCTCTCTTTGTATGGGTAATCAAGCTAGAGTTCTGGCAAATTCCACAGTTGTCTCAACTTCTACAAGAAATTTTCCTAATAGACTGGGTGATGGAGCTGATGTATTTCTAGCTTCAGCAGAACTTGCTGCAATTGCCTCTGTGCTTGGCAAGCTTCCTTCACCAGAAGAATATTTAAAATACATGGAAGAGATTAACCCGCTGGCTGATGATATATATAGATATTTAAATTTTAATGAAATAGATCAATATGTTGAAAGCGCAAATACAGCTGATATTCCTGCTGTAAATATCGTAAATGCCTAATTAGACTTTTCTCTAGCAACTTTTTGGTCATCCCCTCGAGATAACTCAAGATCTTCAAGGTAATCCGAACTAATTGATGTTGGGTATTCACCATTGAAAATAGACATTTCAAATTTTTTAATGGCAGGATTACCCTCTTGGGCAGACGCAATTAAGTCATCTAGATCTTGATAAATAAGCCAATCAGCACCGATTTCTTTTGCAACCTCTTCATCAGTCCTTCCAGAAGCAACTAACTCATTTGTTGCTGCCATATCGATTCCATAAAGATTTTGAAACTTTACAGGCGGGGCTGCAGATGAGAAGTAAACTTTATTTGCACCAGCTTCTTTAGCCATTTCAATAATTCTTTTGCTAGTTGTTCCTCTAACAATGGAATCGTCAACTAAGAGTACATTTTTTCCTTTAAATTCAAGGTCTAAAATATTTAACTTGCGTCTAACTGATTTTTTTCTCTCTTCCTGATTTGGCATAATAAAAGTTCTGCCAACATACCTATTTTTAACAAAGCCTTGTCTATAGGGAAGCTTTAATGCTGCTGCAAGTTGTAACGCAGCTGTGGTGGAGCTATCAGGTATTGGAATTACAACATCTATATCATGCTCTGGGTTTAGTTTAAGAATTTTTTTTGCCAGCTTCTGCCCCATTCTCATTCTTGCTTTGTACACAGAAATTTCATCTAAAATAGAATCAGGTCTAGCTAAATATACATATTCAAAGATACAAGGAGTTGGTTCAGCATTTTCAGAACACTGATTGCTATGTAAATTTCCTTCAACATCTATAAACACAGCCTCTCCAGGATATACGTCTCTTAATGTCTTAAAACCTAAAGCAGAGAATGAAGCATTTTCAGATGCAACAATATATTCTTTTTTAGATGGGCCATCTTTAACACCAATTACTAATGGGCGAATGCCACGCGGATCTCTAAAAGCAAGTAACCCAAAACCAGTAATCAAAGCAACTACTGCATAGGCTCCTTGACACCTGATGTGTGTTTTTCTGACTGCTTTAAAAAAATGCTTTTTAGAAGGAAGAATTGCTCTTTGCTTTCCAAGCTCATGGGCAAAGATATTAAGGAGAACTTCTGAATCTGAATCAGTATTGAGGTGACGCATTTCAGCATGAAATAATTCGCGCGCAAGAACTTTAGAGTTTGTTAGGTTCCCGTTGTGAGCAAGACTAATGCCGTATGGAGAATTAACATACATTGGTTGAGCAAACTCTTTGCCCGCACCGCCTGCAGTTGGATATCGCACATGGCCAATTCCATAATTGCCAAGCAATTTGTTCATATGCCTCTGCTGAAATGCATCTCGAACGTAGCCCATTGACTTGCGACTATTTAATCTTCCAGCGTCATCGCAAACAACCATGCCAGCAGCGTCTTGACCTCTGTGCTGGAGCATTAATAGGGAATCATAGATTGAACTGGCTACATGAGTTTCAGAATATATGCCAACTATTCCACACATTATGTTGTCTCGTAAATTGTGCTGATATCAGACTTAAGCATAACTGAATTTTTATCTGAGATCATACTTTTAAAAAATTTTTCCGCCATAGGTGCATATTTTTTTAAATATGTTGAGCTTTGAGACTCTGAGATAAATTTAGATTGCTTGAATTCAGCTGGTAAAACTAGATAAATAACTACAACTAGAAGCATGCCTCTAAAAAATCCAAACAATACTCCTAAAAGTCTATCCACTCCTCCCATACCTGACCAATGCACAAGACCTCGAAGCAATTTTATTAATAAGCCTCCTAAAAAGATGATGCCAACAAAGGCAGAGATGATTGTAAGAATTCTTCTGATTTCAACATTATCAATGTAATCAATAAGATATGGGTCTAGATACACGTAGAAAAACATTGCTGCTGCAAAGGCAATGACCCACAATAAGAGAGATAGGGTTTCTTGAACAAAGCCTCGAAAAAATGCAATCAGGCCAGAAAGCGCAATTATCCCAATGACAAGATAGTCGAAATGAGATATAGCTATGGATTCCAAGCCATAACCTCGCCAACTTCTATGCCAGCAATTTTATTAAGCATTTCTTGGTTATCCTTTATATCGTTTTGGCTAGCAAAAGGTCCCACCAAAACATTGGTAAGATTTATATTGGATTTATTCTGTTCAGTAAAGGCTGGAAAACCTGCATCATTATAGGATTTCACTACATTAGAAATGGTGACCGAAGATCCAAAAGCACCAATCTTATAAACATATAAATTGAAATCAATCTTATTTACTTTTTCCTTCGCAGAGGGAAGCGTATCTTTTGTGTCAATCTCTAAGGAGTTATTCATGACCTCATTAAATTCTATTTTTTGCAACTGCTCTAGATCGATTGAAGGTTCTGGAAGTTTGGGGATATTAATATTACTATTTTTTTGATACTTAAGCTGCGGTGAAAGAGCAAAAACTAAGATCCAAACAAGCACAGTGATAGCAATAAAAATTCCAAGCAAACGATTAATGTTCATTGTGCGGGATATAACTTTGACAAAATACTAGATACCTTTGCTCTCAAATCTCTTCTATGAACTATCATATCAATTGCGCCATGCTCTAGCAGAAACTCTGATTTTTGGAAGTCCTCTGGAAGATCTACTCTAACTGTTTGCTCAATAACCCTTCTACCTGCAAATCCAACCAACGCTTTAGGTTCAGCTATATTTATATCTCCAAGCATAGCTATGCTGGCTGAAACCCCTCCATAGATAGGATCAATCATTACCGAAATATATGGTAATTTTGCTTCTTTGAGTCTTTCTAATGCTGCAGAAGTTTTTGCCATTTGCATCAATGAAACCATGGATTCTTGCATCCTTGCTCCACCGCTTGTAGAGAAACATATTAACGGAGTTTTGCATTCTATTGCAGCATCAACTCCGTGAACAAATTTGGTTCCAACAGCCCCGCCCATTGACCCCCCCATATATCGAAACTCGAAGGCTGCAACTACAATTTCAGCTCCCTCTAACGTACCTTTGCCGATAACAATTGCCTCTTCTTCGCCAGTGCTAGACACAGCCTCTTTAATTCTCTGACTGTATGACTTTGTATCTTTAAATTTAAGAATATCTTTAGTGGTAATTTTAGTTGCAAGCTCTTGAAAACTACCTCCATCAAAGAAAATAGACATTCTTGTTCTAGCACCAATACGTAGATGATGATCACACTTAGGGCAAACAAATAGGGATTTTTCTAACTCAGGTTGATAAAGGATGGCTTCACATGCAGGACAATTGTTCCAAAGGCCATCAGGCACTTTACTCTTAGATGATTCTGAATCACGATTTGAACCAATAGATGGAATTAATCTTGTGAGCCAATTCATCTATTTTATTGCTTCAGATATTTCATGAAGATAATTATATATTTTTTTAAATTCTTTTTTGCTAGATTGCTGATGTATCATTTCAACTAGGCTAGAACCAATAACAATCCCATCTGATATTTTGCTTAAATTAAAAGCATCATCAGGCGTTTTAATTCCAAAGCCAGCAAAGACTGGTAGCAAAGTTTGCGATTTTATGTAATTTATATTTTCTTCTGTCTCACTAATATCTAGGTGAGATGATCCTGTGACACCACGAAGAGTGACATAATATATGAAGCCTGAGCTTCTATTGCATATTTGAGAGATTCTGTATTCACTTGTTGTTGGAGCTATTAATGATATGAAGGCAAGATTTTTATTTTTTATACCAAGCTTCTCAAGATTGCTCTCGCCAGGAATATCTACAATCAAGACAGCATCCGTACCAGAAGTATGAGCTTCTTGTAAAGCTTGTGAATTAGCTAAAAAAGTATTCATGTAGCCCATAAGAATAATTGGAGTTTCAGGGTCTTTTTCTCTAAATTTTTCTACAAGCTGAAAAATATCAGATAGAGAAGTATTATTTTTTAACGCCCTATCATGAGCCGCCTGAATAATTGGACCCTCTGCAATAGGATCTGTGAATGGAACTCCTACCTCAAGAAAATCTACTCCAGCATCAACAAATCCATGCATCAGCTCCAACGTTGAATCTAAGCTTGGATCTCCTGCTACTAAATATGCAACTAGTGCTTTTTTTTTGGCCTTATTTAATGAAAGGATTCTGTCATCTAATCTAGTCAAGAGATATTCCATCCATAGTAGCAACGGTATTAATGTCCTTATCACCTCTCCCAGAGACATTAATTACAATGTGTTGATTAGATTTATAATTTTTAGCAATGTGCTCCAGAGCTGCAAATGCGTGAGCTGTCTCTAAGGCCGGCATAATGCCCTCAAGTTTAGTTACCAGATGAAATGAACTTAAGACTTCATCATCGTCGACAGCAATATATTGCGCTCTTCCAGAGTCTTTTAAATTTGAGTGCTCTGGTCCAACTCCAGGATAATCCAAGCCAGCTGAAATAGAATGTGTATCTACTACCTGACCATTTTTGTCTTGCATAAGATAGCTCTTAGCTCCATGCAGAATACCCGGCTTACCATCATTAAGAGGAGCCGCATGCTTGCCGCTCATCAAGCCGCTGCCAGCAGCTTCAACACCAATTAATGCGACATTAGATTCTTCTAGGAAAGGATAAAAAATTCCCATTGCATTTGATCCACCTCCAACACATGCAACAATTGCATGTGGATATTGATCAAATTGCTCCATGGATTGCTTTCTTAACTCTCTTCCAACGATGGCATTAAAATCTCTCACTATCATTGGATATGGATGAGGGCCTGTTACGCTGCCAATAATATAATAGGTATCCTCTATATTGGTTACCCAATCTCTCATTGCCTCATTTAATGCATCTTTAAGCGTTGCTGTTCCAGAGTCCACTGCATGAACTTGCGCTCCAAGTAACTTAATTCTATAAACATTAAGAGATTGGCGTTTTACATCTGCTGCACCCATGTAAATATGGCACTCAAGACCCAGTCTTGCTGCCACTGTTGCAGTTGCTACTCCATGCTGTCCAGCGCCAGTTTCAGCAATAATTCTTTTTTTGCCCATTGCCTTAGCAAGCAATATCTGTCCAACAGTATTATTAATTTTATGAGCACCTGTGTGATTGAGGTCCTCTCTTTTAAGCCATATTTGAGGACCAGAATAGTGATCTGTTAATCTTTTTGCGAAATATAATGGAGACGGTCTTCCAACAAATTGGACCAAATCTTGATCAATTTCTTCAATAAATTTTGGGTTATTCTTTAGTTTTGCATATGTTTCATCTAACTCTTTTAAAGCATGCATGAGTGTTTCGGGAACAAACTTCCCTCCATACTCTCCAAAAAAACCATCAGAGTTTGGTAAATCAGTTAAATTATCCATCTTTAAAATTTTTTATTGTCCGGTTCATCAAAGTTTTATCTTTTGCTGCGAGTGATGATTCTACCCCAGAGTTCACATCAATACACCAAGGATTCATTGAGACTGCCTCTTTTATATTCTTAGGATTAATTCCGCCAGCTAGAACAAATTTTCTTTCAAGTGAAATTTTTTCAAGCAAGCTCCAATCAAATACTTTTCCAGTTCCACCGTAAATATCTTTTGAAAATGTTTCTAACAGGATGGCATCTGCAGAAGGGAAATCATCAATTTTTAGCAGTGATTGAGGGTCTTTAACTCTAATAGTTTTCCAAAATGATTGTTTAAATTGTTTGCAAAAACCATCTTCTTCATCGCCATGAAATTGTAATATTGCATTTTCAATACAAGTTGTAATCTTTGTAACCTCTTCGACTGATGGATTTACAAAAACAAAAACTGGCGAGGTGTTAAGAAAGTTAAAATTTTTTAAAGAAGCTAAAAAATTATCAGAAATTTTTCTAGGGCTTTCATTGGCCATAATGAATCCAGCAAAATCAACACCTATCTCGCAAGCATGTTGCAATATATCTAAATCACATATTCCACAAATCTTTAATTTCATCTTCTGGGATTGATTAAAAAACTTAGAGGATTAGCAACACTTTCTTTTGCATCTAAATTAATCTTTTTGTAAGCAGCACCAGTAAAAAAAAGTCCCTGGGCTTGAGCTGTCTTGCCTGCAATTGTTCTATCTTGAGCATTTAAAATAGTTTTCATATTTATTCCAGAACCTGTAGAAATTTCTAACAATGTACCAACAATAATCCTTACCATATTATACAAGTAAGCATTTGCACAAAGGCTAATGATGATAAAGTTATCCTGCTGCTTGATATCAATACTTTGAACAGTGCGAACTGGATTTTTTGCAGTACATTTTGAACCTCTGAAGGAATTAAAATTATGCGTCCCAATTAAATCCGCAGCTTCAGCTCTCATAATTTCTATATTAATTTCATGCTTTTCCCAATATATATAATTTCTTAGAAAAATTGGTTGAGTTTTGCCAGTATAAATTACATAGGCATAAGATCTTTCTAAAGCATCAAATCTTGAATGAAAATCGTCTGGTGCTTTTTGGATTGACGATACTGCAATATCATTTGGTAAATGAGAATTGAGACCCTTAAGCCATTGTCTAGTTTCTCTATGGTCCTGAGATGAAAAATCAAAAATCTGTCTCGTTGCATGCACCCCAGCATCAGTTCGACCAGCATAATTAATTCGCTCATTAAGCGTCCCAACAGATGAAATAGCTGACTCAAGATGATCTTGAATAGAGGATGAATTCTTTTGAGATTGAAATCCAGAATAATTGGAACCATCGTACTGACAAACACCAACAAATCTCACAATTTATTTCTTTTCTTTTAAAAGTGACCGAGCATTAGCAACAATTGAAGTATCTTTTGAATTGGCTATCAGCTTATCTAAAATTTTCTCTGCACTATCCCAATCATCCATTTCAATGTAGGTTCTAACTAAATCTAATTCTTGAGTTTCAATATCATTAGAGATACTTAAATTAGTTTGAAAGGTATTATTTTCATCTTGCAAGTCTTCTTCTACAGCAGCTCTTGTGAATGCAGGCTGCTTGCTTGATCTGATAAGCATATATGCAATTGCAAATCCCAGAAGTAGAGATAGAACACCAACCCAAAATAGATCTTTAATGTCAAAAGCTTGAGAATTTTTTAAGTCCCTCGGCTCTAAAGACAGGTCTGCTTCTGATTGCAATTTAATGATGGACGTATTTTTTGCAACTATTTCTGAAGCATTCAATTGAGAATTATCTATTTTTTTAATTGGATCAGGTTTTGACTGAAGAGCTGGACTATTGTCAGAATTTTGCTTGTTTTCTGAATCAGTGAAAATTTCTTGGGGTGCGGTTAATTTTAAAACCGGTCTAATTGCAACTTCTCTTATTTTTTTATTTCTTATATCCATGAAAGCAATGGATTCCTTTGCTGTAACCTCTGAGGTTGAAGCAACTAATTCTTGAGAGGGTAATTTAAGATCGACATCCCCTCTTACTCTATTAATATCCTCATCAATAAATGCATTAGGATTCTCAAGATAAAAGCCCCACATTATTTGATAGATTGAAGCATCATAATTTTGACTGACAGATTGTGAGACGCTCCATATAGTCTCTACCCTCGTGCTTGGGATGCTCTGAGGTTCTTTAATCTTTTCGATTTCTTCGCTGCTAGGTTTCTCAAGAGAGAAGGAATTTGAATCATCAATCTCAGAGTCCTGATAATCGATTTCTTCAGAAAGTATTTTTGCTAAATCATATCTTTGTGGCTCGCCATAAATTTTTTTTGCTGGCAGTTTAAACGAAACCTCAGATTTTGCGTTTGGGATGATGTCATTTTGCGGAAGAAATATAAATATATCTTTTTTTAATTCTTTTTTAATATTAAGTCGAAAAGAAATATAGTCTTCTGAGTAATTACTAGGTAAAGCCAAAGTAAGACGTTTATATTCCTGAAGATTCTCAAAAATTCTAAACTCAAAATTAAAATCAGATAGTTCATCATCTGATTTGAAATTAGTAATAGCAATATCATCTTCCCGAAGATCGCTTGTAGAACTAATCCTAATCTTTACTAAATATAATCCCTCTGAGTTGATTTCTACATTAGGGCTTCCAATAATTGTGATTGCAAAAAGACTATGACTTAGCAGTGCAACTAAAAGAAGAAGTTTTTTCATTTCGCTAAATTAAGACTAAGCAGTTCTTCGCATATCTGAACCGCATTCAAAGCAGCTCCTTTTCCATAAACGTTGTCAGCCACTATCCACATTGAAATCCATGATTCATCATCCAACTTTTGTGAACGAATTCGCCCAACATAAACATCCTCAGTGTCAGATGCATTTTCAACAGGTGTTGGATACACGCCTTTATCAGGGTCATCAAGCACTTTTATTCCAGGTGAATTTTCCAAGATTTCAATAATTTCTTCTCGAGACATTTCTTTAGATACCTTAAAAAATACAGCTTCAGAATGCCCATTAAATACTGGTACCCTTACACAGGTTGACTGAACTTGAATATTTGGATCAAGAATTTTATGGGTTTCCCAAACTAACTTCATTTCTTCTTTAGTAAAATTATTTTCTAAAAAATTATCACATTGAGGAATAACATTAAAAGCTATTTGTTTAGGGTATACAGTTGATTGTTCTGCAGTATCAGCAAAATACGTTTGATTATGAAGCTCCTCTATAGCAGCTTTTCCAGTTCCTGAAACTGCCTGATAAGTAGCAACATTTAAAAACTTAATTTCTGCCCGATCATGAATAGGTTTTAAAGCCATGAGTAATTGAGCTGTAGAACAGTTTGGATTAGCTATGAGAGATGGCTTTGTGAGGTTCTTAAGAATAGATCCATTAATTTCTGGGATAATTAAAGGAACATCATCTTCATATCTAAAATTAGAGGATAGATCAATCACAAAACTTTCAGCAGCAACAAAGCTTCTTGCATATTTTTCTGCAACGCTGGATCCAGCAGAAAATATAATAAGTTGTCCTTTTTCTGGAATGAAGTTGTCCAATGATTCAACTTGATATTGATTGTTATTAAATTCAATCAATGATCCTACAGTTGAATTGCCAAGAGCTATAAATTTATCAACAGGAAATGCTCTTCTTTCAAGCAATTGGATAATTTTTTTTCCAACAACACCAGATGCACCTACCAATGCAATAGACACGCCCTTATTCATGCTCATCCTTTAAAATGTTGATTATAGATGGAGCAACTTCTTTAGTTTGAATAAATTCCTTGGAGGTGGAGATATCTTTTGTTCTCAAACCTTTGCTAATAAAGATTTTTATTGCTGACTCAATTCTTCTAGCTAGATCAACTCTTTCCAGAGAGTACTCAAAAGCCATTGCAAGAGAAGCGATCATTGCAATTGGATTAGCAATGCCTTGACCAGCAATGTCTGGTGCGCTCCCATGACATGGTTCATACATGCCCTGGGACGAACTATTAAGAGATGCAGAGGGAAGCATGCCAATGGAACCGCTTAAAGTAGCTGCTATGTCTGAAAGCATATCTCCAAAAAGATTTCCAGAAACAATCACATCATATTGATTTGGATTGAGCACTAATTGCATGGCAGTATTATCAGCAAGCTGATGAGAGAGCTCGACCTCTGGATAATCAGAGCTCATTTCAGAAACTATGCTTCTCCAAAATTTTGAAACCTCTAAAACATTAGCTTTTTCAACAGAACAGAGCTTCTTATCTCGATTCATGGCAGCTTCAAAAGCGACCTTTGCAATTCTTCTAATTTCACCCTCGTTATAGATCATAGTATTAAAACCATATTTAGGAGTTTCATTTTCAACAATACCTCTTGGCTCTCCAAAATATATCCCACCGGTTAGTTCTCGCACTATTAGAATGTCTAAATTTTCTATAATGTGGTTTTTTAGCGGGGATGCAGATGCAAGCTCATTGAATAAGAATGCAGGCCTAAGATTAGCGAACAAACCAAGTGATTTACGCAATCCTAGCAAAGCTTGCTCTGGTCGAACATCCCACTCAAGATTATCCCATTGCGGCCCCCCAACAGCTCCAAATAAAATTGCATCGGAGTTTTGCGCAATCTTAAGAGTTTCCTCAGTTAAAGGTGTGCCAAATTCATCATAAGATGATCCGCCAACTTTTCTCTCTGATATTTGAAAGTCTAGGTTTTGCTCATCGATTAGATAATACAAAACCTCACTCATTGAAGAGGTAACTTCTTGACCTATGCCGTCTCCAGGAAGAATTAATATTTTTTTTACCATTGTTTCGCTTAGTTACTGTAATCAAAAAGCCAGGGTCTTTGGCTTCTTCTTTTTTGCTCAAAAGCTTGAATATGCTTTTTATGTTTTAAGGTCATATCAACATCATCCAAATTATTAATAATTCGATCAAGCAGGCTATCCTTAACATCAAACATATATGAGGAGTCGCCTTTATACTTGAGCTCTTTTTTTAATAAATCAATTTCAAAGCTAACTGGGGCAAAGTTAGAAACCTCAAAAAGATGATTGATCTGTTCTTTCGAAAGTTTAATTGGAAGAACTGAATTCTTAAAACAATTATTGTAAAAAATATCTCCAAAAGAGCTAGCAATGACTGACTTAAAACCAAAATCTCTTAATGCCCAGACCGCATGTTCTCTACTTGAGCCACAACCAAAATTATCCCTAGTTAATAAAATTTTAGCATGTGTATAAGGCTCTTTATTTAAAATAAAATCATTGTTCTTAGAGCGATCATCTGCGGTCATATCTAATCGCCCTTCGTCTAAATACCTCCATCCATCAAAAAGAAAATCTCCAAAACCAAATTTTTTAATAGATTTTAGATACTCAGTTGGAATAATTTGATCAGTATCAATATTATCTCTATCAAAAGTTGCTACGATACCTGTAATAGTGGAGTTACTCATGATGGGTCGGTTATTTTGCCGTTTATAGCTATTAATGCTGCCATCAAAGGGCTCATTAAATGAGTTCTTCCAAGATTGCCTTGTCTACCCTCAAAGTTTCTGTTAGAAGTTGATGCACAACGCTCATAGGGCTTTAATTGATCAGGGTTCATCCCTAAACACATAGAGCAGCCAGGATCGCGCCATAAAAAACCCGCTTCAATAAAAATTTTATCAAGGCCTTCATCTTCTGCCTGCGCTTTGACCATACCTGAACCAGGTACCACTATAGCTTCCGTGATATCTTTTGAAATTTTCTTTCCCTCTACTGCAGATGCTGCATCACGCAAGTCTTCAATTCGTGAGTTAGTACAAGAACCAATAAAAATTTTATCAAAACTCAAATCTTGCAGAGACTTTGATTCATCGAGGCCCATGTAGGCTTTAGCGAGCAATAAATTCTCACGATTTGATTTATCTACATCCTTTTGGGATGGAATCTCTGCATCAAAATCTATGGTCATTTCAGGAGAAGTGCCCCAAGTAACTTGTGGCTTTATCTTTGAGACATCGATATTAATTGTTTGATCAAAATTTGCATCTGAATCTGATTTTAAAGTCTCCCAATATTCACAAGCTTGACTATAGATTGAGTCTGACAAATTAGAATGCTTTTTAACATAATCTAAGGTAGTTGCATCAACCCCAACAAGACCAACCTTAGCTCCAGCTTCAATAGCCATGTTGCAAATTGTCATCCTGGATTCCATTGAAGCAGATTTAATATATGAGCCTGAAAACTCAATGGCATGACCTGTGCCTCCAGCAGTTCCAATTAATTTGATTAAGTGCAAAACAATATCTTTTGAGGTAACACCTTTTTGCAGGCTACCATTAAAATTGATTTGCATGTTCTTTAGCTTAGTGATTTTTAAACATTGAGTTGCTAAAACATGTTCAACTTCGGATGTTCCTATACCCATGGCCAAACAACCAAATGCACCATGTGTTGAAGTGTGAGAATCACCACATACAATTGTCATGCCAGGAAGTGTGTACCCAAGCTCAGGCCCCATTACATGAACAATTCCTTGTTTATTTGAAGTTATATCAAATTGATGAATGCCAAAATTGTTACAATTTTTATCAAGCTCAACCACTTGAATTTTAGCCACTTGGTCTTTAATTAATTCAGCATTAAATGCATCACCTCGATCAGTAGGAACATTGTGATCTGGAGTGGCAACATTTGCATCAAGCCGCCATGGTTTTAAGCCCTTGTGCCTTAGCCCCTCAAAAGCTTGGGGCGAAGTAACCTCATGAAGATAATGCCTATCAATGTAAATTAATGATTCGTTGGCATCATCCGTCCGGACTAGATGCTCATCCCAGAGCTTGTCATATAGAGTAGCAGGCATGTTATTTCTTAAACGGTGTTGATTGATTAATTGTTCCGCATTGAGCTTGGTTTCTAAGGAAATGATCCATGAGAACTAAATTTACCATAGCCTCTGCTATAGGGACTGCTCGAATCCCTACACATGGATCATGTCGACCGGTTACTTCAACCTCGACTTCGTCACCAGCAGCATTAATAGTTTGGCCTTTTGATCTTATGCTGGATGTTGGTTTGATAATAAACTCTAACTCAATGGGATCACCATTTGCTATTCCACCTAAGATTCCTCCAGCATTGTTTGATTTAAAGCCATCTTGTGTCATCTCATCTCTTACTTCAGAGCCTTTAAGGTCTAAAATATTGTGAGTATTACCAATACTGACAGATTTGACGGCATTGATGCTCATAATAGCTTTTGCTAAATCTGCATCAAGCTTGTCAAAAACTGGTTCGCCAAGACCAATAGGACAATTTATAACTTTAACCCCAAGCTTTGCTCCAACTGAGTTGCCCTCTTCAATTAGTTCATCAAACATAGAATTAAGAGCGTCTAACTTAGAATCATCGGCAAAAAAATACTTGTTCGATTTAGCATTTTTTAAATTGATGGTGTCTGCTGAAATAGCGCCTATTTGACTAACATAACCCTCGACATGAATACCATGCTGATTAAGATATTTTTTAGCAATTGCTCCTGCTGCTACCCTCATAGCAGTCTCTCGGGCACTTGATCGACCACCACCTCTGTAATCTCGATGACCATATTTTGCTTGATAGGTAATATCAGCATGATTGGGTCGGAAAACATCTTTAATATTAGAGTAATCTTTTGATTTTTGATCTTGGTTGTAAATAATTAGACTGATTGGGGTCCCCAAGGTTCTGCCCTCAAAAACACCTGACAAAATTTCTACAGTATCATCCTCTTTCCTTTGAGTTGTAACATCAGACTGGCCAGGTTTTCTTCGATTTAGTTCAGATTGAATATCTTCAGGCGAGAGCTCTAATTGAGGTGGACAACCATCTACAATGCACCCTAGCGCCTTCCCATGGCTTTCCCCATAAGTTGTAACTTGAAATAATTTTCCAAATGTATTCCCTGACATACGCGGAATTATAGACCAAAAAGCTTATTAGAGCCTATCTAAGGGTTGATAGGCCGCCATCAATGTTAATTGTTTGGCCAGTAATCCAATTATCTTTGGCAGAAAAAAGGTTGTATATAACTGCAGCAATCCTAGTTGGGTCTCCAATTGTATTGAGCGGATGCCTCTCTTCAGAAGACTTTAATTTTTTTTCATTATCGATAAGGTGCTCAGCCATTGGAGTATCAGTTAGAGATGGAGCAATGCAGTTTACTGCTACTCTTGGAGCAAGCTCAGCTGATAGACTCCTAGCAAAACCTTCTAGCGCAGACTTTGAAGCCGCAATGGATGAATGGAATGTCATTCCGGTATTGGCGGCTACAGATGAAATAAATACTACTGAGGCACCATTGTCTTTTTTTAGATTAGGCAAAACTTTTTTAATGATATTAAAGGCTCCTTCAAAATTAATACTTAAATCTTCTCTGATATCTGAAATATCCATTCTTTGAATTGATTTTAATGAAATTGAACCAGGGCAATATAGCAACCCATCAATTGATTCTGGTAAAGAGTCTAAGTCAGACAAATTACCATTTGGATCTAATTGAATAAATTGATTTACTGATATATCAATTGGTGATCTCGAGGTAGCAATAATGTTATCCCCCTGTTGAGTAGATAACTTAATAACCTCTTTACCTATAGCGGAGTTGCAACCTATTATCAAGATATTTTTTTGCATGATTGTAAAATATTTTTTATAAGAAACTATTACAATAATATTTGTGATGATAAAAAAAATTTCAAGTGTTGCCATACTCTTTGCTTTCATAATTCTGATGCAAGGCTCATGTGCAATAACTAATAAGAATTCAACATACAAAATTAGCAATCAATACAATGTTTCAATTTATAGAGATTTTTGGGGCATTCCATATATCAAGGGCAAGACTGATCAAGATGTTGCGTATGGAATAGGTTTGGTTCATGCAGAAGATGCATACGAGGACCTTGTTGAGTTAATGCCTTTGTACCGAGGTAAAAATGCAATTTACAATGGTCTTGATAGCATCGATACAGACTACCTAGTCAGATTATTAAAAATTCACTCCAAGGTAAAAAATATTGGGAAACAACAACTCTCTCAAAATATACTTTCGATGGCTCAGGCATATGCGGATGGTGTCAATATGTATGCGAATACACATCCAGATAAAGTAGACCTATCTATTCATCCTGTCACCCAGGATGATGTGCTTGCGGGATCATATATTCAGCATCTATTTTTTGCTGGTTTAGACAGAGATTTAGCGCAAATGACTGCGCAAGATGAAACATCCATTCCAACGGGTTCAAATGCAATAGCAATTAATTCTACGAAAACAGATTCAAATGCCTCATACCTACTTATTAACTCTCATCAACCCTTATCGGGACCAGTTGGTTGGTATGAATTAAATATTGAGAGCGAATCCGGATGGCATGGGCACGGTGGCAACTTTCCAGGATCTTTTTTAATAAATGTTGGTTTCAATAAAAACATTGGTTGGGGCGCAACTGTAAATCGTCCTGATGTTATGGATATTTTTGAACTAACAATAAATCCAAATAATGCCGATCAATATTTACTTGATGATAAATGGGAATCATTTGAAATCGAAGAGGATAAGTTAGCATTTAAACTTTTTGGTTTTTTGAGATGGAGCACAAAACAAAAATTTAGATATTCAAAATTTGGTCCTGTAATAGAGATTAATGGAAAATATTTTGCTCTCAGGCATGTTAACCAGAGCTCTTTCAATGAAATAGAGGGTTGGTATGAAATAAGCAAGACAAGAAATGTATATGAATTTGAGAAGCAACTTGCGAAAAGAAAAATACCCAGCTTTAATTTTGTGACAATGGATTCAGATAGAAATATTGGATATTTTTATAATGGAAGAATCCCGAATCGGAATGATGCCTTGAAAGCAAGACAGATTATAAGCAGCTCTAGCTCGAAAGATATTTGGGATGAAAAGGACTTAGTGAATAATCTTCCCAAATTTATTAATCCTTCAAATGGTTGGATTCAAAGCACAAATCAGAATCCATTTTCGGTAATGGGGGAGCATTCTTTAAAAGAAAAATCAATGAAAAAGAATGTACATTTTGAACAAAGACTTACAAATAGATCTTATGTTGCTAATGAACTTCTTTCCATTAATGAGAGCATTGATCTTGATAAATTTATTGCAATTAAATTTGATAACTCCTACTCAAAAAATTCACGGCAATATAAATATCTAGAATCAATCATGGAATACGACACAAATCTTAAGCTGGAAATGCAAAAATGGAATGGAAAAACTGACTTTAATAATACTAATGCTTCCCTAGCTATGTGTTTTATGGCTCAAGAATGGATTTCAGAAATGAATAGTAAGCCTACACCAACTTATCAAGCAGCAAAAAAAGAATGCGACAGCTTATTTAAAGAAATTCAAAGAAACTATACCGATCCATGGAGTAAAATTAATACCATTTCAAGAGGATCTAGAATCTATCCAATTCAAGGCTCGGTCGATACACTAAGAGCCGTTTATGGATCACCAAACTCTGATACTAAAAGTTTAAACATGTCAGGAGGCGATGGTTTATTTTTTATTATTGCCGAAGAAGACAGCGGCAAAGTAATTTATGGCATGCATAACTATGGATCATCAAGGAATGAATCTTCAGTTCATTACTCAGATCAGACATTTTTATTTAGCCAAGAAGCTCTAAGGTTTATACCAACAAGCCTTTAAAAAGAGTTTTCTTTTACAGCAAACAATTCTTGAAAATCTAAGACGCTCATAGCTTCAAGCTGATCTTGATCAAGGCATTTTGATAAAATGGAATTCACTTTTTCATCTTCAAAAATCTTCCCAAGATTATTCTTAAATTTATTTTCTAGAACTGGAATTCCTTCCTCTCTTCTGCGTTTATGACCTATAGGATATTCGACCTCGATAGCATCTGTTGAAGAACCGTCACTGAAGAATATTTGAATTTTGTTTGCTATAGATCTTTTATCAGCCTCCAGATATTCTTCTGTATATCTTTTGTCTTCTTTGATTGTCATCTTTTCTCTGAGCGCATCCACCCTTGGGTCACTGGCAACATCATCTTCATAATGTTCTGCTATAAGATCGCCATGAATTAATCCTACTGCAATCATGTATTGCAAACAATGATCTCTATCGGCTGGATTATTTAACTTACCAGATTTAGAAATTATTCTTATCGCAGATTCATGCGTAGTGACTTCAATATTTGAAATTTCATCTAACCTATCTTTAATTTGAGGATGAAGTGTAACTGCAGCTTCAACAGCTGTTTGCGCATGAAATTCAGCAGGGAAACTAATCTTAAAGAGAACATTCTCCATAACGTATGAACCAAAAGGTTGGCTTAATGAAAGTTTTTCACCCTTAAATGAAACATCTTCAAAGCCCCATGTTGGAGCGGATAAAACACTTGGATATCCCATTTCTCCAGAAAGGGTAATGAGTGCCAGTCTAACCGCTCTGCTGGTGGCATCCCCGGCAGCCCAGCTTTTCCTAGAACCAGCATTAGGAGCGTGACGATAGGTTCTTAGGCTTTGTCCATCTACCCACGCTTGACTAATAGCATCCATAATTTGATCAGTGTTCCCTCCAAGCAACTTTGTAACAACAGCTGTTGATGCAACTTTTACAAGCACAACATGATCGAGGCCAACCCGATTAAAACTATTTGTAAGAGCTAATACTCCTTGTATTTCGTGAGCCATAATCATGCACTCCAATACATCTCGCATTCTTAAAGGATCTTTTCCAGCAGCAACATTTTCTTGAGAAACGTAATCAGCTATTGAAAGAATGGCTCCCAAATTATCTGAAGGATGTCCCCATTCGGCAGCCAACCAAGTATCGTTATAATCAAGCCATCGAATAATACATCCTATATCAAATGCTCCTTTCACAGGATCAAGTAAAAAATTAGTTCCTGGAACTCTGACACCATTAGGTACATTGGTGCCTGGAACAATAGGACCAAGCATTTTTGTGCACGCTGGAAAGGTTAATGCCAATAAACCGCATCCAATGGTATCAATCAAGCAGTTTCGAGCGGTTGAAAGAGCAAGCTCAGAATTAATATCTTGCTTTGATACATATTCTGCAATTTCTACAAGCAAAGAGTCAGGACCTGACCTTATATTCAGCTCAACATTATTTGACATGATTTACTCCCTATCTTCTATATCAACCCAAACAGAAGTCTCGGGGCCTGTATATTCTGCACTTGGTCTAATAATTCTATTATTGGCTCTTTGCTCCATGCAGTGAGCGGTCCATCCTGTTACTCGTGACATGACAAAGATTGGAGTAAAGAGTTTTGTAGGAATTCCTAAATAGAAATAGGCAGAAGCATGAAAAAAATCTGCATTGGGAAATAATTTCTTTTCATCCCACATTACCTGCTCAACTTCTTCTGAGACCTGATACAAGGAATCATCTCCGTATTCTTGAGATAACTCTTTAGAAAATTCTTTTATTACAGCGTTTCTTGGATCTCTTTCAGAGTAAATGGCATGACCAAAACCCATGATTTTTTCCTTGTTCGCAAGCATATCCAAAATATTTGCTTTTGCTTCATCTCTTGTCTTCCAGTTTTCAATCATTTCCATTGCAGCTTCATTAGCTCCACCATGCAGAGGGCCCTTTAAGGAACCTATAGCGGCTACAACACAAGAAAATATATCTGACATTGTGGACGCACAGACTCTAGCAGTAAAAGTAGATGCATTAAATTCATGCTCAGCATATAGAACCAAAGAAGCATCCATGACTCGCCTATGAAGATCTGAAGGAGACTTACCATGAAGTATGTGTAGAAAATGACCGGCCATTGTATCTTCGTCATTTACCAAACTAATATCTTCACCATCATGAGAAAACTTATACCAGTAAGTCACTATCGATGGCATGGTTGCAACCATTCGATTGATAGAATCCATTTGAGCATCCATAGACTCCTCGGGCTCAAGATTTCCCAGCATCGAACATCCGGTTGCCATTACCGCCATTGGGTGAGCTGATGCAGGAATTTCTCTAAGAACTTTCTTCAAAGAATCTGGGAGATCTCTTAAACTTTTTAATAGAGATTTATAATCTGATAATTCTGACGCATTTGGCAATTTGCCATAAAGAAGAAGGTAAGCAACCTCCTCAAATGTTCCTTTTTCAGCTAACGTCTCAATTTTATGGCCTCTGTAAGCCAACCCTTCTTCTTGCCCAACCGTACAAAGTGATGTCTCACCTGCAACTTGACCTCGAAGCCCAGCACCCTCTAACTTCTTAACCATTTACTTATTCTCCTTCCTTTTAAATAATTCATCTAACTTCTGTTCAAATGAATGATAATTTAAATACTCATACAGTTCATCTCTTGTCTGCATTTTATCAATTGAATTCGCTTGAGATCCGTTTGCAAAAATGTCTTGATACACACCCTCTGCAGCTTTATTCATTGCTCTAAAAGCAGATAAAGGAAATAGCATTATATCAACTCCAACTGATGCAAGCTCCTTTGCAGTAAAAAGAGGTGTTTTTCCAAATTCAGTAATATTTGCAAGAAGAGGTACTTGTAATGCATCCTTGAATTGCTTGTAATCCTCTAAACTAGATACAGCTTCTAAAAACAATCCATCTGCTCCAGCTGCAATGTATTCTTTGCATCTATCAATTGCACCTTCTATTCCTTCAGTTGCATAGGAATCAGTTCTCGCCATAATGAAAAAACTTTCATCTGTTCTAGCATCAACTGCGGCTTTAATTCGATCACTCATTTCAATTTTGTCGACAAGATTTTTATTTGGCCTATGGCCACATCTTTTTTGAGTTACTTGATCTTCAATATGAACAGCTGCAACATCTGCAGCAATCATCTCTTTGATAGTTCTTCCAATGCTAAATGCACCACCAAAACCAGTGTCAATATCAATCAAAAGAGGTAGATTTGTTGCTTGAGTGATTCTTCTTGAATCTTCAGCAACATCATTTGAAGTTGTGATGGCTAAATCTGGCAGTCCGAAAGATGCAGTTGCAACCCCTGATCCAGAAAGATACAGAGCTTTATGGCCAGCACTTTCTGCCATTTTCGCACAATATGCATTGACGGCACCAACAACCATCAAAGGATTGTTTTCAGCTATTGCTTCTCTGAATTTTTTCCCCGGAGTATTCATTGGTTCGTATTGTACTTTGCCAAGGGTATGTTTCCCAAATTAATTATAAAATTTAATGCCTCTGATAATTCGATCTTTATTATTTTCCTGGCGCCACTTATTTGTATCCCTTAAACTGTAAACGCAGCCACAGTATTCTTGTTGATAAAACTCCTCTCTTTTTGAAATCTCAATCATTCGAGATGCACCACCTTTTTTTCGCCAATTAAAATCCCAATAATGAACATCTTCATAGCGTTGTGCAGCCCTTAAACCTGAATCATTGATTTGTTCCATATTTTTCCAACGAGAAATCCCAAGCGTAGTCGCGTAAACCTTGAAATCATTTTCATGAGCGTATAGAGCAGATCTCTCAAATCTCATATCAAAACATTGAGTGCACCTTTTGCCTCTTTCAGGTTCATTTTCTAAACCTTTTATTCTCTCAAACCAATTTTCCTTATCATAATCCGCATCAACAAAATCGAATCCTAGCTTGTCACAAAATCTCTTATTTTCATCCTTTCGAATCTCATACTCTTCTTTCGGGTGAATGTTTGGATTATAAAAATAAACTGTTGTTTGGATATCTGATGCTGCCACAGCCTCCATAATCTCTCCGGCACATGGAGCGCAGCAACTATGAAGCAAAAGTTTTTTCTCATTACCAGGCATCTCTAGCTTTGGTCTTGAAAAGTTATTAAGTGAAAATGGATTATCCATGAGTGTTAATCAAAGCTCCTTAAAGCACTTAAGAGATTTGAATATGCATTAAAAGATGGGATTTCAGGCATTGAACTGGAAATAGCTTCAGGCGCATTGATAAAGAAGCCTTGATCAGCGACCTCGAACATTTGCAAATCATTGAAGGAATCTCCTGCAGCTAAACATCTATAGCCCATAGATTGAAAGCCTAAGATTGCTTGTTTTTTTGCCTGGAGATCTCTTAATTTATAGCCAAGAATATTATCCTCAGTATCAACATCAAGAGTGTGACAAAGCAAAAGAGGATAACCAAGCTTTTCCATTAACGGATATGCAATTTCATGAAAAGTATCGGATAGAATTACAACTTGAAACTCTTGCCTTACCTGATTTAAAAAATCTAGAGCCCCATCAAGCAAGTCTAATTTCTCAGTTGCCTTAATTATGTCCGCTAACTTTAGGTTATGCTCTTTCATTATTTCAATTCTGTAATCCATTAGATCAGTATATGAGGGAATATCTCTGGTGGTTTTATTTAACTCAAAGATTCCAGAATCAGCAGCAACTTGTTCCCATATTTCTGGAGTAAGAGTTCCCTCCATATCAAAACAAACTATATCCATGATTAATTCCTATTTTTAATTCCGAATGGTACATGAGCTGAAGTTACTTTTGCAGATGCATCCTCAATATTTTGTTGCTGATCATCAAAAAAAATATCGGCTTCAAATGATTTTAAAAATTCTGATTTATTCATGCCTCCTAAAAAAAGAGACTCATCAATCCTAACTCCCCATTTTCTAAGCGTTTTAATAACTCGCTTGTGAGATGGAGCTGATCTGGCAGTGACAAGGGCTGTTCTAATAGGATTTTCACTTTCGTCTAATTCAGATTGAAGTTTATTCAGCTCAACTAAAAATGATTTAAAAGGCCCAGCCTTTAACATAGATTTTTTCTTTCGCTCATTATCTAAAAAAGCTTTAAGCCCCTCTTCCTGAAAAACTTTCTCAGATTCATCAGAAAAAATTACTGAATCACCATCAAAAGCAATCTTAAGCAAATCGCCATCTTTAATTTTTTTCTTGGTTTTTGAAGGAATAATTCTTGCAGATGGGACATTATTTTCAATAGCCATTTTGACGTCGTCTTTACTACTAGATAAAAATAAATCCACTCCAAAAGCTTTAACATACTTATAGGGGCTTTCCCCACCGCAGAATACAGCTCTACTGATATCAAGTTTGTGAGCTTCAATTGAATTAAAAACCCTAAGACCAGTGTCTGCAGTATTTCTAGACAATAGAATAACTTCTATTCTATTAGCAGACTCATAACGCTCATTAATTTTTAATATCTTAGTTACAAGGTTAAATGCCTCTCCTGGGTATAGTATTTCGTTTTCATTTTCAATTTGGTGAGTGCGATAAGCCTCAACTCCATCACTCTCAAAGATTTGATGGCTTTGACTTAAATCAAAGAGTGCTCTTGATGAAATACCGATTACTAATTTTGAGTTCATATTTTAAAGAGAGTTGCAGTTATCTAACAAAATTTATATACTGTAAAAATATACAGTATAAATAATATGAAAGAATTAACAAAACAACAATCAAAAGTTTTAGCTTGTGTAGAAGTTTATCTCAATAAAACTGGTTTTCCACCGACTAGAGCTGAAATATGCAAAGAGTTAGGCTTTAAGTCTCCCAATGCTGCAGAAATGCATCTTAGAGCTCTTGAAAAGAAAGGCTATATTTCAATTCAAAGCGGCTCTTCAAGAGGAATATCTATTGTCAAAAGTCAGCAATCTTTCGAGCAAATTGGAGAACAAATGCCAGTCATTGGACTTGTTGCTGCTGGATCTCCTACCCTTGCTGAAGAAAATATTGAAAAAAGAATCTCTTGCGATCCAAATATGTTTTCTGACAGTTTTGATTATTTTTTGAAAGTGAAAGGTCTCAGTATGATTGAGGCAGGAATTCATGAGGATGATTTGGTTGCAATTAAAAAAACAACAGATGTAAAAAATGGTGATTTAGTTGTTGTTAGGCTTGAGGATGAGGTAACTTTAAAATATTTCAAAAAAACTAATCATAGTCTTGAATTAATTCCAGCTAATAAAGATTTCTCAACAATTGAAGTTGACCTAAGAGAACAAGAAGCATTTGTTGAAGGCAAGAGTGTTGGTTTAATTAGAACTCACTAATGAAGAACTACTGGTTTTTTTCTTAAGCTATTTTTTTCACTATCAAAAAAATCATCGAAATCGATTGAATTACCGCTAACACTCTCAATTCCAGCTCGAATCATTTCTTTGGCAACTGAAAGTTCTGCACCATTTAAAAATTCCTTTGATTCGCCTGAGAACTCAATCTTTACTATTGGATTTTCATGATCATCGGATCTCCTTAAAACAATTGTGCCGTCAGGAAGTTGGGTAAGCTCTAGGTAATTAGACATAAATATTTATTATTAAACTGTAACACCCTTCTCGCAAATATTGAAAGGTTTCATTATTGATATATGAACTAATTTATTTTATTCAAGGAATATTTATTTAGAAACTTCAACCCACTTGTCGCCATTATGAGAGGCAGTATTCCCAGTTTTTTTGCCATCTTTCTCAGAAGCAAGATAATGAGTATCCTCAACCTTATTATATCTAATGATATATGGGTTTCCATCAATATCTTTTTTAGGTGCATCTAAAAGATGTGTATGCTTACCTTGATCTTCTAGATACTTACATGCATCAAGTAAGGTCTCCTCAGTTACTGCTTGATTAAATTCCTCAACAGATGGCGCGCGAGTTTCTCTGTTTTTTGGATATTTACTGGCCGCTAAAAAAAGTCCTTTCATGCTATCTCTTAATAAATAATTATCTTCATATTTAATGCAAGGAATGTCGGTAGTAATTGGTTCCATGACAATGGGTTTTGGCTCTCCATTTCTTTGAAGTGCTCTGGTTGCACCACAATTATCATTCATGCAGCCAAAATATTTTCCAAACCTACCAGTTTTTAGTTGCATTTCAGATCCGCACTTATGACAAGATAACGTAGGGCCATCATATCCTTTGAGTTTAAATGTGCCTTCTTCTACTGAAAATCCGTCACAATCAGGATTGTTCGAACAGACATGCAGTTTGTGATTTTCATCTAAAAGGTAATTGTCCATACTCAGATCACATTTTGGACAACGACGTTTTGCAACTAAATGCTCTGCTTCCTCTTGATCATCAACACTAACAGCCTCATCGCCTGAGATAAGATTCAAAGTTTTTTTGCATTGCTCATCACCTGGTAAACTATATCCAGCACATCCTAGAAAGACTCCATTACTGGCATTTCTGATAGTTAACTTATTTTTTTTACATTCAGGACAATTGATATTTGTCATCGTGGGAAGGTTGGGAATCATTCCATTTTCTTCATCCATTGCTGAGAAAAGGTCATCCTGAAAGGCAGAATAATAAGAGTTTAAAACTTCTTTCCAATTCAACTCACCATTTGCAATTCTATCTAACTCATTTTCAAAATTAGCAGTAAAACTGTAATCCATGATGTCATCAAAGCTACTTACGAGCCTATCAGTAACAATCATTCCAATTTTTTTAACAAAGAATCGTCTATTTTGAATCTCGACATATCCTCTATCCTGAATCGTAGAAATAATATTTGCATAGGTAGAAGGTCTTCCAATTCCTCTTTTTTCTAATTCTTTTACTAATGCTGCCTCAGAAAACCTTGCTGGAGGCTTAGTGTACTTTTGTTTATTCTCTAAATCCCTCAAAGTTAATTGTTGATTAACTTCAAGTGGCGGTAAAATACTGGCCTCTTGATCATCAGCCTTTGACTTTACAATTCTTGTGAAGCCATCAAAAACAACTTCTCTTCCAGTTGCAGAAAAAATATATTCTTCTAATTGTATTTTTGCATTAGTAGCTAAATATTCAGCATCAGGTAATTGTGATCCTATAAATTGTTGCCAAATTAACTCGTATAATTTTTTTTCCTCGTCTGACGAGGAGATTAAACCCTCTGATTTGGTTGATGCATTTGTGGGCCTTATTGCCTCATGAGCTTCTTGCGCATTTTCACTTGAAGAATATATTCTTGGAGCATTAGTAAGATACTTGTCTCCAAGATTAGTTTCGACATACATTCTTGCATCAGCAATTGATTCAGGCGACAAAGCGGGAGCATCTGTTCTCATGTAAGTAATAAGACCATTTTCATATAGTTTTTGTGCGGTTCTCATAGTTCTCTTTACATTAAAGCCTAGCTTTGTACTTGCTGCTTGCTGAAGTGTTGAAGTTATAAAAGGAGGTTTTGGTTTAACCTTAACCGGTTTTTGAGTTACCTCGCTTATAAACAAATCTGATGATCTAATCAATTCTGCAATTTTTTTTGACTCCTCAGCTTGCAACAGCGGATCTGATTTTTTTCTATTCAGATTAAATGCAATACCATGATTTTTTTCATTTTGTGCGTTAAAAGAAATCTCCCAAAACTCATCAGGCTTAAACTTTTGAATGCTATGCTCTCGTTCTACCAAAAGTCTTAATGCTACAGATTGGACTCTTCCAGCTGATAAATTACGGGCAATTTTTGCCCATAAAAGTGGAGATAATTCAAAACCAACGACTCTATCTAAAAACCTTCTTGCTTGTTGAGCTTCAACAAGATTTGCATCTATCTCTTTTGGATCTTCAAAAGATTCTAAGATTGCATCTTTGGTGATTTGATTAAATCTAACTCTGGAATAGTTAAACTTATCTGCTCCTAATGCCTCTTGAAGATGCCAGGCGATTGCCTCACCCTCTCTATCAAGATCTGTTGCAAGAAAAATTGAATCTACAGACTTTGCTGCTGTTTTTAATTCTTTGATAACTTTTTCTTTTTCAGGGATGATTTCATAATTTGCTGCCCAGCCATTATCAGGATCAATTCCCATCCTTCTAACAAGTCGTTTTCTTTCATTAATTTTTTTTAGTCTTCTCTTCTCATCATCAGGAAGATCTTTAGGAATTGTATTTCTTTGTGCTGGTTTTTTAGATTTTCCCTTTGGGAGATCTCTTATATGACCTACGCTAGATTTTACAATATAGTCAGGCCCCAAATATTTAGAAATAGTTTTAGCTTTGGCAGGTGACTCAACTATAACAAGGGTTTTTGACATAAATTATTCAATTAAAATTTATAAAAATTCATATTTCTAATAGGGCTTCTTTGATTTTTTGAAGCTCTTCAATACCAATCATTTCATTCCAAACGATTGCTATATTGGACTGATAAAAAATAATTTCAAGTACAGAAGAGGGTAATTTGGAAATTTTTTCCTCAATCATTTCAAAGTTTTCTTCATATTTAAATGAAATTGGCTCATAAAGCTCAAGCTTATTTCCTACTCTCAGGTAGTGTAAATTTTTGAACTCTGAGGAATTTTTTACTTGATAGATAGCAACTTGGGGATTCCAGTTTTTGAATTTTTTTCTTAAATCATTTGTAGAACCGATTCTAAAGCCCTCTTTTGCAGCTGCCATTCTAATCATGCTGAGGGCCTTCATTTTCTTCGAAGGCTTCAAAAAACTAATTGCACCAATAAGAAAAAAAATAACGAAAGCAGAGATTAATAATTCCATTATAATTTCTAGCTCAGTAATTTTTTGATAATCTCTGGGCCCTGATAAATGAAGCTAGTATAAATTTGTACCAAGGAAGCTCCGTTTTTTAATTTGACATCAAAGCTTTCCTTGTTGTGAACTCCACCAACTCCTATTTTCAATAACTCAGGCTCATTTGAGTGCACTAAATTAAGAAGATCATTGGATTTTGTTAGCAGAGGTTTGCCAGATAGCCCTCCTGAATAGTCAGCATCTGTAGAAACGATTAAATTGCTCTTTTCAACAGTTGTGTTAGAGGCAATTACTCCATCAAAATTAAAATCTTTTATTGCTGCAGTAATTTCAAAAATTATATCTTGTTCTTCATCTGGGGATAGCTTAATAAAAATTGGATTATGAAATCTTTCTAATTCACGGACGTTTTTAATTGCCTCAAACAATGGTAAAAAATTTTCTTTAGAATGAAGAGATCTCAAGCCAGGAGTGTTTGGCGAGGAAATGTTTACAGAAATATAATCAGCAAAAGGTGAAACCTTTTTAAAGCATTCAATATAATCATCTATCCTTTTTTGACCTTTAGAATCTTTATTAGCTCCGATATTTATTCCTAAAACTCCAGGATATTTTCTACTTTTTGCCCTTTCTACTAAATAATCAACACCTTTATTATTAAAACCTAGCCTATTTACAATTGCTTCCTGATCTGGAAAACGAAATACTCTTGGCTTTGAATTGCCAGATTGCGGTTTAGGTGTAATAGTTCCAACTTCAATAAAACCAAAGCCCAATGCTCCTAATGAATCTATAAAATCACCATTTTTATCTAATCCAGCAGCAATGCCTAGCCTATTTTTAAACTCTAAACCCTTGAAATAAAAAGGAGAATTAGAAAATTTAAATGGAAAAAATAAATTAATTAATTTCAATTTATGCAAGAGTTTTAGCGAGTTTAGGGCAATTGAATGAGCTGTTTCAGGAGGCAAAATCCATAAGATAGCTAATAAAACTTTCATTATGAAAGAATGTCTGATGCCAGATGAGCAATTGCTTTAACATACCCTTCCTTAGAACCGCAATCAAATTTTATGCCATCATAAAGATACCCATATATATCATGATCTCCTAACATTAGCTTGATTGCATCAGTAAGCTGAATCTCACCAGCAACTCCAGGGTCTATCTTTTCCAAGTAATCAAAGATGTGGTGAGATAAGACATACCTGCCAAATACAGCCAAATTAGAAGGAGGGTTTGATTGAGGTTTTTCAATTATTCCGTCAAGGAGGAATAATTTTTCTTGCTTTGGTATATCTGCTGAGGAAATTACTCCATACCTCGAAATACGCTCTTTTGGAACTTTATTCAACCCTACAACAGATGTATTTGTTTTTAGCGCAACATTTATTAATTGCTGAGTTGCTGAAGGATCATTAATGATTAGATCATCCGCCAACACAATAGCAAAAGATTCATCTTGTATTAAGTGTTTAGCTTGGAGAATTGCATGCCCCAAGCCTTTCTGTGTTTTTTGCCTTACATATGTGAAAGAAGTATTTTGAAAAATCTTTCTATTGATTTTTTGCAAAGCATCTATTTTGTCAGACTTCAATAACTTCTCCTCAAGCTCAAGATTTTTATCAAAATGATCTTGAATAGACCGTTTGGTATGACTTGTGATAAAAATTATTTCCTCTATTCCAGCTAAAACGACTTCCTCAACAGCATATTCAATTAAAGGCTTGTCTATGACTGGAAGCATTTCTTTTGGAATAGCTTTCGTAGCAGGTAAAAAACGAGTACCGAGACCTGCTACAGGGAATACTGCTTTAGTAATTTTTTTCATTAGGCTAAAACTTCAAAGTATATTTAGCAATTAAGCCAAGTATAAACCCAGCTATCATACCAACCAAATGAGCGATATTTGCAACATTTCCAAAACCAAAAATTTTTAATAATCCAGTAAAGCCAATTAATAGCCAAATGAACATAAAAATATATAAGGCGTTAGGCAGATTATATCTTAGACCTCTATTGTCTAAATCCAATATAAAACAGTAACCCAAGAGACCATAGACAGCTCCACTCAGTCCCCCAAAAAGATAATCACCAGATATGAAATATTGCCCAAGATTGCTCGACAAGCCTGAAATTAAAAATATAGTTAAAAAGATTCCTTTCCCATCGATAATTTCAATTTTTGATCCCAGTATATAAATCCATAAACAATTAAATATTAGGTGAGTAAGTGAAAAATGAAGAAAAGTTGGAGAGATGAGCCGCCACCATTCTTGAGAAGCTATGTAAGTATTCTGAAATGATGGGTATAAATTTGACCCACTAGTTTTTAGAAAAAGAAATGGTTCAAGCAGACTGCTAAAACCAAAATTCGTTATAAAGCTAAGAAATACAGCAATCGCAATAATAAAAAAGTATGAAGAGTTAGTATTCAAATTTAATGGTTTTTCTTGGCGGTAATATCTAAACTCCAACCAAGTTTTTCTCTACAGGCCTCATAGAAATCATTATCTGATGGATGAATAATTTTTAAAGATGAATCCTTTTTAGAAATATAAATAGATTTATTATATTCAACAGGTATGTCTTTTTGACCGTCTACACAGACCATAGCATGTTCTAAAGGCCCTTCGATAAGCTGAATTTCCAAAGATTTCTTATTCGAAACTATTAAGGGCCTAGATGAGAGGCTCTGTGACATCATTGGGATAATGTTCCAAATATTTAATTCTGGATGAACTATTGATCCTCCTGCAGATAATGCATATGCAGTTGACCCGGTTGGAGTAGCAACAATTAATCCATCTGATCGTTGTTCATATACAGTTTTACCGTCTATCAATAGTCTATATCTCATAAGCTGAGCATAAGATCCTGAATGAATTAATACTTCGTTTAGACCAAAAACCTCCTGGTCTGAGAATTGCGCTTCAACTAAACTTCTTTCTTCGAGAATATAGTTGCCCTTGAAAACATCATTGATGACTGATTCAAAGTTTTCAATATTTACATCGGTTAGAAAACCAACAGCACCCATATTAATTCCTAAGATTGGGATCTCATTTTCGATAAATTTTCTTGCCGCCCCTAATAAAGTACCATCACCACCAAATACAACTATTAAATCAACAGAATTATTAAATTTTTTAAGATCGACAATTTCTACGCCTTCATAATCAATCTGATCAGTTGAATAGATAGTCTTAGTGTTTTTCATCAAAACACTAAGCAGCCCACCTACAATAGAAGATTCACTTGATGAGAGGCTTTTTTTTGAAACAATGCCTATATTTTTAAACATGCGAGCAATTATACTCTCTGAAGTCAATTTAAAAGCAAATTTGTGAATACATTTAATGAAATTATTAAGCTAGTAAAAGCTAGTGAGCGAACAGTAATTTTAACTGGTGCTGGCATAAGCACAGAATCTGGGCTACCTGATTTTAGAAGTAATAATGGTTTTTGGACTAAAAATAAACCTATTCAATTCAATGAATTTTTGTTAAGTGAAGAAAAGCAAAGGTTATCATGGGAGAGAAATATTGAGCTTCATTCGCTTCTTAAAAACATAAAGCCAAACATAGGGCATGCTTTTGTTGAAAGAATCATTAGATTGCAAGAAAACAATTTTTTAATCACTCAAAACATTGATGGGTTACATCAAAAATCGGGGATCAGTAAAAATAAAATCATAGAGATTCATGGCAACGCTATTGAGGCTGCATGCTTGGAATGTGAAGCAAAACAAAATATTTTAGATTTCCACGATGCTATTAAATCTGAAATTCCAATACCAAAATGCTCTGTTTGTGGTGGCGTTGTGAAGGTAGCCACTATCTCTTTTGGTCAGCCTATGAATGAAATCGATATGATGCATGCCTCAAAAATTGTCAAGGAGAGCGATTTAATGATTGTTATGGGATCATCTTTAAAAGTACTGCCTGCAGGAAAGCTTCCTAATTTAGCAATGCAATCAGGGTCAAGGCTTATTATCTTAAACAGAGAAAAAACCCGTTATGACTCAAGTGCAGACATAGTAATTAATGATGAGTTACATAACATATGTAGCAAGCTAATTGAGGAGCTTTAGTCATGCATTAGGGCTGCCCTGCCTAGAATTTTGCCATTTTTGAGGTCTTTCAAAGTCTGATTTGCCTGAGAGGCCGGTCTTTTTTCTACAGGAATTGGATCCACCTTTCCAGATCTTACAAGCTCCATCAACTCATGCATATCACCCGGACTACCAGTGTATGAACCTTGCACGCCTCTTTCCATGATTGGGATTAGAGGCAAAGGAAGTTTTAACTCGCCTCCATATAGCCCTACGATAATATACTTACCCCCTTTTCTTAAAAGGTTAGTTCCAAATGCAGTTGACTGTTCTGAACCAACAAAATCTATGGCAACAGATGCATTGCCACCAGTGATTTCAAAAATTTTCATCATTGCATCCTCGTCCAGGGGATTGATAGCAGCTGATGCACCATTTTCAAGAGCTAATTTAAGCTTTTCTTCATCTACATCTACAACGATTGGATTGCAGTTGAATGCTGCCTTAGCAATCTGTAACCCCATCATGCCTACACCTCCAACACCAATGATAATTAAATCATTATCGGAATTATAAGGAGCTCCTTTTTTAAGAGCGCTATAAGCTGTTAGACCTGAACAGGCATAGCTGCCTGCTAAATGTTCAGGCGTATCTCCTGCATCATGTAAATATTTTGAATCTGGCACTACAACATGATCTCCAAAACCTCCAGGCTGCATGACTCCAATAACAGGGCCTGTATTACATAGATGTTCATCGCCATCAGCACAAACATCACAATTACTGCATCCAATCCATGGATAAACAATCCTTTTATCTCCAACATTAATGTTAGTTGCCTCTGGCCCCACTGCTACGACTTCTCCAAAAACTTCATGGCCTAATGTGAATGGATTAGGTACAGGAACAGGTAATTCGTTGCCGCCACCTAAATCAAATGCACCCGAGTGTATGTGAACATCGGAATGGCAAACTCCGCAAGCTATAGTTTTAATAATTACCTGACTTCCAGTTGGCTCAGGTGTTGGGGACTCTACTTCTACAAGTGGCTTTCCGGCCTCCGGAGCTTGGTATGATTTCATATTTTAAATTACCAAAAAAATGATTACTTGATTATAATAACTGCTCTTTAAATAAGCGCAAGCAACCAAAAATATGGAACATTTAGAACACTTTAGACAAGAAGTTAGGGATTGGTTAGAGGAAAACTGTCCTCCTTCCATGAGGACTCCGCTCGTGCCTGAAGAAGAGGTTTGGGGCGGCAGAAATGCAGAATATGTTAATCCTGAATCGAAATTGTGGCTTGAGAGAATGGGAAACAAAGGTTGGACTGCTCCCAATCTACCAAAGGAATATGGTGGCGGAGGTCTAGATAGAGATCAAACCAAAGTCCTTCATCAGGAGCTATATAGAATTAAAGCAAGACCAGCGTTAAATAGCTTTGGTATATGGATGTTAGCACCATGCATAATTGAATTTGGTTCAGAAGAGCAAAAAAGAGAGCATCTTCCAAAAATCATCAAAGGCGAAATTAGGTGGTGCCAAGGTTATTCCGAGCCTGGTTCAGGATCTGATCTGGCTAGTCTCTCTACTAAGGCAGAGGATATGGGCGATCATTATTTAGTTAACGGTCAAAAAGTTTGGACTTCCTATGCTGATAAAGCAGATTGGATATTTGCCCTGGTTAGAACTGGTCCAAAAGAGCCAAAACATAATGGAATTAGTTTTTTACTTATTGATATGGCTACTGAGGGAGTTAGCACCAAACCAATCACACTTATCAGTGGCAAGTCACCGTTTTGTGAAACTTTTTTTGATAATGTTAAAGCTCCAAAAGAAAATCTAGTTGGTGTAGAAAATTCTGGCTGGACGATCGCAAAAAAGCTCTTGCAACATGAAAGAAACTTTATTTCCAATTTTGGTCTTGCTGGAGGCGGGACTGGTTCTGGGGCAGATGTTGTAAACATTGCTAAAAAATATTTAGGTGAGACTAATGGCCAAATAGCTAATCAAGCTCACAGAGAAAATATTACATTACACAAAATGAAAGAGCATGCATTTGGATTAACCTTGCAGCGCTCTGGAGATGAAGGTGCAAAGGCTTCAGCAGCATCATCAATGTTCAAATACTACGGTACTGAACATAACAAAGATCGCTATGAGCTAATGATTGCCGCAATGGGTAATAAAGGCTTAGGTTGGACAAACGAGGGTTTTTCGGATGATGAGCAAGCCATAACGAAAGCATGGCTGAGAACTAAAGCTAACTCAATTGAGGGGGGAACTTCTGAAGTTCAACTCAATGTTATTTCTAGAAGAGTTCTAGATCTACCCAACTAAGCAACATATGAAATTAATACTTACAGAAGAACAACAGTTTTTAAAAGATACTGCTCAAAATTTTGCTAAAAATAAAACGCCTGTAACACATTTTCGAGAAATGCGAGATAGTGAAAATAGCCAATGCTGGGATGAGTCAGTATGGAAAGAAATGGTCGAGTTGGGCTGGTCTGGGATTCTTGTTCCTGAAAAATTTGGTGGCTCAGAATTTGGGATGGCTGGTATCAGTGTAATCATGCAGGAATTGGGTAAAACTCTTACACCCTCTCCCATATTATCGACATCCGTTCTTGGGGTCTCAGCGATCAATATGCTTGGCTCAGATGAGCAAAAAGAAAATTATCTACCAAAAATAGTAGCTGGTGATCTTACAACCGCATTAGCAATTGACGAAGGCAATCATCATGATCCTTTTGCCATTGAAGCCACTGCGGTTCTTGATGGAGATGAGTGGGTATTAAATGGAAAAAAAGTATTTGTTGTGGATGGTGCAAGTGCTGATACTGTTTTATTAGTTGCACGAACTTCTGGTAAATCAGGAGAATCAAATGGAATCTCGGTATTTGCTGCAAACAATGATAGCCCTGGGTTAAATATAACAAAGATCGCAACTGCTGATTCTAGAAATTATGCAAACATTGAGATGTCTGATCTTAAATTAGACCAAAATGCCTTATTGGGCGAGCAAGACTTAGCTGGTGAAACCCTCGAGAAAATTCTTGATTTAGGTCGAATTGCTATTTCAGCAGAGATGTTAGGAAACACCGAAGAAGCTTTTGAGGTCACCGTTAATTACCTTAAAGAAAGAAAACAATTTGGTGTTCAAATTGGGTCATTTCAAGCGCTTCAACACAGAGCAGCAAAAATGTTTTGCGAAATTGAATTAACGAAATCAGCTGTGATTGCTGCCATGCATGCTGCAGATGAAAATTCAAATGAGCTAGAGAGACTTGCAAGCCTTGCTAAGTTTCAAGCTGGAGAAACACTCCATTTGGTAAGCAATGAAGCAATCCAAATGCATGGTGGAATAGGTGTAACTGACGAATATGATATCGGTTTCTATCTTAAAAGAGCGCGAGTGGCTGAACAAATCTTTGGAACCTCAGAATTTCATCAAGCCAGGTATGCAGATATAAGCGGTTTCTGATGTCCTCAATCAAAACCTTGCTCGAGACAATGCGCATGCTTCGAGACAAGGATAATGGATGCCCGTGGGATATCGAACAAACCCTTGAATCTCTGTCCCCTTGCGTTGTAGAGGAAGCTTATGAGGTCTCAGATGCCATCGCTAACAAAGATTATGAAAATCTTAAAGAGGAGCTTGGAGATGTTTTGCTTCAAGTTATATTTCAAGCAGAGATAGCCAATGAGTCAGAGTTATTTGACTTTGATGAGGTAGTTGATTCATTAAATAAAAAATTAATTAGAAGACATCCTCACGTCTTTGATGGAGCCTCAAAACCTCTTTCAGCTGAAGAGCAAACCCAAGCATGGGATGATATAAAAGCACAAGAAAAAAATAAAAAGGATATACACAAAACCTTTTCTGATATACCTGCATCACTTCCTCCAATCTTAAAAGCAAAAAAAATACAAAAAAAAGCTGCCAAAAAAGGTTTCGACTGGAAAGAAAGCATTGACGTTATCGAAAAGGTTGAAGAAGAGTTAAAAGAGCTCAAACATGAAATCCAGCAAAATAACAAAGAAAATAGCCTAGAAGAATTAGGAGATTTATTGTTTTCTATCGTTAATTTAAGTCGACACTTAGAAATCGATGCAAGTGAAGCTATTAATCAAGCCAATCATAAATTTGTAAAGCGCTTTAGGTTGATGGAAAAAGAGATTGCTAAAGATAAAAAAGAACTAGACAATCTTTCACCTGAGGAGCTAGAAGAGTTTTGGGTTAGAATAAAGTTGCATGGGTGAATTGAAAAGATTTTTTATAGGTGTCCTGACCTTTTTTGCAATTTTAATTATTCTCAGTTTATGGTTAATGCCCCTATCAATCATAAATATTCCTAGAATTATTCCTAATAAAAAGTTGAAGATTTATTTAGGCTCCCTTTCAAATAAAATGGGGAGCGCGACTGTCGCTAGCATTACCTCGGCTTTAAGAATATTGCATAAGCTTGAATGGGATTTCCAAATTCCCAAGTATGTGAACACCGAGACTTGGTACATAGCTATGAGCAATCACCAATCATGGGCTGATATATTTATTTTGTTGGCTGCAGGATACAAAAAAATGCCTCTACTAAAATTCTTCATGAAAAAAGAGTTGCAGTGGATACCAATTATTTATTTAGTCCATAAAACGGTAGATATGCCATTCTTAAATAGACATTCAAGGGCTCAAATTCAAGCAAATCCAGAATTAAAAAGAGTTGATTATGAGAATGCAAAGAAAGCTGCTAAAAGATTTTCTAGAAATCCCTCTACAGCATTTAGCTTTGCTGAGGGAACTAGATTCACTTCCGAAAAGCATTCTTCGCAGGAATCTCCCTACTCTAATTTACTAAAGCCAAAAGTAGGAGCTCTTGCGATTGCATTATCAGGAATGCCTCAAGTCAATACTTTGGTTGATTTTACAGTCATGTATTCATCTGAAAAAAGATCAACATGGGACTTCCTTTGCGGCGACTTAAGCAAAGCAAAAGTAGTGGCCAAGACATATGCTTTGCCTGAAAATCTTAAAAATAGATCTTTCGAAGAAGAAGATGATTACAGGAAAAGCTTCCAAACATTCGTTGATACAATCTGGTTAGAAAAAGAACAAACGATTAAAGATTTAAAGTTCTAGCTTATTATCAGCAACCAACCAACCGTTTTGATCAATGTAAATCCATTTCCCAGAAGTCATAACAACACTCCCAAATGAAATTAACACATCTTCAAAGCCATGGTTTTTTTTATTTGTTTTTTGGGCAACCACCCCTTTAGCAAAGATACCTATAGGAAGATTCATCAGCTCCTCAACGTCTCTAACGCAGCCATTAACGACAATCCCTGCCCAATTATTTTTTACTGCAGATTCTGCAATTTGGTCTCCAATCATGGAGGCATGAGTTACACCAGAAGCATCTATAACCAAAACCATATGTTTTCCTTCTCGAGAGAGAACTTCTTTCACAACAGAGTTATCATCTGAGCAAGAAACTGTATATATCTCTCCTGAAATTGAGTGCCTGCTCCCAAAGGATTGCAATGCGAGTTTGCCAATTTGAATTTGCTCGGAATGTTGATCAGACAAGTCTGGCAAAGAGGTCATAACTTTAATTTTTCTATTGTGTTTAATTTATCAATTATATCTATTCTTCTTGCATCATTTTCTAAGTCTGCCCAAGAAATTGATCCTGAGGCTTTTAATTTAGTTACCTTTTCTGACTGAGAAATTTTTTCTTTCTCTAGAAAATTGATTGCATCTAAAGCTGCAGGTCTATCATTGCAAACCAATACCATATTACAACCGCTCTCTAATGCTTTACCCACTTTGGCTTCAATGCCTCCCACATAATCTGAGCCCTTCATTGAGAGGTCATCACTAAAGATTGTTCCAGTAAATTCCATTTTATTTCTTAAAACATCTTGCAGCCAAAATTTTGAAAAGGTTGCTATTTCTTTATCAATACTTGAAAAAGATATGTGAGCCGTCATTATCCCACCAAGTTGAAGCTTTAAAGCATCAAAGGGACGCAAGTCATGACTCTCTAGTTCTGATAAAGATCTAGTATCTTGAGAAAAAGTTAGATGGCTATCAGCAAAGATACCGCCATGTCCTGGAAAATGCTTACCAGTAGCCTGCATTCCAGCTTGATTCATACCTTGAATAAAGGCGCTTGCAATAGCAATAACCTTGTCTGGATTATCACCTATTGATCTATCACCAATAATAGAGCTTCTAGAATCATCTAGATCTAACACAGGTGCAAAACTAATATCTAGTCCTGATGCAATCACCTCTGAGGCCATTAGCCAACCTAAATCGGTTGCAAAAGGAAGGTTTTTATCACTATCTGAATTTAAAAATGCAGCTAGTTTTTGCATAGTCGGTAAAATTGTATAGCCTTCTTTTAAACGCTGAACCCTTCCCCCCTCTTGATCTACTGCAATAAGCAGCTTGGGATTGATCTTTCTTATTGCTCCACATAACTCTTGAACTTGATCTCTTGAAGAGATATTTCTTGCAAATAAAATCACGCCCCCTACATGTGGATTAAGCAGTAATTTATTTTCTTCTCGAGTAAGCGAGGTTCCATCCAGATCGAGCATTAGCCTCCCAAGAAAAGATTTGCTCATAATTTTTCTTTTAGTGAGGTAATTAATGCTTTGGTTGCCTGAGGATCCCCTGAGAAGATTGAAGGGGCTATTCTTGAAGCAATAGAACCATATCGATCAAAAATGATGTTTGAAACTTCATCTGGGGTTCCAGTCACGGCGATGTTTTCTAAGATTTCATCTGAAATTAGATTTGGAATATCTTGCCATAATCCTTTTTTAGTCAGGCTATTAAGCTCTGGCTGAATACTTTCCCAGCCATGTTGCTCTAAAACTATTTTATAGGCAGGAGTAGAACCATAAAATCCAATTTGTGCCTTGCAAGCATCCCTTGCTTTAGTAATTTCTTCATCGGTTGTTCCCGTTGCAACCATAACACCCACAGAGAAATCGAATTCTTGAGTTTCTGACAATTCAAGACCTTTTTTCACGGATGGCAAAGTAATATTTTCAAGAAACTTGGTTGTATGAAAAGGATGCACAATAAACCCATCGCCAGATTCAGCTGCAGCTTGAGTCATCAGTGGGCCTACGCCTGCAACATATATTTTTGGAAGACCAAATGGGTTTTCTCCTGGATTAAAAAAAGGAGTCATCAATGTATGCTTATAAAATTCTCCTCTAAAATCTAAATCTTTCCCTTCGTGCCAGCATCTCCATATGGCCTTGATGGCACCAACCATTTCTTTCATACGTTTTGCAGGTGAGGACCAGGGCATGGAGTATCTCTTCTCAATATGAGGTTTTATTTGAGAGCCCAAACCAAGAGTAAACCTCCCTTTGGACATCAATTGCAGATCGTATCCTATATTAGCCAATGTCATGGGATTTCTAGAAAATGCTACAGCAATTGAAGTTGAAAGTTCTAATTTTTCTGTTGCCAGAGCGGCTGCTGCAAGAGGAAGGAATGGCTCATGCGGCCCCTCAAATGTGTATGCTCCATCGTATCCAAGATCCTCAAGGTTTTTGCTAACTTTTGAAGCCTCAGCTGGATCTCGTGTAATCATCGAGCAGTCGACTTTAATTTTTTTCATATTGAATTATTTTTACTTAATCATGAATGATTATGATGGATGTATTCCATTTTGTGTATCCCGAGTGGTAATATAAAAATCAGTCTATTACCTATTAGGAATAATAATGAACTCAAAAATTTGCGAACTTCTTGATATTGAATTCCCCCTGGTTGCATTTACACACTGTAGAGATGTGGTTGTAGCAGTCTCAAAAGCTGGAGGATGTGGAGTTTTAGGAGCTGTTGGAATGACCCCTGAGCAGCTAGAGGAAGAACTAAAGTGGATTGATGAACATATAGATGGGCTGCCTTATGGTGTAGATGTTTTAATCCCTAATAAAATGGCAGATCAAAATCAAAAATTTGATGCTGAGAAATTAACCTCAATGATACCGCAAGAATATGCAGATTTTAGGGCAGATGTTTTAGAAAAGCATGATATTGAAGCTGATGAATTAAGAACAATCAAACCGGCTGCAACTTACATGGCTGAAAATACTAAGGCAGATGGTGCAAAAGCTTTGCTGGATGTTGCATTCAGTCACCCAATTAAAATAATTGCAAATGCATTAGGCGTTCCACCTGACTGGATGGTGCAAATGGGAAAAGACAATGACGTAAAAGTTGCTGCTCTTTTAGGCACAGCACAACACGCGATCAATCAAGTAAAAGCAGGTGTAGATATTTTGGTTGTTTCAGGTACAGAAGCCGGCGGACATTGTGGCAGCGTTTCAACCATGGTCTTAATCCCTGAAGTTCATAAAGCTATTCAGCCCTATGGCGATGTTCCAATTCTTGCCGCAGGAGGAATCGCAACTGGAAGACAGATGGCAGCTGCAATGAGCATGGGAGCATCAGGTGCATGGTGTGGATCTGTATGGTTAACAACTGCTGAGTCTGAAGTGCCGCCGGTGATTAAAGAGAAAATGGTAGCTGCAACTTCAAGTCAAACAACTAGATCAAGAAGCAGAACAGGAAAGCACTCAAGACAGCTTGTATCTGAATGGACAAAAGCATGGGAAGCAGATGGAGCTCCTGAGCCACTTCCATTGCCTCTTCAACCCATGGTGGCAGAGCCAGCTTTAGCAAAAGTTAATAAATTAGCAGAAGGTGGCCATGAAGGTGCAAAAGAGCTTTCGACTTACTGGGTGGGTCAAGGTGTAGGATTGATGAATCAGACAATTTCAGCAAGCGATGTTGTCCAAGAATTTAAAGAGGATTTTATTGACGCCTATGAAAGATTAGCTAATTTTGTTGGCGATTAATTATTCAGGTTCGGCATATCGAATAGATACAGCTCTTTTAAATCCATCTCTATCAAAAAGCATATCTGTCCAACGTTTGATATTAGGCTTAAATGCCTCCTCTATTTGAAGTGACTTAGCTAAATATATTGCATAACTCACACATATATCTGCAATGGTAAATCTATTTGAACACAAGTATTCTCTTGATTCCAAAGTTTGCTCAAGCAACTTTAGTCTAGCAACAAACCATCTTCGATATCCTTCTGCTGCTTTATCGGCAACACCTATCTCTTGAAGGGTATATCTCAGTACTACAGTTTGAGGAAAGGTTAAAGTTGCATCAGAGTGAGCAAGCCAATTTAAATAATGATGATAGTCAGCCTCATCACTGTTAACACGCAAATCTGTGGGGCCATATTTTTCCACTAGATATTGGCACATGGCAACTGATTCTGTCATTTCTACCTCGCCATCTACAAGGTACGGAATAGTGCCAAGAATATTTACATCCATGTATTCCTTGTGCAGAAACCTTGGTGGGAATGGCATCATTTCAGTCTCATAACTTAATCCCATTTCCTCTGCAGTCCACATCGGCCTAACGCCTCTAGAATCATTGCAACTATAAATTTTGATGCTCATTATTTTCTCCTCAGAAAGAAAAACCATGATTTTTAAAATTAATTTCAAAAATGGTAATTATTTGTATATTATATTACCACTCAATTATATTAAATAGAAATGCTTAGAAAAAACATAGCTCCCGAAATTAAAACAAACATTGACATCAATTCTGATGAATTTATTCATAACAAAAATGTGATGTTAAAGAAAATAAATTTTCTTGATGAGCTTTTAGACAAGGCTGAATTGGGAGGCGGTGCCTATCATCACGAAAGATTAGCAAAGCGAGGCAAAATGCCTGTAAGGGAAAGGGTCTTTAATTTACTTGATCCTGATACACCCTTCCTCGAGATTGCTCCATTTGCTGCCTACGGAACAGACTTTACTGTGGGAGGCGGATGTGTAGCTGGAATTGGAATTGTTGCTGGCACTGAATGTGTAATCTTTGCTAATGATCCTTCAGTTTTAGCTGGTGCTATGACGGTTTATGTCGGAGAAAAATGGAACAGAGCAATGGAAATCGCTAGAGATAATCGTCTTCCGTATATTAATTTTGTTGAATCTGCAGGAGGAGATCTTCGAATGGGTACCGGCAAGAAAGGAGATCAACCTTCAATCGCACCCACCATAGGTCATACTCATTTTGCAGCAACTGGAAGATATTTTTATGATCTAACAGAACTTTCTAAAATGCGTATCCCAGTAATATCAATTGTTTTCGGCTCATCAACTGCCGGTGGCGCATATCAACCAGGCATGTCTGATTACAATATCTTTGTTAAAGATCAAGCCAAAGTATTCCTTGCAGGACCTCCTTTAGTCAAAATGGCAACTGGTGAAGTATCAGATGATGAGACCTTAGGTGGTGCAAAGATGCATTCGGAAGTTTCAGGCCTCTCAGACTATTTAGCTGAAGATGAAATGGATGCCTTGAGATTATGCAGAAATGTTGTATCACATTTACACTGGATAAAAGAAGGCCCTTCTCCCCTCCCTGATGCTGACAGCCCAAGTTTATCTCAAGAAGAATTATTAGGTCTTGTTGACGAAGAACTTAAAAGTCCGCTTGATATTAGGGAAGTGATTGGTCGAATTGTTGATGGATCGAGATTTGAAGAATATAAGCCGCTATATGGCAAGACTATGGTTTGTGGATGGTCAATGCTTCATGGATATCCAGTAGGCATATTAGGAAATAATGGGCCCATCTACCCAGAAAGTGCTGAAAAAGCTGCAACCTTTATCCAATTATGTAATAAACGAAATATTCCATTAATTTTTCTTCAAAATGTCACAGGGTTTTTGGTAGGCAAGGATTTCGAAAGACAAGCTATTATCAAAAAAGGGTCTCAGCTTATTAATGCAGTGTCTAACTCTAATGTTCCTCATATCACAATTATTATTGGGGCATCATTTGGGGCAGGTACATATGCTATGTCAGGGAGAGCATATAACAACAGATTCACCTTCCTCTGGCCCACAGCAAAAATTGCTGTTATGGGTTCTAAGCAGATTGCTGGAGTAATGTCTATTGTGCGAAGAGGTCAAGCTAAACGAAAAGGTGAAAAATTTGATGAAAAACAAGATGCTGAAATCGTAAAGATGGTCGAACAAATGTCAGACCAGATGTCAGAGGGGCTGGTTGCAAGCAGTATGGTTACTGATGATGGCATCATTGACCCAAGAGATACAAGAAGTGTAATTGGATTTTGCCTATCTATAGTTTCTAACTCTTCAATTGATGGAGCTAAAGAATATGGAGTATTTAGATTATGAGATTTAATTCAATTCTTGTTGCTAATCGTGGAGAGATTGCCTGTCGAATCATGCAAACCGCTCAATTTATGGGTATTAAATGTGTAGCTGTTTTTGTTGATGCTGATAAGGATGCTCCATTTGTAAAGATGGCTGATGAAGCTATAAAGTTATCTTCTAGCTATATGGATGGCTCTGCCATTATTGATGCAGCTAAACAATCTGGAGCAGAAGCAATCCATCCAGGATATGGTTTTTTATCAGAAAATGCAGCCTTTGCTAGAAAAGTTAAAAGCAATAAATTAATTTGGATCGGCCCATCCCCCCATGTAATCAAAGTGATGGGTGATAAATTAAAAGCTAAAGAAATAGCAGAAAAATCTGGGGTTCCCACCCTACCGATGACCTCAAATACTAAAGATGTCAAAAAGATTGGTTACCCGATCTTAATCAAAGCTGCTGCTGGAGGTGGTGGTAAAGGAATGCGAATTGTTGAAAAAGAAAGTGAATTAAAAGATTCAATCGTAAGTGCCAAAAGAGAAGCTCTTTCAGGTTTTGGTGATGACAGAATTTTTATAGAAAGATATGTAGAAAAATCACGTCATATTGAAATACAAATCTTAGGTGATGAACATGGCAATGTTGTTCATTTAGGAGAACGTGAATGCTCCATACAAAGAAGGCATCAAAAAATTATTGAGGAGTCGCCTTCCCCAAGAATTGATCCCTTCTTAAGGGAGGAGATGGGTAAAGCAGCTATTAAGTTAGCTAAAAAAATTAAATACTGCTCTGCAGGAACTGTTGAATTTTTGTTTGACGATAAAACAGATGAATTCTGGTTTTTAGAGGTAAATACTAGACTGCAAGTTGAGCACCCAGTTACAGAAGAAGTTACAGGAATAGATTTGGTTGCTGAGCAAATCAAGATAGCGAGAGGAGATGAGCTTGAGTTTGCTCAAGATGATATTGACTGGCATGGACATGCAATTGAAGCAAGATTGTATGCTGAGGATCCTGGAAATAACTTTTTACCTGAAATTGGAACCCTACACGCATATGATACTAGCCTAGCTTCAGAGGTAAGATGGGATTCAGGCGTGGAAGAAGGTAGTGTTATTGGAACAGATTTTGATCCCATGTTGTCTAAAGTTATTTCTTGGGCTCCTAATAGAATTGATGCCGCAAATAAACTGGCACGCGGACTTGAAAAAGCTCACATGGGAGGTGTGGTAACAAATCGTCAATTTTTAATTTCTTGCTTAAGAAATGAAAGTTTCTTAAACGGAAATACAACAACAGACTTTGTTGAGCGTGAAGCTTTAGAAACGAAAAAAAATCTTTCTGTAAATGAACTTCATCAAACATCGACAGCAATTGCTTTATGGCTAGCGCAACAAAATAGAGTCTCTGACCCTGTTACAGGTTTTATGCCTGGAAACTGGACCAATGGAAGAATGCCGCTTCAAAGGGTTAAGTTACTTTTTGTGCAAGATGAGATCGAAGTAAAGTATAAATTAAATAAAGATAATTTTTATGAAGTTATGGGCTCCATTTGTAAAATTTACCATTGCGATAGTTTTGGCATTGATATACAGATAGACTCTCACAGATTTTATGCTCACATAACTGAGGCAGGCAGTGAGATCGTTATAAATATGCCATTTGGAGACATTAATGCATCTGTTCTACCTAGGTTTATAGAACCAGGTAATGACATCCCTGAGGGGGGATTGATAGCTCCAATGCCTGGAAAAGTTATTGATGTGAAAGTCAAAAAAGGCAGTAAAGTAAAAGCTGGTGATACTTTGGTAATTATTGAGGCTATGAAAATGGAGCATTCAATTAAAGCAACTGAGACAGGCAAGATAGCCAAAGTAATGATTCATCTGAATGATCAAGTTGATAACGGTGCTACCCTTCTCGTTCTTGAACAATAATATGAAATCTCACGCTGTCCTTTCAAAACAGTCGCCTCAACTTGGAAAGCGTCATCTTGAGGTTATGGACGAACTAGAAAGCATGCTTGATAAAGGAAAATCATTTTCAACAATGTCTGATCTAGCAAAACAGTTGAAAATTTCACTAAGGACTCTATATGAAATTGCACCAAGCAAAGAGGAATTAATAGTAACAACCGTTGATAGGGTACTAAAAAAACACGGCAAGATAGCTATAGATGCAATGAATGCTCATTCATCTCCAATAAAAAAATTAGAAAGTTTTTTGACTGTCGCTAATCAAGCAGTTGGGCCAAGATTTGAAAGATTCACGCTATCTCTTAGTAGTTTAAATTCATCTAAGGCAATGGTGGACTATCATGAACAATACATAACTGACCTAATAAAAAATCTTTTAGATGAAGCAAGAATTAAAAATGAGATCAAAGAGATTGATACTCAGGCAACTGCATTACTTTTGGGAGGTCTGGGAAGATATTTTCAATCTAAGAAACTCTTGAAAGATTTACACCAAACTCCTGAAGAAACTAGTAATTTTTTAACAAAAATCATTATTGATGGCATCAAAATGGAGAAATCTTGAGCGAAGAAATTATAAGAATTGCAAATTGTAGCGGCTATTACGGAGATAAATTATCTGCTGCTAAAGAGATGGTGGATGGAGGACCTATAGATGTACTGACTGGAGACTATTTAGCAGAACTCACCATGACAATTCTTTTTAATCAAAGGATGCAGCGCGGAGAGGATAAGGGATACGTGGGTACTTTTCTTAAACAAGTGAAAGCAGTAGCTAAGTCATGTAAAGAACAAAATATTAAAATTGTTACAAATGCGGGTGGCTTGAACCCCTCTTCTATGGCTAATGAAATAGAGAAAATCTTAGATGAGCTAAATATTTCTCTCAAAGTTGCTTACATAACTGGCGATGATTTAATGCCAAGAATGGACTCCTTAAAAAATGAAGGAGAATCATTTCTTAACATTGATAAAAATATTCCGATTGATAAATCAGGATGTCAAACACTCACAGCAAATGCTTATCTTGGAGCCTGGGGAATTAAAGAGGCATTGGATGAAGGCGCTGATATTGTTGTATGCCCAAGGGTGACGGATGCTGCAGTAGTCATTGGTCCAGCAGCATGGAAATTTAATTGGAAGAGAGATGATTATGATGCATTGGCTGGTGCATTAGCAGCTGGGCATATCATTGAATGTGGTTGCCAAGCAACTGGTGGAAACTATTCTTTTTTTAAAGAGGTGCCAAGCTTTGATAATGTGGGCTATCCAATAGCTGAAATCAAAAACGATGGAAGTTTTTACATTACCAAGCATCCTGGTACTGGCGGCTTGGTATCTACTGGAACTGTAACTGCACAGCTTTTGTATGAAATTAGTGCTCCCGCATACTTAAACCCAGATGTCATAGCTCATTTTGATACCTTGAATATTGAGGAAGTTTCCAAAGACAGAGTCTATGTATCTGGATGCAGAGGAAGCTCTCCAACCAATACTCATAAAGTTTGTATTAATCTTGCTGGTGGATATAGAAATGGCATGGAATTTATTCTTACGGGCATAGATATTGAAGAAAAAGCTCAAATTATCACTGATGCACTCTTTAACTCTGTTGGAGGCAAAGAACAATTTGATGAAGTTTCAATTTTATTAGATAGAACAGACAAAAAAGATCCAAATTCTAATGAAGAAGCCATGGCCTCTTTGAGGATTTCGGTAAAATCAAAAGATCCGGATTTGGTTGGCAGAATGTTTACAGCAAAGATGATAGAACTAGCTTTAGCTAATTATCCAGGATTTTTTACTGGAGGCGGAGTGAGATCAGGAGGACCTGTTTTAGTCTACTGGCCGGCTTTGATAGATAGCAAGCATATAAAAGAAATTGTTCATATTAATGGCAAAGAAATTGATGTCATACCAACCAATCAATTGGATTTAGAAGAAACTTATTATCAAAAACAACCAATTGAAATACCCCCTCCTCCATCAGGTAAAACCACCAACAAACCTCTAGGAGAGCTTTTTGGAGCCAGATCTGGCGATAAAGGTGGTTGTGCGAATATCGGTGTATGGGCAAAAAGTGAGAATGCATTCTCTTTTTTAAATAATTTTCTAACAGTCGAAAAAATCAAAGAATTGATGCCTGACTTAAGAGAATTTGAAATAGACAGATATGAGCTACCAAATATACTTTCACTCAATTTTTATATCCATGACATATTAGAAGATGGAGTTTCTTCTAATACCAGGAAAGATGGTCAAGCTAAATCTCTCGGGGAATACTTAAGAGCTAAGTATGCGGATATCCCTAAATCTTTATTTGAGGAAAACATATGAGCATAGATAAATTATCTTTAGAGGGTTTGGACTTTCAAGCAACGAAAATTAATATTAAAAATAATATTTTAACCATCACATTAAATCGACCTGAGAAAAAAAATGCATTAAACAATGTGATGGTAAACGAGCTAAATTATGCTTTAGCTTACGCCAAACAAGAAAGAGAAATTAGGGTTGTTGTGATTGATGCTGAGGGAGATATTTTTTGTGCTGGAGCTGATCTACGAAGAGCAAAAGAAGAGTCTAATGTCCCAAAATTAGAGGGGGCAGATGACATCAGTTTTTCCCTAAGAAGACTGCACAAACCAGTAATATGCAAAATTCAAGGCTCTGTCTTGGCTGGGGCCTTGTTGATTTTAACCAATGCAACTCATGCCATAGCAGTTGATACTGCAAAGTTTTCAGCGCCTGAGATACACAGAGGCCTGTGGCCTTTTATGGTCATGGCTGGGTTGTTCAGAGTCATGCCTAAAAGAGCTGGGCTTGATTTTATTATGCGTGGTCAGCCCATTGATGCCAATAAAGCTGAGATATGGGGGTTAATCAATGAGTCTGTTGCGGCTAATGAGCTGGATAAAAGAGTTAGCGAGCTAGCTGAAGAACTAGCTAGTCTAGCCCCAGGAACCATGCAATTTGGTCTAGAAGCATATGAGAAACAAGACGCTTTGGAATTTGATGAGGCTCTTCCATATTTACAAAAACAAATTGCTAAATGTTTTGAAGGTGATGATGCTAAGGAAGGTATTGCTGCGTTTTTAGAAAAAAGAAAACCAAATTGGAAATAAATAAGGAAGATTTATGGATTTAGAATACGGACCAGAGTATCAAGAATTTACCAAAGAGGTTCAAAGCTTTTGTAAAAAATATGAAGGACTATCTTTCACAGATGGTTCTAATAATCCACTGGGAAGTTCAGGAGGATCTGGTGGACCTAAAATGTCTAGGTCTGAATGGCAAAAAACCTTAATTGAGAATGGTTATTTTGCACGCTCAGTTCCAAAAGAATACGGAGGATATGGCGGTGAAGCAGATATCCTAAAAAGCAGAATTATTGCTGCAGAGTTCTCAAAATCTAATACGCCGGGTCCCATGGGTGGCCAGGGAATTGATATGTTGGTTCCAACATTATTAGAGATGGGTACCAAGGAACAAAAGGAAGCTTATATCAAGCCCACACTCCATGGAGAAATGATTTGGTGCCAAGGTTATTCTGAGCCAAATGCGGGGAGTGATCTGGCAAGCTTACAAACTAAGGGAGAGTTGGTTGGTGATGAATGGGTGATCAATGGTCAAAAAATTTGGACCAGTACCGCCCAATACTCACAAATGTGCTTTTGTCTTGTTAGAACAGAGCCAGATGCACCAAAACACGCTGGAATAAGCTACTTATTGATCCCAATGGATACTCCAGGCATTGAAATTAGACCCCTGGTAGATATGACTTTAAAGGCTGGATTTAATGAGGTCTTTTTTACAGATGTAAAAATTCCAGCCAGCAATATTGTGGGTAAAAGAGGTGAAGGCTGGGCTGTTGCAAATGCAACTTTAGGTCATGAAAGAGGCTCCTTGGCTCCACCAGATGCAACCATGAATAGAGTAAATATGCTTATGCATCTTATGAAAGAAGAAACACTAGATGGCAAGCCATTAATTGAGCACCCAATTTATAGAGATCGATTGATGCAAATTCAAGGCAAAGTTTTAGCCCAGCAATCTCATGCATTAAGACTGCTATCAGCCAAGCTAAATCCTGGAGCTGATGTCAAGATAGGTAAGATGATTCAAAAACTTACTGGAACAGAACTAAGACATGAGCTAGAAGGCCTTGCCATTGATGTGATGGGTGAAATTGGAACCTTGTATGAAAATAGCCCACATCTTAAAAATGATGGCACCTGGCAATTCATATACATGTATTTTCTTGGCCTGATTATCGGCGGAGGTACCAGTCAAATTCAAAAGAATATCATTGCCGAACGAGGTCTAGGCATGCCTAAAGAACCAAAAGTAGAGGGAGCATAAAATGTATTTTGGTTTATCAGAAGAACAATCTTTTTTTCAGGACAATGTAAGAAAATATCTAGAAGAGTATGCCACGATAGATAATATTAAGCATATTGCTAACGGTGATGAAAAGAACCTTTCTGCAGAAATTCATCAAGGTTTGCTTAATCTAGGAATAAATGCGCTCTTAATTCCAGAAGAATTTGGTGGCCTAGGCTTGGATTTGCTCTTTGCCGCTGTCGTCTCAGAAGCTTTAGGAGGTGGTGTTGGCCCTATTCCATTTATTGCACCCTATGTTATGGCGCCGACAGCTATTAAGCACGCAGGTAGCAAAACTCAGCAAGAAAATTATCTTTCTAAAATTGCCACCAATGAATATCGATTTGGAGTTGGTTTTACTGAATTCATCGGTAAAAGAAATGATGCTGGAATAACGTTTTCGGACCATTCTTTAAATGGAAGAGCTATGTTTGTGCTCGATGCTAATGATGCAACTCATTTATTACTTGCAGATGAAAAAGGTCAGATATTTGTTGTAGATGCAAAATCTTCAAACATAGAAATAGTCAAACTAACCACAGTTGATAAAACCAGACAATATTCAGAAGTGATTTGCAAAAACTTGGAAGCAGAACTGCTAGAAAATTCTTCTGATTCAATAAACCCAATCAATCAAGCAATTGATGCTGGTAGGATTATGCTTGCTGCAGATTCTCTTGGCGCTTCACAGACCATGATAGATAAGGCAGTTGATTATGCTAAGGAGCGAAAACAGTTTGGCAGAGCAATTGGATCATTTCAGGCTGTAAAACATATGTGTGCAGAGATGGCTGCTGACTTGGAGCCCTGCTACGCATTAGTTTGGCACGCTGCGCATTGCCACGACCATTCTCCTGCTGAGGCGAGATTAATGGCTTGTCATGCAAAAGCACATGTCTCCGAAATGGCCAAAGGTATAGCGAAGAAAGCCACAGAGGTTCATGGTGGCATGGGTTTTACAGACTTGCTTGGCCTGCATTACTGGTTCAAACGAATTGGGTTAAATCGTCAAATTCTTGGTAGCCCAGAACTTGTTCGAGAAGAAGCATATAAAACGCAGGTTTAAATTAAATTTTTTGAAATTGCTTCTTCTAAAAGATGCAAGCGATCATTTCCAAAAAACATTTTTTCTTTATAAAAAAAAGTTGGCGAACCAAAACCTCCGCGCTCAATTAACTCATCAGTATTTTTGATCAATAGATCTTTGGCCTCTTGCGAAGCTATAAATTTTTTAAACTCTTCAGTATCTAAATTTGAATTCTCAGCAATCTCGACCAATAAGTCTTCCTGGCTGATATCTTTACCTACACTCCAATAAGCTTGAAACACATTGTCAGCAAACTCAACCAATTGATTTTCTTTGTTAGCATACAAGCAACCACGCATTGCTTTTACTGAATTAACTGGGAAAACTTCGGGAAAGCTAATGCTAATTCCTCTTACCTTTGACCATAAATGCAAGTCATCATTTGAGTAGTTGAGCTTTAAAGGATTAGGTTTTTTTCTAAACTCATATACATCTTGATTAACTGTATTAAAAACTCCTCCAACCAGCACTGGCTTCCAGTCTATATCTAGCTCATGTCTTTCTGAAAATGATACAATTTCGGCAAATGCTAAATATGTCCAAGGGCTTGAACAGTCAAAGTAAAATTCTATATAGTTAGCTTTCATCATTAATAAATATTGTAAATTAATTATCTTGTTTAAACAGAAAAAAGCTTTTAGCTTCATTGCAATACTTTTGCTTAGCATTGGCGTTGGTGCAAAGATCAATATAACTGTATCGGAGGAAAAACAAGAGCTGTGCCAGGAAATTTATAAAAAGATGACCAGCGAACATTTTTTTAATGATAAGGACTTGAGCTCGATTAATTCTGAGATATTTGATGCGTTAGTGAATCAGCTGGATTCACAAAAAATATATTTCACGAAAAATGAAATGCTCTCATTTAAAAGAAAATTTTTTCAATCTGATAATCCAACTAGTTATCAAAAAAAATTCTCAAAATCCTCTCTTTGCTCTATAGACTTAAAGTCTAAGTTTGAATTTATAAATCTTTACTTTAACCGGTTAATTGAGGCAACTAACTATCAACTCAGAGAAGTTACTAAAAAGAATTTTGATTTCACAAAAGAAGAAATCATCTTGATTGATGGTGAGCAAAAAAAATGGCAGAAGAGCAAATTTGAACTTAAGAAAGCATGGAAAAGACTAGCAAAAAATGATGTTTTAACATCCATGCTTGCCAATAAAGATTTAGACGAAGCTACAGAAACTATTGTGAAAAGGTACAAAAATAGACTTCGCAGAATATCTCAGAGAAATGAGGAAGATGTCTTTTCAATTTCTATGAATAATTTGACGTCTTATTTTGATCCACATTCTTCATACTTCTCTCCCAAATCAGCTGAGGATTTTGAAATGGCAATGAGTTTAAAGCTTGAGGGAATTGGAGCTTTGCTTACAACAGAGGATGATTATCCAACCATAGTGAGCGTTGTACCTGGGGGTCCAGCGGAAAAAACAGGAAAAATTAATCCAGATGACAAAATAGTTAAGATATCTCAAGTTGAAGAATCGAATTCAACTCCAACTGATGTTGTGGGATGGAGAATAGATGAAGTGGTTCAATTAATTCGAGGTAAAGCCGGCACTAAAGTAGAGTTAGAGCTTATTCCAGGAAAAACAGAGGATTTTAGTGAAAGGAAATTTGTAACAATTACTCGTGAAGAGGTGAAACTTGAGGAACAAGCAGCAAAATCTAGGATAATTGAAATTCAAAGAAATTTGGAAACAATAAAGGTTGGTATAATAGATTTACCTACCTTTTATATAGATTTCAAAGCATGGCGAAATAGAGAGCCTGATTTTAGAAGCAGCTCAAAAGATGTTGAAACCATACTTCGAAAATTTACTGATCAGAGGGTTGATGCTGTTTTGATTGATCTCAGGGGTAATTCTGGTGGCTCCCTTTTTGAGGCAAATAAATTAACTGGATTGTTTGTTTCCTCTGGAGCAACATTGCAAGTAAAAGAAAGCAATGGAAGCGTAAGACCTTGGGGAGATGCTAGGGCTAAGCAAATTTGGAAAAAGCCAATGGCAGTTATGGTTGATAGATATTCTGCTTCTGCATCAGAAATTTTTGCAGGAGCTATTCAAGATTATCAAAGGGGGATAATCATAGGACAAAAAACATTTGGGAAAGGGACTGTTCAAAAATTAGATAATTTGAGCTCAGGGCAAATCAAAATTACTGAATCAAAGTTTTATAGAATTACTGGAGCTGGGATGCAAAGCAAAGGCATACATCCTGATATTACATTACCAAGCACCTGGGATATTGAAGAAATTGGTGAAAGTTCATACGATACAGCTCTTCCATGGGATGAAATCAAACCAGTGCGTTTTAAGAAATTTTCTATGGGGTCATCCTTGATCTCCAAATTAAATGATGAACATTTAACAAGAGTAAACCAAAGTCCTAACTTACAATATATCCTTGATATAAGAAAAAGATATGAAATCCAAAAAAATAAAGAAGTTATTTCTTTAAACTTAAAAAATAGAAAAATTGAAAAAGAAGAAAGACAATCATGGGCTTTAGAGATAGAAAATAAGAGACGAGCCTCTCTTAATTTAGAAACTTTTAGTTCGTTCGAGGACATGGAGGATTATAATGATGCCAAAGAGGATGAAGACAGTAAAAATGATCATGAGATAGACGTTGATAATGATTATCTCCTAAACGAAGGCATGCAAATACTTTCAGACTATACAATATTTAATCAAAATATTTTCCTATCTAAAGCTGCATAAAATATGAAAATTGTATCTTTTAATATAAATAGCATAAGAGCTCGCCCCCACCAACTTATTCATCTTAGAGATACCATCGATCCCGATGTAATTGGAATACAAGAAACTAAAGTAAATGATCCTGAGTTTCCAATTGATGAGATCAAAGAAATTGGATATCACCCAGAATTTTGGGGACAAAAAGGTCACTATGGGGTGGCAATTCTAAGCAAAAAAAAGCCTGAGAATGTTCAAAAAGGCTTTGTAGGTGATTCAGAGGAAGACCAAAAAAGATTTATTCAGGCTACTTTTAAATGGAAAAGAAAAAAAATTATCATTATGAATGGCTATTTTCCTCAAGGAGAAAATAGATCACATGAAACAAAATTTCCAAAAAAAATAAAATTTTATGATGACCTGGAAAATCACATCAAAAAACTTAAAAAAGTTGAAGAGAATTTGATTGTAATGGGGGACTTTAATGTTGCTCCTACACAATTAGATATTGGAATAGGCGAACAAAATGTAAAGAGATGGTTGCGAGATGGGAAAACAGCATTTCTTCCAGAAGAAATAGAAATGTGGAATAAAATTAGAGACTTAGGTTTTATAGATTCATGGAGAATACAAAATCCTGATGAGGGATCAATTTATTCATGGTTCGATTACCGCTCAAAAATGTTTGATGATGACCCTAAAAGAGGATTAAGAATTGATCACATACTATTATCAGAAAATTTAGAGCATGCAATGGCAAATACAGGAATAGACTATTCTGCTAGGGCAATGGAAAAACCATCAGATCATTGTCCAATTTGGCTAGAATTAAAATAATACTCAGGAAGATTGCTGTAATCTCTTAGATTGAAAAAATTTTTTAAGAAGATTGGATGATTGCTGCTTCATATGTCCCCCACTATAAAGAACTTTGTGATTAAGGTCGTCTCTATCAAGAAATTGATCGATTGATTCAATTGCGCCTGTTTTTGGTTCGTTTGCACCAAAATATAAAGTATCTATTCTGGAATCTACTATTGCTTTTGCACACATATGACAAGGCTCTAAAGTCACGAAGATATCACACCCTATTAATCGATAATTTTTTATAAATTGACTTGCTTCATTAATTGCATTTATTTCTGCATGAGATGAAACTGAATTTTTTGCTACTACTTGATTGAAGCCTCTCCCAATAATTTTTCCATTATTTACAACAATTGCACCTACTGGCACCTCATCATTATTGAATGCTAACTTTGCCATATTCATAGCTTCAGTCATGAAGTGATTAATATTCTTATTGACTGTCGACAAGTTAATTAGGTGTTTCTTATAAAAATTTAGCCCATTCTTTTAGCGGCCTTCTTTCTGACTTTAATGAGTTAACTGCAGCACTTTCATCTCTATACCCTATTGCCATACCGCAAAATAATATGTCGCTATCTTCAGCTTTTACAAACTTAGAAACACTATCATGCTTCACTGACCAAGCCTCTTGAGCACAAGTGTCTAACCCAGCTTCTTTAGCCAATAACATAAAAGTTTGTAAAAACATTCCTAAATCAGACCATTGAGGAGGGCCCATTTGTCGATCAACATAGCAGAAAAAAGCACAGGGCGCTCCAAAGAATCTAAAGTTCTGCATAACTTGTGCCAGTCTTGCATCTTTATTATCTCTTCCTATACCCAACAGTTCATACATTTGTTCGCCTAGCTCGTACCTAGATGTCCTATAGGGCTCTTTTAGTTTTGGAGGATAAATATCGTAAGCTGGAACCTCAGGCTCGGTCCAATTTGTTTGAAATTCAAGAAAATCATTCATTGCAGAGTTATTAATTACATAAACTTTCCATGGCTGCAAATTACCTCCCGATGCCGCTCTTGATGATTTTTGAAGTAAGTTTTCAATTAATGAATTTTCTACTGATCTATCTAAAAAAGCTCTAATTGAACTTCTTTGCTCTACTGCATCTGATACTTTCATAAAACTCCTTAATTAATAATTTTTTTATAGCTCCATCTATCAAGAACACTATATTTGTTGTTCGAGTGCAAATGATGAGAATTTATCATTTCAGAGAAAATTGGTTCATTTTGATCTTGGATCACTTGTTCAAGGTAAATATTTTCATCTAAAGCAATAATTTTGTTTATCTCGAAACCTACGCCATACTCCCCATATCCTTGTTTTTGAGAAACTCTAAACAAATTGCCATTATGATTTAAAAGCCCGCCATTCCTTCCATTGCTAGAATTTACAATCACAGGATTAAGCTCATGGGCTGACCAAATCCCATTAATAGGATCATCTGAATAAAAAATTAACAACTCTGAACATCTATCGCTTGTATTATTTGGATTAACATTAGTAAAGAGCCACCACTTATCATCAAATGGGAAAATCATTGAATCAACCGCCTTTATATCATTAAAAATAACTTTTTTTAGGCTCCATTGATCAGGAAAAGATTTGCACTCATAAATTCGTATATCCCTGTTTCCGCAAGATTCAGGGATCATATATATTTTAGAATTAAACTTAAATAAATACGGGAAAGATAGATGGAAGTTTTCCTCTAAGATATTACCTAAAATCTTATAGCTGTTATCTTTCAATATACATGCTGCTATAGAACCCTTTTGGGTTTCATAATTAAAATTTTCCATAAAGCAATATGTGTTGTTCTCATGCTCTATTAAAAAAGGATCAGCAAAGTATCCATCAGTAGGATTTTCAATTGGCACTAAATTTACGTCTTTAATTTTTTGCCAATTGTTTTTTGTAAAAAAAACTTGAAATACTACTGACTTAGAATAAACATATTTACTCTTAGCAGATCTAATAGCTGATTCTAATAAATGATAAAGATACTCAATTTGCTTTTTTAGCGAAGGATAATCAGGATCTTTTAATACATGACTGAGCTGCTTAGCATTCTGAAGATCAAAATTAGATTTTATTAATTTCTGCAAGGTATTTTGAAGATAAAAAATTTTTCTTTGATTAATGGATCTGATATTTTTAAAAAAAGATTTAAAAGTTGGGAAATATCCTTCAAACATAAGATGGAAAATTTGATCTTTTTTAGAAAAATGAATAATAGAAAATCCTGAGTTGCTTTTTTTTGAAAGAACTTCACTAAAACCTAGAGGGCCTATCTTATTTTTTAAATTTACATCTGAGTGAAAAAATAAAAGGCCATGAGTAGAGAATTCCGAAAGAGTCTTAAAACTTTCATGAAAACTGAAGGCTATGAACAAATCTAAATTATGATCATTAATATTTTTTATATCTTTGTTTTTTAGTATAAGATTCTTAGAAGAGGTTTTTCCAGGCACGCTAAGCCAAACTTCAAAAAAATTAATAAGTTTCCATAAATAAATTGGAACTAGATTTTTTACAGATAGCTTTGTAGGAATTGAGTATAAAATCAAATTGCACTTAAAAAATTCCTGAGAGTCACACCATTCAATGAATTCATCAATATATTCATCTTTGGATTGATCAGTAATTAATATGCCTATATTCATTGATTATTGCTGTGTACTAATTTGTTTGATTTCAGAATGATTCTATCAAATACATTAATCTAAATTTAATTTTTTTGGAAATTGTAGATAGTACCTAAATCTAATAATTGAGTTAATTCGTCTAAAAATGTATAGGACTCTTGCATCAACTTAATATCTAATAAATCTTCTGGGTTAAGTTTATCCCGATAATATTTACTGATCAGCGATCTTAGATCCATAAGTTTTTTTGGACTTAGCAAAAATTTTTTATTGATATGGTCAAACTCATCATTGTTTACTACGGTTTTAAATCTTAAGCAGGCTGGGCCACCTCCATTCATCATGCTTTGACGAATATCAACAAATTCAATATGCTTTAGGGGTGATGAAGATTGAATTTCTTCCAGCCATCGCATGCAATTTGGATGATTTTCAACTTCTTCAGGCAGCAGCATCATCATCTCATTATTCTTAACGGTAATTAATTGCGAGTTAAGCAAATAACTTGAAACAAGGTCATCGAGAGAAATATCTTCAGATAGAATTTCAATAGGATGAAAGCCTTTTACATGGTCCTTAAGGTGGTGCAATACTCTTTCTAATTCGACCCTGTCTGCAAATGCTTCTTGATGGAAAATAAAGACCTCTTCATTTGCAAGACTCACAATGTCATTATGAAAACTGCCTGAATTAATTGCTTGTTCGTTTTGTTTTAAAAACAACACTCTATCAGGATCAAGTTGATGTTTAGTTGAAACCGCTTGAGAAATTTCTTCTGATTGGCGAGCAATGACTCCCTGATGAGCTTCAAATGAAGAGCTTCCATAGACAAAAATCTGAAAGCCTGGTTTCAGATGCTGAGCACTCACTCTCAAATGATTTGCAGCACCTTCATCACCATATCCTGAGATATTTTTAATAGGTTCGTGCACCTGAGCAACTCCCTGAAAGATAAGTTCTAATTGAGTCTTTGTAAATTCATGTTCAATGGAACGGTGAAACATGGAATTTAAATTAGCTGGAGTGATATGAATGTTTTGGTCATAGCTATCAATACTGGGAGAAAAAGTTGCTGCATTGGCTGCCCACATTGATGAGGCAGAATAAATATTTTTTAATAAAGCTGGATTTTGTTTAGCCACTCGATTAATTACCTCTTCATCTGTACCGCCAAATCCAAGAGCTCTAAGAGTCTTTAAGTGTGGGCGCTCATGAGGCAAGAAAAATCCCTGGGGAATCCCTTGGTCCATAACGAGCCTCATTTTATCGAGTCCCTGCAACGCCGCAGCTTGAGGGTTTGAAGTTTGATTGAGATGTTTTTGTGAGGCTAAATTACCTTGTGATAAGCCAGCATAGTTGTGAGTCGGCCCAATTAAACCGTCAAAATTAATCTCCCCCGAATAAGTCATCTATAGTTTTTTGATAATTGATGCTTTCGGCCATGCGCAATAATCTGCAGCATAAAAACCTGCCGGTCTAAGGTTGCCACTTCTACCTATACCGCCAAATGGAAAGGCTCCTGATGCGCCCGTAGTGGTCGAATTAAAGTTAATGATGCCTGCATTAATTTTTTGTGAAAATACTTCAAATAATTTCTCATTGTCAGAAATAAGCCCTGCTGCCAAACCATATTTTGTATTATTTGCCTCTACCACAGCATCATCAAAGGTATCTGCAAAATACACCTGCAGCATTGGGCCAAAGTTTTCTTCATCATAAGATTTTTTCATGCCGGTAATATTGATCAGACTGGGCGTGACCAAGTTAAATGAACCTCGAACTTTTCTCGCCTTAAGGATGGATTTAGCACCCAGCTTAATTAGCTTATCCTGAAATATTAAAAATCCTTCAGTGGCTTTGGGTGATATTAATGGGCCGTAGTAAAGATCTGATTTATCTGAATATGAAAGCGATTGAATCCTCTGCTTCAATTTAGCTAAGATTTTCTTGCCATTATTAGTATTGGGAAGAATTAGGCGACGAGCACAAGTACAACGCTGACCTGAAGAAATAAATGCAGATTCAAAAATAAGATCTACTGCGGCATTAATTTTTTGAGTCGACCAAACCACTAATGGATTGTTGCCCCCTAATTCTAATGCAAGGATTTTCTCTGGGTAATTAGCCATGATTTTATTAAGTTGTTTGCCAACTTTGTAGCTGCCAGTGAAAAGCAATCCCTTGTTGAGAGGATGCTTGCAAAGACCTTGGACTATGTCTTTGCCTCCATGAATCATATTAATCACACCAGAAGGTAATCCGGCGTTATCCCATAGCATCATCATGTACTCTGCAACCATAGGAGTAGACTCGCTTGGCTTATAAACAATCGTATTTCCAGCAATAAGTGCTGGAGTGATGTGCCCATTTGGTAAATGTAATGGGAAGTTGAATGGTCCCACAACCGACATGACGCCATGGGATGCATGTTGAAGACTTGTCTGCATAACGCCGAGAGAATTTCTTTCAGAACCTGTGCGTTTTTTATAGGCAAGAATTGAATTATTAAGCTTGGCCAAAGTTGCAGCAACCTCAGAAGCAGCATCAGCATGAGTTTTACCAGTTTCTGTTGAAATAAGCTTAGTCATTGGCAACTTATTCTTTTCAAGCAAAGCATAAAATTTTCTAATAATTGTTATTCTTGTTTGAATCGACTCAGTCGACCATCCATCATGACTCTTGTATGCAGCACTCATTGCTGCATTAAGTTGAGATACATTGGCAAAATTACCCTCCCAAACTAACTCACCCGTCAAAGGGTTCATGGATTTAAATGGCTTGCCTTTACCCAAGGACCATTGATTTTGTAGGTAAAGCATTAGTTGACCTGCGCTAGGGAGCCTGACTTTAAATTCAAAGCTTTTGCTACTTTGGCTGAGATGAAAAGCTCCGTTTTATCTTTATCAAAAGCATAATTTTCTTTGACCACGGCAAAAGACTCAATGGATGGATTTGAGATAAAACCAAAACAATCAAAATTAATATTTCTTTTGATCACAATAGGATATAACTTCGCAGATTTAACTAAAGGGATGTCTTTAATTTTTGCCTCCAAGCATGGCCCTCCATCTAAAACGTCAATCAAACCATTGGGTCTGAAGTTTTGTTTTCTAAGCAATGAATATGCGGGCATGGCATTGGGATGGGGTTTGCCAATAACTCTTTGTACTTTTTTTGGCATATGCTCGATGATAAAAGGATACTTGGGAATGGATTCCATAATAAAATGGTTATCTATGTAGCTAATTTCATCGGCTTTAAAAAAATCAAGATTAAAAAAAGTTTTACTAAATGAATTCCAAAAATAAGACTCGTCTTTGGTATTTTTAAATCCTCTGATTTCAACGAATAGTTTTGGGTCAAAACGCTGAGGATGAGCTGACATAAAAATGAATCTAGAAAAAGAAAGAAGTGAGCCTCGCCCCTTCCCCCTAAAAGCTGGCTTCAGAAATAAAGTTCCTAGTTCGGAATATGGATCCTTGCAAAGGTGAAGAGAAAGCACATCTAAGTCCTTCGTGAAATTGAGGGATTTAGATTCAAGCTGTGAAATAGACTTCTTAAAAAAAAACTGAAGGCTTCTTCAAAGATACAGAGGTATATATAGCTGACAACCCAACTATGCGGCCATTGTCTTCGAGCACGAACAAATAACTATCTTGATTTGGTTTCTTAGTTTTTTTATTTCGAGATTTTTCTGACCAGGCAATTCTTTCTTTAATCTCTTTGTATGTTTTTGGCATGGTGGTCATGCCTTTGCCAGAATGCTTAACTAAATGCTCAACACTTTTAAAATCTGAATTTTTTACAAGTCGTACAACCTTCATAAAGTCATTATAACAACTATAGGCTATAGGGAGTGGTGATTAGAACTGGATCAACTATTATTTCAGTTTACAAACAATCTCATTATAAAATTTTTCCATGCCTTCAATCTTTTGATCCAATGGAGCATCATTCATAGTCCCATAGAGCATCCAAGGGTATGTTGTCATGGTCGTCACACCTAAATCTTTCATTTGCCCAAAACCTTCAAGGCTAAAAGCATCCCAGCAACTGAAGCAAATAAATTCATAATTTTCTTTGGGGGGTAGCTTTTGTCTTTTTTCATTTAATTTTGCCATCAAAGCTTCGAGCTCACTCAAACTGTGCATATCTGAAATCCAGCCATCATGTCTTGCTGCTCTGTTCAAAGCTGGCTCTGAAAAACCGCCAACATAGATAGGAATATTTGTTTTTGGTGCAGGCAGCATCTCTAATTTCTTAAAATTAAAAAACTGGCCTTTAAACTCAACCATTTCTCCCGACCAAAGCAACTTCATAATTTCAAGCATTTCATCAGCTCGGGCTCCTCTGCGCTGGAACTCTTGGCCGCCTGCTTCAAATTCTTCTGGCATCCATCCCATACCTATTCCTAAGTCAAACCTCCCATTAGAAACTGCATCGAGAGTGGATACTTCTTTGGCTACTCTGAGTGGATTTCTAGCCGGAAGAACATAGACACTGGTATAGAATCTAATATTTTTTGTAGCTCCAGCAAGAAAAGATAATGAATTTATGGGGTCTGGCCAATCAGTGCCCTGTTCCCACCTAACACTTCCATCATCCGTGTATGGATAAGGAACTGAAAAATTTTCTGGATGAATTAAATGATCTGAGACAGCAAGAAAATCATACCCAATCTCATCAGCGGCTATACCCAATGATTTTATTTCATCCATTGGTAACATTGATAGAGGTATTGCAAATTTCATATTCCCATAGCCCTGGTAACAAACCAAAAAGTTCCCATAGAAAATACTACAGCACCGGTAAAATTATGAATAGAGCCATAATAAGATTGAGAAAAATAATGTTTTGCTAATGCGAACAATCCAAGTATTGCAAAAGCTACAGCTAATTGACCCAACTCAACCCCAAGATTAAAACTTAAGATTATTTGCCACAATCTATCTTGAGGGATACCTACTTCTGCAATTGAGGAAGCAAATCCAAGCCCATGAATTAATCCAAAAAATACGGTGATCATCAATGGTATCCATGAGGAGGAATAATGATGCGTTAGGCTTAAATAGACTGTCAAAAATAATGCTAAGCCTAATATTAATAAAGGCTCTAAGACTCCAAATATCGCCAATGGAGATAATACGACAGAGCCAAATATGAAATATTTAATCCCCTTATCAAATTCATAATGATGCTTAAAAAATTTTTCAACAGCTAAAAGCAATATTGAAAACCCTATTAAAATCTCAACCATTTCTGAGTGCACTCTCAGAACATTCATAGCTCCAAGACCAAGGGTTAAGCTGTGTCCAATAGTAAATCCAGTAATTGCTATGACAAGATTTCTACCTTGAAATAAAAGAATGAGGCCAAGTAAAAATGCTAGATGATCCCAGCCACTCAGGATATGCTCGATACCTGAAATTAAATAGCCCCAATAGGAGCTTTGATTTCTGTTAGATTGAGATAAAGAGTTGATCTGCCAAAGATCAGCTTGACTTGCGAACATAAATTCAGGAATGGTTTCGCCATCTATAACCCCCCGAGCAATATGAGTATGAGTAACGCCTAGGTCTTGAAATAAAGAAATTGAGACATGGGATGGCAAGGTTGAGCACTGAAAGTCCCAATAAAATTTTAAAACGCCAGCCGCATTGTTTTCATTAAACTCTACTGGCTGATTTAGCTTGCATGCATCTCCAAGGAAAATTGCATCGCTCAAATAATTTATAAAATCTTCATATGATTGAAATTTTATACCTGGGTTTAAGGCTTCAAAAATACCCCGCTTAATTGTTCCAGTGATCTTAACCTCAACTCCACTTTCAAGGTTAAGAAACTGAAACTTGGAATAAGACTCGCTACGATTATGAGCCTCCAGTGGCAAGAAAAGCTGGATGAGAAAGAAAAGTAAAAATTTTTTAGAGGTCATTTGCCTTAACAACGTCATACCAATTTCTAAGATCTTCTAAATATTCATCTAACAACTCCTCTCCTTTGAATCGAATAAATTCAGACTCAACTTCCTGATAGACATTATTAAACTCAGGAGCGCTCGAGATGATTTTTTGCAGCGGTACAAGGAGATGAAAACTTCCATCTAGCTCTATCAACTCACTCACCTCACCTTCTTCTAAGCTCAATGCCAGCTGAGTAAGAGAAGGTCCAATATATTCCCTTATCTTCATTGCTGGCAACAAAACATTTGGCAGACTGATCACTTCATTTTCAGCGAGTGATTTTGCATCAGCAAGATTGCCTTGAATCAATAAATCTCGAGCGCGTTCACCTGCAACCTTTTTATTACCATCAAAGCTTAACTTTAGAAGTTGCAACTTAGGACTCGGAGTGAATAAGTCCTTATTTGAAGAATAGAAACCTTCAAGGTCTTGCCTTGAAATACGTAAATCATTTGTCTCAGCAATAATAGAGCCAATCATTTTTTGAATGATGGAACTTCTAATTTCAGAATCATTTTCAATCATTCCAAGATCAATGCCTCGCTGGATCAATAATTCCTCATCAATCATTCGTTCTAGGATATTGTCTGGATCTGACTCAATTAATCCAGTTTTTCTTGATTGAGCAATTGATTCTAAATAGATCTCATATTTTTCTTTTGAAATTGCTCTATCATCAATTTTCGCTACCCAATTAAGCTGCGAGACATCAACTTCTTTAATGAAGCTTGAACCTATAATCCCAACAGAGATGATCCCTCCTAAAAGGAACAAGGGGTGAATTGGAAGTCTCCACTGAAAAATATTTTTTGAATTTGGCTGGGGAATCAAAGTCATCTTAATATGCTCAATATCATCCTCTAGATAAACCTCTCCTTGAGAAGCAAACCCAAAACTTTCATAAAAATTTGTTAGCCTATACTGCGCAGATAGACCGATCTCTTGATTTGGATATTTAGAAGCACAAAACTCAATAGCTTCTTGTGTAAGAACTTTTCCTGCACCCTGTCTTCTAATTTTTTCAGCTGTTAATACTCTGCCTATTTCAGGGCCTTCATATCTTTTACCAGGTTTTGCAACTCTGAGGTAACCCACCAACTCATTATTTTGATATGCAAGCAAGTGATCGCAATCTTGATCTTTAAAATCAGCGTCGATGAATGGACAGTCTTGCTCAACAACAAAAACTTGCTGACGAAGATTAAGTAGCGAATATAGCTCATCCTTTGTCAGGGCTGAAAATGACTTCCATTTAGTTTCCATTCGATGATTATATTTGTTTTATTCCGTATAATCTAAATTCAAAATTAGGAGTTCTTGATGAGTGAGTTATACAACATAAGTGTTAAAGACATTGAATTAAACTCAGTGGATTTAAGTGACTACAAAGGAAAAACATTATTAATAGTCAATGTAGCAAGTAAATGTGGATTTACGCCTCAATACAAAGATCTTCAACATTTATATGAGAAATATCAAGATCAAGATTTTGAGGTTCTAGGTTTTCCGTGTAACCAATTTGGTGCCCAGGAATCTGGAACCAATGAAGAGATCCAATCGTTTTGTGATCTTACATTTAATGTTTCATTTAAAATGTTTGACAAGATTGAGGTTAATGGTGCAAATGCCAGCCCTCTATTTAAATACCTTAAGCATGAATCTCCAGGAATTCTTGGTACCGAGGCTGTGAAATGGAATTTCACCAAATTCCTTGTTAATAAAGATGGTCAGGTAGTCAAAAGATTTGCTCCTAAAGATGGCCAATCAGCTATAGAGCCTGAATTACAAAAAATTTTATAAACTAAATTTTTAAACTCATCAACAAAGCATCTTCTTTTGGTGGACCGCTGTAATAGTTAGGTCGAATGGCATCTTTTAGAAATCCTCTTTTTTCATATAGCTTTATCGCCGGAAGATTGGAGACCCTAACCTCAAGAGATATAACTTGAACTCCCATTATTTTATTCTGAATAATAACTTGTTGCAGTAGCTTGTCTCCCAATCCCTTCCCTTGATGAGTTGGATGAATGGCAATATTTAATAAATGCGATTCGGGAACTATTGGTGAATAAATGGCAAACCCTTGAATATTATTTTTTTCATGGAGTACCACCGAAAAATGACCAACTTCCATGGAAGATATAAATTGAGCCTCTGTCCACGGCATCTGGTTAGTCTTATTTTCAATTTCTAGAATTGCAGAAACATCATCTGAACTGGCTGGCCTGTATGAAATGGTCATTTAAGCTGACTGCAAGGGCTTCAGTTTACTCCAAAGATCTTTTTTTAGGTTTGGGTTAGTTAACATTGCTTTTAATGATGGCGAAATAATTAAATTTAAGTCATCAAAAAGATTCTTTGGATCAAAAAAAACTAAGGTCGCTTTAAGTTTGGCGGTATCATGAAAACTTGTTATATCAATAGGATCTTGAGAAGAGGATGAGATAGCACCTCTTGAGGCTGGTTGCTTGGTTCCATGAATTGCGGCAATAATAGCTTCAAGTAACTTTACCTCTTTTTCTGAGTATTCATCTACAGAATTTGCATGTAATGTTAGAATATTGTCCTTTTGGAAGAAGTGGATATCAATTTCATCACTGACAGCGAGGTTATTTGTATCCGCATATAAAGGAATACCAATTTTAGAGAGAATATATTGAGATTTATTTGATAGCATCACAAAAGCAATGATGAAAGATTTAATTAAAAAATACAAACCTTTTGAGCCTATTCCTCTAGAGGGACGATCTTGGCCAAATCAGGTAATTCAATCAGCGCCAAGATGGTGTTCTGTCGATCTGCGTGATGGAAATCAAGCTCTCATCGAACCTATGGGTCACGAGAGGAAAAAGCGAATGTTTAAACTTCTATGTGATCTTGGATTCAAAGAAATTGAAGTAGGGTTTCCGGCAGCATCTGAAACAGATTTTGAGTTTGTAAGATGGCTAATAGAAGAAAAACAGATTCCTTCAGATGTCACAATACAAGTACTCACTCAAGCACGTGATCATATCATTGAAAGAACCTTTGAATCACTGCAAGGAGCCTCTCAAGCTATTGTTCATTTTTATAATTCTACCTCCACCCTTCAAAGAAAAGTGGTCTTTGATCAAGATAAAGAAGGCATTAAGAAGATAGCCACTGATGGAGCAATGCTAGTAAAGAAGCTTGCATTAGAAAATCCTGAAACAAAATGGTCTTTTGAATACTCTCCGGAGAGCTTCACCGGGACAGAACTTGATTATGCTGCTGAGGTTTGTGATGCCGTAGTGGACATTCTTAAAGACGTTTCTTCTGAAAAAATTATTATCAATCTTCCTGCAACTGTAGAAATGGCGACACCAAATGTTTATGGCGATCAAATAGAATGGATGAATACAAATTTAATCAATCGAAAAAATATTACCCTCTCATTGCATCCGCATAATGATCGCGGTACTGCTGTTGCAGCCTCCGAGTTTGGTTTAATGGCTGGAGCTGACAGGGTTGAAGGTACTTTATTTGGAAATGGAGAAAGAACTGGTAATGTTGATATTGTTACTATTGCTCTAAACTTGCTTACTCAGGGAATTGACCCAGAGCTTGATTTCTCTGATATTAATGCAGTTATAAGGGAAGTTGAATACTGCAATCAACTTCCGGTTCATCCAAGACATCCTTACGCAGGTGATCTAGTATTTACCGCCTTTTCGGGATCGCATCAAGATGCAATCAAGAAGGGCTTGAGCGCGTTAGAAAAATCAAATAAACCTGAATGGGAAGTCCCCTATCTGCCTATTGATCCTGCAGATCTTGGCAGGTCATACGAAGCAGTTGTAAGAATAAACTCTCAATCAGGCAAAGGGGGAATAGCATTCATTCTTGAAAAAGATCATGGGGTATCTCTTCCGCGAAGATTACAGATTAATTTAAGTGAAAAAGTACAAAAGGTTGCTGATGAAACTGGAAAAGAGGTTATGTCTAGGGATATATGGAAAGTCTTTGAAAAAAACTATATTGCAGTTGAGGGACAACTTGAACTGATTAACTATGCCTTATCTTCCTCGGAAGATTCCTCGGGCAATACCTCTGATCAAGTAGAAATAACATTAAAAGATAAAAATAATGAGGTGAATCTTACAGGAATTGGTGGAGGCCCTATTGAAGCTTTTGTATCTGCTGTAAATGATCATTTCTCATCATCAATTTCTGTGTCTGATTATCATCAGCATTCTGTTACCTCAGGCGCAGATGCAAAGGCAGCTGCATTCATTGAATTAACTCTAGCAGGAAAAAATGAATGGGGTGCTGGAATTGATGGAAATACTGTGAAGGCTTCTTTTCAGGCCATTATCGCTGGATTAAATAAACTAATTACTTAAAATCTGGCTCTCGCTTTTCCAAGAAAGCTTTCACCCCTTCCATATTCTCGTCAGATCCAAAGATATTATTTTGAGCTTCTGCTTCAGCTTTAAAGGTTTCATCATATGACTGAGTCATCGAATCATTCATCAATTTTTTAGTTAGTGATAATGCTTGCGGAGATCTCTTGGATAAATGCTCTGCCCATTTTTTTGTTTCAGATACTAATTGATCTAGTTCCACCACTTTATTAGCGATGCCCATATTTAAACAATCAGCTGAAGATATTTTCTTTGCTTCAATTGCATATTCTAAAGCTCGCCCATAACCAATAGCTCTTGTTAAAAGAAAACTAAGTCCGCCATCTGGCACTAATGCAATATTGCTAAAAACTGACATGATGTATGCATCTTTAGCCATGATTCTTAAATCACATGCCATAGCCAATGCAGCTCCAATACCAGCAGCAGCTCCATTAATTGAACCAATAACTGGTTTTGGCATTTCAATTATATTCTTTAAAAAAGGATGATAGCCTCTCAACAATGCATCCTTTGTATCTGACCATGAAGCCTCTCTTTCAGTTAAATCAGCACCAGCAGAAAATCCTCTACCCTCTCCAGTTATAACCAACACTCTAACCTGAGAATCATTTTTAACTTGCTCAGTTGCATTCCCCATATCCCAAATAAGCTGCTCATTAAAAGCATTCATCATTTTTGGACGATTAATAGTTATAGTTGCTACCCTATTTTCAATAGCTAGGCTTAAAGTTTCATAACTCATATTTTTCTCCGAATTAATTGATTATTTCTTATTTAAGATCAAATCACCATCACTAAAAGTTAAAAAAGCACTATTTTGATCATTGTCTGCTCTCGACCAATTCACTTGTGTTCTTGCACTAGGATTAGAATAAATAAACGCTTTTAAAATTTCACCAATTATTTTTTTATTTGGCATAGCCACATTATTAGTTTTTATCCAATATCTGATCACTTCTTTACAGCTATCTTCATCTAGATCAAGCAGGAACTTTCTATGTAATTTAAGGCCTCTAATATTTTCTCCAAACTGCTGATCTAGCAAAAAATCATGAACTTTTTTTTGCTTTGAAACTAAATCAGCTGTTTGTTGAATTTTTCTACTTGCATTAGGCCAACGATTTGCAGCCATCTTGAGAATTTCATTGCGAATAAAATTGCGGTCCTGATTGTCTTCAAAGTTAGAGCTATCAGAGATAAAGTTGATATTGTTAATGGACAAATATTTAACGAGATCAGATTTAGTATAGTCAAGCAAGGGTCTTAAAATTACTCCCTCTCCTAAAGCACGTTTTTTTAGTGGCCCTTGAAGTCCGTCAAGTCCAGTTCCTCTAAATAGTCTAAATAAAATGGTTTCAGCCACATCATCTGCATGATGAGCCAATAACAATTGATCATTAAATTGCATTGCTTCTTTAAAAATTTTGTACCTTGCATTTCTTGCGGCTGATTCAAGTCCTGACTTTTTTGAATGTATCTTTACTTGATAGCTATGAAAGTCAATACCTCTTTCCTCACAGAATATTTTGCAGTGATCTTCCCACTGATCTGAATCTTTATTTAATGAATGATTGATATGAATTGCAGAGAGATTACCTTGCAAAAGTCGCTGTTGGTTAAGTTTATGACAAAAATGCAAAAGTGCAGAGGAGTCTCCTCCGCCGCTAAATCCAACAGTTATGTTTTTACTGGAATCAACTAAATCAAAAAAATCTTCTAAATCAAACAAAATCAGGCACCAATTTTAAGCAGGCGCTGATAGCGTCTTTGAAGTAACTCCTCTTGAGAAAATTTAGATAGCTCTGCTAAATTTGTTAGCAAAGATGATTTAATGCTTGCTGAAATAGTATCATAGTCTTGATGCGCTCCTCCGATCGGCTCAACAATAATTTCATCAACTATACCTATTTTTTTTAAATCATTTGCTCCAACTTTCATAGCCTCTGCAGCCTCTGGAGCTTTATCTGATTCTCTCCAAACTATTGAAGCGCAAGCTTCAGGGGATGCAACTGAATAAGTTCCATATTCTAAAATTGCAACATGATCACCGATGCCCAAAGCCAGAGCTCCCCCAGAACCCCCTTCGCCTGAAACTACAACAAGTATTTTAGTTTTTAGACTAGACATTACTGCTAAATTTCTTGCGATTGCCTCACTTTGACCTCTCTCTTCACCCTCTACACCCGGGTAGGCTCCAGCAGTATCAATAAAGGTAATGACCGGCATGTTAAATCGTTCAGCTAACTGCATAAGCCTTTTTGCTTTTCTGTAACCTTCTGGCTGTGGCATCCCAAAATTTCTTTTAACTTTTTCATCAGTATCTTTACCCTTCTCATGCCCAATAATCATTACAGGCATGCCCTCTAATTTTGCAATCCCTCCAACCAAAGAGGCATCATCACCAAATTGACGGTCTCCATGCAATTCTTCAAACTCCTCAAAAATTCTTTCAATGAAATCAAGGGTATGAGGTCTATTTGGATGACGAGCAACTTGGACTTTTTGCCAAGTAGATAACTTGGAATAAATTTTCTTCGTCAATGCAGCTTGTTCAGATTTTAATTTATCTATCTGAGGCAAAAGCTCTGGATTATCTGAAGCTGCTAATTGTAAGGCTGCTATCTTCTCTGCAACTTCTGCAATTGGTTTTTCGAACTCTAAAATATTAATACTCATTTATTTAATTTAATAGCTTCATCACCAAACATATCCTTGAGTATTTTGATGTTTTCAGTTGAAGGCATAAGTTTAAATTCATCTCCAAGCTCTATTATAGCCTCAGAGTCCTGATGAAGAATTTTTAAATGTATTTTACAGTTTCCATGCTTCCAAAAATCTCCATTCAAATTTTTTAAACTTGCCATATTTGATTGAATAGAGTCATTTGATACGTTTCTTAGGTCAATCATAATAGATTTGTTGCCTTGGCTCATTTGTGACTCAAGTGAGGTCACAGACCCTACCTTCATCTTATACATTCTTCGGCTCAATTCTTTTGATTTATAATCATCAATCTCAACTGAGCCAGCGAAAATGAGAATAGAGTTTGTCTTCAGCAACAGATGATGTTTCTCCAATACATCGGTACTAATTGTGCCTTCCATAGTGCCAGTGCCATCATCAAAACTAATAAAAGCAATTTGTTTGTTTGAGCGATCTCTAATTTGCCTATATGAATTAAGCAATCCAACTATTTTTGCCCTTCCAATATCATCGGTGACTTCACCAATAGTATGTGATCGTAGATTTTTAACTATGCCCTCAATTGCAATTACTGGATGACCTGAAAAGTAATAACCAAGAGCATCTCTTTCATGATTAAGCAAATCTTCCTTTGATAAATCTTTAACATTTATATATTTCTCATAAGGATCGAATGTTTGTTCCATGGAAGCAAAAAGATCTGAAGTGCCGGCCATTTGAGCACTGTTCTTTTGACCTTCCCTTAGCATATCTTCCATGCAGGCAAGCGCTACAGATCTTGAGGGAGCTAATTCATCAAAAGCACCTGCTTTGGTCAATGCCTCAATAGATTTTTTGCCGCCCAACCGAATGTTTACTTTTTTTGTTAAATCAAAAAGATCTTTAAATGAATGGTTTTTTCTAACCTCAATTACGTGATCGATAAAAGAATCTGCCACACCTTTAATTGCGCCCAAACCATACTTAATATGAAGATCTGAATTAACATTAAAATGTTTGTTACTAGTTTTAATATCAGGGGTTAATACCTTAATCTTCATCTCTTTGCATTCATTGATCAGAGTATTGATCTTATCGGTGTTACCTAATTCAGTAGATAAGACGGCTGCCATAAAATGCTCAGGAAAATATGTTTTTAAATATGCTGTTTGGTATGAGAGCATTGCATAAGCTGCGGAATGAGATTTATTGAATCCGTAGCCAGCAAATTTTTCTATGAGATCAAAAATTTTCTCAGCAGTCGCTTTTTTAATTTCATTTTGAGCGCAGCCATCAACAAAAATTTGTCTTTGCTGCTCCATCTCTTCAACTTTTTTCTTGCCCATCGCTCTTCTTAAGATGTCAGCTTGACCGAGAGAATAGCCCGCTAAAACCTGCGCAGCTTGCATTACCTGCTCTTGATACAAAATAACCCCATATGTCTCTGATAATACCGGTGCAAGTAATTCATGAGGGAAAGTCACCTTACTTTTTCCATGCTTGCGATCAACAAATTCATCATGCATGCCTGATTCAAGAGGGCCAGGCCTGTATAAAGCTAGCAAAGCCACTATCTCTTCAAATTTAGTTGGCTTGAGTCTACGAATTAACTCCCGCATACCAGTTGATTCAAGCTGGAATACAGCTGTAGTTCTTCCAGAAGCTAGCAATTCAAAAACCTTAGGGTCATCTAAGGTAAGGATATTAAGATCTAGGGGCTTCTCATTTTTTTCATTTAGAGATTCATTAATCGTTTTTACTGCCCGGTCTATTACCGTCAGAGTTCTAAGACCCAGGAAATCAAATTTTACCAATCCAATAGTCTCAACATCATCTTTATCAAATTGAGTCATCAAGGAATCAGACTGGGGATCAAAGTATGTAGGACAAAAATCTGAAATTGATCCTGGAGCTATTACTATTCCCCCTGCATGTTTTCCGACATTTCTTGCGATTCCCTCAAGTTTATATGCTAAATCTATGATCTCAGAAACCTCCTCCTCATCCTGAATCATTTTCTTAAATATTGGCTGAGAGCTTATAGCTTTCTCAAGAGTCATACCGGGAATAAATGGAATCATTTTTGAGATTCGATCACCCAAAGCATAAGGTTTGCCTAATGCTCTTGCCACATCTCTTACTACAGCTCGTGCAGCCATGGTGCCGAATGTTGCAATCTGAGATACAGCAGATTTCCCATACTTCTGCCCAACATAATCTATTACCAAATCTCTTTTATCCATGCAGAAATCAATATCAAAATCTGGCATGGATATTCTCTCGGGGTTAATAAACCTTTCAAAAAGAAGATTGTGCTCAATTGGGTCTAGTGCTGTTATTCCCAGAGCAAAGGCAACCAAGGATCCAGCTCCCGACCCCCTGCCAGGCCCAACCGGAACAT